>NC_013739.1:5723432-6359369 GCF_000025265.1 Conexibacter woesei DSM 14684
TGCGCGGAGCTCGCGAACATCAGCGCCACGAGAGCGGCGCAGACGACTGCCATCGTGAACAGCAGCCGTCGGCCTCCTCTCATGCGGATAGTCGACAGCGTCATTCCTTGCATCTCCTGATCCATGTCCTCACCCACGCTTCCGGGTGATGGTCAACGAGGTTCTCCGTGACTTGGCGCCGTCTGAGGACACCGTGATCGTTGCCTTCAGGCGGCCGCTCCGAGCAAGTGCTCTCCTAGCGGCGGCCGACATCCGCAGCGTGAGACTGACGGTCTTGGCAGAGCGCGATGTGACCGTTCTCCACGTGCTGCCGACCGTCCGGCCTCTGCCGTTGATTCTCGCGCTCATCAGCGCCGTGACGGTCCCGCCGCCTGTGAGCTTGACCTTCAACGTCAGCTTTCCGGTTCTCGCGAGCGTGCGGAGGGCGCTTCTGGAGACCTTCGCCACCGTCAGACGCTTGGAGGCCTCGGGTTCCTCGTCCGGCGCTTCGACCGGGTAGTCCTGTCTCGTGCCGAGATCGTTCGCCGCCGGAGGCGTTCTCGGAGTGCCCTGGCACGCGTCGCCGGAGCACGGAACCACCTGCGGATCGTCCGGCTCCGCCAGCCCGCCGCCGGCGCGAGCGTCGTAGAGGTCGGCGTTGTTGTCGCCGTCCCGCTTGCTGATCTGCTCACGGGTGTTGAAGAAGACGTCTCGCCCGTCAGCGCTCGCATCGACGAAGTATGAGCTGTCGTTGCTCTTGCCCGTCGAGATCAGGTAGTTCTCGCCGGTCGCCGTGTCGTACCCGTACGCGTCGATTCTGCCGTTGGTGTCCTCGGCGACCAAGGGATCGCTCGTGGAGAAGAAGACGCGGCTCCCGTTGTCGAGCAGCGCGCGAGAGTTGTACTCGATGGTGCCGGCAGCGACGCCGGGCGACTGCTGCATGACCATCGCCGGTCCCAGAGCGGGCGTCGTTCTCGTGCCGCACGACGCGCATCTGAGTTGACCGGTGCCCGCGTCGTAGACGTAGATCTGCTCCATGCCGCGGTTGTCGATCCCGGCCTGCGGCAGCTCGGTCGCGAACATGAGGTGTCCGCCGTCTGCCGTCACCCGCGCAGAGACGCCAGTGCTGTAGTTGGGATCGAACAGCTCGTCGTCCTGTGCCCGAACGAGCCCGACGTACGCGAGCGTTCCACTGTCCCACTCATAGACGGCGACCTGGTTCGACGGGAACGCCGGTGTGCTGGTGGTGAGTCGTCTGGCTGCGACGAAATAGACGATCGAGCCGTCGTCGCTTTGACCGATCGTCCCGCGGACGCGTGCGGTGAGCAGGTCCGCCGGCTCCTGGTCGACGGAGATCAACTTCAATCTTCCGGAGTCGACGTCAAACTGATACAGGTCCGGCGATGCTGTCGAGTTCGTGCAGGACGAGCCCGATCTTCTCGCTGTCGAGTCGTCTGTCAGCTTCTCGCAGCTCGTGAAGAGGATCTTCTTGCCGTTCGGCGTTGCATCGCGGAAGGCTGCCGGGTGAATCCCGGTCGGGTCAGGGCTGGGGGCGCCGGTGCAGGAGCCGGGCGATGTGGCGCAGTCGGTGCGCTGCGATCTGTTGACCCATGTGGTGGTTCTGCCGTTCTCACGCACGTAGACGTGCGCCACGCCACCGCCGTCGATGCCGGTGAAGCTGATCAGGGACCCGTCGTCGGAGACGGTGCGCTTCGTGAAGTTGTCGAGCGTCGCGATCCCGTCGCCGGCGCCGAAACCGGATTGCGAGCCGCCGACCGGCGCCGATCCGTCGGGCAGCACGCCGGCGAGCCGGATCTGACCGTTGACCGACTCGTACACCTGTCTGACGCCGCCGGGCAGCGCGTCGGGCGTCAGCTGAGCCGTCGATTCGAACACGACGTGCGAGAAGTCCGACGAGGCCCCTGCATAGAACGGCTCGGTCTTGAATCCCATACCGTCGTTCGGCGGGACGGTGGTCACCACGTTGAAGATGTTCTGGACGTTGTCGCGCACGTAGAGGTTGCGGACGTCAGCAGGAGCCAGCGGATTCGGACGGGGCTCACCGCTGACGAACGCGCCGTGCGACAGATCGTCGGAGAAGTCACGGAACGCGCTGTTCCGAGTGATGCTCCACTCGTCGGTCTGCTGAGCCGGCGTCAGCGGCCGCACGCTCCAGCCGTCGCTCCCACGCGATGCGAGATACTGGACGACGGCAGCAGTTCCAGGTGCGTCGGCGAACGCACCGACGGAGATGAACGTGACCTTGTCGCCGTCGAGCGCGCTACGCGTGCGGGACGCGGTGAAGGCGATGTCGTTCGACCCCTTGGCGGCAGGCGACACCATCTCGTAGCCACGGTTCTCGAGGTTCGCTCCCGGCGGTCGGAGGATGTCGCCCGCGCTCGCGACACCGGTGAGAGAGGCGAACGTCAACGCGGTCGCGCCGAGAAACGCGAGGCGACCGCGCGCTCGGCGGATCGTCCATGGACTGGCCCGCACGTCGCGCGAGCGCTTCGACGCCGCGTGCTTCGGTCCGTCATGTGCAACCTCGGCGAAATGGTGCGAGGGCGACTCAGTTTGCATTTCTCGCTTCCTCTACTCGGATTGGTGCGCTACGTAGCGGTGCTGCTCGATGCTGCGCTTTCGGCTCGCTACGTCGAACCGTGACGAGGTCGGGAGCACTTCGCGCTTCGATCGCCGGCATCCACGTCCGACGAGCGAACACGCTCCCATTGCGACGCGACTTCATGTGGATCCCGCTCCACGTGAATCCGCGACACCGACTCCAATCAGGATGGGCGGTCTCCATGCCGAGTTCCGCAAACCGAACCGTGACAACGGTTGGATGCGCGAACGAACGCACGTCGGCGACCCCCACGAGACGTTCCCAAGATTTGCTCTCCTCCAAGTGCGACCCTACTCATTCTGACTATAAACACGCCTGGTTCTCGACGCAAGCCCGTACCGCACCTCGGCACGAAGAACTCAACGACGCCGACCCGCGCGGATGATGTTCGAGCGCGCGGTCGAGCGGGATGTCCACGATCGAGGCGACCCGATGTCGAAGTCCGCTTCTGCACACGCAAGTGCGTCCAGCGGCACCTCTCTGGCGCGGCGTGCGAGACGCTGCGCATCGGTGTGTAGGCCGGCGGATGTGCGCGACGTCGCAACTCCCGAGCAGCTCGACGGCCTCGTTCCGACCCGGCCACACCTTAACAGCGTCGGCGCGCCCCGAGACGAGGGACGCGCCGACGATCAGGCGTTCAGAATCGAACTACTGGCTTACTGCTGTCAGCGGGGCCCTGGACCCCCGTGCTGTGTCAGCTCCCCGGGACGAACCCGAAGTTGTTGTCGATCGTGATCGTGTTGTTGCCAGAGGACGACGGCAGTCTCAGCTTCGCGTTGACGAGCGCGTCGATCAGGCCCAGGGTCAGGCCGCAGTTCGACGCACCCGGAATCGAGAACGTGCTGTCGACGTGCGTGTTCCCATACAGGAGGAGGCCGCCACCAGCCGGGAAGTCGGGGGTGCCGAATCTCGCTATGTGCAGGTTCACAGTGACCGGATTTCTGTCCGATCCGATCTGGCACCAGGGGCCGATCAGGGGGTTCCGGAGCTCAAGCTTCATCGGCATTCTCAACGAGAAGTCGTCGAGGCCGATCTTGATCGCCGACGGCGGGCCGGCGAGCTTCGCAGTCGCTCTCACGGCGTTGCCCGGCAGCGGGAAGTCGATGCCGAGAAGGCCACCCGGGACCTGTATGGACTTCGAGAAGAACCCGTTAGTCCCAGCAGGGGGCGTGAAGACGACCTGGCTGCCGTCCGGGCTGACGAGACCGCCCCGGATGTTCAGGGAGTCTCCGAGTGGGACTCTGAATCCCTTGATGTCCATGCTTCCGCCGGTCGACTGGACGTCGACGCAGTACAACGAGCCTCTCGGACAATCCGAGAAGTTCGGGAATGCGGCCGTGGCGGTCGCGGACATGCCGAGACAGCCGGCGACGAGCGCTCCGACGCCCGCGCCCAGCAGCTTCTTGTGCAACCTCATGCAGCACCTGCCTTTCTCTGCGGCCGCCCGTTGCGGCCGCAGTAGATTGTTCGCACGCTGAAACCCGAGGCGTTCCGACATGGACGTGCATGCAATCACCCAGGGGCCGTCCATAGGCCCTGGAGGCACGAGACATCTTCTCCCCTCGGACTGCGCACCGCTCGGATCGCAGACCCTCCGAGCGAGTACGAGAGGACATTAGGAACTCTCGCGTATCCGTGTCAAGGGGCAACACACCGAATCCAATGTATGTCGATACGCGCCAGAATCGACCGAGTCGTCTCTCCACGGAGACGACGAACGCGTAAGGCCCTGCCTGCGCACCTAGCCGCTCGTCGCCGCGCGCGCTCAAAGTATTCACGCGATCTTCGGCTTCTTGTGCATTCAACGATCTCCCATTGGACTCTGTCGCCAGCCGGGGCGAACAGCTGCGCAACGCTCCCGCAGCGATGCCCTGACAGTGCGTCAGTACTTGACCCGCATCAGACCCGCTCGCTACAGTGCACTCGTGCTTCGCTTCTTGCGAAGCAGGTCAAGGGAAGCCGTGGTCGCCGGCCCTCTGTGTCGTCGATCCCAATGGGGGAATGCAGGTGATTCGCCGCGTTTGCGGCTTGCTATCGCCTGTCTCACCCCAAAGGGGGGTGATCGAAGAACGGACGCAACAATCGCCAGGCGGTGCTGACGCATGCGCCGCGTATCCGTATCAGTACGTCACCGACCTTCGAGTTCTCTCGCGGGTCGTCACACAACTATTCCAGGCATCTACTTCCTGACCTGGAACAATTAGGAGAACCCACATGTCCAAGTACGCGAAGCTTCTCTTCGCTGCTGTCCTTGCGGTGACTGCGATGGCGTTCGCCGCCAGCACGTCGTCTGCAGCGGTCAGCGCGTCCCCGGGCGGCAACATAACCGCCACCTCGGTCGGAACGCTCAACCTCAACTCGCCGATAGCGACGCTGAGATGCAACGTGACGCTCACCGGCAGCATCGGCGCGGGCCCGATAACGGTCGGCAACACCGCTGGTAGCCTCACCGGCGCGGGGATAGCGCCGAACCCGTGCGGCGGCTTCACGGTCAGAACCCTAAATCATCCGTGGACGGTCACGCTCAGCGATGACTCCCTAATGCCCGATGGCGCGCTATTCACGATCAGAAACGTTCAGTTCTCGGTCGGTACGTGCCTATACAGCGGCGACGTTGGCTTCCTATACGTCAATGATGGCAGCGGCCACGCGGACATACTAACGAACAGCCTCACGGGCAGCCCCGCGTTCTGCGGCAGAGGCAGCCTCTCGGGCAGCGGCTTCACGTTCAATCCGGTCCAGACCCTGTCCTAAGGGTGTGAGGCACGCTCTTCACTGAGCGGGCCAGCTCAGTGCATTGAAATACGAGCGCGGGTGCGGACATTGTTCGTACCCGCGCTCAGCTGTTTCACGGGTGATTCCCGTGTCTGTGACGCTCGAACTTCCCTCGCCGTGGGCGATGCGTCCTGCGCGCGACGACACATAGGAGAATCGCGATGTCCACGTGTGTACGGCTTCTCTTCGCCGCATTCTTGACGGTATGCGCCTTGGCGTTTGCCGTCAGTACGTCCTCTGCTGCGGTCAGCGTCTCCCCAAGCGGGAGAATAACGGCGAGATCAGTCGGAACTCTCAACTTCAACACGCCGATATTCACGCTGCCATGCAACATGACACTCACAGGGACCATAAATGCGGGGCCGATAGCGATCGGGAACACCGCCGGGAGCATCACTGCTGCCGCGATAGGTCCGAACCCCTGTGGCGGATTCACTTTCTCAACGCTAAACCATCCCTGGCCAATCGTGCTCACCGATGATTCGAACATGCCGGCCGAAGCGCTATTCTCGATTCCAGATTTTCAGCTCAGCATCAGCGGTCCGTGCCTATACGCTGGCCCGATGGAATTCGGGATCATCAACGACGGCAGCGGGCAGACATACTTTGTAGCCAATAGATTTGCCGGCAATGCGATATGCGGATCGGCCACGATCAGCGGCCAGCTTGCCATCAGCCCAGGCTTGTCCTTGTCCTGACGCTTTCGCGATCGGAGACGGGAAGGCGACAGCTCGACGAAGATCCGAGTGAGCGCGGGTTGGGACACAGTCCCACCCGCGCTCCTTCGCGTTGTGCCGTAGTCCGGCGCCACCGGCGCAGGCCTCGAGCCGGAGCACGGAGGGGGAGGGATTCGAACCCTCGTCAGAGGCTTAACCCCTGAAACGGTTTTCGAGACCGCCGCATTCAACCGCTCTGCCACCCCTCCAGGTGGTCGCGAAAGGGTAGCGACTCAGCGCCGAGCGTGGCGAGCCGTGCAAACCGTCAGCGGCGGCTGGCGAAGAACGCCCGCAGCTGGGCAGCGCACTCGTCCGCGAGCAGCCCACCGTCGACCTCAGGTCGATGGTTCAGCTGCGGCTGGTCGAGCACGTCGAGCACGCTGCCCGCCGCTCCCGCCTTCGGGTCCCAGGTGCCGAACACCACGCGCGGCACGCGCGCGAGGACGATCGCCCCCGCGCACATCGCGCACGGTTCGAGCGTGACGTAGAGGACCGTGTCGAGGACGCGCCAGCTGCCGAGGTGTCTGGCCGCCTCGCGCAGGGCGATCGCCTCGGCGTGAGCGGTCGGGTCCTGGCGCAGCTCGCGCTCGTTGTGGCCCGTCGCGACGACCTCGCCATCGTGCACCACGACCGCCCCTACGGGCACGTCGTCGTGCTCCAGCGCACGGTCGGCCTCGCGCATCGCGAGGCGCATGTAGTACTCGTCACGGGGGAAGAAGCGGGCGGTCATGGACGGCGGCGCGCCCGGCAGGGCGCAGGAAGATGGGGATACGGGGAAACTTTTGCTTCCCGATGATGTCTTAAGAAGCGTGCGGCAAGCTTTCTGCGACTGATCGGCACTCTCCCCCAAGGCCCCCGCTTGCGCGCACCCCTCCCCCTTCCCACAGCCCGCCGTCCCTTCGCCGTCGCAGCCGCCGTCGCGGCCGCGACCCTCGGCCTCGCCGCGGGCGGCGCGTCCGCAGCCTTCAACGGCGGCGCGCCGGCGTACGTCCCTGGCGAGGTCGTCGTCGGCTATAAGGCCGACACCGACCCGCGGGCGCAGGCGGCCGCGGCCCGCTCGGTCGGCGCGCGCTCCGGCACGTCGCCCGGCGCCCGCACGCGCGTGCTGCACGTGCCCGAGGGGAAGGTCCGCGCGACCGTCGCAAAGCTCCGCCGCACGCCCGGCGTCGCCTACGCGGCGCCGAACCCGATCGCGCGCGCCAGCGCGATCGGACCGGCGAGAGGCGCGCAGACGGCCCAAGACGCGCTCGTCCCGCTGCCCGACGACGTCGGGATCCGCGGCTACCCCGGCGGGCTCGCCGCGCTCCAGTGGAACTTCTTCGACGACCGCGTCGGCGTCGGCGCCCTCGAAGCCTGGACGAACGTGCGCGACGCCGGCGCCGACGGCGGGCGGGGCGTGCGCGTCGCGGTGCTCGACACCGGCGTCGCGTACGCCGACATCGGCCGCTACCGCAGATCGCCCGACTTCGCGACGACGAAGTTCGTCGCGCCCTACGACTTCGTCGACGATCGCAGAGAGGCCGTCGACCGCAACGGCCACGGCACCCACGTCGCCGGCACGATCGCCGAGTCGACGAACAACCGCATCGGCGTCAGCGGCCTCGCCTTCGGCGCCACGATCATGCCGGTCCGCGTGCTCGACCCGCAGGGGTACGGCGACGCCGCGACGATCGCCAAGGGCATCCGCTACGCCGCGCGCCACGGCGCCAAGGTCATCAACATGAGCCTCGAGTTCTCCACCAGCGTGCAGGCCTCCGAGATACCGGACATCCTCGCCGCGATCCGCTACGCCAACCGGCGCGGCGCGGTCGTCGTCGGCTCGACCGGCAACGAGGGCGAGGCGCGCGTCGCCTACCCCGCTCGCGCCGGCATCGTCGTCTCCGTCGGTGCGACCACCGACGCCGCCTGCCTGTCGGACTTCTCCAACGACGGCGTCGGGATGGACCTCGTCGCGCCCGGCGGCGGCAACAGCGCGAACCTGCCGCAGGACACCAACTGCCAGGCCGGGCACCGCGGCCGCGACATCTACCAGATGACGTACAAGCCGAGGTCGATCTCGAGCTTCGGCCTGCCCTCCGGCTACGACGGCACGTCGATGGCCGCACCGCACGTGTCGGCGACCGCCGCGCTCGTGATCGCGAGCAGAGTGCTCGGCGCCGATCCGACCCCGGCGCAGGTCGAGTGCCGGCTGAAGGGCACCGCAAAGCAGCTCGGGATCCCCGGCCCGAACCGCGTCTACGGGTGGGGCCTCGTCGACGCTGGCGCGGCGACGTCGCCGTCGGTGGCGACGCCGTCCTGCCTGGCGAACACGTCGCGCGTGAACCCGCGCTGAGCCGGACCTCCGCGCCGGCTCTCGGAGTTCAGGCATGATCAGCAGGGGATGCGAATCGGGGCGATCTTCGAATGGAAGGTCAATGCGCACTACCGCGTGCTGGGGCCGCTCGCGGAGTTGGAGCGTCGCGGCCATGAGGTCGTGTACGCGACCGACGGGCTGAACGAGCAGGAAGCGAGATCGCATCCCGAACGGCTGCGCGGCTGCGACGTGATCTACGGCTACCGCGCGCTCGAGCTGGCGGATCAGCGGGCCGTGGCCGAGGCGGTCAAGGCAGGTGCGGCGTTTGTGTGGGACACCGACGACGACCTCAGTTCGCTGCCGAAGGAGAGCCCGTTCTACAGAAGAACCGGGGGCCTCAACGCCCAACGGCTGTTCGCCGCGACGCTGAGAATCGCGCGCGCTGCGGATGTCGTCACGACGTCGACCGAACCGCTCGCCGAGCGCTATCGGTCGGAGGGCGTCGAGCGCACCGAGGTGCTCGGCAACTACCTCCAGCGCGGTGCGGCACGCGCACGCAGGCGCAAGCACGACGGGATCGTGATCGGCTGGACCGCTGGGCTCGAGCACGCCGCCGAGCTGCCGCGCATCCCGATCGTCAAGACGCTCGAACGGCTGCTCGACGCGCACGACACGCTGCGCGTCGCGACGCTCGGCCTCGCGCTCGACCTGCCGCGCGACCGCTGCTCCCACCAGTACACCGTCCCGTTCGAGCGCCTGCAGGAGCACACGGGCGCATGGGACGTGGGGATCGCTCCGCTCGCCGACATTCCGTTCAATCGCACGCGCTCGAACGTGAAGCTGAAGGAGTACGCCTCGTCCGGCACTCCGTGGCTCGCCTCCCCGATAGGTCCCTACGCCGGGATGGGAGAGGCGCAGGGCGGTCGGCTCGTCGACGACGACGGCTGGTTCGACGCGCTCGACGACCTGATCGGCCACCGCTTCGCTCGCAGACGGCTCGGGCGCAAGGCCCGCGCATGGGCCAAGACGCAGACGATCGACGGCGCGGTCGGCCGATGGGAGGCGGTGCTGGAGGAAGCGATCGAGCGCCGTCGCGCACGCCCGGCCTGAGCAACGCGTCCCAGCCCCGGGCTGTCCGCGTCAGAACCTCGGACACCGCCGAAAGCATCCCACCGGTGGCGTCCAACTGTCCGCTTCGGAACATGGTTTCCACAATGGGGTTGACTGCCGGGTACTCGACTGCATAGGTTTGGGTACGGCCGCGTGTCCGAGGGGGAAGGCGCGCCGGGATACCGGGCGAGTGGGCGGCGCAAGGGGGTCGATGCGAGGGGGCATCGATTGCGCCGCCCACCCGTCCCGGCCGCCTACCCGCGGCCGAGGCGGCGGCGAAACGTGCGCGGCCGGGACGGCACGCGCGCGGGCAGTGCGGAACACGCGCGGGCGGGAACACGCGCGGCCGGGCGGCACGCGCGCGGCAGACGGCGCTGCTGCGAGCCGATGCTAGGTCGTGCGGATGATCAGGACCGAGCAGGGCGCGTGGTGCGAGACCTTGTTCGGGACCGACCCGAGCAGGAAGCGCTTCGCGCCCGTCATGCCCTTGTTGCCGACGACGATCAGGCCGCTGCCCTGCTCCTCGGCGACGTCGAGGATCGCGTCGGCGGGATCGCCCTGGCGCGCGAACGTGCGGACCGTCTCGACGCCGGCCTCGCGCGCGTCCTCGCCGACCTGTCGGAGCGTCGCATCGACGTCCTCGCGCGGGTTGACCGACCACTGCATGTCCCGCGGGACCTCCGCCGCCTCCTCGCGCAGGCGCTGCGCCGACACCGGCTCGTAGGCGCTCACCACCTCGAGCGCCGCGCCAGCGATCCGTGCCAACTCGATCGCCTGTCTGACGGCCTCCTGAGCCGTTTCAGAGCCATCGGTCCCTACGACGATCGAGCCGAACACGCGCCTTCTCCCTTTTCCGTTGGACGGAACGCGGGCGCATCATATCCCCGCGGCGGCGGGGTCGAGCCGGTCTCCTACAGCAGCTTCACGATCGCGATCACGACGCCCGCGAGCACGAACAGGACGATGCCGACCTGCATCCAGATCCACGTGGGCGACATGCTCGGAGCGTACCGGTCGCCGGCGCCTCAGGCCGGCCGCTCCGCGAGCCAGCCGTCGACGTGCTGGCACCAGCCGCTCTGGACCCGCTCAAGCGACCAGCCGAGCTCGCGGCGCATCCGCAGGTGGACCCGCGCCTCGAACGCGGCCATCAGCGTGAGGACGGCGTAGTCGACGTCGAGGCCGGGCGCGACGCCGGCGTCGCGCAACAGGATCGCGAGGTGCATGCGGTAGGCGACGTCGGGCCCGCCGAGCGCCGGGTTGCCGCCCGCGACCGCGAGCGTCTCGGCATGGTCGTCGAGGATCTCCAGGTAGCCGCGGCCGAACGCGTGCAGCCGTTCGCGCGCGGGCGCGCCCGGTCCGAGCGGCGGCAGGCCGCGCACCATGTCGTCCTGGAAGCGGCGGTGGCTCTCGCTCAGCAGCGCGTGCGTCAGGCCCTCCCGGTCACCGAAGCGCCGGTACATCGTGCCCATGCCGACGCCCGCCGCTCTCGCCACGTCCTGCATCGAGACATGCTCGGCGCCGCTCTCCTCGAACAGCCGCGCGGCCGCGCAGAGGATGCGCTTGCGGTTCGACGCCGCGTCGGCGCGCTCGGTCGCCTCCAGCGGTCGTTCCAGAAGGGGAAGCTCATCCATTGCCCTCCCATCATGCCGCGTTGACGGCCGCCTCGCGCGTCTGAGCGAGCAGCGCGCGCACCACGTCTCCGAGCGCCTCGGCCTGGCCGGCGTCGAGCAGCGCGCCGTCGGCGCCGAAGGCGTCGTCGGCGAGACCGATCGGCAGCTCGCGGTCGAGCACGTCCGCGCCGAGGTGCGCGGCGACTCTGCGCACCTCCGCCTGCGCCCACACCGCGCCGAAGAGGCCGGTGCTGGCGCCGACGACGGCGACGGGCATGCCGCGCAGCGGGTGCGTCGCCCACGGCCGCGACGCCCAGTCGAACGCGTTCTTGAGCACGCCCGGCATGCCGGCGTTGTACTCCGGCGTCGCGATCAGAACCGCGTCGGCGGCGGCGATCGCGTCGCGCAGCTCTCGCACCGCGGCGGGCGGCGCGTCGCCGTCGCGGTCCTCGTCGTAGGCGGGCAGGTCGGCGAGGCCCTCCCACAGCTCGAGCTCGACTCCGGGCGGCAGCGCGGCGGCCGCCGCCCGGAGCAGCTTGCGGTTGTGGGAGCCCCGGCGGACGCTGCCCGCGATCCCCAGGACCCGCACCGGTCAGTCCCCTGCGCCGGCGCCCTGCGCGACGAGCGTCAGCTCGATCGTGAGCGTGACGTCGTCGGCGAGCGCCTTGCCGCCGGTCGGCAGGTCGGCGTTCCAGTTCAGGCCGAAGTCGGTGCGGTCGACCGTCGCCGCGATCGCGAGCGCCGCCTTGCGCTGGCCGAACAGCTCCGCCTCCGGCGACCACGTGCCGGTCGCGGTGACCGGCTTCGTCACGCCGCGGATCGTCAGCCGCCCGCCGACCGTAACGCTGCCGTCGTCGGCGAGCGTCACGGAGTCCGAGCTGAACGTGACGTGCGGGTGCTGCTCGACGGCGAAGAACTCGTCGCCGAGCACGTGCTGGCGGAACTGCTCGGGCGTGCGGATCGAGATCGACTCGACCACCGCAGCACCGTCGAGCTGCGCGACGCCGTCGGTGACGGTGAGCGTCGCGTCGACGTCGTCGAGCGTCCCCTTGAACGTCGTCACGCCCATGTACTTGACCGCGAAGCCGAAGCTCGAGTGGACGGGATCGACGCTGTAGACGCCGCTGAGCGGTTGGGTGGCGGTGGCCATGCGAGCACCTCGGAGTAGAAAGCGGACTGGATTCCGCTTTCACCGTATCACGAGAGCGGAATGGGTTCCGCTTATGTCTTTGGCCGCCGTCAGCGCGGCGACAGCTACGGCTTCGGGAGCTTCACGACCGTCACGAAGAACTCGTCGATCTGCCGCACGACCTCGATGAAGCGGTCGAAGTCGACCGGCTTAGTGACATACGCGTTCGCGTGCAGCCGGTAGCTGCGCAGGACGTCCTCCTCGGCCTGCGACGTCGTCAGCACGACGACCGGGATCGTCGAGAGGTCGTCGTCGCCCTTGATCTCCGCGAGCACCTCGCGCCCGTCCTTGCGCGGCAGGTTGAGGTCGAGCAGCACGAGGTCGGGACGCGGCGCGTCGGCGAACTGGCCCTCCCTGCGCAGGTACTCCATCGCCTCGACGCCGTCGGTGACGCACGCGAGCGTGTTGCGGACCTTGTTGTCGTCGAACGCCTCGCGGATCATCAGCGTGTCGCCGGGGTCGTCCTCGACCAGCAGGACGTCGATCGGTTCCATGATCTGAGGGGTGCTCATTCGGTCTCCTGGAGGGCGGGAAGGGTGAAGCGGAAGGTGGTGCCCTCGGCCGACTCGGTGTCGAGCCAGATCCTCCCGCCGTGGTACTCGACGATCTTGCGGCACATCGCGAGCCCGATGCCGGTGCCCGCGTAGACGTCCTTCGGGTGCAGTCGCTGGAAGATCATGAAGATCCGCTCGGCGTAGTCGGGCTCGATGCCGATCCCGTTGTCGGTCACCGCGAACGTCCAATCGTCACCGTCGCGCGCAGCGCCTATCTCGATCCGCGGCCGCTCCTCGCCGCGGAACTTGAGCGCGTTGCCGACGAGGTTCTGGAAGACGCCGGCGAGCAGCGAGACCTCGCCGCGCACGCGCGGCAGCGGATGGTGGACGACGATCTCCGCGCCGCTCTCCTCGATCGCCGTCGCGAGGCTCGTGAGCGCCTGGCTCAGCACCTGCTCGCTCTCGATCGGCTCCAGCTCGCTCGTGAAGCGGCCGACGCGCGAGAACGCGAGCAGGTCGTTGATCAGCTGCTGCATCCGCTTGGCGCCGTCGACGGCGAACTCGATGTACTGCTCGCCGCGCTCGTCGAGCTGGTCCTTGTAGCGCTTCTCCAGCAGCTGGCAGAAGCTCGCGACCTTGCGCAGCGGCTCCTGCAGGTCGTGTGAGGCGACGTACGCGAACTGCTCCAGCTCCGCGTTGGAGCGCTGCAGCTCACGCGTCTGCTCGTCGAGCTGCCGGTGGGCGGTCGTGATCTCCGACAGTTCCTCGACGATCCGGCGCCGCATCGTGTCGACGTCCTCGGCGAGCGCGACGACGTCGCGCGGCCCTTCGCCGACGATCTCGTGCTCGAAGTCTCCGCGCGCGGTGCGGCGGACGCGCCGTGCGACGCCGCGCAGCGGCAGGCTGACGGTGCGGCGCAGCGCGACCACGACGCCGACGATCCCGAGCACGAGCAGGATCGCGATCGCGACGAACGTCGCCGTCAGGAACCGCGCGGCGTCGGACAGCTGCTCGCGACCGGCGTCGCGGACGGCGACCATGTTCGCCTGCTCGCGGGCCATCGCCTCGCGAACGCGGTCGAACAGCGCCCGCCCGAGCTCCTGCTCGGGCTTGGCGTCGGCGGCCGGACCGTCGGCCGCGACCGCCCGGATCGTCGGCTCCGCGTACGCCTCCCGCCACGCGGCCATCCGCCGCTCGACCTCGGCGACGTCGCGGCGGATCTCCGCGTGCTCGTCGATCGCGGTGATCGAGTGCAGCTGCGCGAGCGCATCCGCCGCCTCGACTCGGCCCGTTCTGTACGGCCGCAGGAACGTCTCCTCGCCCGTCAGCGCGTAGCCGCGGACGCCGGTCTCCTGGTTGACGAGCGCGTTGGAGAGCTGCAGCGACGCCGTCAGCGCCGGCCCGTTGCGCGAGACGACGAGGTTGCGGGCGTCGGTGAGCCGGACGATCGCGAGGACGCCGAGCACGATGCTGACGACGGTCACGACGCCGAGCACGATCGCGGCCCAGGTGAACCATTCGCTGACCGTGCGCCGACCGACAAGCGGTGTGCGACTCGCCATCGTCAGACGCTGCGGCGCGCGGTGACGAGCACCATCGCGAGGTCGTCGGTCAGCACCCCACCGTGCAGCGTCTCGACCTCGGCGACGAGGTCGTCGAGCAGCGGCGCCGCATCGCGGCCGCGCGGCACCTCGTCGAAGCGCTCGCGTTCGAGCAGCGCGACGAGCCGCTCGGTCCCGAACCGCTCCGAGCCGGGCCCGATGCGCCCCTCGATCAGCCCGTCGGTGTAGAGCAGCAGCGACCAGTCGCCGGCGAGCTCGACCGCGTTGCCGGCCCAGCCGGTCGGGTCGACGAACCCGAGCGGCGGGCTGACGTGCTCGGCGTCGAGCAGGCGCACGCCGCGATCGTCGGCGAGCACCGGCGGCGGGTGCCCTGCGAGGAAGACGACGCCCGTCGCGCGATCGGGCGCGACGACGAGCACGCACAGCGTCGCGAACATGTCGGGCGCGTGGCGCTCGTAGCGCAGCATGTCCTGCAGCCGCGCCAGGTTCTCCTCGGGTGGGCGGTTGGCGAGCGTCAGCGTGCGCCAGGCGATCCGCAAGCAGGCGCCGAGCGCCGCCTCGTCGGGACCGTGGCCGCTGACGTCGCCGATCAGCACATGGAGCGTGCCGTCGTCCAACTCGACCGCGTCGTAGAAGTCGCCGCCCAGCAGTGCTCGGCGCCGGCCGGGGCGGTACCCGGTGCTCAGCGTGACACGCGGGTCGCGCACGAGCGCCGTCGGCAGCAGGCCGCGTTCCAGCCGCGCGTTCTCGCGCGCCTCCAGGCGCGCTTCGAGCAGCTCCTGCTGCGACCGCTCGAGACGGCGGCGCTCGATCGCGTAGCGGATCGCGCGCGCGAGCATCGAGCCGTCGACGCCGCCCTTGGCGAGGTAGTCCTGTGCACCGGTCGAGACGGCCTCGATCCCGCGGTGCTCGTCGTCGTGGCCGGTCAGGACGACGACGGCGGCGTCCGGCGCGGCGGCGCGCAGCCGCGCGACCGGCTCCAGGCCGATCGCGTCGGGCAGCCCGAGGTCGAGCAGGACGCAGTCGAGCCCGCCCGGCAGCAGCTCCTCCGCCTCGCGCAGCGTGCCGACGTGCAGCACCTCCATCTGCGGCGCCGCGTCGGCGAGCAGCTCCTGCACGAGCACCGCGTCGCCGAGATCGTCCTCGACCAGCAGCAGCTGGACCGGGAACGTCATCGACACGGGCGCGCCGCTTCCGACTGCGGAACCCGGCGTGATCGCCCTCTTGTCTTCGCTCAAGCTCGCCTTCCCCGCATGCCAGCCCCCCGCCTGCCGGCGAGCATACCGGGGCCGGGGGCCGCTGCGTGAAGGCGCCGGGAGCTCAGTCTTCGACCAGTTGGTCGAGCAGGTCGGGCAGCACGCCGAAGAACGCCTCTTCGAGCTCCTCCGGGATCTCCAGCGTGACCGCCTCGAAGTGGCTGTGGTCGCCGTGCAGGTGCACGTGCGATCTCACCGACGCGCCGGCGAGCACGAAGAACGGCAGCAGGCTGAAGTAGTCGAGCCCTTCGAAGTCGTCGCGGTCGAGCCCCGTCTCCTCCAGCAGCTTCCAGAGCCGGTCGTCGTATCTGGAGTCGTCGATGGCGATGCGCGCAAGTTGCCTCATGCGGGGATTGTCGCAGGCGCGCGGAGTCGGGCGTCTAGCGCGCTCCCCCGCCGACGCGCGCGTGCGTCAGCACCTGGCCGTCCGACAGCGCGTACGGGTAGATCGCGACCTCGTCGAGCCCGCCGGCGTAGTAGCGCCAGCGCGACTGCTTGGCGCCGAGCGAGAGGTCGCTGCGCGCCTCCGGCAGCTCGACCGCCGACGGCGACTGCGCGGACAGCCAGCCGTCGACGTAGACGCGCAGCGCGCTGCCGTCGTAGGTCGCGACGACGTGGCTCCAGCGGGTCGCGTCGACCGACGTGCGTGCCGTGTCCCAGCCGGCCTCGCCGTAGCGCGAGAAGACCAGGCCGTCCTCCTGCACGCCGAGCAGGTAGCCGCTCGTCGCGCTCTCCTTCGAGACGATCCGGCGCGTGACGCCGTTGAAGCCGCGCGGGCGAACCCACGCCTCGAGGCTGAACGGCGCACGGCCGGCGAATGCGAGGTGACCGTTGTCGGGCACGTGGACGAACTGGCCGAGCGGCTTCGACAGCAGGCCGTCGAGGTCGATCGCGTGGTCGTGGTCACCGCCGCCGGTTCCGACCCAGTGCGGCAGGCGGCCCATCGGCGGACCGCCGTAGTAGCCGGGGTGGTGGTTGGTCTGGTCGACGGCGACGGCGGCCCCCGGCCGCTCGCCGAGCCGCCAGTACGACGTCGGGCCGTCGCCGAGCACGGTCGCGGCGTAGCCCGGACCGGGCGGCGTGGCGTGGGCGGACGAGACGGCGAGGACGGACAGCAGCACGAGGGAGAGGAGCGCGGCACCCAAGCGGGTTGCACGCGATGACGGGACGCTCGACACGGGGCCTCCGGGAGATCGGCGAGGGAACGTGCGCCGACGGCGCGCGGGTAGGACTACCCGGCGGGGCGCCCGCCCGCCATCGCGCGGGAGGCTGTCTCGCGGCGGTGCGATCCGCTCCGATCCGGAGCGTCAAGCGGGGTCGGGGCCGACCGCCGCCCGCAGGCGCCGATGCCGATCCGGCATCCGGTCATGACGGCGGCGCACACGGCCGCCGGCCTCGGCGACGAGTCGCGCGAAGGTCGTGCTCGCGCTACGTCGTGGCGGCGTCGGTCGACTGGTCCATGACGTAGAGGGTGGCGCCGCCCGGGTCCTGGTAGGTGGCGAGGAAGCCGCCGGGGATCTCCGACGGCTCGGCGACCACGGCGAGCGCCTGCGGGCGGCCGGCGTGGAACGTCTCGACGCTGTCGACGATGAACAGGGGTCCGAGCGGGGCGTCGGGATCGTTGGCGTCGAGCATGAGCTGCGTGTCGGTGCCCGGCAGCGCCAGCGCGACGGTCGCGTCGCCCTCGCGCCACTGCTCGGTGAAGCCGAGACCGTCGCGATAGAGCGCGAGCGACGCGTTCAGATCGGATGTGGGGACCAGCAGGAACTCGAGCTTCATGGCGCGTCCTTTCCGCGGCATAACTTGATTATGCGTGAGCGTAACAGCATTATGTCCGCATGCGCGAATGGATTCCGGTGTCGACCTCCCCGAAGGGCCGGCTCGCGCTCGCTGCCGTCACGGCGTTCGGGGCGCGCCCCTTCGACGCGGTCACGGTCGGCGAGCTGGCGCAAGCGGCATCGGTCACGACGGGCGCGCTCTACCACCACTTCGGCAGCAAGCTCGGCCTGTATGCCTTCGTGCGCGAGGACGTCGAGCGGCGCCTGCTGGACCGGATGGAGGGCGCGATCTCCGCCACCGGCGACGCGGCCGATCGCACCGCGGGCGTGAGAACCGCGCTGGTGGTCGGGTTCGACTTCGCGGTCCGCGAGGGATTCCTCCACATCCTGGGAGCACCGCCCGCCGGCGCGAGACGCGACCGACTCGCCGACGTGCTGAGCACGCATACGGACCCGGTGTCCCCTCTTCTCGGCCTCGTGCTCGCAGCAGCGTGGCGGGCGGCGCTGATCGCGGTCGCCGACGGCTCCGAGCCGCAGCTGGCTCGCGCCGCGCTGCTCGCGCTCGACGTCGCCGTACCCGAAGCCCCCTGAGTGACGGCGGCGTCCCCCGCCGAAGCGGGGGACGTGCAGTGGGCGGAGCAGGATTCGAACCTGCGTAGGCAGAGCCAACGGGTTTACAGCCCGTCTCCTTTAACCACTCGGACATCCGCCCATGAGCGATTCAGGCCGGCGAAGTGTAGCGAGGCCCGCCGCGAGCCGCCGCCTCCGAGGAGGCGGCGGTTTTCACGCGGATCGGGGCGGCGCGTGCTAGGACGCGTCGCGGAGGCGCTGTGCTTCGGGCAGCGCCTCGAGCTTCTTGAGCGTGTGGTTCTCGATCTGGCGGATGCGCTCGCGCGTGACGTTGAACGCGCGACCGACCTCCTCCAGCGTGCGCGGGCGGCCTCCCCCGAGGCCGAAGCGCATCTCGATCACCTCGCGCTCGCGCTGCGGGAGCGCCTGAAGCGCCCGCCGCACGTTGTCGCGCCGCAGGTTCTCCGACGCCAGCTCGAACGGTGACTCGGCCGTCTGATCCTCGACGAAGTCGCCGAGCTCGGACTCCTCCTCCTCGCCGATCGGCTTCTCGAGCGACACGGGCTGCTGGGCCATCCGCAGGATGTCCCGGACTTCCCTGACCGTGCACTCGAGCTCCGCCGCGATCTCCTCCGGCGTGGGCTCACGGCCGAGCGACTGCACGAGCTGGCGCTCGACGTGCACGACCTTGTTGAGCTTCTCCACCATGTGGACCGGGATCCGTATGGTCCGGCCCTTGTCGGCGATCGCGCGCGTCACGGCCTGGCGGATCCACCAGGTCGCGTACGTCGAGAACTTGAAGCCACGACGGTGGTCGAACTTCTCGACCGCGCGGATGAGCCCGAGCGAGCCCTCCTGGATCAGGTCGAGGAACGTGAGCCCTCGTCCGAGATACCCCTTCGCGATCGACACGACGAGGCGCAGGTTCGCCTCGATCATCTGCTGCTTGGCCCGCATGTCGCCGCGCTCGATGCGCTGCGCCAGGTGGACCTCCTGCTCGGCCGTCAACAGGTTGACTCTGCCGATCGAACGCAGGTAGAGCCGGAGCGAGTCGAGACTCGGCTCGACCGTCAGGTCGATCTCCGGGCGCTTCGCCGAGCCGCTGCTGCGGCGCGTGTCCGGCCGTTCCCCCTCCGCGGCGCCAGCCGCAGAGACCGCCGGCTTGCCGTCGGCCTCGACCACGTCGATGCCGTGCTCCTCCAGGTGCGCATGCAGCTCCTGCACCTGTTCCTTCGTGACCTCCACCTCTTCGAGCGTGGTGGCGATCTCCTCGAACGTCAGGTATCCGCGTTCCTGACCCTCGGCTATCAGTTGGCGAAACTCCTCCATCTCCGCGATCGGAGCCTCGTCCGCCAACAGAACTGCAGCCTTCTCCCTCACGATGAGCTCGTTCCTCTTCGAGACGCGATTCGGACCCGCGCAGGGCAGGCCCCCCTCTCCTCAATGCACCTCGTAACTGGACGCTACGTCCGCGACGTCTGTCGCGATGGGCTGAGCCATGTCGTGCTCTCCAGCCCACGAGCGTGGAGGCGGCTTCCAGCCAGGTGCGGATTGATACCACAGACCGATCGCATGCCCAAGCCCGATTCGCGGTCGAGGGGGCGAAGTTCTTCGCCTCGCTACGATTTCCCTTCGAATGACGGACACGCGCACCGCCAGCTACCAGCCGCCAGACGTCCAGGCGGGACTGCCGCCGCTCGAGGTCAGCCTCTCGCGCGTCGGCGTCACCGGCGTCGAGAAGGTCATCCGCATCAGACAAGATGGCGCGGAACAACTCTTCTCCGCCAGACTCGAATGCTTCGTCGACCTCGGGCCGCGCCAGAAGGGCGCCCACATGTCGCGCTTCGAGGAGGTCGTCAACGACGCGATCGGCGAGGTCATCCTCGGCGAGGCGACGTTCCGCGCCGAGACGCTGGCGCAGCACGTCGCCGAGCGCGTGCGCGAGCGCCAGGGCGCCCGCCGCGCCGAGGTCACGATCGAGGCACGCTACCCGGAGCACAAGCCCGCGCCCGTCTCCGGCATCACGACGCAGGAGATCTACACGCTCTACGGCTCGGCGGTCGCGTCCGAGCGCGGCACCCGCCGGCTGATCGGCGTCGCCGCGCAGGGGATGACCGCGTGCCCGTGCGCGCAGCAGCTGATCGAGGGCTCCTCGCGCGAGCGGCTGCTCGCGGACGGCTTCAGCGACGACGAGATCTTGCGCATCTTCGACCACGTCCCCGTCGCGACGCACAACCAGCGCGGCCTCGGCACGCTCCACATCGGCTGCCCGGAGGACAGCGACGACGACATCGACGCGCGCACGCTGCTCGACATCGTCGAGGGCTCGATGTCGTCGGAGATCTACGAGCTGATGAAGCGCAGCGACGAGGGCGCCGTCGTCGAGAAGGCGCACCGGCGCCCGCGCTTCGTCGAGGACTGCGTCCGCGAGATGGTGCGCGGCGTGATCGAGAGATTCCCGCACCTGCGCGACGACTCGTTCTTCTCCGCACGGCAGGAGAACCTCGAGACGATCCACCAGCACAACGTCGACGCCGAGCGCTTCGGGCTGCTCGGCGAGCTGCGGCGTGAGCTGGAGACCGGCGAGCACTCGCCGGCCCACGCGACCCGTCGCGCCTGGCTCGACGGCGCCGCGTAGGCGCCGCGTCACGCGCTGGAAGAAGGAGCCCCCGGGCGAGTTCTTCCAACTGGATCCGAGCCCCCGGGCGAGGATCCAGCGCGGTCGCGCGCGCCGAGCGTCCGCCGCAGGCCGAAGAAGTAGTCGGCGCCCGACGCGACCGTGACCGCGACCGTGGCGTAGACGAGCAGGTCGACCCACAGCACGCTGCCCGCCAGGATCAGCGCCATCACCATCGCGATCTGGAAGCAGGTCTTGAGCTTGCCGAAGAAGCTGGCGGAGATCACGACGCCCTGCGAGGTCGCGGCCATCCGCAGCGCGGTGACGGCGAACTCGCGCGCGATGATCACCATCGCGACCCACGCGGCGACGCGGCCGAGCGAGACGAGCGCCACCAGCGCGGCGATGATCAGCAGCTTGTCGGCGATCGGGTCCATCAGCTTCCCGAACGTCGTGATCGCGTTGCGCGTGCGCGCGAGGTAGCCGTCGAGCAGGTCGGTCAGCGACGCGACGGCGAAGACGATCGCCGCCCACAGGTCGCCGTTCGGCGTCTCGTCGAGCAGCGCGACGACGAGCACCGGCACGAGCAGGATCCGCAGGACCGTGAGGACGTTGGGGACGTTGACCGGGAACATCGGGCACGGAGGGTACCGCGACGTGTACTAGCCTCGAAGGTGATGGACCACGCAACCACTTCCACTCCGGCGCTCGAGCTGCGGGGGCTCACCAAGCGCTACGACGACGGGTTCCTCGCCTTGGAGGACTTCGACCTGACCGTGCCGGCCGGCGAGTTCTTCGGGCTGCTCGGCCCCAACGGCGCCGGCAAGACGACGCTCATCAGCGCCGTCTGCAACCTGATCCGCACGACCGGCGGCGAGATACGCATCTTCGGCCACGACCATCGCAACGCCGACGCGCGCAGGCTGATCGGCCTCGCCGAGCAGGACATCAACCTCGACCGCTTCCTCGACGTCGAGGAGACGCTGCTCTACCACGGCGGCTACTACGGGATGGAGCCGGCTCGCGCACGCAGGCGCGCGAAGGAGATGATGGAGATCTTCGACCTCAGCGGGAAGGCGAAGACGCGCGCGCCAAAGCTCTCCGGCGGCATGCGCCGGCGCCTGCTGATCGCCCGTGCGCTGATGCACGAGCCGCCGCTGCTGATCCTCGACGAGCCGACCGCCGGCGTCGACTTCGAGCTGCGGATCGACCTGTGGCAGTACATCCGCCGCCTGCACGGCGAGGGCACGACCGTGCTGCTGACGACGCACTACCTCGAGGAGGCCGAGGAGCTGTGCGCCGAGATCGCGCTGATCCGCGGCGGGCAGCTGCTCGCGCGTGACTCGGCCGACGGGCTGCGCTCGCACTACGGCGTCGAGACGCTCGCGGACGTGTACGTCAAGGCGATGGCGGCCGCCGCATGAGCGCAACGACCCCGGACGCGCCCACCGCCGCCCCCGGCGGCGGGTCGTCGCTCGCCGACCGCCACCGCGGCCTGATCTCGCTCAGCGGCCGCGAGGTCAACCGCGTGCTGAAGCTGTGGCAGCAGACGATCGCCGCACCGGTAGTCGCCTCGTTCCTCTTCATCCTCGTCTTCGGGCTGTCGCTCGGCAGCCGCATCAGCGGCGTCGACGGGATCGACTACGACGTCTTCATCGTCCCCGGCCTCGTCACGATGGCGATGGTCCAGGCGGCGTACACGAACAACTCCTCGTCGGTCTTCCAGGCGCGCTTCGACCGCTACATCAACGACGTGCTCGCCTCGCCGATGAAGAGCTGGGAGGTCAACCTCGGCCTCTCGCTCGGCGGCGCCGTGCGCGCGCTGATCATCGCGGTCGTGCTCGTGCTGATCTCGCTGCCGGTCGTCTCGGTGCCGATCCACGATCCGTTCGTGCTGCTGATCGCCGTCGTCCTGGCGCTGGTGATCTTCTCCTCGCTCGGCGTGATCGTCGGCGTCTACGCGCAGTCGTGGGACCACGCCAGCTTCGTGCAGAACATCGTGATCGTGCCGCTCTCGTTCCTCGGCGGCACCTTCTACTCGGTCGACACGCTGCCCTCGCCGTGGCAGGAGATCTCGCACGTCAACCCGCTGTTCTTCGTCATCAACGCCGTCCGCTACGGCTTCCTTGGCGTCAGCGACGTCTCCGTCTGGCTGTCGCTCGGCGTGATGGCCGCGCTCGCCGCCGCGATGATCGCCTGGAGCAGCTGGCTGTTCGCGACGGGCAAGAAGCTGAAGGCGTAGTTCAGGCGATCTGACGCGCGACCCAGGCGGCGAAGTCGTCCTCGGTCAGCGTGCCGGCCGCCAGCCGCTCGATCGTCTCGGCGCGCTCGTCAAGGCTCGCGACGGGCGCCCACGGCGCCGTTGCGACGGATGAACTCGATCATGCAGACATACCCCACGCGCTTGTTCCCGTCGGGCAGCGGGTGGTTGCGGACGATCCGCGAGCAGAGGATCGCGGCCTTCTTGTGCAGCTCGGGGTAGAGCTCGACGTCCCCGAAGCCGGCGTTCGGCGCAGCGAGCGCAGACTCGGCGCGTGCGATTCCGGGAAGTCGCTCGAGGCGCGCCGAATCGACGCCGATCACCGCCTCGGCGATCAGGAGGAAGTCCGCAAGCGGGAGGCCGGACACGGTCCGGAACGTACCAGAACAGATACCGTGGTATTGCAATACCAGTTCTAGTTGGTATCTTGCTACCTATTCAGGGTGGTGTCCATTGCTAGTCTGAGGGGGAATGGAAGTGCGCTCTATGACTCTTCGTCTGCCAGACGAGCAGGCCAGAGAACTCGAAGCCGTCGCCCGCGTCGACGAGACGACGGTGTCGGACGCCGTGCGAACGGCGATCGGCGATCACATCGAGGCGCGCCGCAACGACAGAGAGTTCCAGGCACGCATCAGACGCATCCTCGACGAGGAGCGCGCCGTGCTGGAACGCCTGGCGAAGTAGCGGGCGCGGTACGTGCGCGGCGGCGGCGGGGATGCTCGTCGCATGCGCGCGATGGTGCTGACGGAGCCGGGGCAGCCGCTAAGCGCGGCCGAGCTGGCCGAGCCGCTGCCTGGACCGGGGGAGCTGCTGCTGCGCGTGCGCGCGTGCGGCGTCTGCCGCACCGACCTGCACCTGCGCGACGGGGAACTGGCGGCCGGCCACCAGCCGCTCGTGCTCGGCCATCAGATCGTCGGCGAGGTGATCGGCGGAGACGTCGAGTCCGGGACGCGGGCAGGGATCGGCGCGCGCGTCGGGGTGCCGTGGCTCGGCTGGACCTGCGGCGTCTGCCGCTACTGCACCAGCGGGCGCGAGAACCTCTGCGCGAAGGCGCGCTTCACCGGCTGCGACATCGACGGCGGCTACGCCGAGCTGGCCGTCGCCGACGCGCGCTTCTGCTTCCCGCTGCCGGCGAGCGACGGCTTCAGCGACGAGCAGGTGGCGCCGCTGCTGTGCGCGGGCCTGATCGGCTACCGCGCCTTCCAGATGGCCGGCGACGCCGAGCGCGTCGGGCTCTACGGCTTCGGCGCCGCGGCGCACCTGATCTGCCAGGTCGCCGTCCACGAGGGGCGGCGGGTCTTCGCGTTCACGCGCGAGCGTGACGTCGCCGGGCAGCAGTTCGCCCGCGAGCTGGGCGCCGTCTGGGCCGGCGCGAGCGCCGAGCGGCCGCCGGAGGAGCTGGACGCGGCGTTGATCTTCGCGCCCGTCGGCGCGCTCGTGCCGCTCGCGCTGCGCGCCGTCGCGCGCGGCGGCAGCGTGATCTGCGCCGGCATCCACATGAGCGACATCCCCTCCTTCCCCTACGTCGACGTATGGGGCGAGCGGACGCTCAGATCGGTCGCCAACCTGACGCGCGCCGACGGCGAGGCGTTCCTCGCGCTCGCGCCGCGGGTGCCGCTGCGGACCCAGGTGACGACCTACCCGCTCGCCGCCGCCGAGCAGGCGCTCGCCGACCTGCGCGCGGGCGCGTTCGAGGGCGCGGCGGTGCTGCGGGTCGCCTGAACGGCCGATCTGCCAGAGTTGACGAGCTGCACTCGGCGCCCAGCCGATCTCACCCGCGCCACCAAGGAGGTCCGATCCGCACATGCCCCTCGTCCCGATGGTCATCGAGCGCACTGCGCGCGGCGAACGCGAGTTCGACATCTACAGCCGCCTGCTCAACGAGCGAATCATCTTCCTCGGCACAGCGGTCGACGACCAGGTCGCGAACCTGATCGTGGCGCAGCTCCTCCACCTGGAGTCGAGCGACCCCGACAAGGACATCTCGATCTACATCAACTCGCCGGGCGGGTCGATCTACGCGGGTCTCGCGATCTACGACACGATGCAGTTCATCAAGCCCGACGTGCAGACGATCTGCTGCGGCATCGCGATGTCGATGGGCTCGCTGCTGCTGATGGGCGGCGCCAGAGGCAAGCGCATGTCGCTGCCCAACAGCCGGATCCTGATCCACCAGCCGTCGGCCGGCTTCGAGGGTCAGTCGACCGACATCGAGATCCACGCCAGAGAGATCATCAAGACGCGCAAGCGGATCGACGAGATCTACGCGTTCCACACCGGGCAGCCGGAGGAAAGAGTCAACCACGACATGGAGCGCGACCGCTTCTTCAAGCCCGACGAGGCCGTCGAGTACGGCCTCATCGACCGCGTCATCACGAAGCACTAGCGGCGGGCCGTTCCCGCGCACCGCGGCGCGCGCGTCTCGCCGCTCTACGCGATCGGGTGCTCGATCGCGCCCAGCCGCTCGATCTCGATCCGCACGACGTCGCCCGGGTCGAGGAACCGCCGCGGATCCATGTACGCGCCGACGCCGCTCGGCGTACCCGTCAGGATCAGGTCGCCCGGCGCCAGCGTGCACGTCTCGCGCAGGAAGGCGACGAGCGCCTCGCAGCCGAAGATCAGGTCGGAGGTGCGCGAGTCCTGGCGCGGCTCGCCGTTGACCCACGAGCGGATCCGCAGGTCCTCCGCCTGCTCGACGGACAGCTCGTCGACGGTCGTGATCCACGGTCCCCACGGGCAGAACGTGTCCGCGCCCTTCGCGCGGGTCCACTGCGACTCGCGCCGCTGCAGGTCGCGCGCGCTGACGTCGTCGGCGACCGCGAAGCCGGCGATCTGCCCGTCCGAGCCGAGCACGACGACCAACTCCGCCTCGTAGTCGAGCCGTCTGACGACCGCCGGGCGGACGACCGGCCCGCTCGGCGGCACCGACGCGGACGGCAGCTTCATGAAGACGATCGGCTGCTCGGGCGCCTCGCGCCCGCCCTCGGCGGCGTGCGCGGCGTAGTTGAGGCCGATCCCGAAGATCGCGCGCGGCTGCTGCACCGGCGCGAGCAGCGCGACCTCGGCGAGCGCCCAGTCGGCGCCGGCGGCGGGCGTGCGGTCGCCGGAGGCGAGGCGGGCGCGGACGCCGTCGGGCTCCGGCGCGGCGGAGAACGCGACGACGCGGTCGTCGCGCACCTCGCCGGCGTGCGGGACGTCGCTGCCCGGTGGAAGGAAGGTGGCGAGCTTCATGTGCGGCACCTTATGCGTGCAGCGCCAGCCACAGCGCCGCCGTCCCGCCGATCAGCGCGGGCGGGACCGAGATCGCGCCGAGCCGCACGAACGTGCGCCATCTCGGCGCCAGCTCGCCGCCGCGCAGGACGCGCTTCCACAGCAGCGTCGCAAGCGAGCCGGTGTAGGTGAGGTTCGGGCCGACGTTGACGCCGATCAGCGCCGCGAGCAGCGGCCCCGTGCCGCGGTCCGCGAGGACCGGCAGCAGGATCAGCGTCGCGGGCAGGTTGTTGACCGCGTTCGCGAGCAGCGCGGCGACGCCCGCCACGCCGAGCAGCGCGAGCAGCCCGTCGCCGTGCGGGACGATCCGGTCGACGATGTCGTCGAGCCCGAGCGACAGCGCGATCGCGACGACGACGCCGAGCGCCAGCACGAACAGCAGGAAGCCGGGGCTGGCGGCGTGCAGCAGCGCACGCGGCGTCGTGCGGCGGGCGGCGAGCGCCGGCACGGCGAGCACGAGCGCGCCGGCGGCGGCGAACCATGCCGGGTCGACCCCGAGTGGTGTGCTGAAGACGAAGCCGACGAGCGTCGCGGCGACGACGACGGCCGCGAGCGCCGGCGAGCCGCGGTCGGCGGCGGGCGGGGTGGCGGCGGGCGGCACTGCGGCGGCGTGCGGCGGGGCGGCGGCGCGCGGCGGGGCGGTGGCGAGCGGCGGGGCGGCGGGTGCAGCGATGGCACGAGGGTCGGGATCCGCGAGGTCGTCGGCGAAGAAGCGACGGAAGACGACCCACTCGACCGCGATCACGACGGCCCACGGGAGCGCCATCAGCGCCGCGAAATGGACGAACGAGACGTCGGCGGTGTGGAAGGCGAGCAGGTTCGTCAGGTTCGAGACGGGCAGCAGCAGCGACGCGGCGTTGGCGAGGTGGACGCAGGCGTAGATGTGCGGCCGCTCACGCAGGCGCAGGGTCGCCGCTCCGGCGAGCACGACGGGCGTCAGCAGCACGACCGTCGCGTCGAGCCCGAGCACCGCCGTGACGCCGGCCGCGAGCGCGAAGACGAGCGCCAGCAGCCGCGGCGGCGAGTCCTCGGCGTGGCGGGCGAGCAGCCTGCCTGCGGCGGCGAACAGCCCCTCGCGCTCGCACAGGTGGCCGAGCACGAGCACCGCCGCGAGGAAGCCGAGCGTCGGCGCGAGGGTGCGGACCTCCTCGGCGACGCTCAATGAATACGACTCATGCGACCGGCATCTCCGCGTCCGCCGACTGGACGTCGTCCTTCGCCTCGACGTGGGTCACCGGGAGGCCCGATCCTCTCGCCTTGCTGACGAGGTCGAGGTGGAGCCATCTCGATATCCGGCGCGGCAGCGTCGAGATGACGATCTCGTCGTAGTGCGCCTGGTTGAGCGCGTCCTCGATCGCCATCAGCGGCTCCGCGTCGCCGACGTGGCCGGTCACCGGCGCGCCGGCGGCCGCGCTCAGCTGCGGCAGCGCCTGCTCGAGCCGCTGCTGCGCCTCGCCGTGGTCGCCCTCCTGCGGATCGACGACCTTGTGCAGGCCGTGCGGGTGGGCGGGCACGACGAGGTGGAATCTCACCGGGCCGCGCGCCGCGCGGGCGCGCACCGCATCGCGCAGACCGTCGGTCGCGGCTGTGCGGTTGGCGACGAGCAGGATTCGGGCGGGTTCCGGCATTGCGGGCACCTCCGGGGGCGGCGGACGGCCGCGGGGACGCGGACCTCCCCAGTCTTCCCAGTCAGCCGCCTCAAGACACGAGCGGCTCGCCGGCGCGCGCGAGCGTCCCGACGCCGCCGTGGACGACGTGCACCACCTCGCGCACGCCGCGGCTCGCCAGCAGGCTCGCGGCGACCGCGCTGCGCTGGCCGCTCGCGCAGATCGCGGCGACCGGCCGCTCCGGGTCGAGGCCGTCCGGCAGCTCCAACAGCTCGTGGTACGGCGCGTGGAGCGAGTCGCGCAGGTGACCAGCGCGCCACTCGCCCTCCTCGCGCACGTCGAGCACCTGCAGCTCGCCGTCGCTCGCGCGCCGCGCGGACAGGTCCGCCGCCGCCAGCCGTTCGATCCGCGCGACCTCGTGACCCTCGGCCCGCCACGAGGTCATCCCGCCCGCGAGCCGGCCGGCGAAGCGGCGCGCGCCGACCGCGAGCGCGAGCGCCGCGGCGTGCTCGGCGTCGTCGTCGTCGCGGCCGACCAGCACCACCGCCTGGCCGGGCGCCAGCAGCCACGCGAGCTTCGTCCCGAAGCCGGCCTGCCGGATCGGGATCACGATCGCGCCCGGGATGTGCGCGTCGTCGAACTGGACGTCTGTTCGGACGTCGACGACCATCGCGCCGGCGGCCGCCGCCAGCTCGACCTGACGCGGCTCCAGCGGCGGCAGCTCGGCGCCGCCGACGATCAGCGGCCCGCGGTTGAGCATCACGATCCGCTCGAAGCTCGGCGGTTGCGGCCCGAGCGCCGCGACCGACTGCTCGACCCAGCGCTCCGCGTCGCGCTCCTGCAGGCGCGCGTTGTGGCGGCGCTCCCAGCCGATCGTCGAGGAGACCTTCAGGTCCATCCCCGGGCCGCCGCACATCGAGCCGCCGAGATGCGCTGGCCAGACCTCCGTCGTGTCGTCGAGCGCGAGCAGGCGCTCGTGCAGCGAGCGGAAGATCTCGCGCGCGCCCGCGTGCGCCTCGATCGCGAGGTCCGTCCGCGCGACGTCGCCGGCGAACAGCGTGTCGCCCGTCAGCACCGCCCACGGCTGCTCGCCGCGCTCGGTCTCCGCAAGCAGGAACGACGTGTGCTCCGGCCGGTGGCCGGGCGTGTGCAGCGCCGTGATCGCCAGCCCGCCCAGCTCCAGCCGCCAGCCGTCGTCGAACGGCTCGTGCTCGTACTCGGCCTCCGCGAGACGGTGGACGTGGAGCGTCGCGCCCGTCGCTGCCGCGAGCCGGCCGTGGCCGGAGACGTGATCGGCGTGGGTGTGCGTCTCCAGCACGTGCTCGATCCGCATTCCCAGGTACCGCGCGAGCGAGAGATACTCGGCGACGTCGAAGCGCGGGTCGACGACCGCCGCCACGCCGGCGTCTCTGTCGCCGACGAGGTACGACGCGCAGCCGAGGTCCTCGTGGATCACCTGCCGGAAGAGCATGCGGCTCATCTCACCCGCTCCTCGCCGCTGTAGACGTTGATCCGCCCGCGGCGCGCGAAGCCGCAGAGCGTGAGGTCGCGGTCGCGCGCGAGCTCGACCGCGAGCGACGTCGGCGCGCCGACGCCGACGAGCACGGGCGCGCCGGCGACGACGGCCTTCTGCACCAGCTCGAACGAGAGGCGCCCGCTGACGCACAGCAGCGCGCCGCCGAGCGGCAGCTCCCCCCGCTCCAGCGCCCACCCGATCACCTTGTCCATCGCGTTGTGCCGCCCGACGTCCTCGCGCACGCAGCGGACCGTCCCGTCGCGCGCGAAGAGGCCCGTCGCGTGCAGGCCGCCGGTGCGCTCGAACTCCGGCTGGACGAGCCGGTCCGGCAGGCTCGCCAGCAGTTCGCGCGGGACCGGCTCCAGGCGCGGGTCGCGCTCCAGCCGCGGCGCGTCGACGGCGACCTGCTCGATCGCGCCCTTGCCGCAGACGCCGCACGACGACGTCGTGTAGAAGCGGCGCTCGCCGGGGTCGCGCAGCAGCGCGCCGCGGACCTCGACCGCGTTCCCGGCGAGATCCTCGGGCGGCCCGACCTGCGGCCAGCGCGCGATCAGCCCTTCGCCGTAGAGGAAGCCGGCCGCGAGCTGCTCGTCGTCGCCGGGCGTGCGCATCGTGACGGCGAGCGGCCGGCCGTCAACGCGAATCTCCAGCGGCTCCTCGACGGCGACGAGATCCTCGACGCCGTCACGCTCTATCGCCGCGTGCATCCCTCGTATCCGCACGCCGCCCGGCTGTTCGCTCATCCATCGATCGTACGCCGCCCGTGCGCTGTGCGCTCGTCGCGCGGTACCGTGTGAGGTGATGCACCGCAACGGAGGTCTGCGGAGGAGGCTCCTTGCCGGGATCGGGATGCTCACGGTCCTCTTCCTCGCCGTGCTCGTCGTGATGCTCGTCGCGATACGCGACCTGCGCGCGACCGATCGCGCGGCGCGCGACACCGCGCAGCGCGTGATGGCGACCAGCCGCGCGCAAACCGAGCTGTCGGACTTCGAGACGGCGCACCGGGAGGCGCGCAGCGGGGACGCTGCAAGCGTCCGCGAGCTGCGCATCGCGGACGCGGGCCTCGACCACCGGCTCGACGTGCTGCGGGGCGTGCTCGGCGGCAGCACCGACAGCGTCGCGATGCAGTTGCGCGCGCAGCTCGCCGCGATCCGCGAGCACGTCGGCATCCTCGACGATCCGGACGTCAGCAGGGCCCAGCTGGCGGTCGAGGACCGCCGCGCGGCGGCGATCGTCACGCAGCTCGACAGGCTGGTCGAGACGCAGCGCGCATCGTTGCTCAAGCGCCGCGAGCACACCGGCGCCATCGCCCGCTCGGCTGAGATCACAGGCGTGGTCGGCATCGTCGCGACGATCCTGCTCGTCGCAGCGTGCTTGTACTACATCCGCCGATCGGTCCTTACGCCGCTGCGCCGCGTCGCGGAGGCGGCGCGCTCGATCGACGCCGGCGACCTGCACGCGCGCGTCGGGCACGACCACGGCGGCAGCGGCGAGGTCGCCGAGCTGGCGCAGACGTTCGACCAGATGGCGACCTCGCTGGAGGACAACCGCACCGCGCTGCAACGGCAGAACGCCGAGCTGGAGAGCCGCGGCGCCGAGCTGGTCGACGCGGTCCGCTCCGCGCGCGAGGGCGCGAGCGTGCTGCGCGCGGTGCTCGACGCGACGCCCGACGCGATCGCGCTGCTCGACCGCGAGGGCGCGCCGATCGTCGACAACCCGCCGATGCGCGCCGTGCGCGCGGCGTTCGGCGAGCGCGCGACGGCGATCGACCACAACGGCACGCTCGTCCCGCTCGATGCCGCAACCGACGGCGGCGGCGAGGAGGCACGCGACGAGATCACGCTGCTCGGGACGCAGCGGGCGTTCGCCCGCTACGCCGCGCCCGTTCGTGACGGCCACGGACGCGTGATCGGCCGCCTGCTCGTGCTGCGCGAGGTGACCGGCGAACGCGAGGCCGAGCGCGTCAAGGAGGAGTTCTTCGCGCTCGTCTCACACGAGCTGCGCACGCCGCTGACGGCGATCCTCGGCTACGTCGAGCTGGTGCTCGGCGAGGACGGCGCCACGATCGACGAGGAGCAGCATCGCTATCTGCAGATCGTCGAGCGCAACGCGCAGCGGCTGCTGCGGCTGGTCGGCGACCTGCTGTTCGCGGCGCAGGTCGAGTCCGGCGCGCTGCTGCTCGAACCGGGCTCGGTCGACCTGCCGCGGGTGACGCTCGAGGCGGTCGAGGCGGCCCGCCCGCGCGCCGAGGACGCCGGCATCACGCTGACCGCGCAGATCGCGCCGCTCGTGCCGTGCGTCGGCGACCGCGACCGCCTCGCGCAGGTGCTCGACAACCTGATCTCCAACGCGCTCAAGTTCACGCCCTCGGGCGGGCAGGTCGGGGTGCGGCTCAGCGCCGCCGACGGCGAGGCGCGGATCGACATCTCCGACACCGGCGTCGGCGTTCCCGCCGAGGAGCACGCGCGCCTGTTCGACCGCTTCTTCCGCGCCTCCAACGCAACGACGCGCGCCGTTCCGGGCGTCGGGCTCGGGCTGATGATCGTCCGTGCGATCGTCGCCGCGCACGGCGGCACGATCGGCGTCGACAGCGAGGTCGGCGTCGGCACGACGTTCACCGTTCGGCTGCCGCTGCGCGCCGTGCGCGCGAGCGACCCGGCCAGCAGCTCGGCGCCGCTCGTCGCTTACCGCGACGATCCGCCGTCGACCGGCGGTCGGTACCGGTAGCCGAAGCCGCGCACCGTCTCGATCGGCGACGGCGCCGCCGCGTCCCAGCCGAGCTTGCGGCGCAGGTAGCCCACGTAGAGCTTTACCTGGTCGCCGCCGAACCCCTCCGTGTCGCCCCAGACCAGCTCCAGCAGGCGGTCGCGCGCGAGCGTCTCGTTCGGGTGGCGCACGAACGCCGACAGCAGCTTGAACTCCAGCGGCGTCAGCTGCACCGGCCGACCGGCGACGGTCACCTCGCGGCTGACATAGTCGACCATCACGATCGCGTCTCTGTAGGCCGGCCGCACCTCCGGCGGGCCGCTGGTGCGGCGCAGCAGCGCCTCCACGCGAGCAAGCAACTCCTGCCGCCCGAACGGCTTGGTGACGTAGTCGTCGGCGCCGCTCTTGAGCCCTCGGACCTTGTCGAGCTCGCCGGCGCGGGCGGTCAGCATCAGCACCGGGACCTCGGTGAGGTCGCGGATCCGCTCAAGCGTCTGCCAGCCATCCAGCTCGGGCATCGTCACGTCGAGCACGATCAGATCGGGCGTCGCGCTCTTGAGCAGCCGCAGCGCCTCGATCCCGTTGCCGGCCTCGCTGACCGAGTGGCCGGCGCGCTCCAGCAGCACGCGAACGAGCCGCCGCACGTCGTCCTCGTCCTCCACGACGAGCACCTCGGCCATCTTCATGCCGTCTTCCATACCGGATTCATGCACCCTCTCCGCGCGTTCACCGGATGATCCTTCGATGGCCAGAGTGCTGATCGCCGAGCCGTCGGCCGACGTGCGTGCCCTGCTCGAGCGTTCCGTGCGACGGCTCGGGCACGAGCCCGTGATCCACGACCGGCTTCACGGCCATGACGACGGCGAGATCGACGTGCTGCTGCTCGAACCCGCGTTCAACGGCGGGGTCGAGCTGGCGCAGACGATGCGCACCGACCATCCGCAGATCGCGATCGTGATCTGCAGCATCTTCCCGCCGAGCCCCGATCTGCAGGAGCTGGCGCCGGTCGCGCACGTGCTGAAGCCGTTCCAGCGCGACGCGCTGGAAGAGGCCCTGCAGGCGGCGGTCGCCGCCGCCGCCTGAGCCGGGCACGATCGGCAAGCCGCCTACGCCGCGCGCGGCGGGTCGGGAGGCGGGTCTCCCTGCGGCGGGCGGCCCGGCTCGTTCTTGCCCGGAGTCTTCAGTGCGTCGGCAGCCGCTCTCGCCTTGTCCTTCAGCGTGCCTCTGCCGGTGGCGGCGTCCTTGACCTCCTGGAGGTCCTCCTTCAGCGCATCCATCCCGCCGCGCTTGTCGATCGCCTGCTTCGCCTTGTCCGCGATGCGATTGAACTTCACCGATCCTCCGTCCGTACGATCGTCTCGATCCGTCAAGAGTACGACTTACCCGCTCGCGGCTCGAATCAGGCCAGCCGCGCCGCCAGCTCGCGCGCACCCATGTGGGCGATCGCCTGGATCGAGACCTGCGGGTTGACGCCCGACGCGCTCGGGAACGCCGAGCCGTCGAGGACGTAGAGATCGCGCACGTCCCACGTCTCTCCGCTCGGCATCACAGCGGCCGTCGTCGGCGACCCGCCCATCCGCGCCGAGCCCATGATGTGGAACGACGCGAACTGCGTCCTGCCAGCTCCGTAGCCGCACGCGTCGACGTCGCGCAGCCAGCGTTCTCGGGCCGCGCCGGTGCCGCCGGCTGCGCCGCTCCCGTTCGGCTCGTAGGAGACGAACCGGCTCTGCGAGCTGAAGATCCGCCGCGCCCCTGCCGCCTCGTGCATCTTCGCCGCGCCCTCGACGCCGACGCGCACGTGGCGGAGGTCGTACGGGGAGAGGCTGTAGCGGACGACCGGCTCGCCGTCGCGGCCGACCCGCACCTCGCCGCCGTCGCGGTCGCGCAGCAGGACGCCGAACGCGACCGAGTTCGAGAGCGCCTGCATCAGCTCGTGGTGCTCGCGCCTGCCGCGCCAGGGGAAGAACGGGACCGCGAGGTGCGGGTGCGCGGCCGCCGTCTCGTACTTGACGCCGTAGCCGGAGTCGAGGTCGCGGTGCTCGTCGGAATAGAGCGCCTGCATCGTCCCCTCCCACGGCCGCAGCTCCTCGTCGTAGACGCCCCACACCGCCGTCGCCGGGTGGAGCTTGAGATGGCGGCCGATGTGCGGGTTCTGGAGCCCGGAGCGCTTCAGCAGTGCCGGCGTGTGAAGCGCGCCGCAGGCCGCGACGACGGCACGGGCGCGGATCGTGACGCGGTGGCCGTCGGCGGTGCGCGCATCGACGCCGCGGGCGGAGCCGTCCTCCACGCGCACGCGCTCGACGCGCGTGCGCACGACGATCCGTGTCCCTTCCTCGCTCGCGTCGCGCAGCCACGTCTTCGTCGTCGACTGCTTCGCGCCGCGACGGCAGCCGAGCCCGCACGAGCCGCAGTCGACGCCCTGGTCGCAGCGACCGTCGACGTTGCGCGGCATCGCGTCGACGTGCCAGCCGAGTGCGAGCGCACCGTCGCGCAGCTTCGCGTCACGCGTCGACGGCTCGTTGTGCTCCTGGTTGACGCCGAGCCGGTCGCAGACGGCGTCGAGGCTGTCGCTGTAGGCGACGCCGGCGAACGCCGGGACGCCGTGCGCGGCCCATTCGGCCCGCACCTCGTCCGGCGTGCGGAACGAGGTCGAGTAGTTGACGACCGTGCCGCCGCCGAGGCACGCGCCCGCGATCAGGCCGACGCTCTGGTCGTGCGTCGCGGTCGGCGCGCCGGCGTACATCTGCGTCAGCGCCGACAGCTCGCCGCCGTCGAAGTCGCCGTCGTCGTAGTAGTCGCCGCCCTCGACGACGATCACGTCGAGCCCGGCGGCGCTCAGCACGGCCGCGGCGACACCGCCGCCGGCGCCCGAGCCGACGACGCAGACGTCGCAGTCGAGCGTCGTGTCGGCTGCGATCGACAGCGGCTCCAGCGCCTTCGGCGGCGGATCGGCAGCTCTGCCGAGCGGGCCGGGATAGCCGATCCGCTCCCATGCCGGGTTCGCGCCGCCGCCTGGTCCGGGCAGCGCGTAGTACATCAGCAGCGCGCCCTTGCGGAGGGCGTTGAAGGCGGCGCGGCGCTGTGGCATTCGGCTGTCGCCCCACGACACCAGCGCGGCCTCGCGCCGGTCCGGCGCCAGCTCGCTGAAGCGCTTCCAGCCATGACCGGTCGCGTACCCCAGCGCGGGCGAGTCCCACGCGCTCAGCAGCTGGCGCAGCTCGCGCCGCGCGGCCGGGCGGGGGTCGCGCGCGACGAGTCCGGCGACCGCTTCGGGAACGCCCAGCTCGGTCGCGGACAGCAGCCCGTCGCCCGCAGGGCAGAACGTGTCGCAGATCGCGGCGAGCGCGCTGCGTTGGCGCGGCGTGAGGGTCAGCTCCTCCATCGCAAGGTCCTCCTCCTTGCGGCGAGCCTACCTCAGCGTCATCGCCAGAGAGCCGGCTTGCCCGAAGGCCGCCCCACCGGTCCGCGTACGACCTCCGTGCACGCGGACCGGTCGTCCCGGGGCGTTGACACCACGATAACTACGCGTCGGTGTGATTTCGGGATGGGTCGCGCCGGGCCCGCCGGTGCCGGCTGCGGCGGGCGACGAACGCCGACCGCTGCACCGCCAGCGTCGCCGCGCAGGCGACCGTCAGCGCGATCAGGTTGATCGCCAGCTGCGCCGCCGCGCCGCCGCACTCGCCCCAGTCGGCGGCGGCCGCGGCCACGGCGACGTTCGCCGCGGCCGGGATCGTCGTGACCGAGATCAGCACGCCGACGAGCACCGACGACTTGCTCGTCGTGAACGAGAGCGTGCCGGCGACGCCGGCCAGCAGCGCGACGAACACCGACCACTCGTCGGGGTTGGAGGTGAAGCCGGTCAACGGACGCGTCACCTTCGTGTGCTCGGGGCCGACGAGCCCGATCGCCTGCCCCAGCTCGGTGACGACGAAGGTCACCACGATCGCGACCGCGAAGCCGATCACGAGCGCCGCGAGCGACCGCCGCGCGAGCGCCGGGCGGCGCTGCACGAGCGCGACCGCGACGCCGGCGAGCGGTCCGAACTCCGGCCCGACGACCATCGCGCCGACGATCAGGACGGGCGAGTCGAGCAGGATCCCGATCCCGGCGATCAGCGTCGCGATCACCATGAACGCGAGGAACGACGCCGACAGCTCGGTCGACTCGCCGACCTCGGCCTCGACCCGCTCCCACACGACCGCGTCGGACGGCAGCCCCTCGGCCGCGCGCTCGGCGCGGTCGGCGGCGTCGGAGATCGACGTGTCGACCAGCTCCATCGCGATCGAGCCGTCGCGCGGGATCCCCAGCGCGCGCAGCTCTCCGACGATCACGCTCGCGTCCTCGCGCGCGACGTCGCACAGCAGCACGTCGCCGTCGGGCTTGCGCGCCGCGCCCGGCAGGTGGACGACGTTGCAGACGGCCGGCGCGCGCTCCAGCAGCTCCAGCGCCGTCGCCGTCGTCCGCGGCGGGCTGACGATCCGCAGATGGATCACCGGCGGCCGTCCCCGGGGCGCGCGGTGTCGGCCGCCGCGACCGAGCGCACGGGGAGGCGCGCGCGCACGAGCGTGCCGTGGCCCGGCTGCGCGGCGATCTCCAGCCGTCCGTCGAGCGCCTCGACGCGCTCGGTCGCCGACGCGAGCCCGATGTGCCCCTCCAGCGGCGCGCTGCGCAGCCGCGCGGGGTCGAGCCCGCGGCCGTCGTCGGCGACCTCCAGCTGCAGCTCGCCCGGCAGCCGCCGCACGCGCACCGCGACCGAATTCGCCTCGGCGTGGTTGGCGACGTTGATCAGCAGCTCACGTGCGAGCGAGAAGACGAGCGCGTCGTACAGGCCGATCGCGTCGGGGTCGACGTCGACCTGCCAGCTGAAGTGCGCGCGTCTGCCCGCGTGCTCGGCGACTGCCTCCAGCGCCGCGGCCAGGCCGGCGTGGTCGAGCGTCGCCGGATAGAGGTCGAAGACGGCGTCGCGCAGCTGCGCGATCGTGCGGTCGAGGCCGTGCTGAACGAACGCGAGGTCGCCGCCGCCGGCCAGCTCGTGACGCGCCGCGAGCAGGTTCTGGACCGCCTCGTCGTGGAGCGCGCCCGCGAGCCGCCGCCGCTCGCGGTCCTCCGCGTCGAGCGCCTGCGCGACGAGCCTGCCGCGGTCCGCCGAGAGCCGCTCGACCTCGTCGGCGCGGCGCACCAGCAGGCGCGAGAGCAGCACGGCGACGACGCCCATCCACAGCAGGTAGAGCGCCTGCGTCAGCTCGAAGTCGCTCGCGTTCTCGGTCGGGTAGAGCAGCGCGATCCCGAGGTACGCGAGCACGACGAGCAGCGACGCGGTCGCGGTCAGCAGCGGGCGCAGCAGCAGCGCGGCGCCGATCGGCAGCAGGAAGAAGGCGTAGCGCAGCTGCGAGAACGGGCCGCCGGACGTGTAGGTGAGCGCGCACAGGAACGCGATGTCGAGCGCCGCCAGCAGCTGCACGGGGAGGCGCCGCGAGCCGGGCCCGAACGCGACCGCGTAGGCGATCAGCGCGTAGATCGTCGCCGCGACCAGCAGCGGCCCGAACGGTTCGCTGCGCGGGCTCGGGTGCGCGACGAGCCGCTCCCCGAGGAAGATCGCCGGCAGCGACGCGAGCCGGATCAGCGCCCACACGCGCACCGCGTCGCGCCGCGCAGGCGGCGCCGCGCCGGCCGCGCCGGCGTTCATTGGTCGACCACCCCGTTGGAAGAACGAGCCTCCAGGCGAGTTCTTCCGGCGGAAGGCAAGGCCGCCGGCCGCAGCCTTTCGCTCATTCGAGCAGGCCGCGGCGCATCGCCTCCGCGACGGCGGCCGCGCGGTCGGAGACGCCGAGCTTCTCGTAGAGGCTCTGGAGGTGGCCCTTCACCGTCGCCGGGCTGAGGTGGATCAGCCGTGCGATCTCCGGCGCGCCGCGCCCGGCCGCGACGTGGCCGAGCACCTCCAGCTCGCGCGGCGTCAGCAGCGGGCGGTCCTCGACCTGGCGCGAGCGGACCTCGGCCGCGATGCCGGCCTGCGCCTCGGGCGAGAGCACCGTCTCGCCGCGCGCCACGGCGGCGATCGCGTCGGCGATCTGAGCGCGGTCGGCCTCCTTGGAGAGGTAGGCGGCGGCGCCCGCGCCGACCGCCTGGAAGACGATCGCGCTGTCGAGGTAGGCGGACAGCAGCAGGATGCGCGTGCCGAGCTCGTCGCGTCTGACCGCCGAGACGACCTGGAGGCCGTCTAGCTCGGGCATCTTCACGTCGATCACGGCGACGTCCGGCTGCAGCTCGCGGATCGCCTCGAGCGCGGCGCGCCCGTCGGACGCCTCGCCGACGAGCTCGAAGTCGGGCCGTTCGCGGATCGTCCGGACGATCGCCTCGCGGAAGAGCGGGTGGTCGTCGGCGACGAGCACCCGCACGCGGGATGTTGGTGCGCTCACGCCCTGCGTTGTATCAGCCCAACTCCCCTTCGATCGACGGGGGTCCGATCGGCGGGGGCGAACGCTGTCGATGTCCGTCCGTTCGGCGCCTGTCGAGCGAGCCGCTTCTGACGCATAGTGATTGCACGCCGGTGGGGCAACGCGTCGGGGCCTGACGCGCCACCGGCGCCTCCAAGGCCACGCGGCGCGCCGGCCCCATCTCTGACTCCCGGCGCGCCGCGCGGGCCGCTTGCTCAGAGACAGACAGGAGCCGTCCCCCACGATGCGCAGTACGTCCCGCTTCGGCCGCGACACGGGCCTCCAGGTCCGGATGGTCATCACGCTGTTCCTGCTCGGAGCGGTCTACGTCGTGCTGATGGCCGCCGTCGCGGCCTCGGGCCTTGGGATCGGCGCTGCGATCGTGATCGCGGGCGGCCTCTTCTTCGTCCAGCTGTTCGCGTCCGACAAGCTCGCGCTGCGCGCGATGCACGCGAAGGTCGTCTCCGTCGAGGAGGCGCCGCAGCTGCACGCGCTGATCGAGCGCCTCTGCGTGCAGGCCGACCTGCCGAAGCCGAAGATCGCGATCGCGCAGACCGAGGTCCCGAACGCGTTCGCGATCGGACGCTCGCAGAGAAGCGCGACCGTCTGCGCGACCACGGGCATCCTCGACCTGCTCGAACCGGCCGAGCTGGAGGGCGTGATGGCGCACGAGCTCGCGCACGTCCAGCACCGCGACGTGCTGATCATGACGATCGCGTCGTTCTTCGCCAGCATCGCGGCGTTCATCCTCCAGTGGGGCTTCCTGCTCGGCGGCAACAACCGCGAGAGTCCGGGAATCCTGCCGCTGATCGCGATCTCGTTCGCCGTCTACGCGGTCTCGTTCTTCCTGATGCAGCTGCTGTCGCGCTACCGCGAGTTCGCGGCCGACCGCGGCGCCGCGATCATCACCGGCCGCCCGAGCGCGCTCGCCTCCGCGCTGATGAAGATCAGCGGCTCGATGAGCCGCGTGCCGCAGCGCGACCTGCGCGCGGCGAGCGAGATGAACGCCTTCTTCATCCTGCCGGCGTCGCCGCGCAGATCGATCGCCGGCCTGTTCGCCACGCACCCGCCGCTGGAGAAGCGGATCGCCGCGCTCGCGAGACTCGAGTCGCAGCTGCAGGGCACCGACCTGCCGCCGGCGCGCGGGTATCGCGAGCTGACGCGCGACGCGCGGTAGCGGCGCCGCTCGCGGCGCCGGCCCGCCCCGCCCCGCCCCGCCCCGCCGGCCGCCGGCCGCGCCGCCCGCTTGCGCTAGCCGACGTCGCGACGCCGGAAGCCGGCGAGTCCCGCACCCACCAGCGCCGCCGCGACGACCGACAGCGCGACCAGCGGCCCGGCCGTCAGCTCGCCGCCGGGCAGCTTCGGCACGTGCGTGAACGGCGAGACGTCCATCGCCCAGTCGCCGAGCTGCAGCAGCGGCCCGAGCTGTCCGATCAGCAGGAAGACGACGACCGCCGCCCAGCTCACGGCGGTGCGGCGCGGCAGCAGCCCGAACAGCGCGATCGCGATCCCGCCCGCGATCCAGGCCGCCGGCGCCTGCGCCAGCGCGGCCTCCAGCAGGCGGCCGAGCTGCCCGCCGAGGTCGCCGCTCGCGAGACCGTACGCCACGCCCCCGGCGAGCCCCGCAGCCGCCAGCAGGACGGTCGTCCCCGCGAGCGCGAAGACGAGGTGGCTGCACGCCCAGCGCAGCCGCCCGACACCGGTCGCCAGCAGCGGCTCGACCCGCTGCGCAGTCTCCTCCGACCGCAGCCGCAGCACGGCCTGCACCGCGTAGGCGGCGGCGATCAGCCCGAGCAGGCCCATCATCGACGCGAGGAACGAGTCGACGACGCTCTGCTGCCCGCCGAGGTCTCTGAAGATGTCGATCAGCTGCTCGTTCTCGTCGACGAGGTCGGCGACGCTGTCGGCGATCCCGCACAGGACGGCGCCGGCGATCGCGAAGCCGGCCGTCCAACCGAGCAGCGCGCCGCGCTGGAGCCGCCACGCGAGCGCGAGCGGGCTGCGCAGGCGCGGCGCGGCGTGCGCCGGCCCCGGCCGCTGCGGCAGCAGACCGGCGCCGAGGTCGCGCCGCGCGGCGAGCGCGAACGCGGTGCCGGCGAGCAGCGCCGTGGCGAGCACGGCGAGCACGAGCGGAGCCCAGCGGTCGCCGGCGAACGGGCGCACCTGCTCGGCCCAGCCGATCGGCGACAGCCACGACAGCCACGTCGCGCCGCCGGTGTCGGCGGCGTCGCCCGCCGCCCGCAGCACGAACGCGACACCGAGCGCGCCGGCCGCCAGACCGCGCGCCAGACGCGCGCTCTCGGTCAGCTGCGCGGCGACCGCCGCGACGGCGGCGAAGACCCAGCCGGCGGAGGCGATCGCGAGCCCCATCGCGAACGCGCCGCCGGCCGGCTGGCCCTGCGCGAGCAGCCCGAGCCCGAGCAGCAGGCCGAGCGCGAGGTCGGCCGCGCAGACGACGAGCAGCGCGGCGGCGAGCGGCGCCGCGCGGCCGACGACGCCGGCGCCGACCAGCTCCAGCCGGCCCGTCTCCTCCTCGGCACGCGTGTGGCGGATCACGACGAGCACGCTGAGCAGCGCGGCAAGCGCGGCGCCGAACGCCAGCATCCGCCAGGCGACCAGCCCGCCGGTCGTGCTCGCGTCGAAGACGACGCCGTAGAGCGCCCGCAGGCCCGGGTTCTCGTCGATGTCCGCGGCGAGACTCAGCCGCGATGCGGCGGTGGGGTAGAGGTCCTCGAAGCTGATCGCGGTCGAGATGACGGTGAGGACGAGCGCGAGCACGCTCAGTGGCAGCACGACGCGGTCGCGCCGCAGCGCGACGCGCGCGAGCGCGGGCGTCCCGAGCAGGCCGCTCATCGCGCCACCGCGGGCGCGTGCACGGGCGCCGGCTCTGCCTCGTAGTGGCGCAGGAACAGCTCCTCGAGCGTCGGCGGCTGGCTCACGAGGCTGCGCACGCCGGCGGCGGCGAGCGCGCTCAGCAGCCCTTCGAGCGCGTCGGCGTCGGCCTGGCAGCGGACGCTCGTGCCGTCGACGGCGAGGTCGTGCAGGCCCGGCAGCCGGTCGATCCCGTCGGGCGGACGCGTCAGCTCGGCTCTGATCGCCGTGCGCGTCAGGTGGCGCAGCTCGGCGAGCGTGCCCGTCTCGACCGTGCGGCCGTCGCGGATGATGCTGACGCGGTCGCAGAGCGCCTCGACCTCGCTGAGGATGTGGCTGGAGAGCAGCACCGTGCGCCCCTTGTCGCGCTCCTCGGCGACGCACGCGCGGAAGACCTCCTCCATCAGCGGGTCGAGCCCCGACGTCGGCTCGTCGAGCAGCAGCAGCTCGGCGTCGGAGGCGAACGCCGCGACGAGCGCGACCTTCTGGCGGTTGCCCTTCGAGTACGCGCGCCCCTTCTTCGTCGGGTCGAGCTCGAAGCGCTCGACCAGCTGCGCGCGGCGGTCGGCGTCGAGCCCGCCGCGCAGGCGGCCGAGCAGGTCGATCGTCTCGCCGCCGGACAGGCTCGGCCACAGCGTCACGTCGCCGGGCACGTAGGCGAGCCGCCGGTGCAGCTCGGCGACGTCACGCCACGGGTCGCCGCCGAGCAGCCGCACGGTCCCGCCGTCGGAGCGCACGAGGCCGAGCAGGATGCGGATCGTCGTCGACTTGCCGGCGCCGTTGGGGCCGAGGAAGCCATGCACCTCGCCGGGCGCGACGTCGAGGTCGAGGCCGTCGAGCGCGACGAACCTCCCGAAGGACTTGCGCAGTCCCGAGACGGAGATGGCGGAGGTCATGCGGATCAGCGTACAGAACATTCAGAAACTTGTGAAGAATGTGAAGACAGTTACACTCCCCGCCGATGCCGAGCGCACGCGACGAGACCGAGGTGGCGCGCTTCGTCGAGCGCTTCGCCGTCGTGCTGGCCGACGCGGGCTTCCCGCGCATGCCCGCGCGCGTCTTCACCGCGCTGATAGCCAGCGACGACGGCCGCCACACCGCAGCCGAGCTGTCCGAGCGCCTGCAGGCCAGCCCCGCCGCGATCTCCGGCGCGGTCAGATACCTGATGCAGATCCGCTTCGTCAGCCGCGAGCGCGAGCCGGGCTCCCGCCGCGACCGCTACGTCGTCCACGACGACATCTGGTTCGAGGCGACGGTCCGCCGCGACGAGGCGATCGCGCGGATGATCACGGTGCTCAGCGACGGCCGCGACGTCGTCGGCCCGCAGACGCCGGCCGGCAGACGGCTGGCGGAGTCGATCGACTTCTTCAGCTTCCTGCTCGGCGAGATGCCGGCGATGCTCGAACGCTGGCGCGCGAGCCGCGCCTGACGCCACGGAGGAGCAGACGGCGGGCGCCCCCTGAGGGGCCCCCGCCGTGCGACCTGCTGCCGTCCACCGCCGCTACTGGTACCGCTCGGCCAGCACTCTCTGCAGCGAGTTGACGTCGAGCGAGTAGCCCGCCGCGGTGCAGACCGCCGCGGCGCTGCACGAGACGCCGGCGAGCTGACTGCCGAGCGAGCCGGCCGGGACCGGGGTCGAGACGACCGTCCATGTCGTGCCGCTGCGATCCTCGGCCAGCGGCGAGTACGTGAACGCGCCGTCGTACGAGTAGCCGACAGCGGTGCAGACCGTCGTCGAGCTGCACGAGACGCCCGTCAGCGCAGCGCCCGCCGTGCCTCCTGGAGTGAGCGATCTCTGCAGCGACCAGGTGCCGGAGGCGAGCGTCATCGCGACTGTCGAGGCGACGCCTCTGCTGTCGGTCGAGACGCCCACCGCGGTGCACGCTCCGGCCGCCGGGCACGAGACGCCCGAGAGGAAGCTCGCGGCGGCGCCGGCCGGGTTCGGCGTCGACTGGACCGACCACGTGCCGGAACTGAGTCTCAGTGCCAGCGTCGTCCGCGTCCCGATCCCGTCTATCGACGTACCGACGGCCGTGCAGGCCGTCGACGACGTGCACGAGACCGATGACAGGAAGCTCCCGACCGCGCCCGCCGGCAGCGGCGTCGCCCTGATTCTCCAGCTGCCCGACGCCCAGTCCATCGCGAGCGACTGCTGCTGTCCGAGCGCGTCGATGTACGTGCCGACCGCCGTGCAGGTCGTCGCCGACGTGCACGAGACGGACGACAGGTAGCTTCCCTGCGATCCGCCGGGGTTCGGACTGCTCTGCACCGCCCACGCTCTGCCGTTCCAGCGCTCGACGAGCGTCTTCGGGACGCCGCCGTCCTCGTAGTTGCCGACCGCCGTGCACTCGCCCGCCGCCCGGCAGTGGACACCCGCAAGGTCGCTCGCGACGGCACCGGCCGGCGTCGCCGGCGTCTGCAGTCTCCAACTGCTGCCGTCCCAGCCCTCCGCAAGAGCGGTCACCTGACTCGCGTCGTCCCAGCGCCCGACGGCGACGCACTCTCTCGCGCCGGCGCAGGAGACGCCGCCGAAGACGCTCGCCACAGCCGTCGCCGGCTCCGGGGTGCTCTGGATCGACCATGTCGCCGCCGACGCTGCGGACGGCGCGAGCAGCACTGCGGCTGCGAGCACGACGACACAGAGGCTCGATCGCCTCATCTGCTTCCCCCAATCGTTCGTGGGTGCGACCGCAACACGCGGTCGCACCCTCCCCTTGAAACCGGAGCATCATACCGAGCTGAACGCTCGGGTTCAGTTGAGCTTTCGGAGTCGGTCAGTCGCCGAGGATCAGGCCGAGCCGGCGCTCGAGCGCGTCGCCGAGCACCTGACGCACCGGGCCCTCCTCGAAGCGCTCCACAAGCTCGGCGAGGAAGCCCTCGATCACGAGCCGCTTCGCGACGTCCGGGCGCAGCCCGCGCGACTTCAGGTAGAAGAGCTGCTCGGGATCGATCTGGGCGATCGCGGCGGCGTGCGTGCAGCGCACGTCGTTGGCCTGGATCTCCAGGCCGGGGATCGCGTCCGCGTGCGCGCGCTTGGACAGCAGCAGGTTGCGGCTCTCCTGGAACGCGTCGGTCTGCTGCGCGCCGGGGTCGACGATGATGTTGCCGCGCCAGACGGCCTCCGAGCGGCCCTGCAGGACGCCGCGGAAGGCGAGGTCGGACGTCGTGTGCGGCGCTGCGTGCTCCTGCGTCGTGTCGAAGTCGACGTGCTGGCGCTTGTGGCTGGCGTAGGCGCCGGTGACTCTGCCGTCGGCGCCCTTGCCGGCCAGCTTCGTCTCCATCCGCACCTTGCCGCGCGCCGAGCCGAAGCCGAGCGAGACCCAGTCGAGCGCGCCGTCGCGGCCGACCTCGGACCGCTGCGTGCCGAAGATCCAGCTCTTCTCGGACAGGTTCTGCCCGTTCACGAAGCGCAGGTTGGCGTTCTCGCCGACGACCAGCTCGACAACCGTGTTGAGCAGCGTCTCGCGCTCGGCGTCGGCGGACAGGTACTGCTCCCACACCTCCGCCTGGCCGCCGTCCTCGACGACGATCAGCGAGCGCCAGTTGAGCGCGGTGCGATCGGCGTCCTGGACGACCGTGACGAGCACGGGTCGGGGGACGATCGTGCCGCGCGGGACGTGCACGAACAGACCGCCTGCGAAGCCGGCCTCGTTGCGGGCGACGAACGCGTCCTCGCCGGCGACGATCGTGCCGAGGTGGCGCTCGACCAGCTCGGGATGCTCGGCCGCCGCCCGCTCGAGCGTCGTCACGACGACGCCCTCGGGCAGCTCGCCCGAGACCTCGACGGTCGTCGCGTCGACCTGCGTCACGACGATCGGCTGCTCCAGCCCGACGAACAGCGCGTCGGCCCGCGCGACAGCGCCGGCGTCCCCGTCGCCCGCGGCGGCGTACGCCGCCAGGTCGAGCGACGAGATGTCGGTGAACTCCCAGCCCGGTCTGCCCTTGTAGGTCGGGAGGTCGAGCCGCTCGGTCAGACCGGCGGCGCGCGCACGGCGCTCCGCCAGCCAGCTCGGCTGCTCGATCGTCGCACTAGCCAATTGAACCCTCCATCTGCAACTCGATCAGGCGGTTCATCTCGACCGCGTACTCCATCGGCAGCTCCTTCGTGATCGGCTCGATGAAGCCGTTCACGATCAGCTTCGACGCCTCTTCCTCGTTGATCCCGTGCGACTGCAGGTAGAAGACCTGCTCCTCGCCGATCTTCGAGACCGTCGCCTCGTGTCCGACGTCGACGTCGTCCTCGCCGATGCGGATCGTCGGGTAGGTGTCCGAGCGCGAGTCCTCGTCGAGCAGCAGCGCGTCGCAGACGACCTTCGACTTCGACCCGTGGGCGCCCTTGGCGACCTCCAACAGGCCGCGGTAGGAGCCCCGCCCGCCGTCCTTGGAGATCGACTTGGCGAAGATGTTCGAGGTCGTGTTCGGCGCGGCGTGGATGATCTTGCCGCCGGCGTCCTGGTGCTGGCCTCTGCCGGCGAACGCGATCGAGAGGATCTCGCCGTGGGCGCGCTCGCCCATCAGGTAGACGGACGGGTACTTCATCGTCAGCTTCGAGCCGAGGTTGCAGTCGACCCACTCGACCGTCGCGTCGGTCTCGGCGATCGCGCGCTTGGTGACGAGGTTGTAGACGTTCTGCGACCAGTTCTGCACGGTCGTGTAGCGGATGCGCGCGCCGGGCTTGGCGATCAGCTCCACGACGGCGGAGTGCAGCGAGTCAGACGAGTACGTCGGCGCGGTGCAGCCCTCGACGTAGTGCACGTAGGAGCCCTCGTCGGCGATGATCAGCGTCCGCTCGAACTGGCCCATGTTCTCCGTGTTGATGCGGAAGTAGGCCTGCAGCGGCATCTCGACGTGGACGCCCGGCGGCACGTAGACGAACGAGCCGCCCGACCACACGGCGCTGTTGAGCGCGGCGAGCTTGTTGTCGTTCGGCGGGATGATCGTCGCGAAGTACTCGCGCAAGAGGTCCGGATGCTCGCGCAGCGCCGTGTCCATGTCGGTGAAGATGACGCCCTGGTCCTCGAGGTCTCTGTGGACCTGGTGGTAGACGACCTCGGACTCGTACTGCGCGCCGACACCGGCGAGGAATCTGCGCTCCGCCTCCGGGATCCCGAGCCGGTCGAACGTCTTCTTGACGTCCTCGGGGACGTCGTCCCACGAGCGCTCGGAGCGCTCGGAGGCGCGCACGAAGTAGTGGATGTCCTCGAAGTCGAGCTCCGCCAGCATCGGCGAGCCCCATCTCGGCATCCCGTGCGCGAAGAAGTGGTCGAGCGCCTTGAGGCGGAACTCCCGCATCCACTGCGGCTCGTCCTTGAACTCCGAGATCTTCTCGACGATCTCTCTGTTGATGCCCTTGGGCGCCTTGTACAGGTAGTTCTCGGCGTCGTGGAAGCCGAACCGCTCCGTGTAGTCGGCGTTGATCCCCTTGAGCGCTTCCTGTTCGGCGAGCACTTCGGGAGTGGCCATGTCAGTCAACCTCCAGCTTGATCACGTTGTCGTCGATGACCACGGCGAACGTATCCACCGCGACATATGCCGGCAGCGTGAGCGGCGCACCGGTCTTCAGGTCGAAGAGCGACCCGTGGCGAGGGCATTCGATCGTGCACTTCTCGGAGTCCAACAGGCCCTCGACGAGGGGGCCGTCGTCGTGCGAGCAGCGGTCCTCGATCGCGTAGATCGTTCCGGCGCAGTTGAAGACGCCGATCTCGAGATCGTCGGTCTCGACGAGCCGCATCGCTCCAGGGGGCAGCTCTTCGAGTGGACAGACGGTGATCGTTTCCGGCACGGGGGAAGAAGTCCTAGTCAGATGATCGGATTTACACATCCGATTGTAGCGGGGACCCCCGCATCTGCCGCGCGCGGCGCGCACAAGGCGCGAAGCACCTGCTGAGCGGCGCCTACGCCGCTTCGTCGGCGTCGGGCCAGGCGGCGGCGCCGCCGAGCGCCGCGCTCTTGAGCACCTTCAGCGACAGCAGCGCGCACTTCATCCGCGTGGCCGAGATGTCGATCCCGAGCAGCTCGAGGACGAACGACTTGTCGAGCCGCATCAGGTCCTCGACCGGCATGCCCTTGACCTCGTCCGAGCTCATCGAGGCGGCCGCCTGCGAGATCGCGCAGCCGTGGCCGGAGAAGCGGATCTGCTCGACGCGGTTCTCCGCGTCGACGGCGATCTGGACGCGCAGCGTGTCGCCGCAGAGCGGGTTGGAGTCCTCGAACTCGAGGTCGGGGCTGACCAGCTCCTCCTCGGGGGGCGACCAGTTGTGAGGCCGCTTGTAGTGCTCGAGGATGTACTCGCGGTACAGATCGTCCATGGTCGCTAGAGCGTAGCGGGGCGCCGCCGGCGAGCAGGGGGCGCGCCCGGCGCATGCTGCGCCGGGCGCCCCAGAAGAGGCGGCGGGGGGTGTGGTCGCGACACCCCCCGCCGGTTCGCCGCGTGCGAGCCCGCGTCCCCGCGAGCAGGTGGATGGCGGCAGGTCGGATCGATTTCGGGTGCGCTTTCACGCCCCCTCGACCAGACGAGCGTCATACTAGTAGTTCAATGCGCTGAAGTAAAGTGCATAGCTGCAGCGAAGGATTCGCAGCTACAGCTGGAAGATGCGGCGAACCTCGTGCAGCCCGTCGATCAGGGCGTCGACGTCAGCCGTGGTCGTGTGCGCGGCGAAGCTCGCGCGTGTCGTCGCCGGCACCCCGAGCCGCCGCATCAGCGGCTGTGCGCAGTGGTGGCCGGCCCGCACGCAGATCTGCTCGCGGCCGAGCAGCTCCGCGACGTCGTGCGGGTGGACGCCGTCGATCGCGAACGAGACGAGCGCGCCGCGGTGCTCGGCGGCCGGCCCGTAGACCGACAGGCCGGGGACCTCCGTCAGCCGTTCCAGCGCGTAGCGCGTGATCTCGCGCTCGTGCGCGTGAACCGCCGTGACGCCGAGCTCGTCGAGCCACTCGACCGCCGCGCCGAGCGCGGTCGCCTCGACGTACGGCGAGGTGCCCGCCTCGAACTTCCACGGCAGCTCCTTCCACGTCGAGGAGTCGAAGTCGACCGTGCCGATCATGTCGCCGCCGGTCAGGAACGGCTCCATCTCCTCCAGCAGCTCGCGCCGCCCGTGCAGCACGCCGACGCCAGTCGGGCCGTAGACCTTGTGGCCGGTGAAGCCGTAGAAGTCGGCGCCGATCGCCGCGACGTCGACGGGCATCTGCGGGACCGCCTGCGCGCCGTCGACGAGCACGACCGCGCCGGCCGCGTGCGCGCGCCGGACGATCTCCTGCACCGGGTTGACGGTGCCGAGGACGTTGGAGACGTGCGCCACCGCGACGAGCTTCGGCGCGCGTGCGAGCAGCGCGTCGAGCGAGTCGAGGTCGAGCCGCCCGTCGGCGGTCAGCTCGACGTACGCCAGTCTCGCGCCGACCGCCTTCGCCAGCTGCTGCCACGGGACGATGTTCGCGTGGTGCTCCATCGGCGTCAGCACGATCGTGTCGCCGGCGCCGACGTTCGCGCGCCCCCACGAGTACGCGACGAGGTTGATCGCCTCGGTCACGTTCTTCGTGAAGATCGTCTCCGCCGGTCGCGCCCCGACGAAGCGCGCGATCCGCTCGCGCGCCCCCTCGAAGCGCTCCGTCGCCTCCTGCGCGAGCGTGTACACGCCGCGGTGGATGTTCGCGTTGTGCAGGCGGAATGACTGCTCGATCGCCGCGATCACGGCGTCCGGCTTCTGCGCGGTCGCGCCGGAGTCGAGGTAGACGATCCGCTTGCCGCCGATCTCGCGTTGGAGGATCGGGAACTGCGCCGCCACCGCGGCGGCGTCGAACGCTGCGATCGAGGAGGCGGCGGTCATGACGTCACGAGGCCGCGGCGGCGGCCTCGACCTCGTCTCTGATCCAGCCGTAGCCCTTCTCCTCGAGCACGGTGACGAGCTCGGGGCCGCCCTCCTTGACGATCCGGCCCTCGTACATCACGTGCACGTGGCTGGGCTGCACGAGGTGGAGGATGCGCTGGTAGTGGGTGATGATCAGCACGCCCATGTGGTCGCCCGCGACGGCGTTCACGCCGTTGGAGACGACGCGCAGGGCGTCGATGTCGAGACCGGAGTCGGTCTCGTCGAGGATCGCCAGCTCGGGTCTCTGGAGCGCGAGCTGGAGGATCTCCATGCGCTTCTTCTCACCGCCGGAGAAGCCCTCGTTCAGATACCGGCTGGAGAACTGTCTCGGCACCTCGGTCAGCTTCATCGCCGCCTCGACCGTCGTGCGGAAGTCCTTCAGCGAGATCGGCTCCTCGCCGCGCGACTCGCGGTGCGCGTTGATCACCGTGCGGAGGTACTTCGTGACGGTCACGCCCGGCACCGCGACTGGGTACTGGAACGCCATGAACAGCCCGGCGCGCGCACGCTCGTCCGTGTCCGCCTCCGTGATGTCCTCGCCCTTGAAGATGATCTGGCCATCGGTCACGTCGAGGTTCGGGTGACCCATCACGACGTTCGCCAGCGTCGACTTGCCGGACCCGTTCGGGCCCATCAGGGCGTGGATCTCGCCCTTGCCGATCGAGAGGTCGAGACCCTTGAGGATCTCCTTCTCGCCGACGCGGACGTGGAGGTTGCGGATTTCGAGCTCGGCCATGGTCTCCGGGTTTCGGGTGGGGGATTCGTTCAGGAGGCTTCGACGGCGACGCGTCTGCTGCTCTCGCCGCGCGAGAACTCCACCAGCTCGGCGAGCGTGGTGGTCTGCAGCGAGCGGATGACGCCGCCCTGGACGCGCATCCACAGCAGCTTCGTGGCGCAGTGCTGATCCGCGTCGCCGTGGTCGACGTGCGAGCACAGCACGCGTTCGGTGTGCTCGTTGACGAAGCACTCCATCGGCGCGATCGCGCCCTCGAGCGCGAGCACGACCTCGTCCATCGTGATCTCCTCAGCGGGGCGCGCGAGCCAATAGCCGCCGTGCGCGCCGCGCGCGCTTCTGACGAGCTCCGCCTTCTTCAGCCGCGCCACGACCTGCTCCAGGTACGCGAGCGGCAGCTGCTCGGCGGCGGCGATCGCCTTCAAGCTGATCGGCTGCTCCGCCCCCTGGCGGCCCAGCTCGACCATCAGGCGCACACCGTACTCCGCCTTGGAAGAGAAGATCATGAGGGAAATCCTACCAGCGGGGTCGGTGTTCGCCGGCGCCGCACCACGACGGCTGACCGCCCGCTCGTTCATAGTGCCCGACGTGCCACACGCATCTGTTCCCACGCTCTCCGGCGACGACGAGATCGCCCGCGTCGCCGAGCTGGCGAGAGCGGCCGGCCGCCTCGGCATCGACACCGAGTTCATGTCGGAGGGCCGCTACCGCGCGCTGCTCTGCCTCGTCCAGGTCGCCGTCGACGACGCCGACGCGCCGAACGGCGTCCGCATCGCGCTGTTCGACCCGTTCGACAAGCTCGACTTCGCGCCGCTCGCCGCGGTCCTCGCCGATCCTGAGATCGAGATCGTCCTGCACGCCGCGCGACAGGACGTCGCGATCATGCGCCGCGCCTGGAGAACGGACGTGCGCGAGGTCTTCGACACGCAGGTCGCGGCCGGCTTCGCCGGCTACGGCGCGCAGACCGGCTACGGCAACCTGCTCGGCGCCGCGCTCGGCCAGCGCGTCGGCAAGACCGCCAGCTACACGCGCTGGGACGCGCGCCCGCTGACCGAGGAGCAGCTCTCCTACGCCGCCGAGGACGTGCTCCACCTGCTGCAGCTGAGCGACGCGCTGCACGACAAGCTGAGCGCGCACGGCCGTCTCCAGTGGGCTCAGGAGGAGTGCCGCCGGATGGACGAGGCGACCGACGAGCGCGACCCCGAGACGGCGTACGAGCGCCTCCCCCGCTCCGGCCAGCTCGACCCCAGAGCCCGCGCCGTCGCGCGCGAGGTGGCGGCGTGGCGCGAGCGGACGGCGCAGCAGGAGGACAAGCCGGTCGGGACGATCCTGCCCGACCCGGCGCTCGTCGAGATCGCCAAGCGCAAGCCGTCGAGCCCGCGCGAGCTGGAGCAGATCCGCGGTCTGCACGGCGGCCACCTGCGCCGCCGCGGCCAGGCGATCGTCGAGGCGGTCGAGCGCGGGCGTGCGGCCGAGCCGATCGCGCGCGAAGCGCGCCGGCCTGGCGGCGAGCAGGGCGACGCACCGCTGATCGCGCTGGTCGAGGCGGTCATCCGGACGCGCGCGATCGAGGCGGAGCTGGCGTACGAGCTGGTCGCCTCGCGCGCCGATCTGGAGCAGATCGTGATCGCGGCGCGGCGCGGCGACCCGCAGCCGAGCGTGCGCGCGCTGAGCGGCTGGCGGCGCGAGCTGGTCGGGGAGGAGATCGCGGAGCTGCTCGCCGGCCGGCGAGCGGTGACGATCTCCCACGGCAAGCTCGACGTGACGCCCTCCGTCTGACACCCACCGCCTGACGGCGGCGCACCCGGGCGGCGCGCCGTGCGCGCGACGTAACAGTTTCATTGCAGAGGAGGCGTTCCGCGCCGGAATCCGTATGGTCCTGCGCCATGCTCAGCCGGATCCTCCAGCTCGCGGTCCTTGCCGTGGTGACGCTCGCTTTCTCGCCACTCGTCGCGTCGGCCCAGGCGCCGGGCGGAGGCCGCGGCGGAGGCGGAGGCGCCGCGCCCGGCGGAGGCGAAGCGCCGACGCAGCCCGAGACGACCGCGCCGACGCCGCTGAGGCTCGACGCGGCGTCGCTGAAGCAGGCCGGCGACGGTCTGGAGCTGAGCTTCTCGACGACCGAGCGCTGGTCGCCGGCGTCGCTGCGCAACGGCAGACGGTCGCTGTGCCTGCGGCTCGTCTTCGAGACGACGTCGGTCAACTCGCGTGACGTCTGCGTGCGACGCAGAGGCGCGACGACGACGCTGACGCTGGCGCGCGTGCTGCGCTCCGGCGGCCACGGCCCGCTGCACGCGCTCGACGCGCGCGTGCGCAAGCCCAGTCCGCGCTCGCTGACCGCGCGCCTCTCGCTCGCCAAGATCGGGATCGCGGCCGGCTCCTCCGTCCGCTGGCGCGTGATCTCGTCGACCGACGGCTGCGACCTCGCCGGCGGCGGCAACTGCTTCCAGGCGCGCCCGCAGGACGGCGCCGTACTGTCGCTGGCCACGCCCCAGCCGATCGGCTGCATCCCGGCCGGCCCTGCCTACGTCACGAACGGCTCGCGCGCGAGGAAGCAGGTCGCGCTGACGTTCGACGACGGCCCGTCGGCGCTGACGCCGAACTTCCTCGACGTGCTCAGAAGCAAGGGCGTGAAGGGCACTTTCTTCATGATCGGCCAGCAGGTCGCGCCGAACGCGAGCCTCGTGCGACGGATGCTCGCCGAGGGCCACGAGCTGGCCGACCACACGTGGAGCCACCCGAACGTCTCGGCCGGCGGCTCGTTCGCCTCCGGCCAGATCACGTCCACCGCGGGCGCGATCCAGGCCGCCAGCGGCTTCCGGCCCTGCTCCTTCCGCGCGCCCGGCGGCGCGGTCAGCCCGGCGCTGACCGGCCTCGCGCGCGGGCTCGGCTTCACGACCGTGCAGTGGGACGTCGACCCGCTCGACTGGAAGACGCCCGGCAGCGACGCGATCTACTCGCGGATCGTCGGCCGCACGCGCAACGGCTCGATCGTGCTGATGCACGACGGCGGCGGACCCCGCTCGCAGACGCTCGCCGCGCTGCCGCGGATCATCGACACGTTGAGAGCGCGCGGCTACCGCTTCGTGACGGTCGCTGACATGCTCGGCGCCACGTTCACGTATCGCTAGCGCTCACCGCGCCTCCATGTTGTGGGATTTTGGTATGTTCCAGGCGACCTGGGAACACTCGTGTTCCGGGGTCGCCGCAGGCGCCATGAGCTAGTCGTCACTACGGAGGCCGCTCCGTGTGGCCGGTGTGGCCGAGGGGGCCGTGCAACCGGGGGGAGCGGTGGGGGAACGGCATGCCGCGAAGGGAGTTCGGGGAGAAGCCACGACGCCAGTGGGCGCCAGACGCGCGTGCGCTGAACGTCGTCGGCGACCGCTGGCTGATGGTCATCGTGCGCGACCTCGCGGCTGGCCCGCTGCGACTCGACGAGCTGCGTCGCTGGCTGCCCGGCGTCTCAGCCGGCGCGCTCGAGGCGCGCCTGGCCAAGATGGCCGACGAGGACCTTCTCGTACGGCGCCGCTTCCGCTCGCTGCCGCCGCGCGTCGACCTCGAGCTGACCGAGCGTGGGCGCTCGCTGCTGCCGGTGATCGGCGAGATCGCGCGATGGGAGCTGCGGACCCACTGGTCGCGCCCGCGCGAGGACGAATGGGTCGACGTCGCCGCCTGCTTCCGGCTCGCGCCGTTCCTCAGCGAGCCCGGCGCCGTGCACGACGGCGAGCTGGCGCTGACGATCCGTGACGGCGAGCACGAGGAGCACTACGCGTTCGTGCGCTCGCGCGGACGCGCGAAGGTCGAGCACCGCGAGGCGCCCGGCGCCGCGACGCGGATGAGCGGGACGCAGGACGACTGGGTCCACGCGCTCAGCCCCGACGGCGGCGCCAACGGTCTGCGGATCGAAGGCGAGCCCGCCGCCGCGACCGCGTTCCTGGGGCTGTTCGCGACGAGCTGAGCGGACCCGTAGCAGTGCGAAGCACAAGGTGTTCGGCGACCACTGCGTCCCCCACGCAGTGGCCGCCGAAGCCGTGGGCCGATTCGAGGCGGCCCTACGGGCGTACGGCCGGCGCCGGTCGCCTGCGCCTGACGGAGGTCCCGGGGTAGAAGACGCCGCGCGCGTGCGAGGGCGCGACGGCTCCGGGTCCACGTCTCGACAGGCCGGGCGCACACGGGTGCGCCGCCGTACGCTGCCGCCGAGGGGTCGCCGCGTCACCAGATGGTGACGCGTGGGCGTCGCCTCGTCCGCTCGCCCCGTGCAGAAGGACGTCGGCGGCGGGCGAACACCCGCGCGGGTGCTCGGTCGGCAGGTTTGTTCCGGGTTCCGAACTCATATTCATTAACCTTCGGAAAACCGAAGAACTCAAGAAACTTGATGATCTTGCAGCGTCGCCTGCCGCGCAGGCGCGGCCCCCTCGACACGAAATCGCCGTGGCTGCGGCCTTTCGCGCTCCGCACGCTAACGCCCCTGGACGGCCACGTCAACCGATTAATTACGTCCAGGGGGGCGAATTCGAGCCGGACCGGCCGAGATCCCCGGCGCGACCATTGTTCGCGTTCCTGACGAACGAATCCGCAGCTTTCCGATCTGTCGGGCCGCGATCGGGATCCGCCGTCCTGGCACGTCGGCACGACGCGCGCCCGCTCGCCGCGCGCGCTCTGGTACGGTCGATGTTTCCGCATCCCGGAAACGAGGTTGAGGCAATACCCAGGCAGGCGAAGAGTCCCGCGATCGTGCAGTCCGTCGCGCGTGGCTTCGACCTTCTCGAAGCCGTCGCCTCCGCTGACGAGATCGGGCTCGTGGAGCTGGCGCACCGCACGGGCCTGCAGCCGAGCACCACGCATCGGCTGCTCGCGACGCTGATCGCGTGCGGCTACGTGGTCCAGAACCCGCAGACGAGCCGCTATCGCCTCAGTCACAAGGTCGTCGAGCTGGCCGGCGGGCAGGAGCACCGCATGCAGCGGCTGCGCACGGCCGTCCGCCCGCACCTGCTGATGATCCGCGACGCGACCGACGAAACGACCAACCTCTGCGTGCTCGACCGCTTCACGATCGTCTACGTCGACCAGGCCGAGAGCAGCCGCACCGTCCGGATGTTCACCGAGCGCGGCCGGCGCGCGCCCGCGCACGCGTGCGCGGCCGGGAAGGCGATGCTGGCGTTCCAGTCCTCCGACGTGCTCGCGGACTTGCGCGACCGCGCGCCGTTCCCGTCGCTGACGCCGCACACGATCACCGACGCGGGCGAGCTCGAGGTCGAGCTGCGCCGTGCGCACTCGCGCGGCTACGCGATCGACCGCGAGGAGTACGAGGACGGCGTCCTCTGCATCGCGGCGCCCGTCTTCGGCTCCAACGGCGAGGTGCTCGCCGCCGCGAGCGTCTCGGGGCCGGCCGCGCGGATGCTGCGGCAGGATCTCTCAGAGCTGGGAGAGCTTGTGCGCGGCCGCATGCTGGACGTCTCGCGCGAGCTCGGCTACGAGCCGACGACGGACACCGGCACCCCGGCCGGCGGCGCGGGCGCCTCGCCCGCCACGGCCTCCGCGTAGACCGCCCTCCAACCTGCACAAGGCTGCCGCGCGACGTTGGACCTGCGGCGTCTTGTCGCGGTGCGGCCGCGTTGCGACAGTCATCTCATGACCTCTTCCGATCGCTCGGGTGCCGCGGTCGCGGACACGCGGCTCTGGCATCCCTTCTCCGACATGTCCGCGGTGCGCCGCGGCGAGTTCGTCCTCACGCGCGGCGAGGGCATCTGGGTCTACGACGACCAGGGCCGCCGCTACCTCGACGGGACCGCAAGCCTCTGGTACGCCAACGTCGGCCACGGCCGCAAGGAGATCGCGGCGGCGGTGCAGGAGCAGATGGGCAAGCTGGAGGCGTACTCGGCGTTCGGCGACTTCACGACCGAGCCCGCGCAGGCGCTGGCCGCGCGGATCGCCGGGCTCGCGCCCGTCGCCGACGCGCGCGTCTTCTTCACGACTGGCGGCGGCGAGGCGCTCGACTCCGCCGCGAAGATCGCGCGGCGCTACTGGTCGGCGAAGGGCCACCCCGAGCGCGTGCACCTGATCGGCCGCACCGGCGGCTACCACGGCACCAACGGCTACGGCACGAGCATCGGCGGGATCGAGGCCAACCGCGCCGGCTTCGGACCGCTGATGAGCCAGGTCTCCTCGGTCCAGTGGGACTCGCTCACGGCGCTGGAGCAGGAGATCCTCGCGGTCGGACCGCAGAAGGTCGCGGCCGTCTTCGCCGAGCCGGTGATCGGCGCCGGCGGCGTGCTGCCGCCGCCGGAGGGCTACCTCGAGGGCGTGCAGGCGATCTGCGAGGAGCACGGCATCCTCTTCGTCGCCGACGAGGTGATCTGCGCGTTTGGCCGGCTCGGCCACTGGTTCGGCTCCGAGCGCTTCGGCCTCGCGCCGGACATGATCACGTTCGCGAAGGGCGTCACCAGCGGCTACCTGCCGCTCGGCGGCGTCGTCGCGTCGGGCCGCGTCGCGGAGCCGTTCTGGGACGAGGCCGGCAACATGCTGCGCCACGGCGCGACGTACTCGGCGCACGCGACCTGCTGCGTCGCGGGCAGCGCGAACCTCGACCTGCTGGCGCAGGACGACGTCGTGAGCCGTGCGCTGGAGCTGGAGTCCGTCCTGCTGGACGCGCTCAAGCCGCTGGCCGAGCAGTCGATCGTGCACGAGGTGCGCGGCGGTGTCGGTCTGCTGGCGGCGGTCGAGTTCACGCCCGAGGCGCTGGCCGCGGGCGCGCCGGGCAAGGTCTTCGAGCGGGCCCGCGAGCGCGGCGTCATCGTGCGCGCGCTCGGCCAGGGCGTGGCGGTCTCTCCGCCGCTCACGATCGAGCGCGACGAGATCGCGTTCCTCGCGACCGCGATCGGCGAGGCGATCGAGGAGGTCGGTCAGACGAGCGTGAACGCGCCAGCGACCAAGGTTTAGTAAGGAATCCCTCACCGCTGAGAAAGCGTTTTTCCTCGAAACGCGCGACACTGTGGGCAGCTTCTGCGGCGAGCGTCGTCGCAGTCGAGGGATTTCAAAGCGTGACGGCTTCTCCCCCGAGGTCGTCACGGGCCACGCCGCCCCGCGTGGCTCCCCGGCCGGTCGCGCTCCCCCTGGCGCGGCCGGCCACCTTTTTCTCCGGGAGCGTCAGCGGATCCGGTCGCGCCCGTGCGGGCGGTCGAGGTCGAGCTCGGGGCCCTTCGGCACGATCCGCGTCGGGTTGAGCTGGGGGTGCGTCATGTAGTAGTGGCGCTTGATGTGGTCGAAGTCGACCGTCGCCGCGATCCCGGGCTGCTGGTAGAGGTTGCGCAGGTAGCCGGAGAGGTGCGCGTAGTCGTCGATCCGCCGCAGGTTGCACTTGAAGTGGCCGACGTAGACCGCGTCGAAGCGGACGAGCGTCACGAACAGGCGCCAGTCGGCCTCGGTGATCTGCTCGCCGAGCAGGAAGCGACGGGTCGACAGCCGCTCGTCGAGCCAGTCGAGCGTCGCGAACAGCGCGTCGAACGCGCGCTCGTACGCCCGCTGCGTCGTCGCGAAGCCGGCGCGGTAGACGCCGTTGTTGACCGTCTCGTAGACGCGCTCGTTGATCGCGTCGATCTCGTCGCGCAACGCCTCGGGGTAGAGGTCGACCGTCTTGTCGCCCCACTCGTCCCACGCCGAGTTGAGCATCCGCACGATCTCGGCGCTCTCGTTGTTGACGATCCGGCCGGTCTCCTTGTCCCACAGGACGGGCACCGTCACGCGGCCGTCGAACTCCGGATCGCTGCGGGTGTACGCCTCCGACAGGTAGCGGAAGCCGTTGACCGGGTCGGGCTCCTCCTCGGTGAAGCGCCAGCCCTCCTCGTCGCGCACCGGGTCGACGACCGTCACGCCGATGACGTCCCGCAGCCCCTTCAGCTGCCGCCAGATCAACGTCCGTGACGCCCACGGGCAGGCGAGCGAGACGTACAGGTGGTAGCGGCCCGGCGCGGCGGGGTACCCGCTGGAGCCGTCGGCGGTGACCCACTCGCGGAAGCGGCTCTGCTGCCGGACGAATGCTCCGCTGCTGTCGGACTCTCTCGGGAACTGCGCTGCGCTCGGCGATGCGGTCATCGGCGGTCTCCAAAGTCGTTGCGTGTGCAACGAGTCTAGCCGGCCACGCCCGCGCGCCGTTCCCGCCGCCATGCGCGCCGTGCCCGCGGCATGTAGCGCAGGTCGTGCGGGACGAGGCGGAAGGACGCTCTCACGACGCGTGCGAGCAGACGCAGCCGTCGCTCGTCGCGCGCGGTCCACGCGAGCCCGAGCCGCTCGCGGGCCAGAGGCGGGAGCGTGCCCGCCGCGACCCACATCGAGCCGCCCATCACAAGCGGGCGCAGCGCCCGCCACAGCGGCCGCGGGATCCACTCGTACGGCCGCGGGATGTCGCGCCGCCGCGCAGGGTCCAGCGACCAGCGCACCGGCTCGCTCTGCGCCAGCACGTCCGCGAGCGTCCGGTCCCAGTAGCGGCGGAACGACGCATAGTCGGGCGGGACCGGGCGCATCGTCAGGCCGTACTGGGCGTACCAGGCGATCGACTCGTCGTAGAGCCGCTCCTGCTCGCCGGCGGTCAGCGGTACGCCGAACAGCTCGCGGATGACGATCTGCGACTCGAAGAAGGTCGCGTGCGCCCAGTAGTAGACGTCGGGCTGGAGCGCGTGGTAGCGGGCACCATGGGCGTCGCGGCCCTTGATCTCGCGGTGGAAGTCGCGCACGGTCGCGCCGGTCGCGGGCGCCTGCGCGCCGTCGTAGACGACGCCGAGGATCGGCTCGATCGAGCGCAACAGGCGGTTCCAAGGGTTCGAGTCGTAGTCGGAGTGCTGCTCGACGCCGGCCGCGATCGCCGGGTGCATGTTCTGGAGGATGCCGGCGCGACCGACCATCAGCAGCGCGCGCAGGTCGCCGAACAGCTCCCACGTCAGCGAGTCCGGGCCAAGTGGGGCGGGACGGATGTCGTCACCGGCCCGCTCGGTCGCCCTTGCTGGCTCCACGTCCGTCTGCGTGAGTGACATCATGCGTTGTCAGAGTAGGACTGACAACGCGGCGTGTCAAAAGCGAACCGGTCAGGCGGTGCGCGAGCTGACCGGCGCCGCGCCGAGGATCAAGCCGACGACGTGTGCGACGAGCCGCTCGCGCGTGACGGGCAGCGTCCCGTCGAGCCAGCCGACGAAGAGGTGGGCGAGCGCGCCGACGAGCGCGACCGAGGTCAGCTGCGCGTCGACCTCGTCGGGCCCGTCGTCGCCGAACGCGGCGTGGATCTGCTCGACCAGCAGCGCGGCGAAGCTCGGCATCAGGTCGATGCCGCTTCTCGTCAGCGCCTCGTCGGCGAACGCCTCGGTCAGCAGCACGCGGCCGCGGCGCGGGTCGTCCTGCAGCAGGTCGACGAACGCCTCGACCGCGGCGGTCGCGCGCGTGAGCGGGTCGGCCGGCACCGCCGTCACCGCCGCTGCCAGTGCCTCGCGCGCTTCGTCCGCGGCGCGCGCGTGGACGGCGACGATCAGCGCGTCGCGGTCGGCGAAGCTCTCATAGAAGTAGCGCTCGGTCAGCTGTGCCGCGCGACAGACGCCGCGGACCGTGACGCTCGACGCGCCGCGCGTGCCGAGCAGCTCGTAGCCGGCGTCGAGCAGCTGCGCGCGCCGCGTCGCGCGCCGGTCCTCCAGCGTCCGGCCTCCCCACGTCCGCTCTGTGTCTGCGGCCACGCGCCCATCTTCTCAGGCACGCCGACGGAGAGACGCGCGTCGCGTGGGCTCATGCGACGCGAACGAGCGACTACGCTGGCTGCCGATGGCTCCGCAGCTCGCCACCTGGCCGCCCGCCGACGGCGCCGCGTTCGCCGGCGAGGTCGTCGTCAAGGGCCAGCGCTTCGCGAACGAGGAGAGCGGCTTCGCCGTCCTCGACGGCGAATGGGACGGCGAGCGGATCGCGCTCGTCGGGCCGCTCGTCCACTTGGAGCAGGGTGAGCGTGCCGCCGTCGCCGGCACGTGGGTGATCGACCCGCGCTACGGCCCGCAGGTGAGAGTCCGCGAGGCGCATCCCGTCGCGCTCGCGGACGACGCCGCCGTGCTCGCCTACCTGCGCAGAGTCCGCCACGTCGGCCCGCGCCGCGCGGCCGCGCTCCAGCAGGCGTTCGGCGCCGAGGTGCTGAACGCGATCGACGAGGACCCGCGCGGCGCCTTCACGCGCGCAGGGCTCACGCCCCAGCGTGCCACCGAGGCGACGCGCTCGTGGGACGCGCTGCGCGCGACGCGCGGACTGCACCTGCTGCTGGCGCCGCACGGGCTCGCCCATCTCGCGAGCAGGATCCACCAGCACTACGGCGACCGCGCCCACCGCGTCGTGCGCGAGCGGCCGTACGACCTGACGAGCGTCTTCGGGGTCGGCTTCGTCACCGCCGACGCGATCGCGCACGGCCTCGGCGCGCCGCTGGAGAGCCCGGCGCGCACGCGCGCGGCGATCCTGCACGCGCTCGGCGAGGGCGAGCGGGACGGCTCCACCTGCCAGCCGGCGGCCGCGCTGCTGCTGCGCACGCGCGAGCTGCTGAGCGCGCAGGCGCCGCCCCCGGCGGCGTTCCTCGCCGAGCTGGAGGAGGGCGGCGACGTCGAGACCGAGCAGGACGACGAGGCGGTGTGGGTCTATCGCGCCGAGACGGCGCGACTGGAGCGCGAGCTGGCCGAACGCGTGACGGCACTGCTCGACGGCGACGGCTCGGACAAGCTGAGCGACCCGGTCGAGCCGCCCGACGCGGGTGCCGACGGCGTCGAGCTGACCGCTGAGCAGTGGGCGGGCGTGCGCGGCGCGTTCGTCCACCGGCTGTCGGTCGTCACGGGCGGGCCGGGCACCGGCAAGACGGCGAGCATCCGCATGATCGGCCAGATCGCGCGCGACCAGCGAGCGCGCACGATGCTCGTCGCGCCGACCGGACGCGCCGCGCTGCGGATGACCGAGGCGACGGGGCTCGACGCCTCGACCGTCCACTCGGCGCTCGGATGGATCCCCGGCGAAGGCCCCGTGCACGACGAGGACACGCCGCTGAGATGCGACCTCGTGATCGTCGACGAGACGTCGATGGCGAACCTCGAGCTGCTCGTGACGCTGCTGCGCGCGATCGGCCCGGGGACGCACGTCGTGCTCGTCGGCGACGCCGATCAGCTCGCGCCCGTCGGCGCCGGCAAGCCGTTCGCCGAGCTGGTCGCCTCCGGACGGGTGCCGACCGCGCGGCTGCAGCACATCTTCCGCCAGGCGGCCGGTTCGATGATCGTCCAGGGCGCGCACGCGATCCGCGTCGGCAACCCGCCGTCGTTCGTGCGCGCGGAGGAGATGCGCCATGACCTCTTCTTCATCGCGCGGCCGGATCCGGTGGCGGCACGCGAGGAGATCGTCTCGCTCGTGAGCGAGCGGCTGCCGCAGCACTACGGCGTCGACCCGAACGCCGACATCCAGGTGTTCGCGCCGATCTACCGCGGCGAGCTGGGGATCGACGCGCTCAACAGATCGCTGCGGGCGGCGCTCAACCCGGCGGGGCGCGAGATCGGCAACGGCCGCCTGCGGGTCGGCGACAAGCTGATGCTCGTCGGCCGCAACCTGCACGAGCTGGGCGTGATGAACGGGACGCTGCTGCGGCTGCTGGACGAAGTCGGGGGCGGATCGTCGGAGGACGAGGACGCCAGAGACGCGAGAGGCGCGAGAGAGGCCGGGGGCGTGCTCGTCGGCGTCGACGGCGGCGCGGTCGTTCAGATCCCCGCGACCGAGGTCGGCCAGCTGCAGCTCGCCTACGCCTGCTCGGTCCACCGCGGGCAGGGGATCGAGCTGCCGATCGCGATCGTCGTCGCGCACCCGGCGGCGGGTGGCCGCTTCCTGCGCCGCGAGATGCTCTACACCGCGATCACCCGCTCGACCGTCGCGACGGTGATCGTCGGCACGCCGGACATGGTCGCCCGCGCTGCGCGCACGACCGACGCCGGCCGCCGCCACAGCCGCCTCGCGCAGCGCCTCGACGCCCTCCACGCATGAGCGTGCGTCCTCCGGCCGGCCGCGTACGATGCGGCGCATGTCCGACGCGCCCCTGAACGATCTGAGCGCCGCCGCCGAGCGATTCGCCACGGTCGACGACACCGCCCCTGTCTCCGCTCCCAGCGCCGTCGAGCGCGCGCTCCCGCCCGTCCTCGGCACGCTTCTCGGCGGTCTCCTGCTCGCTGCGCTCGGCGGGCTGACGGGCGTGCTGTCGCTCGGCTTCGCAGCAGTCGCCGCCGGCCTCGTCGTCGGCGGCGGCGCGGCGTACGGGCTGATCCAGCTCGCCGAGCAGGCGCGGCGGCGAGAGAGCGCCGCTGCCGCGAGCCGCCAGCGCGAGCGTGCGGCGCGCCATGCCGCCGGCAGCGAGCTGGTCGAGGCGATCGGCGGCGCGCTCGCGCACGTCGACAGGCTCGACGCCGAGCGCGCCCGCCTGCACGGCAAGGTCGACAGACTCGAACGCCAGCTGACGGCCAAGGAGCGCAAGATCGCCAGACTGCAGGCGTTCGACGCCGAGCGCCGCACGCTCGAGCCGGCCCCGGCCGATGACCCGATGGCCGGTCAGCTGACGTTCGACGCGGTCAGCGAGTAGGCGGTCGGCAACACCCCAGAACGACAAAGCCCCGTCATCACGGGGCTTTCCTAGAGAGCCGACGAGCGGATTCGAACCGCTGACCCCTTCATTACGAGTGAAGTGCTCTACCAGCTGAGCTACGTCGGCAAGGTCCCTGGCGCAGCGACCGCCGGGGCGAACATCGTAGCCGACGAACCGAGGCGGCGGGGTCGACGGCAATGTTACAGTTGGACTTGTGATGTCACTTCGTCGCAGAGAGGTGCCGGAGGCACGGGGGTCGGACTCGCTGAACGAGGCGCGGCGGGCGGCTGAGCTGGAGGCGCTCGCGGGCGGCGGGGAGGCGGTCGACGTGCTCGTCGTCGGCGGCGGGATCACCGGCGCGTGGGTGGCGCTCGACGCCGCGAGCCGGGGGCTCGACGTCGCGCTCGTCGAGCAGGCCGACCTCGCGAACGGCACGAGCCGCTGGAGCAGCAAGCTCGCGCACGGCGGGCTGCGCTACCTCGCGCACCTCGACTTCGCGCTCGCGTGGGAGTCGGCGGCGGAGCGCGCGGTGCTGATGGACGTCAGCGCCCCGCACCTCGTGCGCGCGCTGCCGCTGCTGATCCCGCTCGGCGACCACGTCGGGCGCGCCGCCGGAACGAAGCTGGAGACCGGCATCCGCATCGGCGACCGGCTGCGCGCCGCCGCCGGCACCAGCCGCCGCCGTCTGCCGCCGATGCGGCGGATCTCGACCGAGGAGGCCCGTCGCCTCGCGCCCGCCGTCGACGAGCGCGGGATGCGCGGCGCGATCCTCCACTGGGACGGCCAGATCGAGGACGACGCGCGGCTCGTGCTCGCGGTCGCCCGCACCGCCGCCGCGCACGGCGCGCGGATCCTCACGTACACGCGCGTCGAGCAGCTCTGCGCCGATGGCGCGATCGCGGTCGACGAGCGCAGCGGCGCGCGCGTCGAGATCACGGCCCGCCACGTCGTCAACGCTGCGGGCGTGTGGGCCGGCGGGCTGACCGGCGGCGTCGCGCTCCGCCCCAGCAAGGGCGCCCATCTGCTCGTCCGCTCCGAACGCCTCGGCGAGCCGCGCGCCGGCGTCAGCGCGCCGCTGCCTGACAGCGACGGCTCGCGCTTCGTCTTCGCGATCCCGCGCCCCGACGGGCTCGTCCTGATCGGCCTGACCGACGAGCCCTACGACCCCGACGGGCCGATCCCCGCCGCTCCTCCGGTCGACGGCGCAGAGGAGCGCACGATGCTCGAAACGGTCAGCCGCGTGCTCGAGCGGCCGCTCACCTCTGCCGACGTCGTCGGCCGCTACGCCGGCCTGCGGCCGCTGCTCGCCGCCGCGGACGACGATGCGACCGCCGACCTCTCGCGCCGCCACGCCGTGCTCGACCACGACGGCGTCGTGACCGTCGTCGGCGGCAAGCTCACGACCGCCCGCCGGATGGCGCAGGACGCCGTCGACCGCGTCGTCGAGCTGGCCGGCGACACGCTCGCCGCCGGCCCGTGCGTGACCCGTCGCCTGCCGCTCGTCGGCGCCGTGCCACCCGCCGAGGCGCCCGCCGCGGGCGAGCTGCCGCCGCCGCTGGTGCGCCGCTACGGCGCCGAGGCCGCGCGCGTCGCCGCGCTCGCGCAGCGGCCCGAGGACCTTGCGCCGATCGCGCCGGACGTGCCCGTCTCTCGCGCCGAGCTGCGCTTCGCCGTCGAGCACGAGCTGGCGCTCACGCCTGCCGACCTGCTCGACCGCCGCACCCGCCTCGGGCTCGTCCCCGAGCGGCGCGACGCGGCGCTCGCGGCTGCCGAAGAGGCGTTTGGGACAGCCCGCACCGGGAAGTAACTCCGGCGGGGACCGGAGCGCTACGGACGGCGCGCCAACCGGAGGAATCGCCACATGTCCCGTCACGTGTCCGCCATCCAGCGGATCGCGCTCGTCGCCGTGCTCGCGGCGCTCGTAGCGCTCGCGTTCCTGCTCGCCCCGCGAGCGGCCGAACGCGCCACCGCGCAGGATCCCAACGCCGACGTCGAGGCGAAGATCGACGACTGGCTGTCGAGAATGACGCTGGAGCAGAAGCTCGGCCAGCTGCAGCAGCTCGACGCCGACTTCCCGAGCGGAAGACTGAGAGACGACCAGCTGGCGCTCGTGCGAGCCGGCCGCCTCGGCTCGACGCTCAACGGCCGCGGCGCCGCCAACACGAACGCCGCGCAGAGAGTCGCGCTGGAGCAATCGGCGCTGAGAATCCCGCTGCTGTTCGGCTTCGACGTGATCCACGGCTACCGCACCGTCTTCCCCGTCCCGCTCGCCGAGGCGAGCAGCTGGGACACGCAGGCGGCCGAGTCCTCCGCCGCGATCGCCGCGCGCGAGGCACGCGCCGCCGGCGTCCACTGGACCTTCGCGCCGATGGTCGACGTCACCCGCGACCCGCGTTGGGGCCGCGTCGTCGAGGGCGCCGGCGAGGACGCGTTCCTCGGCTCCTCGTTCTCCGCCGCGCGCGTGCGCGGCTTCCAGGGCGAGGACTACTCCAGACCCGACCGCGTCGCCGCGACCGCCAAGCACTGGGTCGCCTACGGCGGCGCCGAGGCCGGCCGCGACTACAACACAGTCGACACCTCCGAGCGGCGGCTGCGCGAGCTGTACTTCCCGCCGTTCAGAGCCGCGGTCGACGCCGGCGTCGCTTCTTTCATGACCTCCTTCAACGAGATCAACGGCGTGCCCGCGACCGCGAACCCGTTCGTGCTGAGAGACGTGCTGCGCGACGAATGGGGCTTCGACGGCGCGGTCGTCAGCGACTACACCTCGATCAGAGAGCTGATCCCGCACGGCGTCGCCGCCGACGACGCCGACGCTGCGCAGCTGGCGCTCAACGCCGGCACCGACATCGAGATGGTCTCCAGAACGATCGCCGAGAACGGCGCCAGACTCGTCGCCGACGGGCGTCTCTCGGAGACGACGGTGGACGACGCCGTGCGCCACGTGCTGCGGCTGAAGTACCGCCTCGGCCTGTTCGACGAGCCGTACGTCGACGAGTCCAGAGAGGCCGCCGTGCTGAACGACCCCGCGCACCGGCGCGAGGCGCGCCGGATCGCCGCGCGCTCGATGGTCCTGCTCAAGAACGACGGCGGCGCGCTGCCGCTGCCTGAGAACCTGCGCCGCGTCGCGGTCGTCGGACCGCTGGCGGACTCGAAGGAGGACATGCTCGGCACCTGGATCGGCGACGGCAAGGCCGCCGACGCGGTGACCGTGCGCGAGAGCATGGAGGAGCTGCTCGGCAGACGCAACGTCCGCTACGCGCCGGGCTGCGACGCGCCATGCGCCGCGAGCGGCGGCTTCGGCAACGCGGTCGCCGCGGTGCGCGGCTCGCAGGCCGCCGTCGTCGTGCTCGGCGAGCCGGCGGCGTGGAGCGGCGAGGCGTCCTCGCGCAGCGAGATCGGCCTGCCCGGCAGACAGCTGCAGCTGCTGAGAGCGATCCACGCGACCGGCAAGCCGTACGTCGTCGTGCTGATGAACGGGCGCCCGCTGACGCTCGACTGGGCGGCGAGAAGAGCGCCCGCGATCGTCGAGGCGTGGTATCCCGGCACCGAGGCCGGCCGCGCCGTCACCGACGTGCTGTTCGGCGACGTCAACCCCGGCGGCAAGCTGCCCGTGACGTTCCCGCGCAACGTCGGCCAGATCCCGATTCACTACGACCAGAAGCCGACGGGCCGCCCGCCCGACCCGGCGAACAAGTACACGTCGAAGTACCTCGACGTCGACGTCACGCCGCAGTATCCGTTCGGCCACGGGCTCAGCTACACGACGTTCGCGCTGTCGAACATCGGCGTCTCACCCGGCGCGATCGCGCCCGACGGCGAGGTCACGGTGAGCGCGGACGTGCGCAACAGCGGCCGTCGCGCCGGCGACGAGGTCGTGCAGCTCTACGTGCGCGACGAGGTCGCGAGCGTCACGCGGCCGCTGAGAGCGCTGCGCGGCTTCGAGCGCGTGACGCTGCAGCCCGGGGAGTCCAGACGGGTCACGTTCAGACTCGACCGCGACGACCTCGGGCTGATCGACGCGCGCGGCGACTTCACCGTCGAGCCGGGCCGCTTCCGCGTGTGGGTGTCGTCCAGCTCCGTCGGCGGCCTGGAGGGAGGATTCACCGTCGAAGAGTGAAACTCACTCGCCATGTCTTCGATCATCTCGGTGCGCCGTGTGCGGCGCACCGTCCTCCCCACGCTGGCGGCGGCCGTGGCCGCCGCCGGCGTCACCGCGCTGCTGCCCGGCAGCGCCGTCGCGGCAACGCCCCGCTGCGCCGTCGACCAGCTCGACGGAGCGTTCAAGAACGCCTCCGCAGGCGCCGGCAGCCGCACTGCCACGCTCGTGCTGACGAACACGTCGCGCTCGCGCTGCAGCCTCTTCGGCTACCCCGGCGCGCAGCTGCTCAACGCCAGAAACCGCGACCTGCCGACGAACATCGTCCGCGACCGCTCGCGCAGCCCGAAGACGGTCGTGCTCGCGCCCGGCGGCCGCGCCGTCTCGCAGTGGCGCTGGGGCGCGATCGCCGGCAGCGGCGAGCCGCAGAACAGAGCGTGCGAGCCGAACCCGGCGCGGATCGAGGTCACGCCGCCGAACGCGACGAGATTCCTCGTGCTGCCGTGGAAGATGGGCCCGGTCTGCGAGAAGGGCGAGATCACCGTGCGGCCGATGGCGGCCGGCTAGCCGTTACGCAGCGGGCGCGCCGGGGAGCGGCGCGGGGTCGAGCAGCTTGCCCGGGTTCATCACGCCCACCGGGTCGAGCGTCGCCTTCGCCGCTCGCAGCAGCGCGACTCCGAGCGGGCCGACCTCGCCGGGCAGCCAGGCGGCGTGGTCGCGCCCGATCGCGTGGTGGTGCGAGAGCGTGCCGCCGTGCGCGACGATCGCGTCGTTCGCCGCCGCCTTCGCCGCGTGCCACTGCTCCAGCTCCGCGCCCTCCTGCTGGCGCGCCGCGAACGTGAAGTAGAGCGAGGCGCCGGCGCGGTACAGGTGCGAGACGTGGCACCACACGACCGGCGCCGTGCCGCGCTCGCGCAGCGCGCCGTCGATCGCCGCGCCGACCGCGTCGTAGAGCGCGCCGAGACCGCTCCACGTCGCCGCCGTCTCCAGCGTCTCGACCAGCACGCCGTGCGCGAGCAGCTCGTCGCGCAGGTATGGCGCGTGGTAGCGGCCGTGCTCCCATGCGCCGCCGATCCCGGTCCCCAGCGCGACGGCGCCGTGTGCCCGCAGCACTCGCACCGCCGCGGTTCGGCGCGCGCGGACGTCGTGCTCCGAGGCGCCTTCCCAGCCGCAGATCGAGAGGCACGGACGTGCGTGCCCGCGCGCGCTCAGGTACCCGCGCAGCGCCTTGGCCTGCAGCGTGTCGCCGCCGGCGAGCGCGAGCGAGACGCGCGTCTCCTGCTCGTCGGAGAGGCGTGAGACGTCCGGCGCCGCACCGGCCTGCACGAGCGCGCGGAAGGCGTCGGCGCCGGCCTCGAACGACGGCAGCGAGAACGCCTCGTAGCGGCGCACCGCGGGGCGCGGCCGGACGCGCAGCGTCACCTCGACGATCACGCCGAGCGCTCCCTCGGAGCCGACCAGCAGCTCGCGCAGGCTCGGGCCGGCGGCCGACGCCGGCAGCGTCCGCGTCGCGATCTCGCCGCTCGGTGTGACCGCTCTGAGCCCGACGACGAGCGCGTCGATCCGCCCGTAGCCGGTCGACGCCTGCCCGGCCGAGCGCGTCGCGACCCAGCCGCCGACGGTCGAGTGCTCGAACGACTGCGGGAAGTGACCGAGCGTGAGGCCGTGCTCGCGCAGCGCGTCCTCCAGCGCTGGGCCGAGCATGCCAGCCTCGAACGTCGCGGTCAGCGACGCCGCGTCGACCGCGACCAGCTTGTCGAGGCGCGCGAGCGACAGCGTCAGAACGGCGGCGCAGTCACCACGCAGCGGCTCGACGCCGCCGACGACGCTCGTGCCGCCGCCGAACGGGACAACGGCGACGCGCGCCTCCGAGCAGGCGCGCAGCAGCGCGGCGACCTGCTCGGCGGAGGCGGGGAAGGCGACCGCGTCGGGCGCGCCGGCGAGCGTCCCGGCGCGCAGCCGCACGAGGTCGGCGTAGCCGCGGCCCGCGGCGTGCCGGACGCGTGTGATCCGGTCGTCGCGCAGGTGCTCGGCGCCGACGATCGCGACGAGCCGCTCGCGCAGCTCCGCCGGCAGGCGCGCCTCCGGCAGCGCCACGTCGTCGAGCGCGACGTGGTCGCGCCGCGGTCCGAGCTCGCCGACCTCCGCGCGCAGCAGCGCCTGCGCGCCGGGCGGCAGCGGCTCGTCGTGCCCGTCCTCGCCCCAGCCCCACCAGCGCATCATGGCGCCAGGTAGCGGTCGAGCAGCCGGCGCAGCTCCGTCAGCTCCGGCTCGCGGGCGGCCTCTGCGCCCTCGGCGAGCGTCTGCAGCACGAAGCCGCGCAGCGCCAGCTCGATCGAGCGGGCGACGATCGCCGGGTCGGCGGCGGCGATCGAGCCGTCCTCGACGCCCTCGCGCACGCGCTCCTCGAAGGCGCTGACGACGGCGTGCTGGAAGCTGCCCAGGCGCGTCGTGACGTACGGCAGCAGCAGCTCGGGGTCGACGTCGACGATGCGCAGGAAGAGCGGGTTGCGCGTGAGCCGGTCGGCGCCGCCGACGGCGCCTTCGACGAGCCGCTCGCGCGCGGTCGGCAGCTGCCCGGCCTGCGCGTCGACCTCGCCGATGATCGCCGAGAACTCGCGCGTCATCAGTGCCTGGATCAGCGACGTCACGTCCGGGAAGCGGCGGTAGAGCGTCATCCGGCTGACGGCCGCGCGGCGCGCGACGTCCGTCACCGTCGTGCGGCGTACGCCGACCGCCAGCACGCATGCGCGCGCCGCGTCGAGCAGGGCATCGTCCTCAACCGTGCGTTGTGACACTCTGGGCAGGTTTGTATCAGGTCACGGCACCTGACATCCTCAGTCGCGATGCGCCTGATCACTCCCGCGGTGCGCTACGGCCTGCCGCTCCTGCTGACGATCGTCGGCGTCTACCTGCTCGAGACCCGCGCGGACAGGTGGGGCGGGCTCGGCGTGATGCTCGTCGGCACCGCCGTGATCGTGCTGATGCTCAACGTCCTCTTCCGCATCAGCATCAAGAGCAACAGAGAGCGCTCGCTGGAGGAGCAGGCGCGCGAGTTCTACGACCGTCACGGCCACTGGCCGGACGGGACCAGCTAGCGCTGGCTCAGCAGCGCTTCCAGCCGGTACGCCAGCGCTTCGAGCGCGAGCTCCTCGGTGACGTTGCTTCTGAGCCGCCGGCGTGTCTCCTCGATCAGCTCGACGCCGGCGCGAAGCCGCTGCGGGTCGCGCCCGTCAGCGTCCTGCGCGAGCACGTCCGTGCGGTCGGTGTGGTGGACCAGCTCAGGCGTGCCCCACGCGACGCAGGCAGCGTCGCGCAGCCACAGCGACGAGAGCTGCAGCCCGAGGTCGAGCGCGCCCGTCTCGACGCGCCGTCTCGTGCGCCGGATCCGCTCGGCGTACTCGTTCTCCAGCCGCTTGCGCTCTCTTCTGGAGACGACCTCCAGCTCGTCGGCGAGCTTCGCCTCCAGCTCCGCGACCGCCTCCTCGCCGCGGCGTCTCTTGACCGCCAGCAGCTCGGTCCACGGTCTGCTGCCGCCGACCTCGCCCGCCAGCGCCGCGCGCGCGAAGCGCTCGCCGCCCGCCCGCAGCGCCGGCCCGTCGCCGAGCGCCAGCTCCAGTGCGCGGGCGCCGTCGCCGAGCGCAAGCCGCGCGACCGCGCGCGCCTGCTCGGGCGCGACGCCGTGGCGGCCGACGCGCTCGGCGAGCTGCTCGTCGGTGAGCGCGTCGAACCGCACCAGCTGGCAGCGCGAGCGGATCGTCGGCAGGACCTCGGCGAGCCGGTCGGTCAACAGCACGAGGTGGACGAACGGCGCCGGCTCCTCCAGCGTCTTGAGCATCTTGTTGGCGGCCTGGTCGATCAGCGTGTCGGCGCGCTCGATCACGAACACCCGCCGCGCCGATTCGAACGGCGTCATCGCCGCGGCGGCGACGACCGGCTCCTCGATGTCGCCGACGAGCATCTCGTGCGCGCCGCTCGGCGTCACCCACGTCAGGTCTGGGTGCGTGCCGTGCTCGACGCGCGTGCGCGCGCTGTCGGGGTCGGCCGACCCCTCCGCCAGCAGCGCGGAGGCGAAGGCGCGCGCGGCGACGCGCTTGCCGCTGCCTGACGGCCCGTGGAAGAGGTACGCGTGCGACGGGCGCCCGCCGGGCGCCAGCGCCGCACCGAGCGTCGCGCGCGCGTTCGGGTGGTGCTCGGTTCCGGGCAGGTCGGCCATGCGACGTCGAGGGTATCGGCGCGGCGCCCTCCTCCGCGGACCGGCGCTCGACCGCGCCGAACGGGGGTAGCGTCAGCCCATGGCTTCCCCACAGCGCCCCATCTCAGGTCAGGTCGTCCTCGTCACCGGCGCCGCCCGCGGCATCGGCGCCGGCGCCGCCCGCGCGCTGGCGGCACGTGGCGCGAAGGTCGCGCTCGTCGGGCTGGAGCCCGCCGAGCTGGAGCAGGTCGCCGCGCAGTGCGGTCCCGACGCCGCCTGGTTCGAGGCCGACGTGACCGACCCCGAGGCGATCGCTGCGGCGGTCGAGGGCGCGGTCGCGCGCTTCGGCGGGATCGACGTCGTGATCGCCAACGCCGGCATCGCGACCGGCGGCACCGTCGCGGCGATCGACCCGGCGGCGTGGGAGCGCGTCGTCGAGGTCAACCTGTTCGGCAGCTGGCGCACCGTCCGCGCGGCGCTCCCGCACGTGATCGCGCGGCACGGCTACGTGCTGCAGATCGCGTCGTTCGCCGCCGTCGCGCACGCGCCGTTCATGTCCGCCTACTCGGCCAGCAAGGCCGGCGTCGAGGCGTTCGCGAACTCGCTCCGGACCGAGGTCGCCCACCACGGCGTGGACGTCGGCGTCGCCTACTTCTCGTGGATCGACACCGACATGGTGCGCGGCGCCGACGCGCGCACGGAGTTCGGCGGCATGCGCAAGAAGATCGCCGGCCCGTTCGGCAAGACCTCGACGCTGGAGCAGTGCGTCGACGGCGTCGTCGACGGGATCGAGAAGCGCCGCCGTTGGATCACCGTGCCCGCGTGGGTGCGAGCGATGATCCTGATCCGCGGGCCGCTGGCGGTCGCCGTCGACCGGCTCGGACGCGGAGAGGTGCCGGAGGTCGAGGAGAGAATGGACGCCGCGATCGCCCGCGAGGGCGCCGCCGCGGTGACCGCCCCGGTCGGCGCCGGCGGCGCCGCCGACAACGCCGCGCGATCGGGGCGCACCGCCGCTCCATAAGACACCACGAAGTAGCTTTTCGATCTTCTCGCGCGTAGGCTCTCGCGGCCGATGGCCGACGAGAGACCTCCGACCCCGAGCAGAAAGCTCGTCGACGGCGTCGTCGAGGGCGCGACGAAGACGCTCGTCGCGCTGCTCAGCGCCGCCTCGACCGTCGGCTTCGTCGCGTTCGCCGGCGCGGCGCTGACATGGCTGCGCTTCTGGACCGCCAGACTGCCGGCCGACCAGGCGATCAGCCACGTGCCGCGCAGCGAGCTGATCGCGACCGGTGCGACGGCGCTGTTCCTCTTCGCCGTCCTCGGCGTGCTCGCGACGGCCGCCGTCTACGCGATCGACACGAACGGGAGCGCGACCGCGCAGATGCGCCGCGGCCTGATCCTCGTGCTGACCGCCGAGACGCTCGTCGCGATCTGGTTCGTCGACGAGCTGGACGACGCCAAGCACGTTGCCGCGGCGATCGCCGTCGCGCTGCTCGGCGCACTCGGCGCAGCGATCGCGACGTATCCGACCGACGCGAACGGGAACGTGCTGCCGACGAACCAGTGGAGACGGCACCGCTGGCGCACGAAGCTCGTCGCCGACCGCGACGTCCCCGGCGGCGGCCACGCGCTCGACCCGACCCCAACGGGCATGCTGCTCGCCGCCGCCTTCGCGATCGTCGCCGCCGCCCTCTGCTTCACGGTCGCCCGGTACCTGGCGGCGGTGTTCCTCGCGGCCGCGCTGTTCGCCGTGCTGGCGTACGGGATCGCGAGAGCGACGCAGCGCTTCTGGCCGTACGGCCTCGCCGTCTTCTTCTCGGTCGCGCTGTTCGGGGTCGTGCTCCAGGCCGGGCGGCTGTTCGCCGTCCCGGAGGCGATCCCGGTCGCGATCGTGCGCACCGCCGACGGCCCCGGCGAAGGGCTCACCGGGCTGTTCGTCGCCGACGACGCCGACGGCGTCTGGTTCGCGACGGTCGCGCGCGAGTGCTCCGACGGCGCCTCCGGCGACGGCGTCGAAGACGACAGCGGCCGTCTGTTCCACGTGCCCGACAGAGCGGTGCGCGAGTACGCCACGGGCGCGACGATGAGCGTCGGCGCCGCGGCGAGCGCGGCGGTCGGCCTGCTGCACGAGCTGACCGCGATGCAGCCGTCGCCGTCCGTCTCGCCGCTCGCCGGCGCCGTCCGCCGGCCGCCGTCGGCCGACCCGCCGCCTGCCCAGCGCGATGACGCCGCGTGCGAGCCGCCGCGGATCGAGCGGTCGGTCCCGTCGCGGCCGCTGCCCGGCCGGCGCGTGATGCTCACCGGGCGCGGCTTCGGCGCGCGCCCGGACCGCGTCGAGGTCGACGGCAGAGCGGTCCGCAGCGTCTCCTACTGGACGCCGACGCGGATCGTCTTCCAGCTGCCGGGCGACCTGCCTGACGGCGGGACGGTCGTCGTGCGGCGCGGCACGGCAGCGAGCCGCGGCTACCCGCTGAACCCGCGCATGACGGGGACCGGCGCCGCCGCCGTCCCGGACGAGCGCGACGCGGTCATGGACGGCGCCGTCTGCGACGCGAGAGCGGGGAGCACGGTCGACCTCGACAGCGGCGCGCTGTTCGCGTACGACTCCGTCCAGCTCCGGCCGGGCGCGATCGAGCTGGTCGAGGGGCTGTGCGAGCGGCGCCTGCTGGAGGGTGCGGCGACGCTGCTCGTCGTCGGCTACACCGACGCGACGGGACCGGCCGCCTACAACCGCGTGCTGTCGCGCCGCCAGGCCGCGCGCGTCCGCGACGTGCTGCTCGGCGAGGCCGTCACCCGGCCGAGAACGGTCGTCGTGCGCGGCCTCGGCGAGGCGCGGCCGCGCACCGACGGCGCGGACAACCGCATCCGCATCGTCGTCCGGCCCGCGCCGAGGGGGGCGACGGAGGCCGGCGCCCGCTAGTTCACGCTAGTGCCGAGGGCGGCGCCGTTTCGCGAACCAGCCGACCTCGAGCGCCTCCTGCGCGGCGGCGCCGGCGATCGCCAGCAACACGACGGCCGCGATCACGATCACGATCACGGGGGAGCCGTCGTCCGCGGGTGGCGCGTCGACCGCCGCCGGCCGCCCCGTCGACTGGAGCAGGTGCACCGGAGCCGACAGGCGCGCCGACGCAGGCGGGCGTGACTCGAGCGTGCGGTCGCCGAGCGGGTACCGCTCCGTGAGGCCGCCCCTGGTCGTCGCGGGCTGCGACTGCGCGACGGCGTCCGACGCGAGCAGCGCGGCGCCGAGCGCGAGCAGCACGACGAGCCGGAGCAGCGGGAACATCAGCGGATCCTCAACGGCGTCCCGACCGCAAGCACCCGGCCGAGCCGCACGACGTCGACGTTGCGCAGGCGGATGCAGCCGTGCGACACCCGGCCGGGCACGAGCTCGGGGCGATCGGTGCCGTGGATGCCGACGAAGCCCCCAGCCGGCCAGTCGCTCACGCCGGGTGAGCGCGCGCTGGTGCCGAACGCGAGCGGTCCGTACGTCGCGCTGCGATAGCGCGTCAGCTTGTCGCGCACGTAGAAGCGACCGGCGGGCGTCGGCGCGGCGGGACGGCCGATCGCGACCGGCGCCGAGAAGACGCGCCGCGCACCGCGGTAGAGCGTCGCGCGCAGGCGCCGGCGGTCGACGACGAGGCGCGTGCGCACGAGCGTGTAGCCGCCGAGCGCGCGGCGTGGCAGCCATCCGGCCCGGCCACGGACGCCGGGGAGCCGTGCGCGCACCCAGACGCCGTCGGCGGTCGGCTGCGAGCGGCCGAGCACGAGCACGAGGTTGCGCGTTCGCTCCGGCGTCCTCGACGGCACGCGCTGGATCGGTCCCGCGCCGTGCCGCGGCGCCGCCCGCGCGACCGCCGCCCGCACGACCGGCGCCCAGCGCACGGGAGCGCCATGCGCAGCGAGCGGCGTCGGCGACGGGATCGCGAACGGCCGCGCCGGCGACGGCAGGCGCCGTGCGGACTCGGTCCCGGCGGCGGCGCGCGGCAGAACCTCAGCGACAACGGCGACCGCGCCGGCCGCGATGCCGGCCGCGAGCGCGAGCCCGACGAGGGGACCGCGGCGCCGCGTCAGCCGGTGAAGCGTGGCCTGCGTCTCCCCTCGGTCCGTGGCCGCTCGGCGATGAAGCCGGTCGATCTGACGAGCCGCAGCGCCTCCGCTCTCGGCAGCGGCTCGTCGAACGCGTCGGCCGCCGGCAGTCTGCCGGCGAGCCGCCGGATCCACGCGGCGTGGCGCGCCTCGACGGACGCGATCGCGATCGCGGCGGCGAGATACTCGCGACTGGCGATGCGCGGGGCCTGGTCCTTGTAGACCGCGACCGCGAGATCCTCGAACGCGACTGCCGTCGCGCGGAACTGCTCCGGCCGCTCGGTCACACCGCCGAAGTCGAACGCCGGCTTGGCGATCGCACGCCGCGCGAGCACGCTGCGCAGGGCGGTCACATGCGCGCGCTCGTGCCCGCCGACGACCGTCGCCTGTCGCGCGAGCGCGCCGTCGAGCGCGCCCGCCTGCTCCGCCTCGCTGTAGAAGGCGGCCTGCAGCTCCTCGAGCGTCAGCGCGTAGTTGAGGATCGCGACGTCACCTCCGGGGGACTCCGCCGCCCTCGCCGGCGAGCCGGCGGCGCCGAGCGCGGCGGCGCCGCCGACGGCGGCCGCGCCGCGCAGCAGCTGCGCGCGCGTGCAGGTCTCGGCGAGCGCGCCGTCGCGGTCGAACGGGAGCAGGCCATCGAGCGACGTCACGGCGAGTCCTTGAGCAGACCGGTCCGCTCGAGCTCGGCACGCACGCGCTCGTCGTCGGGCAGCGGGTCGACGGCGTCCGGCGCCGGGACCTCGCCGGCGATCGCGCGCGCCCAGCCGGCGTGGCGCGCCTCGACCGAGGCGATCCGCGCGACGTCCCCCAGCGCAGCGGGCGTCAAATTCGTCGCTTGGCCGTTGTAGGCGCCGACGACGAGGTCCTCGAGCACCGCCGCGGTCGCGCGGAAGCTGTCGACGTCGGCCGTCGCCTGTTCGAGGTCGAGCGCGGGCGCGGGTCTGCCGGCGCCGCCGAGCGCGGCCTCGATCGCGTCGATGTGCGCCTGCTCGTGACCGTGGACGACGCGCGCGAACTGGCGCAGCTCGCCCTGCAACGGCAGGCGGGCCAGTGCCTCGGCGTAGAAGCCCTCCTGGACGTGTTCGAGCAGCAGCGCGAGCTGCAGGATCTCACGGTCCTGCTGTGCAGACGGGGCCGGCGCCGATGCCGCAAGCCGCGGAAGGCCGAGCACCGCGACCGTGACGCCGGCCGCCGCGCCGGCACCGGCCGCCGCACGCTGCAGGAGCGCGGTGCGTGTGACCTTCGTCGGTGCGGAACCGAGCCTGATCGAGACCACGTCGCAGTCGATCGATCCGTCGTCTGGCGACTCGTCCGCAGCAGCAGAGAAACCTCGCAAGACCTCTCCATCCTTCGCTATCGCTTCTTGCGTATGCGAGGTGTTTCCCGATCTGGATCATCAGCACCGGATTTTGGCGTCCTGCCGTTGTTGCGGCCGCCGACCGCCGCCAGCTCGTCGCAGCGTTAGTGCGTGCCGGCGCCGGCGTAGCCGTGCGGGCGCTCCTGCGCGAACGCCCATGCGTCGGCGACCATCTCGGTCAGCGACTTGGTCGGCGCCCAGCCCAGCTCGGCGCGGATCCTGCCGTTGGCAGCGACGAGTCTGGGCGGGTCGCCGGGCCGCCGCCCCGCCTCCTGCACCGGCACGTCGAGGCCGGTCACCGTTCTGACCGCCTCGATCACTTCGCGCACGGAGTAGCCGTCGCCGCTGCCGAGGTTGAAGATGCGGTGCTCGCTCGGACGCGCGCCCTCCAGCGCCAGCACGTGCGCACGCGCGAGGTCCTCGATGTGGATGTAGTCGCGCACGGCGGTGCCGTCCGGCGTCGGATAGTCGGTGCCGAAGATCTTCACCGCGTCCTGGAGCCCCTGCGCGGCGCGCAGCACGTTCGGGATCAGGTGCGTCTCGGGATAGTGGTCCTCGCCGAGGCAGCCGCTCGCGCCGGCGACGTTGAAGTAGCGCAGGCTGACCGCCCCGAGGCCGTGGGCGCGGCACTCGTCGGCGATCATGCCGTCGACGGCGAGCTTCGAGGCGCCGTACGAGTTGACGGGACGGGTCGGCGTCGTCTCGTCCATCGGGACGACCTCCGGCTCGCCGTAGACCGCGCAGGTGGAGGAGAAGACGAGCCGCTGCACGCCGGCCGCGCGCAGGCCGTCGAGCAGGTTCAGCGAGCCGAGGACGTTGTTGCGGTAGTAGATCTCCGGTCTCGCGACCGACTCGGCGACGAGCGCGTACGCGGCGAAGTGCAGCGCGCCGTCGAAGCCCTCCGCGACGGCGTCGACGACGGCCTCGGCGTCACGCAGGTCGATCTCCAGGAGCCGCGCGCCGTCGGGCACGGCCGCCCGGTGACCGCGTTCGAGGCTGTCGAGCACGACGACCTCGTGGCCGCCCGCGAGCAGCTGCTGCGCGACGATCGATCCGATGTAGCCGGCGCCGCCGGTGACGAGAAGCTTCATGGGCGGAGGTTCTAACAGACGCGCCCCGGCGAGCCGGTCGACTAGCATCCCCGTCTCGCGATGACGTCCCGCGCCCGCATCCGCCGCGTGCTCGCGCTCGCACTCGCGCTGCTCCTCCTGCCGTGCGCCGCCGCCTGGGCGGACCGCGCGGCGTACGACCGCGTCTCCGCGGCGTACGCGAACAGCGGCGGGCAGCTCGACCCCTGCTCGTTCTCGCAGGCCGACCTCGAAGGGGCGCTCGCCGGCATCCCGAGAGCATTCGAGGACGTCGTGCCGGACCTCAGAAGAGCGATAGAGGACGGCATCGCCGCGCACAGAAGAGGCGACTGCAGAGGGATCGAGCCCGACGGCGGCGCGAGCGCCACGACGCCGACCCCGCCCACCACCACCCCGACGACGCCGACGACGCCCGAGACGAGCGCGACGCCACCGGCGGGTGCGACGCCCCCGGCCGGCGGGACGCCCCCGGCGGGCGGGACCCCGCCGGCCGCCACACCGCCCGCGGCGACGCCGTCGGGGCCGACGACGACGCCGAGCGTCGAGCAGCCCGGCGTGAAGCGCGACCGCACGCCGCTCATCATCGGCGCGGCGGCGCTCGGCGCGCTGCTGGTCGCGCTGCTGCTGCTGTGGGGCTGGGCGCGCATGCGCGGCTGGGACCCGACCTGGGCGGCACGCGCCCGGCACGCCTGGGGCGAGGCCGGCTACCGCGTGACGAACACCTGGTCGGAGTTCACCGACTGGCTGCGCCTCGGCCGGTAGGACGCGCGCGTCGTGACATCTCGCATGAACAGCTCGGACTAGCGGCGGTTGAGGCCTCGCGTTTCCGGGCTTGGGAGGGAATCCTGAGCGGATGGCTGGCGCGCTCGCACCAAAACCTAGGAGAATGAGGGAGGGCCGCCCCCGGAACTGCCTTCCCGGGCGAGGGGGCGGCCCTCTGACTTTCAACGAGCAGCACCGGAAACGTACCCTCCGTCCCGGACATGTGCGGTTCATCACAAGCGTCTGTAGCGATCGTCACAACGATCCGTCCGGCCTGCCGCGTACCTTCCCCGTTCGCCTCCGCCGCGTCTCTTCCCGGGCAGCGGTTGCAGAGGTTCAACGAGCAGGAAGAGGTACAAGAAGTGAGTGGCACCATCTACCGACCGGGCAACACCGTGCAGGCGTCGGGCATCTACAACGTGGTCAACTCCTACGGCACCCCTCAGGGCCGTCAGGTGACCTGCGTGGAGGGCGAGCCCTTCCCGCCCACGCAGTACGCCGGTGAGTACGGCTACGTGCTCGCCATGGCCACGCAGCACTCCCGCTTCTAAGCGGGGCATGGCACGGCGCCGGGCACATGCCCGGCGCCGAGACCCCTCCCTACAGGGAAGTTTCAGTCGGAACGGTCGCCTCGAACCGGACCGTCATCCAGGTCCCGTCGTGCTCCTCGCTTGTTACGACACGGTCGCAGGCATCTGCGAGACGAAGAACCATCTCGGCGTTCGTGACATGTACAAGCTGGTCGATCTCTTGTTCGGGACGCGCGTGGAGCTGTTCCCAGAGGCGGCCAATCTCGACTCCACGAGCGAATTCGGGCGAGTTCGTGTCGAAGGCGAGTGCAAGGCCGTAAGCCATGGGCGTGGTTTCCCCCTTCTACGTTCGGTTCCTGCATCGCGCTCCGGTACGCGGACAAGCCCAATCGTCCGAACGGGAGACAAAACGCAAACGCCGTCCGGTTGCGCGTCGGCTTCGCGACGGCTTGCGGCCGCCCAGCGTGGTTGTGAGCCTGGCGAGGATTTGTGAGGTCGCCACGCGTGGGAACTCCCGGAACCGGGATGGTGTGAATCTTCTGCAAAGAGCGGGAGGAGCCCTCTTTTCCGAGGGCGAAGAGCGCTATGTTCGACACCGGCCTGAGGTGCCCCGCGTTGGACCCCGAAGACGCGAGCGGATCAGCCTCCCGGGTGGTTTTTCCGTCCGGCCGAAGTCGGATGATTCGCTGTTACCCCCTCAGTCGGGCCGAGACCGGGGGACGTTCGCGGAAACAGCGGGGAAACACACAAGGAGCAGGCAGGCATGGCACATCTCTCGCAGACCCCCCCGACCACCACGATCGACGCACCATCCGGTGAAGCGCTGCGCATCTCTCGTCGCTTCACGACAGCCGGAGTGCATCCGTTCGACGCGGTCGAGTGGGAGCTGCGCGATGCCCGCATCGGCCACGGCGACAAGGTCTCGTTCGAGCAGCGCGACGTCGAGTTCCCGAAGGCGTGGTCGCAGAACGCGACGAACATCGTCTCGCAGAAGTACTTCCGCGGCCAGCTGAACACCGCCGCCCGTGAGCGCTCGGTCAGACAGATGATCGGCCGCGTCGCCGGCACGATCGCCACCTGGGGCCGTCAGCGCGGCTACTTCGCCACGCGCGAGGACGGCGACGTCTTCGAGGCCGAGCTGACCCACATCCTGCTCCACCAGCTGGCCGCGTTCAACTCGCCGGTCTGGTTCAACGTCGGCTTCGAGGAGCAGCCGCAGTGCTCCGCCTGCTTCATCCTCTCCGTCGAGGACACGATGGAGTCGATCCTCGGCTGGAACACCAAGGAAGGGAACATCTTCCGCGGCGGCTCCGGCTCGGGCATCAACCTCTCCAACATCCGCGGGTCGATGGAGCCCCTGAGAAAGGGCGGCACCGCTTCCGGCCCCGTCTCCTTCATGCGCGGCGCCGACTCGTGGGCCGGCACGATCAAGTCGGGCGGCAAGACCCGCCGCGCCGCGAAGATGGTCGTCCTCGACGTCGACCACCCGGACGTGCAGGAGTTCATCTGGTGCAAGGCCAAGGAGGAGGACAAGGCCGAGGCGCTGCGCAACGCGGGCTTCGACATGTCGATCGACGGTGACGGCTTCACCTCGATCCAGTACCAGAACGCGAACAACTCGGTGCGCGTCTCGGACGCGTTCATGCAGGCGGTCGAGAAGGGCGAGGACTGGGACCTGATCGCCCGCACCGACGGCAGCGCGGTCAAGACGGTCGACGCGCGCGAGCTGATGCGCGAGATCGCCGAGGCCGCCTGGCGCTGCGCCGATCCGGGCGTCCAGTACGACACGACGATCAACCAGTGGCACACGAGCCCGAACTCGGGCCGCATCAACGCGTCGAACCCGTGCTCGGAGTACATGCACGTCGACGACTCGGCCTGCAACCTCGCGTCGCTGAACCTGATGAAGTTCCGCCGTCCGGACGGCACGTTCGACGTCGCCAACTTCGAGCACGCCGTCGACGTCGTCTTCCTCGCGCAGGAGATCGTCGTCGGCGCGTCGAGCTACCCGACCGAGGGCATCGCGAAGAACGCCAACGCGTTCCGCCAGCTCGGCCTCGGCTACGCCAACCTCGGCGCCTACCTGATGTCGAACGGCATGCCGTACGACTCCGACGCCGGCCGCGGCACGGCCGCCGCGATCACCGCGCTGATGACCGGCCGCGCCTACCAGCGTTCCGCCGAGATCGCCGGCGCGGTCGGCACGTTCGAGCGCTACGCGGAGAACCGCGAGCCGCACAACGCGGTGATGCGGATGCACCGCGACGCCTCGTACGCGATCCCGAACGCCTCCTGCGACGACGACGGCCTGCTGACGGCCTCGCGCCGCGTCTGGGACGACGCCGTCGAGCTCGGCGAGAAGAACGGCTATCGCAACGCGCAGGCGACGGTGCTCGCGCCGACCGGCACGATCTCGTTCCTGATGGACTGCGACACGACCGGCGTCGAGCCGGACTTCTCGCTCGTCAAGTTCAAGGAGCTCGTCGGCGGCGGTCAGATGACGATCGTCAACCGCACCGTCCCGCTCGCGCTGCAGACGCTCGGCTACTCCGACGAGCAGGTCGAGCAGATCGAGTCGCACATCAACGACGCGAGCACGATCGTCGGTGCGCCCGGCCTCGCGGCCGAGCACCTGCCCGTCTTCGACGTGGCGGTCGGCGAGCGCGCGATCTCGCACATGGGCCACATCAAGATGATGGGCGCGGTGCAGCCGTTCATCTCCGGCGCGATCTCCAAGACGGTCAACCTGCCGCAGACGGCGACCGTCGAGGACATCGCCGACGCGTACCTGCAGGCGTGGCGCCTCGGCGTCAAGGCGCTGGCGATCTACCGCGACGGCTCCAAGACCGCGCAGGCGCTGCGGACCGACGCCCAGCAGGGCGAGGGCGCCAAGAGCGGCGGCTTCACGCAGGAGGACGTCGACAAGGCGGTCGCCGAGGCGATCGCGACGGCGACCGCCGAGACGAAGCCGGCGCCCGCGCGCAGGCGGATGCCGCGTGAGCGGCAGTCGCTGACGCACAAGTTCTCGCTCGGCGGACACGAGGGCTACATCACGGCCGGCCTCTACGAGGACGGATCGGTCGGTGAGATCTTCCTGACCGATATCGGCAAGGAGGGCTCGACCCTCCGCGGGATGATGAACTCGTTCGCGACGATGGTCTCGATCGCGCTGCAGTACGGCGTGCCGCTGGAGACGCTCGTGCGCAAGTTCAGCTACATGCGCTTCGAGCCCGAAGGCATGACGATGAACCCCGAGATCCCGTTCGCGAAGTCGATGCCGGACTACATCATGCGCTGGCTCGCCTCCCGCTTCCTCGACGAGGACGTGCAGGAGGACCTCGGGATCCTCACGCCGGCGGTGCGCGCCCGCAAGACCGCGCAGGACACGGCGATGTCGCTCAACGGCGACACCGCCGGCCCCTCCAACGGCGTCACCAGACACGCGGCGCCGGCCGCGCCCGCCGCCCCGACCGCCGGCGGCGGCACCGTCCAGCCGGCCGCGGCGGCGTTCACCGACGCGCCGCCGGTCGTCCCCGCGCGCATGAGCGTCGGGCTCGACCTCGGCCCCGCGTGCGAGCAGTGCGGCGGCATGATGCAGCGGACGGGCTCGTGCTACACGTGCTCGTCGTGCGGCAACAACACCGGCTGCGGCTGATCGGCGGCCCGCGCGAGAGGTCGCGGCGGCGCTACCCGCGCCGCGATGACGCGCGACGCGTGACCACTTGACCAGAACGCCCCGGCCCGCCGGGGCGTTCTGCGTCTCGGGTGATTCTCAGCCGGCTGCGACGGTGCGCCCAGGCGCGTCGCGTTCACTGGTCCTCATCCCCTCCGCGGACCCGTTCCGCAGAAAGCGAGGCCAGCATGCGCCCACCCAAGACCCTCCTCGCCGCGCTCGCGGCCGGCACGCTGCTCGTCGGCGGCGGCACGGCGATCGCGGCGACCGGCGATTCCGGCTCCTCGACACCGAGAAGCGGCACCCAGCAGCAGGCGCCGAGAGGCCAAGCCGCGCCGAGAGACGGAAGAAGCGGCGACCCCTGCCCGAAGGGCACCGCCCCGCGCAGATCGAGCGGGTCGAGCGGCTCCTCCAGCGACGGCGCGGCCTACTCGGGCGCGACGACGTAGCGACGCCGGGGAGGAGTGTCGGATCGACCACCGTTAGCGTGGCCGATCCGGCACTCCTCGTGCGGAGCGGGACGGGCGGCTCGCGGCGCGGCGGGCTACGGCAGGTCGAGCTCGCCGTCGGCGACGTCGCGCGCGACGTCCACGACGCGGCGGCGGGCGGCACGGGCGTGCGTGCGCAGGCGCTCGAACGCGGCCGCCTGGTCGACGTCGTGCCGCTCCATCAGGATCCCCTTCGCGCGCTCGATCACGGCACGCCGCTCGAGCGCGCCCTCCAGCTGGTCGACCTTCGTCTCCAGCCGCGTCAGCTCGGCGTGGCGCCGCAGCGCCAGCTCGATCGCGCTCTGGATCGCATCCGGCGTCGCCGGCTGCGTGTACGCAGCGATGCCGCGATCGGCAGCGCGGGCGACGAAGTCCGGGTCGTCTCTCAGCGTCAGCGCGACGACAGGCCCGCTGGCAGAGGCGCCGAGCTCCTCGATCAGCGCGAGCGCGTGGTCGTCGTCCTCGTGCAGGACGACGATCGAGACGTCGGGGTCGTCGCTGAGGACCTTCTCCGCCACTTCCGCGACGCTGATCGCGTACGCCGTGACGCGATGGCCCAGCTCGCGCAACAGGGCGCCCAGCCGCTCGAGCGCCTCGTGATCCTCGTCGGCGGCGAGAATGCTGAGTCCGTCGGTCGTCATTCGCCCCCCGCAGCGTTGCGACTGCCGCTACTCTTTACGTTCATATACCGGCGAAGGTGGTCGGGTTCACCGCAGCGCCCCAGACCCCCGGCGCTCAGAGCAGCAGCCGGAGGGCACGCGCAACGGTGGTTTGCAATGACGAAGAACGAGGGCGCAACCTTGTGCATGGGCGCCCGGCAGACTATCCGCGCAGCGGACACGACGCGCGAAAGGCGATGGTCGAGCAGCACCTCGGGCTCGCCCACCACCTCGCCCGCCGCTACAGCGATCGCGGCGAGCCGCTCGACGACCTCGTCCAGGTCGCCTCGCTCGGCCTGCTGAAAGCGGTCGACCGCTTCGACCCCGCGCGGGGCGTCAGCTTCGCCTCCTACGCCGTGCCGACGATCCTCGGCGAGCTGCGGCGGCACTTCCGCGACCGCGGCTGGGCGATCCACGTCCCGCGCGACCTCAAGGAGGCGGCGCTGCGCGTCGAGAGCGCGCTCGCCGGCCACGCCGGCAGATCGCCGACGCCCTCCCAGCTGGGGAAGGAGACCGGCCTCGACGTCGAGGCGGTGCTCGAGGCGCTGGAGGTCGCGGGCGCGCACCGCGCGCTGTCGCTCGACGCGCCGGCCGGCAACGAGGAGGAGGGCACGACGGCGACGCTCGTCGACAGGCTCGGCCGCGACGACGACGAGCTCGACCGGGCGGGCGACCGCGCGACGATCGAGCGGCTGGCGAGCGTGCTCGAACCGCGCGAGCGGGAGATCCTGCGGCTGCGCTTCGTCGAGGACATGACGCAGTCCGAGATCGGCGCCCGCGTCGGCGTCTCGCAGATGCACGTCTCGCGCCTTATCCGCACCGCGCTGACGCGGATGCGCCTCGCTTCGCAGACCAGCCGACCTCTTTAGCGACGATTCATGTCACATTGAGCACATATTGCGCGTGGGGGGCGAAGATCGTCCCATGGAAGACACCGCCATCACCATCGTCGCGGCGCTCGTCGTGACGCTCGTGGCCATGACGTACGCCCTGATGATCTGGGCGTCGGCGCACCGCTCCTGAGCGTCCCGGCGCCCGCCGCTATCTTCGACTGCACCACGACATCGGAAGGATGGTGCAGCGATGGCGAGCAAGGTGACCAAGAGCGACGCCGAGTGGCGCGAGCAGCTCACGCCCGAGCAGTACGCCGTGCTGCGCGAGAAGGGCACGGAGCGACCGTTCACCGGTGAGTACGTGAACGAGAGAACCCCGGGCGTCTATCGCTGTGCCGGCTGCGGCGCGGAGCTGTTCGCCTCCGACACGAAGTTCGACTCCGGCTCGGGCTGGCCGAGCTTCACCGCGCCCGCCGAGGACGACGCGGTCGCGACCGAGCGCGACACGAGCCACTTCATGGTGCGCAACGAGGTCCTCTGCAGCAGCTGCGGCGGCCACCTCGGCCACGTCTTCGACGACGGCCCCGCGCCGACCGGCATGCGCTACTGCATCAACTCGGCCGCGATCGACCTCGACGCCAGATAGCTCCGCCCGCACCACCGAGGCGGCCCCGACGAGAGGGCCGCCTTCTTCTTGCTAGAATGGTTAGCAACGCTAACTAGCCTCGCTAACGACCCGCGATGGCAACGTCTGAGACCCCACGAATCCCTTCGCCGACATCCACTCCCGAGCTCGCCACGCGACTGCGCATGGCGGTGACGCGCATGGCACGCCGCCTGCGCCAGGAGTCAGGGGTCGGACCGGAGATCTCACCGACGCTCGCGGCCGCGCTCGCGTCGATCGAGCGCGACGGGCCGCTGACGCCGAGCGCGCTGGCGGAGGCGGAGCGCATCCAGCGGCCGACCGCCACGCGGATCGTCGCCAAGCTCGAGGAGCGCGGTCTCGTCTCGCGCGCGTCGGACCCCGACGATGGGCGCGTCTCGCTCGTCACGGTGACGCGCGAGGGCCGCACGCTGCTGAAGCGGATCCGCTCGCGCAAGAACGAGTACCTGGCGAAGCGGCTGCGGACGCTGGAGCCGGAGGAGCTGACGACGCTGGCGAACGCGGCCGAGATTCTCGAACGGCTGCTGCACGAGCGCCCGGCGGCACGGTGAGCGCCGCGCTCCACCGCTCCTTCAGCTCGCTCTCGATCCCCAACTACCGCCGCTACTTCAGCGGCCAGATCGTCTCGCTGAGCGGGACGTGGGTGCAGACGGTCGCGGAGACGTGGCTCGTCCTCAAGCTGACCAACAGCGGCGTCGCCGTCGGCTTCGCGGCCGCGCTGCAGTTCGCGCCGATGCTGCTCGGCGGAGCATGGGGCGGCCTGATCGCCGACCGGCTGCCGAAGCGCCAGCTGCTGGTCGCCACGCAGGTCGCGATGGCGATCCCGGCGCTGCTGCTGTTCGGGCTCACCGCCTCCGGCGCGATCACGCTGTGGATGCTGTTCGGCCTGATCTTCCTGCGCGGCTGTGTCCTCGCGGTCGACAACCCCGCACGACAGGCGTTCCTGGTCGAGCTGGTCGGCCCCGACCGGCTGCTCAACGCAGTCAGCCTCAACAGCGCGCTCGTCAACTCCGCGCGCATCATCGGGCCGGCGTTCGCCGGCGTGCTGATCACGACCGTCGGCGTCGCGCCGTGCTTCGCCGTCAACGCGATCTCGTTCCTGGCGATGATCGTCGCGCTGCGGGGGATGAACCGCTCCGCGCTCAGCACGCCCCCGGTCACGCCGCGCGCGCCGGGCCAGGTGCGCAGCGCGCTGCGCTACGTGAAGGCGACCCCGCAGCTGTGGATCCCGCTCGCGCTGACGGCGGTCGTCGGCACCTTCACGTTCAACTTCCAAGTGCTGCTGCCGCTGCTGGCCAGCTTCACCTTCCACGGCGACGCCGGCGTCTACGCGACGCTGACGACCGCGATGGGCGCCGGCGCGATCCTCGGCGCGATAGCGAACGGCTCACGCGCCCGCGTGCGGCCCGCGATGCTCGTCGCCGCCTCGCTCGCGTTCGGCGCGCTGATGCTCGTGCTCTCCTCGGCGCCGACGATGGCGCTCGCGGCGGTCGCGCTGGTGCCGGTCGGCGCGGCGAGCGTCGCCTTCTCGGCGAGCGTCAACTCCGCCCTGCAGCTCGCCGTCGAGCCGGCGATGCGCGGCCGCGTGATGGCGCTCTACTCGGTCGTCTTCCTCGGCTCGACGCCGATCGGCGCGCCGCTGATGGGCTGGCTGGCGAATACCGCCGGCCCGCGCACCGCGCTCGCGCTCGGCGGCCTCGTCGCGGTCGCTGCGGGCGTCGGCGCACGTGCCGCCTTCGCTCGCAACGACATCCCCGCGCGCGTCCCGATCGGCGCCGCCGCGGCCGTCGAGCGGGCCTAGTCCTCCGGCCACCAGCCCTGCAGGATCTCGCCGTCGCCCTCGTGCCGCTGCCCGAAGACGATCAGCTCGAGCCCGTCGGGGCCGCCCTCGAACGAGCGCGCGGCGCCGGGCGAGACGCGGATCGCGTCGAGCCGAGTCAGCTCGAACACCTCGTCCTCGACCTTCGCGCGGCCGCTGCCGCCCAGCACGACGTAGACCTCCTCGGCCTCGTCGTGCCGATGCGCGAACGCCTGCCGTCTCCCCGCCTTGACGCGATGGAAGCCGACGCCCGTTCTCTCGGCGCCGAGGTCTCTGGTGGCGAAGCGCGACTCCTGGTGCGCGCCGAAGCCGTGCGCGGCGGCGCTGTCCTCGACGTCGCCGAGGTTGATGCGCGTATGGGCCGGTGTCGTCTCGGTTCGTTCCATGCTCAGCAGCCTACGGAAGGTGTCCGGCGGCGTCTTGGAAGAACGCGACAGATGCTGGGCTTTACTCGTCATGTAGCCCCTCCTGCCAGAATCATCAAGCAGATGACCGGCGATCCCCCAGAACGCCGTTCGAACGGCGACCGACTGCCGGCCGAGCGACCCCCCTCCAACGAGGGTCAGACGCCGCCGCGCAAGCCCGGTCGCAACGAGCCCGGATCGCCGCCGGACTGGCGCGTGACGCCGGCTCCCGACGGCCGCGGGACGCCGAGAAGAGGACGCAACGGCGGCGGCATGCGGCCGTTCAGGTTCCCCGGCGGCCGCTGGGGCATCCTCGTCTTCATCCTGGTCCTGCTGGGGCTCAACTGGTGGATCTCGTCCAACGCCCTGGCGCCGAGCGAGCGCGTGCGCGTGCCGTACAGCCCGAACTTCATCCAGCAGGTCAGAGACGGCAACGTCAAGGAGATCTCCTCGACGGGCGCCTCGATCCAGGGTGACTTCAGAGCCGACGTCACCTACCCGCCGAAGGACGACAAGGACTCCGTCACGGCGAAGAAGTTCTCGACCGAGGTGCCGGCGTTCGCCGACACCGACGAGCTGTCGAAGCTGCTGCAGGACAACGACGTCACGGTCAACGCGAGCCCGGCCGACAACGGGCCGTCGCTGCTGGTGTCGATCCTGCTCGGGTTCGGCCCGGTGATCCTGATCATCGCCCTGTTCGTCTTCCTCTCGCGCCGGATGGCCGGCGCGGCGGGCGGCGGGATGATGTCGTTCGGCCGCTCCAGAGCGCGCCGCTCCGAGGGCGGCGAGGCGCAGGTCACGTTCAGAGACGTCGCCGGCATCGACGAGGCCGAGGCCGAGCTGAACGAGATCGTCGACTTCCTCAAGAACCCGCAGAAGTACCAGAGACTCGGCGGCAAGATCCCGAAGGGCGTGCTGCTGAGCGGCCAGCCCGGCACCGGCAAGACCCTGCTGGCCCGCGCCGTCGCCGGCGAGGCCGGCGTGCCGTTCTTCTCGATGTCCGCCTCGGAGTTCGTCGAGATGATCGTCGGCGTCGGCGCCTCGCGCGTGCGTGACCTCTTCAGACAGGCGAAGGAGGCCGCGCCCGCGATCATCTTCATCGACGAGCTCGACGCGATCGGCCGCGCGCGCGGCGGCGGCCGCGGCTCCTTCGGCGGCAACGACGAGCGCGAGCAGACGCTCAACCAGATCCTCACCGAGATGGACGGCTTCGAGCCGACGACGGCCGTGATCGTGATCGCCGCGACCAACCGGCCCGAGATCCTCGACGCGGCGCTGCTGCGCCCCGGTCGCTTCGACCGCCGCGTGACGGTCGCCGCACCGGACCGCAACGGCCGTCTGATGATCCTCAAGGTGCACACGCGCTCGGTCCCGCTCGCCGACGACGTCGACCTCGAGTCGATCGCTTCCTCGACGCCCGGGATGGTCGGCGCCGACCTCGCCAACCTCGTCAACGAGGCCGCCCTGCTGGCCGCCCGCCGCGGCCACGTCAAGGTCACCAACTCCGACGTCGCCGACGCGCTGGAGAAGGTCGTCCTCGGCGCCGAGCGCAAGGTGATGATGAGCGACGACGACCGCAGACGGACCGCCTACCACGAGTCCGGCCATGCGATCGTCGGGATGCTGACGGCGGGCGCAGACCCGGTCCGCAAGGTCTCGATCATCCCCCGCGGGCAGGCGCTCGGCGTGACGTTCTCCTCGCCCGACGCGGACAAGTACAACTACGACGAGCGCTACCTCGTCGGCAAGATCAAGGTCGCGCTCGGCGGCCGCGTGGCGGAGGAGATCGTCTTCGGCGACCTCACGACCGGCGCGGAGTCCGACATCCAGCAGCTGACCGGGATCGCCCGCCAGATGGTCGGCCGCTGGGGCATGAGCCGCGCGATCGGCCCGATCGCGGTGCTGCCGTCCGAGGGCAACGGCCCGCTGCTGCCAGGCGTCGCGGAGACGTCTGAGTCGACGCAGAGGCTCGTCGACGAGGAGGTGCGGCGGATCGTCGACAGCGCGCACGCCGAGGTCACCAGACTGCTGCGCGAGCACCGCGCCAACCTCGACTCGCTCGTCGCCGGCCTGCTCGACCAGGAGACGCTCGACGAGGCCGACGCCTACGAGGCCGCCGGCCTGGAGCACATGCGCCCGGAGCGGGTCGAGCCGCCGGCGCCGCGGCCCTCGCGCCGCGACGGCGGCCGCAGCGTTGCCGCCGGGCCCGTGCCGCACGGCCTGGAGGCGCCCGAGCGGCCGGCGCAGATAGCCGCGCCGGGCGCGGACGAGCCCGAACCGCCGACCAACGGCAGCGGTGAGCTGGGCGGCTCGGTCAGAGCCGGCGACGCATGAGCGAGACACGACTCACCAGCGGCGTCGACGAGCGCACGTTCAGCCGCGCGCCCGCGCCCGGCGCCGACGGCACCGACGGGCCGGTCACCTACGAGCTGGCGAGCTGGGGTGTGCGCGCCGCGGCGCTGCTGCTCGACTCGCTGATCGTCGGCGGCGTCGCCGCGATCCTGTTCGTGATCGGCGTCGGCTTCTTCGAGAGCGACCCCGACGAGCAGCGCAGACTCGCCGAGTCGTATTCCTACCCCGCCGCCCTGCTGCTGGTGGCGGTCTACTCGCCGCTGATGATGATGCGCAGAGGCGACCGCAACGGCCAGACGCTCGGCAAGCAGATCCTGAAGATCCGCGTCGTGCGCGAGACCGGCGAGGCGATGACGCTGAGCAGCGGCCTCGTGCGCGAGGTGATCGGCCGGATGCTGCCGTCGCTGCTGACGCTCGGCCTCTACACACCGGTCGACTACCTGTGGCCGCTGTGGGACAGATCGAGACAGTGCCTGCACGACAAGATCGCCTCGACGCGCGTCGTGCGCGCGGGCGCGCCGCTGCCCGAGCCGACCGTCCTGCCGCCCGCGCCGCCGCCGGCCCCGCCGCGCGACGATCGCCCGGTGCGCGACGGCTGGCTGCCGCCGAGCGCCAGCAGCTGAGCCCTCCTACGCCGCCAGCGTGACCTTGCGCAGGTGGCGCGGGGCGCCGGGGTCGATCCCCTTCGCCAGCGCCAGCGTGCGCGCGAACAGCTGGCCGGGGAGCACCGACAGCAGCGGTGAGAGCAGCGGGTCGGGCGCGTGCGGCGTCGCGAGCGTGAACGTCGCGCCGTCGAGCGCGGCGGCCTCCGGGCCGGTCGTTATCACCGGCGCGCCGGCGTCGCGTGCGCGGCGGACCGCCTCGGCGACCGCGGGCAGCGTCGCCTCGTCGCCGGCGACCGCCCAGACGGGGAAGCTGCGGTCGAGCGCCGCGACCGGGCCGTGCGCCATGCTCGTCGCGGTCAGCGCCTTCGCCGCCACGTAGGCGATCTCGGTCAGCTTCAGCGCGACCTCCGCGGCGGTCGCCAGCTCCAGGCCGCGCGCGACCGCGTACAGCCGCTCGACCGACGACAGCACGTCGGCGATCGGCTCGACCGCGCGCTCCAGCCGCGGCAGCGCCTCCTCCGCCAGGTCGGCGGTCCCGCGCAGCGCGGAGGCGAGCGCGGCGCCGCGCTCGGGGCCGGCCGCGTGCGCGCCGAGCAGCGCGAGCGCGGCGAGCGTGCAGGTGTACGTCTTCGTCGCGGCGATCGAGCGCTCCGGCCCGGCCGCCAGCGGCAGCACGCCGTCCGCCCCGCGCGCCAGCGACGAGTCGCCGGCGTTGGTGACCGCGACCGCGGTCGCGCCGGCCGCGCGCGCAGCGTGCAGCCACGCGACGACGTCGGGCGTCTCGCCCGACTGCGACAGACCGACCGCCAGCTCTCCCGGCGTCGCCGTCGCCGCGCCGTAGGAGAGCGACAGCGACATCGAGTCGCGCAGGATCGTCCAGCCGCACAGCAGCCGCAGCGCGTACATCGCATACGTCGCGGCGTGGTCGGAGGTGCCGTGCGCGGCAAACCGCACCAGCGACGGCCGCTCCGCCGCGAGGCGCTGCCCGAGCGCGGCGATCTCCTCCTCGTGGTCGAGCAGGCGGCGCCATGCCGCGGGCTGCTCGCGGATCTCGTCGAGCAGCAGCTCGGCGCCCGTCGCTTCAGCGCTCATCGCGTCGCTCCGGTCGACGCGCCGGCGGGAGAGATCGCCAGCCCGCTGTCGGGCGCGAAGAAGCGCAGCCCGCCTGGCTCGATCCCGAACTCGATCGTCTCGCCCGGCAGCATCGACGCGCGGCCCTCGTAGTGGACGGCGAGCTTCGCGCCGCCGCAGTCGACGCCGACGAACGTCTCGCGACCGAGCGCCTCGACGTACTCGACGGTCCCGCTCAACGGGCCCAGCAGCGCGCCGTTCTCGCCGTTCCACGGCTTCGCAAACTCGGGCCGCACGCCGACGGTGACGCCGTCGGGCAGTTCCGTGACGCCGGCCGCGAGCAGCTCGACGCCGCCCGATCGCAGCCGCACGCCGCCGTCCTCGCGGCTCACGGCGGCGTCGAAGAACGACATCGCCGGGCTGCCGATGAAGCCGGCGACGAAGCGGTTCGCCGGGCGCTCGTACAGCTCCTCGGGCGTGCCGACCTGCTCCAGCACGCCGTCGTTCATGACCGCGATGCGGTGGCCCATCGTCATCGCCTCGACCTGGTCGTGCGTGACGTAGACCGTCGTCGTGTTGACCTCCTGCTGGAGCCGCTTGATCTCGCCGCGCGTCTGCGTGCGCAGCTTCGCGTCGAGGTTCGACAGCGGCTCGTCCATCAGGAACACCTGCGGGTCGCGCACGAGCGCGCGGCCGAGCGCGACGCGCTGCGCCTGCCCGCCCGACAGCTGCCCCGGCTTGCGCTGGAGGTATCTGCCGAGGTCGAGCGCCTGCGCGGCGCGGTCGACGCGTCTGGCGATCTCGTCCTTGGGGACCTTGCGGCGGCGGAGGCCGAACGCGAGGTTGTCGAAGACCGTCATCTGCGGATACAGCGCGTAGTCCTGGAAGACCATCGCGATGTCGCGCTCGCGCGGCGCGATCTTGTTGACGACCTGCTCGCCGATGCGGATCTCGCCGCCGCTGATCGACTCGAGGCCCGCCAGCATCCGCAGCGCCGTCGTCTTGCCGGAGCCTGACGGCCCGACGAGCACCATGAACTCGCCGTCGGCGATGTCGAGCGAGACGCCGCTGACGGCGGTCACGCCGCCGTAGCGCTTGTCGACGTCGATGAACTGGACTGCAGCCATGGAACTATCCCTTCACGGCACCGGAGAGCATGCCCCGGATGAAATGGCGTTGGAGGAACATGTAGAGCACGACGACGGGCGTCGCCACGATCACCGCCCCGGCCGCGAGCAGCGTCAGGTTCGAGGTGTTGCGACCCTGGAAGAAGCTGAGCCCCAGCGGCGCGGTCCGCAGCCCCTCGTCGGTCACCATCACGAGCGCCAGCAGGAACTCGTTCCAGGTCCACATGAACAGCAGGACCGTCATCGTCAGCACGGCCGGCTTGGCGAGCGGCAGCAGCACGCGCCAGAGCGTGAACCAGCTGGTCGCGCCGTCGATCCGCGCGGCCTCCACGAGCGAGCGCGGGACCGAGCGGAAGAAGGCGCGCATCCAGAACGTGCCGAACGCGACCGACGTGCCGATCTGCGGCAGGATCAGCGCCCAGTAGGTGTCGGTCAGCTGGAGGTCGCGGAGGTCGTAGTAGAGCGGCACGACCATCGCCTCCATCGGCACCATCAGGCCGAGCAGGAAGAGGTAGAACAGCACCTCGGAGCCGCGGAAGCGCATCATCCCGAAGGCGTAGCCGGACAGGATCGAGAGCAGGATCGAGACGGCGACGACGGTCACCGAGACGATCACGCTCGATCTCAGGTAGGAGCCGAAGTTGCCCTGCTCCCACGCGTCTTTGAAGTTGCCGAGGTGGATGCCGTCGAAGGAGCCGAACGAGTTGATCGCGTTCGGGTCCTGGACGGCGGTGAAGACGATCCCGACGATCGGCGCGAGCGCGATCAGCGAGAAGAGCCCGAGGATCGTGTAGGTGAGCGCCTGCTCACGCTGGGAGGTCATCGAGCACCTCGCTCGGCCGTGCGGTTGATCAGGAGCGAGATCGCGAAGATGATCGCCAGCAGCGAGATGCCGATCGCGGCGGCGGAGCCGACCTGCCCGGTCTGGAAGGCGCGGTCGTAGACCTCGAACGACGGCACCGAGGTCGCGTCGCCCGGCCCGCCCTTCGTCGTGATGTAGACGAGGTCGAAGTTGCGCAGCGCCTGGATCGTCGTGAGCGTCAGCGCGACGGCGATCTCCCCGCGCAGCGCGGGCAGCGTGACGGCGAAGAACTCGCGGATCGGGCCGGCGCCGTCGACGCGCGCGGCGTCGTAGAGGCTCGACGGGATCTTCTGCACGCCGGCCGTCAGCAGCACCATCGCGAGGCCGTACATGACCCATGTGCCGATCAGGCCGACCGACGGCAGCGCGCGGTCGAAGTCGCCGAGCCACGACTGCGTCAGCGACCCCAGCCCGACGGCGCGCAGCAGCTCGTTCAGGGCGCCGTTCTCGGGGTCGTAGATCATCCGCCACATGACCGCGACGACGACCATCGCGATCACCTGCGGGAGAAAGAGGATCGTGCGGAACAACGCCAGCCCGCGCACCCGCGCGCGGGCGACGAGGCCCGCCAGCAGCAGGCCGATCAGAACCGGCAGCACGGCGTAGAACAGCACGAGCACGAGCGCGTGCCCGAATGCGGCGCGCAGTCCCGGGTCCGAGACGACGTCGACGTAGTTGTCGAAGCCGACCCATCTGCCGGCGGTCAGGCCGTCCCACTCCCACAGGGAGAGGTAGAAGGCGTGACCGAGCGGGACGAGGACGAAGCCCGCGAAGACGAGGAACGCCGGCAGGATGTACAGATAGCCGACACGCCGGGGCTCGCCCGGGGGACGCGCCTCCGAGCGCGTCCCGCCGAGCGGCCATTCCGGCTTGGGCACCTCGCCCGCCACGCCGCCGACGACCGCGGAGGCGGGCGGGGGCGGCGTGGAGGGTTCGATGGCACTCATGCGCTTCCTTCCGATCAGAGCGAGCCGGTGAACTCGCTGTACTTCGCCTCGACGCCGGACGTGAACTCCTCCGGCGACTGCTTCTCAGCCAGCAGCTCCTGGATCGCGCCGCTGATGTCGTCGTAGAACGTCGGGGTCGCGTAGTCGATGTACGGGATGATCCCGTTCGCCTCGTTGAGGCTTCTCCAGGCGGCGAAGACATCGCCGGTCAGGCCCTCCGTCGGCGCTATCCCGTCCGGCAGCGACATCGCCGGCAGGTTGTCGGTCTCGACCAGCACTCTCGCCGCGTTGGCGTCGGTGATGAAGTCGATGTACGCGGCCGCGACGTCGGGGTTCTTCGACGCGGTCGTGACCGTGAACGGCAGGCCCTCGCCGCCGAGCGCGACCGGATCGTCGCCGGCCGTCTCGCCCGGGAGGACGAAGAAGCCGACGTCGTCGCCCATCGCTCTGATCAGGTCCGCCACGAGCCACGTGCCGGCGATCAGGTAGGGGCTCTCGCCTCTCGCGAAGCGCTGCCACGCGGGGTCGTAGCCGACGCCGTTGAAGTCGGGCGTGAAGTAGCCCGCCTTCGCCCAGTCCTGCAGCGTTCTGGCGGCGGCGGTGAACTCAGGCGTGTCGAACGACGCGCCGCTGGCGGCGAAGACGAAGTCGCTCACGGCCTGCGGCGTGGCGTTGCGGCCGAGCACGGTCTCGTACTCGTGGATGCCGGGCCACTTGTCGAGGTTGCCGAACTGGATCGGCACGCCGCCGGCTCTCTTGGTCTCGGCGAGCGAGGCCTCGAACTCCTCGAGCGTCTCGGGCAGTCTTCTCACGAGTCTTCTGTTGTAGAAGACGCCGACGATCTCACCCATCTGGGAGAGGCCGTAGAGGTCGCCGCTGCCGAACTGTCTCGCGTCGGGCGAGAACTTGTTCAGGTTCAGCAGCAGGTCCGAGTAGCGGTCGTCCCAGCCGTAGACCTCGGCGTAGTCGGTCAGCGGCCGCAGCAATCTCGCTCTCACGAGCTGGCCCATCACGGGACGACCCTGGTTGGCCTGCACGACGTCCGGCGCTCTCGGGCCCGAGACGGCCAGCTTGAGCGTCGTGTTGAGGTCCTCGAACGACTTCGCCACGCGGTTGATCGTGACGTTCGGGTACTTCTCCTGGAACTCGGCGTTCAGCCTTCTGATCTGTGCCGCCTGACCTCCGCGGACCTCCTGGTCCCAGATCGTCAGCGTGACGTCGCCGGCGGCGGCGACGTCGACTCTCTCGGTCGCTCTTGTCGTGGCAGTGGTCGACGACGAATCGTCGTCGGACTCTCCCGGTGAACCGCACCCCACGGCAACCGCCGCCAGCAGTGCGGCGACGGCGAGCAGCAGCGCCCTCGTCAGCTTCACCTTTCCTCCTTCGTATGTGTGATCGCGTGCTGGTTCGGCAGCGTCAGCCCACTTCGCGCGCCCGCCTCGGCGAGTGCGTCGAGCCGGCTCGCGCCCGCGACTGCGGTCGCGACCCGGACGGACAGGGCTGCGTACAGCACCGCCCAGCGCAGGCGGTCGAGCTCGGGCGCACCCATCAGGTCCGCCCACACGTACGCAGCGGCGAACAGGTCGCCCGCCCCGGTCGTGTCGACGACGTCGACCTGCACGCCGTCGGCTCGCTCCACCCTTCCTCCTCCCGCCGCGACGGCGAGTGCGCCGCGCGGCCCCAGCGTGACGACGACGCGCGGGACCTGCGCGGTCAACTGCCGCGCCGCCTCCTCGACGTCGTCCGCGCCGCTCAGCAGCAGCGCCTCACGTTCGTTGACGAGCAGCGCGTGCACGCGCTCGGAGCCGTCCGGCAGACGGCCCTCGCGCGCGAGCGTGCGCGCGGTCTCGTCGCCCGTGGTCGCGAACACGCGCGCTCCCTCGGGTGCCAGTCCCAGCCGGTCGAGCGACGTGACGACGGCGCGGGGCGACAGCGCGGCGATCTCCTCGGCGCGCGCCTCCTCGCCGTTGTCGAACGTCGCCATCGCGCGCTCGCTGCCGACCGGCATCACCGCCGTCAGCGAGGTGCGCGCGACGCGCCGGCCCGCCCAGCGGACGCCGTCCGCCGCGAAGGCCGCGCGCACGAACTCACCGTCGGCGTCGTCCCCGATCGGGGAGACCGACGCCGTCCGCAGGCCCAGGCGCGCCGCGCCGATCGCCGTGATCGCGCCGCCGCCCGCGCCACGCTCGAGCCCACGCGTGTGCTGCTCCTCGCCGAGCGCGGGCACGGCCTCCAACCCGACGAACGTCAGGTCGACGAAGGCCGGCTCGACGCAGGCGAGGTCGATCGGATCCGTCGTGCTCACGAGGCGAACGTCCGCCCCAGCTCGGGGATCCGCTGCTCGTAGCCGGCGAGGATCTCGCGCGCGGTGTTGACCGACGGCACCAGCGGGTGCAGCGCGAGCGCCTTGATCGCGAGCTGGCGCGAGCCAGTCGTGGCGGCGGCGATCGTCGTCCGCTCGACGTCCTTCATCGTCTCGATCAGGGCGCGCGCGTGCGCGGGGACCTCGCCGATCGCGACCGGTATCGGGCCGGTGCGACCGACGATCGCGGGCACCTCGACGACGGCGTCGGAATCGAGGAACGGCAGCGCGGAGCGGTTGGCGGTGTTGAGTATCAGGACCGCGCGCGTGTTCAGCGCGATCGCCTCCAGCGCCGCCATCGCCTCCGACTCGTAGCCGGCGTTCTCGTCGAGGTCGTGCTCGCCACAGTCGCCGGCGGCGCTGCGCGCCTCGGCCATGTAGGTGCGCTCGCGGTCGTGGCGCGTCTTGCGCCAGGAGGCGAGCGCCTCCTCGGGCCCCTGGCCGTTCTGCGCGTAGAACTCGCGCTGCTGCTCGAGCAGGAACGCGCCGCGCGAGTTGGGGCTCTCACGGATCGCGTTGACCGTGTCGGCGGCGTAGTAGAAGTAGTAGAGGTACTCGTTGGGGATCATCTCCAGCGAGCGCAGCCAGTCGCCGCCGAACAGGCGGCCCTCCTCGAAGGTGGCGAGCGCGGCGTCGTCCTGGAGCAGGCGGCCGAGCAGCGGCTCGTCCTTGTCGCGCACCTCCTTGAGCCAGCCGAGGTGGTTGAGGCCGAAGTAGTCGAACCAGACGTCGTCGGGGTTGCGGCCGGCGGCGGTCGCGACGCGGCGGCAGAGGCCCGACGGCGAGTCGCAGATGCCGACGACGTGGTCGCCGAGGATCTGCTGGCAGGCCTCGGTGACCATGCCGGCGGGGTTGGTGAAGTTGATCAGCCAGGCGCCGGGGGCGCGGTCGCGGATCTTCTCGGCGAGCGTGACCATCGTCGGGATCGTCCGCAGCGCGAAGCAGATGCCGCCCGGGCCGGTGGTCTCCTGGCCGAGCACGCCGTGGCCGAGCGGGACCGACTCGTCGGCGACGCGGCCCTCCAGCTGGCCGACGCGGATCGCCGAGAAGACGAAGTCGGCGCCTTCGACGGCGTCGTCGAGGTCGGTCGTGGTGCGGAACGGGAGCTGCTGCCCGTGCTCCTCCGCGAGCCCTCTGAGGACCGGCGCGATGCGCGCGAGACGATCCTCTTCGACGTCGTGCAGCACGACCTCCTCGAGCCGCAGCCGCTCAGCCTTGGCGAGCAGCGCGCCATAGACGAGCGGGACGCGGAACCCGCCCCCTCCGACGATCGTGAGCTTCATGCGACGGTTACCTCGATTCCTGCTTCGGTGATCGACGCGGCGTGTGCCGTGGGCACAGGCGCGTCGGTGACGATGTGGTCGATCTCCGCCGGTCCGCAGACGCGCACGACCGCGCCCATCGCGAACTTCTCCGCGTCGGCCAGCAGCACGACGCTGTTGGCGGCGGCGATCATGGCGCGCTTGATCGGGACCTCGACCATGGTGGTGTCCCACACGCCCATGTCCGCGTCGACGCCGCTGGTGCCGAGGAAGGCGACGTCCGCCTTCAGCTGGCGCAGCGAGTCCTCGGCGATCACGCCGACCATCGAGCGGTAGTTGCGCCGGACGAGCCCGCCCGGCAGCACGAGTTGGATGTCGTCGTCGGGGACCAGCTCCTCGTAGACGGCGAGGCTTGTGGTGACGACGGTGAGCCTGCGACCGTGCAGATGACGCGCGAGCTGCAGCGTCGTCGTGCCGATGTCGATCATGATCGTCTGGCCGTCCTCGACCAGCGCAGCGGCGGCCGCGCCGATCCTGTCCTTGCCCGTGAAGCGCTCGACGGCGATCTCCTCGAACGGGCGCTCGTCGGTCGCGTTGATCGCGCCGCCGTGGACGCGCTCGAGCTTGCCGTCGCGCTCCAGGGCCCTGAGGTCGCGGCGGACGGTCATCTCCGAGACGCCGAAGCTCTCGGCGAGATCGGAGACGTGAGCGGTGCCGGAACGGACGGCGTGGAGGATCTTCTGACGACGCTGAGCGGGAAGCATGGTCGGGACTATGGGCACGGAGTCAGTCACAGGTCAACAGGGAAGTGTTCGAAAGTGTTAGCCCCTGGAGCGAGCGCCGAAGCGCCCGCTCCAGAGACAACCGCGGGGACGCGGACTAGCGGCGGACGCGGACCTCCACGCTGCGGAGGACCTTGCCGCGACGATCGACCGACGTGAACGTCGCGCGCTTGGTGCTCGCGGGGAGGCTCACGCGGGCGACGCCCTTGCGCAGCGTCGCCTTGGCGAGCGTGCGCTTGCCGGACTTCACGACGACGCGGCTCGCGGGGCTGGCCGCCTTCACCGTGCAGCTGACGGCCTTGACCGTGCGCTGTCTGCGCACGAGCTTGCACGTCACCTTCGGAGCGGCGTGTCTCGCCGCGGGCTTCTTCGCGGGCTCGCCCTTGGGGCCCTGCGGGCCGACGGGACCCTGCGCGCCGGCGGGACCCTGCGGGCCGGGATCGCCCTTCGGGCCCGGGACCGGAAGCGGCGGCACCGTGCCGTCGTCGCCGGGCAGGCCGACGGCGAGCGGCGTCGTGCCACCGGCACGCGCCCCGTAGGAGGCGAGCACGAGCGCGCCGTCGGCCTTGATCGCGTCACGCGCGGCCGCCGACACGGGGACTCTCACCTGCAGCACGCGGCCCGCAGCTCCCACGAGCACATCCGTGTCGGAGCCGAGCACCTTCTCCGCGCCGTACAGGTTCATGTCGACGCCGCCGAGCGGGTCGGGCCGGCCGAGGCCGGGATCGGTCACGAACACGTTCGCCGTGCCGGGACCGGTCGCGACGACCGGGACGACGACGTTGTCGCCGACCAGCTTCGGCTCGCCTGCGAGCTCCAGCGTCGCGTCGCTCGGCGCCCGCTTGGAGCCGCCGAGGCCGGTGCCGTCCACGGCCGCCTGCAGGATCGACTGCGGCGAGAGCACGCTCTGCGCGGCCTCCAGCAGCATCGTCGGGTCCTCAGGCGTGGTCGAGCCGGTCGGCGTGTAGCCGCCGCCGAAGATCGCGTGACCCCAGCGGTACGGATCGGCCTGGACGCCGTTGAACGTCGACCAGCCCTGACGCGTCTGCCCGACCTTGTCCTGCGTGTCGGAGTCGTAGATGAAGATGTTCATCCCGGTCCAGTTCTGACGTGCCGCGGCGGGCAGGTCGCTGAACGGGATCTTCACCTCCAGCTCGTAGCCGGTGTAGTTCGCCGTGTTGATTCTGGAGACGACTCTCATCCCCGGCGCCGACTGGGCGATCGGGCCCTGGAAGCCGTCGGCGTCGCGGTACGCGGCCGGCTGGCCGTTGGTCGTCGTCGGGAAGACGCCGACCTTGAACGTCGTGCTCGTGTCGAACGACTCCGGCTGCGGGTCGAACGCGATCTCGACCGAGTCGGCGCGCCAGTGGCGCTTGGCGTCCTCGGGCGCGAGGATCGTGCCGAGCGTGTCGTCGGTGACTCTCACGTGCATGTAGAGCGAGTCGCCGAACCACGACGCGTACGCCGTGCCTCTCGCCTTCGTTCTCGTGCTTCTGCTGTCGATCGAGCCCTCCCACGTCTTCGACAGGTCGATCGGCTGGCCGGGGTACTTGGCCGCCGAGAACGTGCCGTCGAGCGCCGGCTGCGCCGCAGCTCTCGGGATCGTCGTGACCGGCACGAGGTCGATCGCGCTGCTCATCTCGCCGCTGCCGGCGGTCGCGGTCGACGTCGTCGTGATCGTTATCGGGTACGAGGGGGCGGCGCCGACCTCGCCGTCCTGTCTGACGTTGCCGGTGCGCAGTGACGTGTCGGTGTTCGTCACGGTGAACGGCACCGAGGTCTCCGCGCCGGCGGCGAGGCCGCTGTACGGCTTGGTCACCTGGTCGACGCTGAATCCGGCCGGCACCGCGAATCTGACCGTGCCGGACTCGGTCAGGCCGCTGTAGTTGCGGACTCTGACGTTGACGGTCTTCGACTCGCCGACGCCCAGGGAGAAGACGGGCGTGACGGTGTCGCCGAGCTGCTCGAGGTCCTGATCTCTGAGCCACGAGCGGTAGTCGGCGACGGTTCTGCGCGGCTCCAGCTCGCCGCGGACCGGCGGCGCGACGCGCACGACGATGCCGTTGCGGCCGCTGGCGCCGTCCTGCTCCATCACGGCGTAGAGGCGCGTCGTCGCGTTGGCGGCGACGCTGGTCGACGGCGTCACCGTGAATCTGACCTTCGACTCGCCGTCGCGGTTGGGCGCGCCGACGGCCTGCGCGGCGCCGCCGGTCCAGCCGCTCGGCAGCTCCAGTCTCAGCTGCGCGTCGTCGAGGTCCTGCGTGCTGCGGACGGTCGCCGTCACGGTGAACGGCTGGCCCGGAAGCACCTCGTAGCTGCTCGTGTCGAGGTCCAGCTCCGTGCCGAGGCGGAAGCCGCCCGGCTGCGCGACGGCGGAGCCGACGAGCGCACCGTCAGCACGGCGGACGCCCGGGTCGTGCGGCACGCGGCCGACCATCAGGCGCAGCTGCTGGCAGCCGAGCTGATCGCCCGGGATCGTGTTGGGCGGCCAGCCGCCACGGCCCTGCGAGACGTACTCGCGGTTGCCCTCGCGGGCGATCTGCGCCCACGTCTTGCCTCTGTTGTGCGGGTCGGGCGAGTTCGACGTGCGGCCCTGCCAGGTGCGGTAGACCTCCGAGCCCGGGTCGGGCGTGTAGGTCGTCTCGCAGGCCTGGCCTCTGTCGGGCGATCCGGTGACCGTGCCGCCGCTCTGGTAGACCGACTTGATCCGCCACGGTCTCAGGCCCTCGCTGAGGATCTGGTTCGGATAGGCGGCCGGGTCGCCGGCGAGGTTGTACGCCTCGTAGGCGAGCCACGCCGCCGCGATGTGGTTGCCGTGCTGACCGGGCGACGGCATCTGGTTCATCGTCACGACGGTGTCGGGGCGCGTCTGGCGCACCACGCGCACGACCCGCTCCAGCGCGACGTCGTAGTTCCACACCTGTCTCGTCAGCGGGACGCTGTAGGTGTAGAAGAAGTCCTGCAGGTCGAGGTTGTAGATGTTGCGTATGCCGGCGCGTCCGACCGCGCGGCGCTCCTCCCGCTCGCGCAGGATGCCGAGCGGAGCACCCTCCTCGAGGCCGGCGGAGTTGCCGCCGCCCTCACCGCGCGTGACGGTGATGACGCCGGTACGGGCGCCGTAGACCTCGTCCCAGATGCCGTAGGTCGGCAGCAGACCGGCCTCGTCGTCGGGGTGTGCACCGATGAACATCGCGTTGAGCTTCACCGGCTCCTGCTCGGCAGCGAGCGCTGACGGCGCTGCCGCCAACGCGGCAGCCGCCGTGACCGCGAGTGCGGCACCGGCTCTGCGTACGACAGTCCAACGACCTTCCATGGAACTCCTCTCCCGGGTCCAGGTCACCCCGGCGGGACCTGGTCTCTCACAAGGACGCAACACTTCTACCACGTCCGCACATCATCGTGTTAGTTTTTGTCCAGAATTGTTGGAGCCGGGATCGAGGAGAGCCGTGTCGTGCCGACCGTCCGTCTGACCACCGCGCAAGCGATCGTGCGCTACCTGTCCGCGCAACACAGCGAGCGCGACGGTGATCGCCGCCGTCTGATCCCGGCCCTGTTCGGGATCTTCGGACACGGCAACGTCGCCGGCCTCGGCCAGGCGCTGGAGGAGCACGGCGCGGACCTGCCGTACATGCAGGCCCGCAACGAGCAGTCAATGGTCCACAGTGCGACCGCGTTCGCGAAGGCGACGCGCCGTGGCCAGACGCTCGCGTGCGCCGCCTCGATCGGCCCTGGCTCGACGAACATGGTGACCGGCGCCGCGCTCGCCACGATCAACCGGCTGCCCGTCCTGCTGCTCGCCTCCGACACCTACGCGACGCGGCGCCAGGGCCCCGTCCTGCAGCAGCTGGAGCACCCCTCCGCGCTCGACGTCTCGGTCAACGACGCATTCCGCCCCGTCTCGCGCCTGTTCGACCGGATCCAGCGCCCCGAGCAGCTGCTGACGGCGCTGCCGGAGGCGATGCGCGTCCTCACCAGCCCGCGCGAGACCGGCGCCGTCGTGCTCGCACTGCCGCAGGACGTGCAGTCGGAGGCGTACGACTTCCCGGAGTCGTTCTTCGCCGAGCGGACCTGGACGATCGGCCGTCCGCAGCCCGAGCCCGCGCTCGTCGAGCGCGCCGCCGAGCTGATCGAGCGCGCCGAGCGGCCGCTCGTGATCGCCGGCGGCGGCGTCCTCTACAGCGACGCGCAGGCGGAGCTGGAGGAGCTGGCCGACGCCTTCGGCCTGCCCGTCGCCGAGACGTTCGCCGGCAAGGGCGCCGTGCGAATCGGCGCTTGGTGGGGCCTCGGCGGGATCGGATTGGAGGGCACGCCGGCGACCAACGCGCTCGCCGCTCAGGCCGACCTCGTGATCTCCGTCGGCACGCGCCTGACCGACTTCCCGACCGCCTCGCAGTCGCTCTTCGCCCACCCCGAAGTGAACTTCGTCGCGATCAACGTCGACGGCCGCGACGCGCACAAGCAGGGCGCGCTCGCGCTCGAAGCCGACGCGCGCGACACCCTGCGGGCGCTGTCAGACGCGCTCGCTGCTCGGGGCCGCCGCCCCTCGGCGACCTACCGGGCGGCCATCGAGGAAGGGGCCGCGGCGTGGGCAAGTCGCCGCGCCGCGGCCCTCTTCGAGGACCACGCGAATGGCATGACGCAGGGGCGCCTGCTCGGCGTGATGCAGGAGGCCGCACGCCCCGGCGACACGCTGATCGCCGCCGCGGGCGGCCCGCCCGGCGACGTGCTGAAGGTGTGGGACGCGACCGGCGAGCGCCACGCGCACATCGAGTTCGGCTTCTCCTGCATGGGCTATGAGCTGCCGGCCGCGCTCGGCGTGCGGATGGCCCAGCCGGACGACGGCGAGGTGATCGCGTTCATCGGCGACGGCACCTTCCTGATGGCGCCGTCCGAGCTGGTCACCGCGCTCCAGGAGCGGCTCGCGATCACCGTCGTGATCAGCGAGAACCACGGCTTCCAGGTGATCCGCCGCCTCCAGATGGCGCGCGCCGGCCGCGACTTCGGCAACGAGTTCCGCGCCCGCACCGAGAGCGGCGCCGGGTCGGCCGAGCCGACGCGCCTCTCCGGCGACTACCTCGGCCTCGACCTCGCCGCGATCGCGGCGGGAATGGGCGCGCGCAGCTGGCGCGTCTCCGACCCCGGCAGCCTGCGCGCCGCGCTCGACGCCGCGCGCGACCACGACGGCCCGGCGGTGATCGTCGCCGAGACGCTGCCGCACGTCGACCTGCCCGGCGCGGAGGTGTGGTGGGACGTCGCGCCCGCCGAGGTCTCCGCCGACCCGGTCGTCCAGCAGCTGCGCGCCGAGTACGAGGCCGACCGCGCCCGTCACCAGCGCTTCCACCACCCCGCCGCCCCCCAGGAGGTCGCGGAATCCCACGGGCAGAGCCCTCGGATTCCGTCTGCCTCGCGCGCCCCTCGCACGAACCAGGAGGCTCCGACCCCATGACCGCCGCCACCGAGGCGCGCACGATGCGCGCCGCGATCTTCGAGGGGCCCGGCCGCCTCGTCATCTCCGAGCGTCCGATCCCGCAGCTGCACGCGCCCGACGACGTCCTGATCGAGGTCGAGGCATGCGGCGTGTGCGGCACCGATGTCCACATCCTCTCCGACCCGCCGGGCCATCCCGGAACGCCCGGTTGCGTGCTCGGCCACGAGTTCGTGGGCCGTGTGCGCGGGGTCGGTGCGGAGGCGCGCGACGTCGCGGTCGGTGACCGCGTCGTCGTCGCGCCGAATCTGAGCTGCGGCACCTGCGCCGCATGCAAGAAGGGGCTCACCGCCCACTGCGAGCGCTTCACGACGATCGGCATCTTCCGCGACGGCGGGATGGCCTCCCACGTCGTCGTGCCGGCGCTCGCCTGCCACCAGATCGCGGACGACCTGCCCGCGCAGGTCGCCGCGCTCGTCGAGCCGCTGTCGTGCGTCTTCAACGGCATCCAGCAGGCGAAGCTCGTGCCGGGCGAGACGGTCGTCGTGATCGGCGCCGGCGCGATCGGCCTGATGTTCCTGGCGCTGCTGCGCGCCGGCGGCGCGAGCCGCGTCGTCGTCGTCGAGCCGGGCGAGCTGCGTCGCGGGATCGCGCTGGAGATGGGCGCCGATTACGCGCTCGACCCGCGCGACGCCGGCTTCGCCGAGGCGGTCGAGAACGCGCTCGGCGGCGCCGGCGCGGACGTCGTCGTCGACGCCGTCGGCAGCCAGCTGCCGGCCGCGATCGAGCTCGCCGCGCCGCGCGGGCGCGTGCTGCTGTTCGGCATGGACGCCCACGCCAGAGGCGCGCTGCCGCAGGTCGAGATCACCCGCCGCGAGCTGGTCGTCTTCGGCACCTACGTCGGCGACCACACCTTCCCCGACACGATCCGCGTGCTCGAGTCCGGCGTGATCGACCTCGCGCCGCTGGTCTCGCACTGGGTGTCGCTGGAGGAGCTGCCGGAGACGCTCGACGAGATCCGCGGCGGCTCCGCCGTCAAGGCCGTCATCGACTTGACCCGCGGCGCATGAGCGGCGACCGCGTCGCCGCCGCGCCGATCTCCTGGGGCGTCTGCGAGGTGCCCGGCTGGGGCGTCCAGCTCGAGCCCGAGCGCGTGCTGGAGGAGATGCGCGCGCTCGGCCTGACGGCGACCGAGGCCGGGCCGGAGGGCTTCCTGCCGACCGACCCGCGCGCCGCGGCGGCGCTGCTGGAGCGCAGCGGGATGCAGCTCGTCGGCGCGTTCGTGCCGGCGGCGCTGCACCTCGACGGCGCCCTGGAGCCCATCCGCCGTGCCGCCGCGCTGCTGGCCGAGGCCGGCGCCCGCGCGCTCGTCCTCGCCGCCACCACCGGCAGCGACGGCTACGACGCCGACGCCGCGCTCGACGACGCCGCCTGGGAGCGGCTGCTGCGCGGACTCGACGAGGCGCGCACGGTCTGCGCGGTGGAGGGCGTCCGCTGCTCGCTGCACCCGCACGCCGGCACCGTCGTCGAACGGCGCGAGCACGTCGAGCGCGTGCTCGCCGGCTCGACCGTCGAGCTGTGCCTCGACACCGGCCACCTGATGGTCGGCGGCGCCGACCCGCTGGCGATCGCGCAGGCGGCCGCGAGCCGCATCGGCCACGTCCACCTGAAGGACGTCGACGCCGCGATGGCCGCGCGCGTCGCCGACGGCTCGCTCCCCTACTCGCAGGCCGTGCGCGACGGGATGTACCGCCCGCTCGGCGCGGGCGACGTCGACGTCGCCGGGATCGTCTCGCTGCTGGAGGGCGCCGGCTACCGCGGCTGGTACGTGCTGGAGCAGGACGTGATGCTCGACGCCGAGCCGCCCGCCGGTGCCGGCCCGCTCGGCGACGTGCGCGCCAGCGCCGAGCACCTGCGCTCCCTGCTCGCCGACAACGGGGCGGCAGCCGCATGAGCGCGCGGAACGACTCGCCCTGGGGGCTCGCTGTTCCGAGCGAGAACTCGCCAGAGGCTCCTTCTCGCGGTCGCCAGGTGCACCGATGACTGCCCCGTTCGACGTGATCGCGATCGGCCGGATCGGCGTCGACCTCTACCCCGAGCAGCACCGCGTCGCGCTCGCCGACGTCGAGACGTTCGTCAAGGGCCTCGGCGGCAGCGCGACGAACGTCGCCGTCGCCGCGGCCAGACACGGTCGCCGCAGCGCGATCGTGACGAAGGTCGGCGACGACGGCTGGGGCGCCTACTGCCGCCAGGCGCTCGCCGACTACGGCGTCGACGGGCGCTGGGTCGGCACCGACCCGGAGCTGCGCACGCCCGTGACGTTCTGCGAGGTCCACCCGCCCGACGACTTCCCGCTGCTGTTCTACCGCGAGCCGACCGCGCCCGACCTCAGCCTCGGCACGAGCGAGCTGGACCTCGACGCGATCGCCGCGGCCGGCCTGCTGTGGACGACCGGCACCGGCCTCTCGCGCGAGCCGAGCCGCTCCGCCGTGCTGGCCGCGCTCGACGCGCGCACGGACGGCGCGCTCGCCGTCCACGACCTCGACGACCGCCCGATGCTGTGGCCGGCGGGCGAGCGCCACGAGGACTGGGCGCAGGAGGCGGTCAAGCGCGCCACCGTGGTCGTCGGCAACCGCGCCGAGGCGGCCGTCGCCGTCGGCGACCTGCCGCCGCGCGAGCAGGCGCTCGCGCTGCTGGAGCTGGGACCGGAGATCGCGGTCGTCAAGCAGGGGCCGGCCGGCGTGCTCGGCGCCACGCGCGACGGCGAGATCGTCGAGGTGCCGCCGACGCCGGTCGAGGTCGTCTGCGGCCTCGGCGCCGGCGACGCCTTCGGCGGCGCGCTCTGCCACGGCCTGCTCGCCGGCTGGCCGCTCGAACGGATCCTTCGCTTCGCGAACGTGGCCGGGGCGATCGTCGCCTCGCGCCTGCTGTGCGCCGCCGCCATGCCCACCAGCGAGGAAGTCGAGACCCGCCTGTGACCGATCAGCTCCATCGCCCCGCCGGCAGCGCCCGCGACGGCGCCGACCCGCTCCACATCGCGCCCGCCGACGCCGGCTGGGCGCACACCGGCCTGCGCGTGGTCGAGCTGGCGCCCGGCGAGAGCCGCACGCTCGCGACCGAGGCCGACGAGTACGCGGTCCTGCCGCTCGCCGGCGGCGGCATCGTCGTCGAGGCCGACCGCCAGCTGCTGGAGCTGGAGGGCCGCGCCGACCCGTTCGCGCGCGTGACCGACTTCGCCTACCTGCCGCGCGACTGCGCGGCGCGGATCTCCAACTCCGGCGCGCAGCCGGCGCGGCTCGCGCTGCCGTACGCGAACGCGCGCCGTCGGCTGGAGGTCCGCTACGGCGCGGCCGAGGACGTCCCGGTCGAGCTGCGCGGCGCCGGCGCCGCGACGCGCCAGGTCAACAACTTCCTCCACCCGGACGCGTTCGAGACCGACCGCCTCACCTGTGTCGAGCTGCTGACGCCGCAGGGCAACACCTCCTCCTACCCGCCGCACAAGCACGACACCGACGCGCCGGCCGGCGAGGGTCAGGCGGTGCTGGAGGAGATCTACTACTTCGAGCTGCGCGAGGCGGGCGGCGTCGGGCTGCACCGCACCTACACCGCCGACGGCGAGATCGACGCGACGGTCGAGGTCGGCCACGGCGACGCGTTCCTGATCCCGCGCGGCTACCACGGCCCGTGCGTCGCGCTGCCCGGCTACGACCTGTACTACCTGAACGTGCTCGCCGGCCCGTCGACCGAGCGCTCGCTCGCGTTCAAGGACGATCCCGCGCACGCGTGGATCCGTGACAGCTGGGCCGGGCAGCCGCTCGACCCGCGCCTGCCGCTGTGCGACGCACGCGGCCCGATCGACCACGCCCGCCACCCGCAGGAGACCGCCCGATGAGCGCGACCGCCACCGTCGTCCCCCATTGGATCGCCGGCGCCGCCGACGAGTCCGCGGCCCGCTGGGGAGAGGTGACCGACTCGGCGACCGGCGAGGTCAGCGCGCGCGTGCCGCTCGCGTCCGCGGCCGACGTCGACCGCGCGGTGCGCGCCGCGGCGGAGGCCGCGCGCGGCTGGGCCGCGACGTCGCTCTCGCGCCGCACGGCGGTCATGTTCGCGTTCCGCCAGCTCGTCCACGAGCACCGCGACGAGCTGGCGAGGATCGTCACCCGCGAGCACGGCAAGGTCCTCTCCGACGCGGCCGGCGAGGTCCAGCGCGGGCTCGAGGTCGTCGACTTCGCGTGCGGGATCGCGCACCTGCTGAAGGGCGAGATGACGCCGCAGGTCTCGGGCGGGATCGACTCCTACTCGCTGCGCCAGCCGCTCGGCGTGATGGCCGGGATCACGCCGTTCAACTTCCCGGTGATGGTCCCGATGTGGATGTTCCCGATCGCGATCGCGGCCGGCAACGCGTTCGTGCTGAAGCCGAGCGAGCAGGACCCGTCGGCGTCGCTGCTGCTGGCGCGGCTGTTCGCGCAGGCCGGCCTGCCGGAGGGCGTGCTGACGGTCGTCAACGGCGATCGCGAAGCCGTCAACGCGCTGCTGTCGCACCCGCAGATCGCGGGCGTCTCGTTCGTCGGCTCGACGCCGATCGCGCGGCACGTCTACGAGACCGCGAGCGCTCACGGCAAGCGCGTGCAGGCGCTCGGCGGCGCGAAGAACCACGCCGTCGTGCTGCCCGACGCCGACCTCGACCTCGCCGCCGACGGCCTCGTCTCGGCCGCCTACGGCTCGGCCGGGCAGCGCTGCATGGCGGTGTCGGTCGCGGTCGCCGTCGGCGACGTCGGCGACCGGCTGGTCGAGGCGGTGCGGACGCGGTTGGAGGACCTCACGACCGGTCCGGGCACCGACCCCGCGTCGCAGATGGGGCCGCTCGTCAGCTCGGCGCACCGCGCGCGCGTGGCGGAGCTGGTCGACTCGGGCGAGGCCGAGGGCGCGCAGGTGCTCGTCGACGGCCGCGGCCTGACGGTCGACGGCCACGACGGCGGGCACTGGCTCGGCCCGACGCTGCTCGACCGCGTGCGGCCGGGGATGCGCGTCTACGACGAGGAGATCTTCGGCCCCGTGCTCGTCGTCGTGCGCGCCGAGAGCTACCCGGAGGCGCTGCAGCTCGTGAACGCGAACCCGTACGGCAACGGCGCCGCGATCTTCACGCGCGACGGCGGTGCCGCGCGCCAGTTCGAGCAGGACGTCGTCGCCGGCATGGTCGGCGTCAACGTGCCGATCCCGGTGCCGATGGCCTACCACTCGTTCGGCGGCTGGAAGCACTCGCTGTTCGGCGACCTCCACGTCCACGGCCCCGACGGCGTCCGCTTCAACACGCGCGGCAAGGTCGTCACCCGCCGCTGGCCGAATCCCGCCGACCGCGGGATCGACCTCGGCTTCCCGGTCCTCTCGTAGGTCGCCGCCGGCGCTCGCACGCGCCAGGTACGGTCTGCGCTCGTTGACCGATCGAGCAAGGACACACTCCCGAACCCTTCGCGCGCGTGCCGGCACGGTTCTCGCCGTCGCCGCCGCAGCGCTGCTCTGCGGCGGCGCCGCGACCGCCGGCGCCGCTGAGCGCTGGCCGCCCGGCGGCACCGCGGACGGCGTCCGCATCGCGCAGCGCGGCGGCCAGAGCGCGATCGTCTTCGAGCAGCGCGCGAGCAGGCTCTACCGCACGATCGCGGGCAAGCGGGTCACGGTCGTGTGCGTCGAGAAGGCTCGTTCGAGATCGTTCATGGTCACGGAGTCCTCGGCCAGCACGGAGCTGGTCGCACCGAAGACGCGGCAGCCGCAGCGCATCAGCGGTCTCGCGCGCGGTGCGGACTACTGCCGCGTCTGGCTGCCGAAGCGCACCGTGAGGCGCAGCGGCAGTCGCGGCACGATCGGGCCGAGACCGGTCGTCGCGATCGCGACGACGGAGCGCGGCACCGTGCACCTCGACGAAGAGGCGACGGCGATGACGATGGACTTGGTCATCACCGTCGCAGGCTCGATCGCCGACGACGGGGGCTTCGCGTCCTCCGCACGGGTCGTGCGGTTCTTCGACCGCGCCGGCAGAGCTGCGCCGATCGAGGTCGTCGCGCTCGCGAGCCCGGCCGACACGCCGCCGGCGGGCAAGGTCGGCTACTACCGCGGCGGCAGAGAGCATGCCGCAGCGGTGATGCTCTCGACGAGCGACCGCCGCCTGTTCATGGAGCTGCTGCCGGACGACGAGCTGCGCACCAACGTCCTCGGCTACATCAACGGCTACGGCAGCGAGATCGAGTGATGCGGGCCGCTCGCAACATCGCTGTCGCGGCGGCCACGTTGCTGCTGGGCGGCGCGCAGTGCGCGACGGCCGCCGGGAAGCTGCCAGACGGACGGTCCGACGGCGTCCGCATCGTGCGGGAGGGCGGCAGGATGGCCGTCGTCTTCGACAAGCGTGCGAGCGCGGCCTATCGGCAGATCGCGGGTCGGACGGTCACGATCAGCTGCGTCAAGGGCCTCGGGGGGAGCTACTTCGACATCTCCGGCAGCCGCGGTTCCTCCGACCGCGTGCGGGCGGCGCGGACCCGACGGCCGCTGCGCACGCGCGACCTCGCCAGAGGCGCCGACTTCTGCCGCGTCGCGCTCCCCGAACGGCGCGGTCGCGACGGACGCACGACGGTGCCCGCGGAGCCGGTCGCCGCGATACCGCTGACAGAGCGCGGCACGATCCACCTTGACGAACAGGCCAAGGCCATCGCGGTGTACGTGCTGCTGGAGGAGGCCGTCGACAACGACGGCGGGCGGTCGCCCTCGCACTTCCTTCCGGCGCCCCGCCTGTTCGAGCTGCTGCGCCGCGACGACGACGCGTGGGCGTCGATCGAGCTGACGGAGCTGGCGAGCCCGGACGACACCCCGCCGGCGGGCGCGCTCGGCTACTACAGCGACGGCGGACGGCACGCGGCCGCAGTCGTGCGCTCGACGAACGGCCGGCGCCTGTACCACGAGCTGGGGCCCGACCTGGCGATCAGCAGCAACGTCCTCGGCTACGTCTTCTCCATCGACGACGGGATGAGCTAGCGATCAGCCGGCGGCCGGCACGGGCGGCGGCGGTGGCGCCGCCGTCGTTCCGGGTGCGGCGGCCGGCGAGTCCGGTCCCGCGGCGGCGGGGCCGCCGGGGCCGGCGCGCAGGTAGGCGGTCAGGAACGTCAGGCCGACGACGCCGATGAAGAGCAGCACCGGGCCGGAGTCGTTGAAGAGCGAGCCGGAGATCGCGGCGCCGAGGCCGCCGAGCAGGCAGGCGCGCCAGACGGGGTCGGTCTCGACCGCCGAGTAGATCCGCCCGCGGTGGCGCCACGCGTACGTCACCGCCAGCGCGCAGAGGATGATCAGCAGCGGGGCATAGCCGCTCTTGAGGATGTTCCAGGCCAGCTCGTAGCGGCGTTGGAACGTGTCGAGCTGGTCGTTGAGGCTGCCGTGCAGGACGGTCCGCGTGAAGTGGCCGTCGCCGCTGGTGACGAGATCGACCGCCGCCAGCGCGGCGAGGCCCGCGACCGGTGTCAGCAGCGCGATCCCGAGCGCCTTCTTCGTGATCCCGCCCGGCAGCATCAGCAGCGTCGCGACCGCCGCGCCGCCGGCGACGGTGAAGATGCCGCCGACGTCCGCGCCCAGCCTGCCGGAGCCCATCACGAGCGCGAGCGCCGCCCCTGCGAGCGCGAACGCGACCGCGCCGCCGCGCGTGCGCTCCCGCCGCCGCAGCGATGCGGCGACCGCGATCAGCATCAGCAGCGTCAGCGCGATCTCCAGCTCGTTGCCGAGCCCGTAGAAGCGCGAGCCCGAGCGCGGGCTGGGGCCGAGCAGCGAGCGGATGATGAGGTGCGAGTTGTTGGCGAGGTCGGCCGTGTACGCCACCAGCCCGACGATGCACGGCACCGCAGGCCCGCGCGGCCATCGCACGAACCGGTCGGTCAGCAGCGCGAGCGTGAACGAGCCGACCGCGATCGCGAACAGCTCCGCCTGCCTGGAGGGCCCGAACGCCGCCGTCGCGAGAACCATCGTCGGCAGCCACATCATCGCCAGCCCGCCGAGGCGGATGCCGAAGCGCACGCCGACACGGTCGCGCAGGATGCCGGCGAGCAGCACGACCGCCAGCCACGTGAAGAGGAACGTCTGGAGCGCGGGCATGCGACGCGCGGCGACGACCGACAGGCGGTTGTCGAGTGCGTCGATCCCGGCTGCGTCGCGCGTGCCCTGCAGGCGGATCGGCTGGCCGCGCACCTCGTCGGGGACGGGGATCCCGAGATGGTCGAGGATCGTCGGCAGCAGGTCGATGCCCGCCGCGACGCCGTCGAGGTGGGTCGTCGCCGACGTGAAGCTGCCGCCCGAGCCCTCTGTCAGGCCGAGGATCCCGGTCCACAGCAGCTGCGGCCCGCGGAACGGCGGCGGCGCCTGCTCGGCGATCAGCAGCTCGTCGTCTCTGCGCTGTCCGATCAGCGCGTCGAGCTGACGGTCGCCGGCGAAGCCGGGCGGCAGCAGCGCGACGACGAAGCGGTGCCGTCTGAGCATCTCCGCGGTCCGGTCGGCGACCGTCTCCGGACGGCCGATCGAGACCGACGGTATCGACCCGCCGCGGTTGCTCGCCGCGATCGCCTCGAGGTTCGGCTCGCCGCTGATCCCGACGAAGCCGACTCCGCCCGGGATCGAGCTGGCGAGCAGGCCGGGCACGGTGTCCGCCGGCGCGCTCTCGGCGCGCAGGACCGCGGAGATCCAGTCGACGATCAGGCCGCCTCTGCCGTCCGGTATGAAGCGCAGGTCGGGCGGGTTCTTCGGGCTGTAGGTGCTCTTGGAGGTGCGCGTCCCCTGCGTGATGTCGAGCAGCGCCTGTATCTGGCTGTAGCCCGACTGGGTCGCACTGATCGCGCCGAGCGCCAGCTCGGGATGGCCGTTCAGATAGCCGAGCACCTGCGGCAGGCCCGTGTCGCCGCCGGGCGGCTCCTGGTCGGGCAGCGGCTCGACGCCGGCGGGTGTGTCGGGCGACAGGGGGAACAGGGCGAGCACCGCGCTCGGCTCCGCCGCGGCCCGCGCCGGCAGCGCGGCGAGGAGGCACGCGGTACCGGCGACGGCGACGAGGAGCAGGAGCGCGCGCAGGCGCAGGCGGCTCGCGCGGGCGGGGGACGGCATGCCCAGAGCTTAAGCGGACGGGTGGTCGGGCGGCGGCGCCGGCAGGCGCAACGTGAAGGTCGCGCCGGGCGGGCCGGCCTCCTCCAGCACGAGCGTCCCGCCCATCCGCTCGGCCAGCTCGCGGCCGATCGCGAGCCCGAGCCCGAAGCCGGCGCCGTCGGCCGTCGAGCCGCGGGCGAAGCGCTGGAAGACGCGTTCGCGCTCGTCCGGCGCGATGCCGGGACCGGCGTCGCGGACGACCAGCGCCGCGGGGCCGCCGTTCGGCGCCGCCCGCAGCAGCACGTCGACGACCTCGTCAGGCGGGCTCGCGCGAACGGCGTTGTCGAGCAGGATCCGCAGGATCTGCGCGACGGCGCCGGGGTCCGCGAGCGCCCACGCCGGGCCGGCGGCACCGCCGGCGTCGAGCCGCGGCACCGGACGCGGCTCGCCGTGGCCGGCGCCCAGCTCGAACTCGGCGATCACCGCACGCGACAGCTCGGCCAGCTCGACCGGCTCGCTGCGCAGCGCGACCTCGGCGTCGATGCGGCTGAGGTCCAGCAGGTCGGCGGCGAGCCGGCCGAGCCGCCGCGCCTGCGCCAGCGCACGCGCGACCTGCTCACGCGCCTCCGCCTGGTCGACCTCGCCGTGCGCCAGCTCGTCATCGAGCAGCTCCAGCATGCCGCGCAGCGAGGCGACCGGCGTGCGCAGCTCGTGCGAGGCAGTCGAGACGAACGCGCGGCGCGCCTCCTCCTGCTGGTGCAGGCGGCGCTGCATCGTCGCGAACGCGCGCGTCAGGTCGCCGACCTCGTCGCTGTTGCGGTCGGCCGGGACCTCCTCGACGTGGCCGTGCTCGGCCAGCTCGACGGTCGCGTCGCGCAACCGCCGCAGCCGCCGCACGAGCGTCGCGGCGAAGCCGAGCCCGAGCAGCAGCGCGATCGCGAGCCCGCTCAGCGCCGCCGTCGCGAACGCTCTGCGAACGACGGCGACGGCGCCGCTGACCTCGCTCACCTGCTTGCGCGCCGCGAGCGCGTAGCGGGAGCCGTCGATCTCGATCGGCAGCGCGACGCGCACGACGTCGTCGCCGGCGAGCGTCCCGGTCGACTCGACCGTTCTCCCGCTGCGCAGCGCCCGCGCGACGTCGTCGAACGGGTCCGACGCCGCGGTCGCGGCGTCGGTCGTGCTGAGGCGGATCGCGTGCGTCGAGTCGAGCAGGTAGACCTGCTGCGCGCCGCTCGAGTCGACGAGGTCGCGCCCGAGGTTCTGCAGCTGGAGCGAGCCGATCGCGAGGCGGGTCCCCTGGAGGTCCTCGAACGCCGGCCGCAGGTCGACGGCCTTCGTCACGAGCGTGTCGAGCTCGGCGTTGCGCAGGCGGCGCTCGAGCGGCGGCAGCAGCGAGAGCGCGGCGACCGCGAGCGTCGCCGCCGCGGTCAGCATCAGCGCGCCGACGATGCGGCCGCGGAGTCCGAGCGCGCCGAAGCGCCGCATCGCGCTACCCGGCCTGGAGCCGGTACCCGGCGCCGCGGACGGTCACGATGTGCCGCGGGCTGTCGGGCTCGGGTTCGAGCTTCTCGCGCAGGTGGCGGACGTGCACGTCGATCGCGCGCGGGTCGCGGTAGGCGCTGTCGCCCCAGATCGCCCGCAGCAGCTCCTGGCGGTTGCGCAGCCGGCCCGGGTCGGCCATCAGCGCCTCCAGCAGCTCGAACTCGGAGAACGTCACGTGGACCGGCTCGCCGTTCATCCGCACCTCCCGGCGCGCGCGGTCGAGCGCGATCGGACCGACTTCGACGAGATCGTCGCTGGCGCCCATCGGGCGCGGCCCGGCCCGCCGCAGGACCGCCCTGATGCGACTGCGCAGCTCGGCCAGCCCGAACGGCTTGGTGACGTAGTCGTCGGCGCCGGCCTCCAGTCCCAGCACCGCGTCCGCCTCGCTGTCGAGCGCCGTCAGCATGATGATCGGGACGACGTTGCGGCGCGCGCGCAGCGTGCGGCAGACCTCGTAGCCGTTCGGACCGGAGCCGAGCGCGACATCGAGCAGCACGACGTCGAACGACTCGCTCGACGCTCGCTCGATCGCCGCCCTCCCGTCCGCGACCGACTGCACGCGATGGCCCTCGCGCGTGAACGAGCGCGTCAGCATCTCGCGCAGATCCGACTCGTCGTCGACGACGAGGATCGTCAGCGACGTGTCCGCATCGTCATGCCACGACGCAGACGCGCTCGACGAGCCGGGCTCAGCCTCCTGCATGGGAATCGATGCTAGATGAAACGGTGGCGTGCGGACGCGGGCGCTCCTGTCACAGTGCCGTCACCGGGAGCTGGCACACTCCCGTCTCGATGAACCTGATTACAGATCCATGGGAGGCCCGTCTGCTGACCGCCGACGACTACATGCTCCCGTGGATCGAGTCGGCCGTCCCGCTCGCCGGCAAGACCGTGCTCGAGTACGGCTGCGGCTACGGTCCTGTCGCGTGTGCGCTCGGCACACGCGTCGGGCAGCACTACGGCTACGACATCGACCCCGGCCCGCTCGCGAAGGCGCGGGACGAGGTCGCCAGGCGCGGCCTCGACAACGTCGAGCTGCGGCACGTGCCGGTCGAGTCGATCCTCGCGGCCGTCGAAGAGCACGCCGGCGAGATCGACGTCTTCCTCTTCTACGCCGTGCTCGAGCACCTCAACGTCGAGGAGCGGCTGGAGGTGCTCTCGCTCGCGCGACGTGTCGTGCGCCCGGACGGGGCGATAGTCATCTGCGAGACGCCGAACCGCCTGATCCTGTGGGACTGGCACTCCAGCCAGGCGCCGTTCTTCGCGCAGCTTCCGGACGAGCTGGCGCTGCGCTACTACGACCGCGCTCCACGTCAGGACTTCGTCGACACGATCCGCGCCGGCGTCGAACAGGGACCCGAAGCCGCCCAGGAGGCGCTGACGCGCTTCGGCCGCGGGATGAGCTTCCACGAGCTGGAACTGGTCTTCGGCGACCTCTCCCGGCACGTGCTCGCGTCCGGCTGGGAGCCGTCGCTGCTGCCGAGCCGCGCGATCCACCCGGAGGAGGTCGCGCTCGCGCGCACGATGGACCAGGCCCGTCCGGACCTCGCACCGGCCTTCTCGCGCTACTGGATCGACGTGGTGCTGAGCGCCTCCCCGATCGCAGCACCGCCGCCGATGCTCCGTCCCTGGCCGATGCACACGCTGGCGAGCCCGGGCGCTGAGTGGACCGGCGCCGAGACCGTGCGGCTTCCCACCACTGAGGTGCGGCTCGTCGCGCCGCTTCCGGCGCGAACCCGCCGCATCGCGATCGGCGCGCTGCCCGACAATCCGGGACCGGCGCAGATCCGGCTCGCGGACCGCACGCGGGGGACGGCGCAGGAGCAGCCGGTCGATTGCGGCGACGGATGGCCGCACTACGCGACCTTCCGTCTTCCCCACGCCGTCGACACGGTCGAGATCGCGCTGGACCGGCCCGGCCAGGTCACGTTCGTCGGCTACGACTCCTGAGCGACCCGGCCCGCGCGGGGCAGATGCCGACCTCTATCTGGCGACGGCCTTGACGACCGCGCGGACCAGCAACGGGTCGAGCCGTCTCTCCGCGTCCGCCAGGCGCTCCCGCAGCTCCTGTTCGCGGGCCTCGGCGTCGAGGCACCGGTGGACCCAGCCCTCGTGCTCGGCGACCAGCGCCGCCTGCTCCTCTTCGAGCTGTCTGAGCCGTGCGGTCGCCGCCTCGTACTTGGCCACCAGCGCGCCCGCACCCGAATCCGATCGTCCGAGCCGGTGCTGCGCGAGGCGCTGGTTCGTGATCCGCAGCGAAGAGTTGGCCCGCTCGAGGTTCCGCATGTAGCGGTTCGCGACAGGCGCCGCCTCGACCTCCATCACGGCGTCCACCTCGTCGGCGTCCACGCCGACGCAGACGACGTAGTGGTTGGCGTACTCGGGCTCGTTGCGGTCGCCCAGCACGACGTGACCGTCGACCTCCGAGCGGTCGCTGTCCGCCTTGCAGAGGAGCGAGCCCTCGGCGAGGTACTGCGTCAGCATCGTCGCCCCGGGAATCGAGCCGATCCGCTCGACCGCCTCCTCCCAGGAGAAGTCCGTCACGTGGTACTCGTTGTCCTCTTCGAGGCCTCTCGAGTTCGGCACCGAGACGATCATCGTCATCCCCGCCGCGGCCAGCTCGTGCAGACGCTCGAGCATCGCGTCGAGGCGGTGGAGATGCTCGAGGCCCTCGAAGCAGACGACGGCGTCGAAGCGCTCGAGGACGTCGGGCCGCTGCAGGAAGTCGACCGCGTCGCCGACCTCGAAGCTGACCGGCACCTCAGCGGACACTCTTGCCGCGGCATCGCCGATCGTGGCCGCGTCGAAGTCGACGCCGTGGACCGAGCCAGCGGTCTCGGCCAGGATCGACGCGCCGTACCCCGAACCGCAGCAGAGGTCGAGGACCCGCTTGTCGCGCAGCAGCGACGCGGCGAGCCGATACCGATGGCGGTGCTCGCACGCGATCAACGTCGGCGCGCTCGCCTCCTCCAGCGTCAGACGTTCCTTGGTGTCCATGCGATCTCCTTCTCGAGCACGTGCGCGTTGATCTCGGCGACGAGACGCGCGGTCTGCGGCAGCCCTATCTCTCGGATCATCGAGTCTCTGCGGACGCGGTAGTCCAGCAGGCGCTCCGGGATCACGAGACCGTGGTGCCCGGCCCGATGCAGCTCCAGGTAGAAGTGCCAGTCCTCGTACGACGTGAGGTCCTGGCTGTAGGCGAACCCGAGATCGAAGATCCGGTGGCGGATGACGGCGGCAGCGTCACCGGCGACGTTGTCGCGGACGATCAGCTCGGTCTCGTTGCCGAGCGGCTGGTAGCCCGTCGAGAGCTCGTCGGTCGGCTCGCCACGCTCGTCGACGTACCGCGACCACGACGTGACGTAGGCCAGCCGCCGATCGGACTCCAGCACGTCGACGCACCGTTCGATGAACGCCGGCGCGATCATGTTGTCCGCGTCCAGCGGCAGCACATAGCGCCCTCGCGCCTGAGCGACGCCGAAGTTGCGCGCGGCCCCGAGCCCTGCGTTCGGCTGCGAGAGGACCGTCAGCGGATAGCGGACGGCAAGCTCCTCGAGGATCCGGTCGGCCTCCCCGAAGGAGCCGTCGTTGACGATCAGGGTCTCCACCTCGGGATACGTCTGGGCGACGACCGAGCGCACGGTGTCCTCGATGAACTCAGACATCCCGTAGTACGGGATCACGACCGACACGAGCGGCGCCGGTCTCGCCGCGCGCGCGCGGCGCAGGGGCCGCGGCCGGCGCTCCTCGTGCAGCGTCGCGTAGCGCTCGACGACCTCGTCGGGATGAGCGAGCGACAGAACGGTGTCGCGCGGGCCGCCCTCACGCCGTGGGCGGCGCGCCGCCTCCCGATCCGCGAGCAGCTGAGCGATCGCGTCGCTCAGCGCCTCGGCCGTCGTGTCGGCGGTGAACCAGCCGTTGACGCCGGGTCGGACCAGCTCCGTGAAGCCTCCCGTCGGCGTGGCGAGCACCGGCCGGTTGCGACGCATCGCCTCCAACGCGACGTACGGCCAGCATTCCCACAGCGAGGGCAGCACGACGACGTCGTGGCGCGAGATCACGTCGCCGAGCTGAGCGCGGGGGACATGGTCGAGAAACTCGATCCGCTCGTCCTCGGCTGCCATCAGCTCGAGCTGCGAGCGCATCGAACCGCCCAGCGGAGCCGTCTCGGTGTCGCCGCCGAGGAGCGTGAGCCGCCAGGCGGGATCGCCGAGCGCGGTGACCGCGCGCAACAGGTTCTGCACGCCCTTGCGGCGCTCGAGCCGACCGATGTACAGCAGCTTCAGCGGACCGGCGCGGTCGACCGTGTCGGTGTCGTCCGGCAGCCCGTCGCCGAGCAGCAGCGGGTTGCGGATCTGCACCGCCGGCGCGAGCCGCTCGGCGCCGTAGAACCGCTCGTAGAGCCCGAGCACGTCGCCGCCGGGCCACAGCAGGAGGTCGGCGTGCCGCAGCGCGAAGCGCTCCAGCTCGTCGTCGACCTGATTCGAGAACTCGGCCGTGTCGTGGTGTCCGTCGAGCACCGCGCACAGCTCGGCGGTCGTGTGCAGACGGACCGCGAGCAGTGAATCGGCGACGCGCGGGTCGTGCGTCGCGCGCGCCTGCGCCAGCACGAAGCCCTCACCGAGGTAGTCCGAGACCTCGATCAGGTCCGGCCCGCCCCCGGGGTAGCGGTCGACGATCGCGTCGAAGACCGCGGAGCTGTAGCGATGGAGCGGGGTGTAGAAGCCTTCGGGCCACGCGGCATCGCGGACGAACACGTACTCGGCGGCCGGCGCCAGCAGCCGGTCGGGATCGCCGCCAGCGCGCAGCTCGTCGTACGCGGCGCGGTGTCCCTCCGTCGTGAAGATCGTGACGTCGTGCCCAGCCCCGGAGAGGATCCGCGCGGTGGTGTCGACGTACTCTCCGATGCCGCCACCGCCGAACGGCGCGAGGCTGCGCGAGACGAGCGCGACCTGCATCGAGCTACGCCAGCGCCCGGCGCGCACGCGCCTTCGCGGCGCGCAGCGGCCGCGTCAGCTTCCACGAGATCGACTGCTCCAGCGCGTTGCGCCCATGCCGCTCGCGGAGCACCAGCTCCTCCATCTCCGCGAGCTGCCGCTCGAGCAGCGCCACGCGATCGTTCATCGCCGTGAGCTCATCGGCCGGGACGGTCTCGTCCCCCTGCTCACGGCTCACGACGGTGTCGCGGACCTCGGCCCACAGCGGCGCCGCCGGGTAGTACCGCTGCTGCAGCACCTCGGGATCGGCCGTCGCCGGGCGCGAGTCGTCGACGACGATCAAGCCGAGCCCGCCCCACAGCTCGTGCCTGAGGCTCGGCTGCTTGAACATGTAGCCCGGGACGCAGTCGAGCTCGACGTACGCGACCTTGCGCCACGCGCGATAGCGCACCGCGTCGACGCCGCGGCGAACCTGCTCGTTGTTGACGTCGTGGATCAGGATCAGCGTCCGTCTGACCGCATCGGAGTCGAGCAGATCCTCGATGTCCCGCTGCACTCCGTCGGAGGAGTGGTCGCCGTCGACCAGCGCGAAGTCGACGTTGCGGCCGTCGGCGGCCAGCTGCGCGAGCAGCTCGGGGAGCAGCACGTGCGAGTCGCCGGGATGCAGCGTCACATGGTCGGGCAGCTCGAGCGACGGCGCGACGAGATCGAAGGAGTGCACCTCCTTCGCGTGGGCGGCGATGCGCCGCAGGCTCGCTCCCTCCGCCGTGCCGATCTCGATCGCCAGCTCAGGCTCGAGCTGCGTCAGCACGCCCTCGAACGCGGCGCGCTCGCCCAGCGACATCTGCCAAATGGTGTCGTCGAAGATCTCCACTGTGTCCCTCAATCGGTTCGGCTGGTTGCTTCGGCGTGCATCTTGCCCGTTCCGGTGAGCCGACCGTGGACCCAGTCCCAGCTCCGCCGGATGCCGACGGTGAGCGGCGTCGCGGCCGACCAGCCGGTCGACGCCGTCAGCCGCGAGCAGTCCAAGGCGGTCGCCGCGACGTCGAGTCCGCGGGACGGCTCGTGCCGGACGGAGACCGGACGATCGGCGGTCTCGCCGACGAGCTCCAGGACGCGACGGAGCGGCACCGCCTCGCCCGAGCCGACGTTGAAGGCTCCGGTCGCGCCTGGCGCCAGCGCCACCTCCACCGTCGCCTCCGCGGCGTCGTCGGCGTAGACGAAGTCGCGGCGGACGTCGAGCCCCCCGAAGACGGTGATCGGCTCGCCGAGCGAGAACGCGCGGCACCATGCGGCGACGACCCCCTGCCCGCGGCGGCCCGTCTGCCCCGGCCCGTAGACGTTCGAGTAGCGCAGGAGCGAGACCTCGAAGCCGTGCCGCTGCGCGAAGAACTCCGCATAGCGCTCCGTCACGACGGAGTTCATGCCGTGGATCGCGATCGGGTCGAGTGGATGGCTCTCGGGCGTCGGGAGCGTGGCGGGCTCTCCGTAGATCGTGCCGCCGGAGGAGGCGAGCACGACGCGCCGCGTGTCCGTCTGGCGCATCGCGTCGAGCACGGTCAGCGCGGTGACGACGGAGTCGACCGTCGACGACGTCAGATGGCGGTCGGCATGGGTCGGCGTCGAGGCGCCTGCAAGAAAGAAGACGACGTCGGCCGCGGCGATCAGGTCCGTCAGCTCCGCCGTCGCCGCGATCGTCCGCTCGACCAGCTCGACCGCCGCGCCGTCGTGCACGCGCTCGAGCAGCCAGGGGTTGAACGAGCGGCTCGCGACCGTCACGGGATGCCCGCGCTCGGCAAGCCTGACGGCGACGTGCCCTCCGAGCAGTCCACCACCGAGCACGAGCGCCCTCGCGGGCGCGTCGTCACACGGCATCTTCGGCCCGTGCCCTATGCGTTCGCGCGGCGACGGTGCGGCGAAACACCGCGCCGTTCGTGGCCCAAGTGGTTTGCATCATCAGAGGAGCGCGCCGATGCATCGCACTACGGCGCAGCAGGTGGCGGAGCATAGCAATCCACTCGAACGGATCGGAGCGCTCAACACGGTCGACGCGCACCGGCGATAAGGTCACGGCGATGCTGACGACCAGCGGCCAGGCGCCCCGTGCGAACACCATGACCAGACGAGCCGCGCTCGAGTACGCCGGTGTGGCGGCGATCTTCGTTCTGGTCACGGCAGTCGTCGCGCTCGGCTTCTGGCCCGGGCGGATGAACGCCGACACACTCGTTCAGATCGCCCAGATCCGGGGCAACTACTACACCAACCACCACGCGCCGATCTTGCAGGCGCTGTGGCGCCCGTTCTTCGTCAACGGTGCGGGGCCTGGCTGGGTCCTGACCGCGCAGACGCTCTGCTTCATGTCCGGCGCCTGGCTGATCTTCCGGCTCACGTTCCGCCGCGTGCCGGCGGCGCTCGCCGCCGCCGTCGTCGCGTTCACGCCGCCGACGTTCGGGTCGCTCGGCCTGATCGGTCGCGACGTGTGGTTCTTGAGCCTCCTGCTGCTGTCTTTTGGACTCGTCGCAACCGCATACCGCTGCGCGGGGCGCAAGCGCACGCTCGTGTGCGTCGGCGCCGTCCTTGCCGCATGGCTCGCGCTCGCCGCGCGTCAGAACGCCGCCGTCTCGGTCGTCGTGCCGATCGTGGCCGTGGCGTTTCTCGTGCTGCGCAACTGGCGCGGCGATCGCTGGGGTGCGAGAGGGCTCGTCGTGCGCTCGGTCGCCGCAGGGGTGCTCGCGACGCTCGCCATGATGATGAGCCTGACCGTGGTCAAGGATGCGATCGGCGTGACCCCGGCGTACCCGACGGGATCGCTCTTCGCATACGACCTCGCGATGTACTCGCTCGACGACGGCACGAATCGATTTCCGGCGTCAATCCTGCCCCAACGCGACATGACGCAGATCCAGCAGCTCGCGAACGTGGACTCGGCCAACGCGCTCGTGGCGTCGCCGACATCGCCCATCAGATGGCCGATCAGCAAGCACGTCGACGGGGTGTTGCAGGATGCATGGATCGACCGGGTGACCGCCGATCCGCTCGGCTATCTGCGGATCCGAACCCGGCTGTTCCTGCGACAGATCGCGCTGACACGAGATGCCGTGTGGACATACCACCCGTTCATCGACCCGAATCCGTGGGGATATCGGACGACCTTCCCGTGGGCCAACGACATCGCCAACGACTACGAGGACGCATTCGCCGATGCGCAGCTGAACGGCAACACCGTCTTCGCCGTCTGGATCTACCTGCTCGCGAGTGCCGTGGCCGTGGTGTTGTGCCTGCGGCGGCGCACGACCGTCCGAGTACTGATCGCGGGGCTGGCCGCGATGCCCCTGCTCTACCAGGCCGGCCTCTACTTCGGCGCGATGGGCACCATATTCCGGTTCGAGTACCCCGCGGTCGTGCTCGGGACTATCGTCATGGTGTTCGGCGTGCAACGCGCGTGGCAGCTCCGGCCCGCCGCCATGCGTGGCCGACGTCACGCCGGTGCGTGAAAGACGCGCCGCCGCAGCAGCACGAACGCGACGAGCGAGGCCACCGGCACGCACAAGAGGTAGGCGACCGTGTCCGTGACATTCAGCAGGTCTGGAAGCAGCGCGGTGCTACCGGCGGCGACGGCGTACTGAACCGCACCGATCACGACGTAGCTGCGCACCTGCGCTGACAACGAGAGCGCGAACTCGTCTCGTCCGCCGAACACGAACGTCCGTTGCAGCGTGAAGTGGAGGACGATCGCCGCGATGTATGCCAGCAGGATCGCGAGCTGGATCGGAAGTCCGACGAGATCAGACAGGACGACCGTCCCGCCGATGTAGACGCAGGCGACAGTCCCGCCGGCGATCAGATAGCGGCCCAGCTGGCCGGCGAGCGGGTGGCGGAGGAGGTCGCGCACGCAGCGACGGTAGCGCGACCTGAGGCAGCGGTGATCTGACGCAGCCGTCCATATACTTGCCCCGGTGCCAACTTCTGCTGACGCTCGTCCCCACGTCACCGACACCGATGCCGTCCACGGCGAACACGGTTTCGGATTCCTCGATCGGCTCGGCATCGTCCTGCGTTCGCGCGCCGTGCTCTCATTCGCTCGCCGTGAGCGTCCGGCGGCCGTACTCGACCTCGGCTGCGGCTACGACGCCGGCCTGCTCAGACAGCTCGCGCCGCATGTCACGAGATTGGTCGGTGTCGATCTGCGCGTTAGCGCAGCAGCAAAGGCGCTGCCGGGCTCGCTGTTCCTCGAGCAGCGCATCGACGAAGCGCTCGCAGCGCTGGACGAGGGCGCGTTCGACCTTGTGACGATGATGTCGGTGCTCGAGCACCTCGAAGACGGTCCAGCGACCCTCGCCGGCTGCCACCGCGTCCTGCGACCGGGCGGCACGCTGATCGTGCACGTTCCGACCTGGCAGGGGAAGCCGGTGCTCGAATGGTTCGCGTTCAGACGCGGGGTCGCGACCGAAGGCATCAACGACCACCGCATGTACTACGGCGTACGAGATCTCTGGCCGCCGTTGATCGCCGCGGGCTTCGAGCCACGCAACGTGCGAATGCGCTACCACACCGGTGGGTTCGCGTTGCGCGCCGTTGCCAGACGAGCCGCCTGATCTGATGCTGATCACCCGCACCCCGCTCCGCATCTCGATCGGAGGCGGCGGCACCGATCTGCCGTCGTACTACCGGCGACGCTCCGGCTTCTGCGTCTCGGCTGCGATCAACAGATACATGTTCATCGGCCTGAACCGGACGTTCACCGACGACTACCTGCTCAAGTACTCGGGGCTGGAGCGTCGCGAACGGATCGACGAGATCGAGCACGCGATCGTGCGCGAGGCGTTCCGCAAGCACGAGATCCCCGCCGGCGTCGAGATGGTCTCGATGGCGGACATCCCGTCCGGTACCGGCCTCGGTTCCTCCGGCTCGTTCACAGTCGGGCTGCTGCGCGCGATCTACGCACACAAGCGCGAGCACGTCACAGCGGGCGCACTCGCCGAGGAAGCGGCGCACATCGAGATCGACCTGCTCGGCCAGCCAGTCGGCAAGCAGGATCAGTACATCGCCGCGTTCGGCGGGCTGACGTGCTTCGAGTTCGGCGAGGACGACCGCGTCTCGGTGCGCCCTCTCGCGGTCTCGCAGGAGACGCTTCACGAGCTGGAGGAGCGGCTGCTGCTGTTCTTCACCGGCTACTCGCGCGCCGCGGGCTCGATCCTCCAGGACCAGCACACGAAGTCCGAGTCCGGCGACGACGCGATGCTGGCCAACCTCGACGAGACGAAGGAGCTCGGCCGCCGCATCGCCGACGCGCTCGAAGACGGCCGCCCAGAGGAGTTCGGGACGATGATGCGCGAGCACTGGGAGCGCAAGCGCGCTCGCTCGGAGGGCATGTCGAACCCGGCGATCGACCGCTGGTACGAGGCGGGCCTGGCCGGCGGCGCGGTCGGCGGCAAGCTCGTCGGCGCCGGAACCGGCGGCTTCCTGATGTTCTACGCCTCCGACCCGGCTGGTGTGCGTGCGGCGATGGCGGCCGAAGGGCTCAGAGAGACGCGCTTCCAGTTCGATCTCGACGGCTCCAGCGTGATCGTCCGCGACTAGGCGCGACGCCGAGCGGAGAACCTTCCTGTGCAATGCGTCATCCTCGCCGGCGGGCTCGCCACGCGCCTGCGGCCGATCACCGAGCAGATTCCGAAGGCGCTCGTGCCGGTGTGCGGCCGCCCGTTCGCCGACTGGCAGCTCGGCTGGCTCGCCGGTCAGGGCGTCACGGACGTCGTCTTCTCGATTGGGTACCTTGGTGAGCAGATCGTCGAGCACGTCGGCGACGGCGCTCGCACGGGCCTGTCCGTTCGGTACGTGGATGAGGGGACGAACCTGCGTGGGACCGCAGGCGCGCTGCGACTCGCATACGATGCCGGCGTCCTCGCCGAAGATTTTGGGGTGCTGTACGGCGACTCTTACCTCTCTGCTCCGTTGCAGCACGTATGGGCGGACTTCCGCGCGAGCAGACCCGACGCATTGATGACCGTGTATCGCAACGACAACCGCTTCGACCGCTCCAACGCCCGCCTCGACACAGACGGCATGGTCACGTATGACAAGACGGTCGCCGATCCCGCCGCGGCCGGCATGCACTGGATCGACTACGGGTTCCTGGTGCTCGACCGCGAGCGCGTGATCCCGCGGATCCCCGCCGGTGAGGTCTTCGACCTCGCCACCGTCCAGCGCGAGCTGTCCGAAGCCGGAAGGCTCGCGGGCTACGAGGTCCATGACCGCTTCTACGAGATCGGCTCGCCCGAGGGTCTCGCCGAGCTGGAGGCGCACCTGACCACCACGACCGAGGAACGCTCGTGACCAGCTCGACCGCACCCGTTCTCGACGATCCCGAGATCGAGCTGCTCGTTCCCGCGAACGACGTCGTCGATCCCGAGATCTCGATCGTGATCCCGGCGCTCAACGAGCGGCTGACGATCGAGGACTTCGTCGCTTGGTGCCACGAAGGTCTGGAGGCCGCGGGCGTGCGCGGCGAGATCGTGATCGTCGACTCCTCGACTGACGGCACCGCGGAGATGGCCGTCGCCGCGGGCGCCCGGGTTCTGCGCGTTCCCAAGCGCGGGCTCGGCCGCGCCTACTTGGACGCGATTCCTTACATCCGCGCGCCGTGGGTGGTCATGGGCGACGCCGACTGCACGTACGACTTCCGTCTGCTGTCGCCGTTCGTCGAAGCGTTTCGCGAAGGCTTCGAGTACGTGATGGGCTCGCGCTGGAAGGGCTCGATCGAACCCGGTGCGATGCCGCGACTGCACCAGTACTTCGGCACGCCCGGCACGACGTGGATCCTCAACCGCGTCTACGGCTCCCGCTTCTCGGACATCCATTGCGGCATGCGCGGCATCACACGCGACGCGCTCGTGCGGATGGACCTCCACTCGCAGTCGTGGGAGTACGCCTCCGAGATGGTGCTGAAGTCGGTGCACATGCAGTTGCGCACAGCGGAGGTGCCGGTCCGTTTCCTGAAGGACCGCGACGGACGCCTCAGCCACCACAAGCGCAGCGGCTGGTTCTCGCCGTGGCAGGCGGCGTGGATCAACCTGCGCGCGATGTTCGTCTACGGCTCGGACTTCTTCCTCTTCAAACCGGGCATCCTGCTGATGCTGATCGGCGCGCTGCTGACGCTGCCAGCGAGCTTCGGCGAGTTCGCGGTCGGACCGGTTACGTTGTCGCTGAACTGGCAGTTCCTCGGCGTCGCGACCCTCGCGGTCGGGGCGCAGGCGTTCTTCCTCGGGTGCATCGCCCAAGTCCTGTTCGACTACACCGGCCGGTACAAGAAGCGATGGGAACGCATCTTCCCGTACAGCCGCTCGGTGCTGATCGCGTTCCTCCTCGTCGTGGTGGGCATCGGCCTCGCGATCCCGCTGCTGGTCACCTACATCGACAACGACCTGCGGCTCGGTCACGTCGTCGCGCCCCAGAACCACCTCGCGGTGACGGGGCTCGCCGCCGTGATCGTCGGCTTCCAGCTGTTCGTCTCGACCCTCGTGCTGCACGCCACCGTCGTCGCCACGACGCGCGGGCGTCCCTTCGTCCACCGCCACGACCAAGGTTGACCGTGTCCTACATCAAGTATTACGGCCGTCTCGCGCGCTACTCGGCCTATTCGGTCGCGAAGGGGGTTGCGCTGCCGTTCGTCCGCACCGAGGCGGTGCGCAGCGGGGCCCACGAGATGGCCTATCCGATCTCGACCTACGCGCCGTGGCAGTCCGACCAGGAGTTCCAGCAGGTGTACGGCGCCGTCAAGCGCAACACGCTCGTCGACGTGTGGCGCTGCCACGAGCTGTGGAGCCTGCTCGCTGAGCTGCGCGAAGTGCCGGGCGCGATCATCGAGGTCGGCGTCTGGCGCGGCGGCACCGGGGCGCTGATGGCCTCCCGCGCGAAGCGCCTCGGGATCACGGACTCGGTCTATCTCTGCGACACGTGGACCGGCGTCGTCAAGACGAGCGCGGTCGACACGTACTACAGGGACGGCAGACACGACGACACGTCCCGCCCGATCGTCGAGCAGCTCGTCTCACGGATGGCGCTCGACAACGTCAGGCTGCTCCAGGGCATGTTCCCGGAGGAGACCGCCGACCAGGTCACGGACGGCACGTTCCGCCTCTGTCACATCGACGTCGACGTCTATCAGTCGGCCAAGGACGTGCTCGAGTGGGCGTGGCCGAAGCTGTCGCCCGGCGGCGTCGTCGTGTTCGACGACTACGGCTGCCCGGCCACCCCCGGCGTGACGAAGCTGGTCGACGAGCAGCGGATGCACGACGACCGCCTCGTGATCCACAACCTCAACGGACATGGCCTCGTCCTCAAGCGCTGAGGCCGGGGAGCTGATCCACCGCATGACTTCGTTCGCCGAGACCTACCTCGAAGAGACCGTCCGCATCGTCAACGCGCTCGACGCGGAGGCGATCGAGGCGATCGTCGCGGGGCTGCGGACCGTGCGCGACGGCGACGGCCGCCTCTTCATCCTCGGCGTCGGCGGATCGGCCGGCCACGCCTCCCACGCGGTCAACGACTTCCGCAAGATCTGCGGCTTCGAGGCGTACGCGCCGACCGACAACGTCTCCGAGCTGACCGCGCGCACGAACGACGAGGGCTGGGACACGACCTTCTCGGCGTGGCTGCGCGGTTCGCGCCTGCGCCGCGGCGACGCGCTGCTGGTCTACTCCGTCGGCGGCGGCGACGCCGAGCGCAACGTCAGCGCCAACCTCGTCGCGGCGATCGACCTCGCGGCCGAGGTCGGCGCGTCGGTGTACGGCATCATCGGACGCGACGGCGGGCACACGGCGCGCGTGGCCGACGCCTGCGTCGTCGTCCCGCCGCTCGTCGGCGAGCGCATCACGCCGCACACGGAGGGGCTGTGCGCCGTCGTCTGGCACCTGCTCGTCTCCCACCCCGACCTCCAGCTGACCGCCACGAAGTGGGAGTCCACGACGGCCGGCGAGCCGGTCTCGTGAGCGCCGCCGTCAGACGCGCCCGCGTGATCGTCGTCGGCGGCGCCGGCTTCATCGGCAGCCACTTCACCGACGCCCTGCTCGCCGATCCGGGGACGCAGCGGGTCACGCTCTACGACAACTTCTCCTCCGGGCAGGAGTGGCACTACGCCCATCACATCGACGACGAGCGCCTGCGGATCGTGCGCGCGGACGTCGGCGACCTCGACGCGCTGTGCGCCGCGATGGACGGCCACGACCTCGTGATCCACCTCGCCTCCAACCCCGACATCGCCGCCGCGATGACGAACCCGGCGATCGACTTCGACGAGGGCACGCTGCTGACGCACCACGTCTGCGAGGCGATGCGGCGAACCGACACGCCGCGGATCGCCTACGCCTCCGGCAGCGGTATCTACGGCGACCTCGGCGAGCACGCGGCGGACGAGGACCACGGTCCGCTCGTGCCGGTCTCGACGTACGGCGCGAGCAAGCTCGCCGGCGAGGCGCTGATCTCCTCCTACGCGTACATGTTCGACCGCCAGGGATTCGCGTTCCGCTTCGGCAACGTCGTCGGCCGGCGCCAGACGCACGGCGTCGGGTTCGACTTCGTGCGCCGGCTGCTCGCCGACCCGACCGGCCTCGACGTGCTCGGCGACGGGTCGCAGTCGAAGTCGTACGTGCTCGTGACCGACGTCGTGCGCGCCGTCCTCGGCGTCGTCGACGCGGGTGCCGGCGCGCCGCCGTTCAGCGCCCACAACATCGCGACGGGGGACTACATCACCGTGCGCGAGATCGCCGAGCTGGCGGTCGAGGTCGCCGGGCTCGACCGTTCCGCCGTCGACGTGCGCTACGGCGAGTCCAACCGCGGCTGGAAGGGCGACGTCCCGATCGTGCGACTGAACACCGACCGCATCCGCGCGACCGGCTGGGCGCCGTCGACAGGCTCCGCCGGTGCGCTGAAGGCGTCGATGGAGAGCATGCTGGCCGACCTGCGCGCGGGGGAGCCGGCGTGAGCAAGGCGGTCTTCCTCGATCGCGACGGCACGCTCAACGCCGCGGTGATCCGCGACGAGCGGCCGTACCCGCCGGCGACGCCCGGCGAGCTCGAGCTGATCGACGGCGTCGCGGACGCGTGCGCCGAGCTGACCGGTGCCGGCTTCAAGCTCGTCTGCATCACCAACCAGCCCGACATCGCCCGCGGCACGCAGGAGCGCGCGACGGTCGACGCGATCAACGCGCGGCTGCTCGAGCTGCTGGCGCTCGACGAGATCGTCGTCTGCCCCCACGACGACGCCGACGACTGCCCCTGCCGCAAGCCGCGGCCCGGGATGATCCTCGACAGCGCGGAGCGCCTCGGCATCGACCTCGCCCGCTCGGTGACGGTCGGCGATCGCTGGCGGGACGTCGACGCCGGCCACGGCGCCGGGACCCGCACCGTCTTCATCGACAGGGGCTACGCGGAGCAGCAGCCGGCCGCGCAGCCGGACCTGACCGTTTCCGACCTGAAGGAGAGCATCCCTTGGATACTCGCGTCCACGCTGTGACGGTCGCAGCGCCACGCTCTGCCAGCGACCTGACCGTGCGCGTCTTCGCAGACGGCGCCGATCTGGACGGCATTCGCGCGCTCGCAGCGGACGCCGGGATCGCCGGTTTCACCACGAACCCGACGCTGATGCGCAAGGCCGGCATCAGCGACTACGAGCGGTTCGCGCACGACGCGCTCGCGCTCGTCGGCGAGCGGCCGATCTCGTTCGAGGTCTTCAGCGACGACCACGCCGACATGGAGCGCCAGGCGCTCAAGATCGCCGGCTGGGGCGACAACGTCTACGTCAAGATCCCGGTCACCAACACGCAGGGCGTCGCGAGCGAGGACCTGCTCCGCCGGCTCGTCGCCGTCGGCGTGAAGGTCAACGTGACCGGCCTGATGACGCTGGAGCAGGTCGAGAAGGTCGCGGACGCCGTCGCGGGCGACGTGCCGTCGAACATCTCCGTCTTCGCCGGTCGCGTCGCCGACACGGGCGTCGATCCCGTCCCGCTGATGACGAGCGCGCTGGCGATCATGGCCGAAGCCGCGCCGAGCGCCGAGCTGATCTGGGCGTCCCCCCGCGAGGTGCTCAACATCGTCCAGGCCGATCAGGTCGGCTGCCACATCATCACGGTCACGCACGACCTGCTGAAGAAGCTCTCGCTGCTCGGGCACGACCACACCCGGTTCTCGCTCGAGACGGTGAGAATGTTCCACGACGACGCGAGCGCGGCGGGGTTCACCCTGTGAGCGAGGCCGCCGTGAGCTCCGTCGACGACTGGGACAAGCACTGGAGCGACTACTCCGACGCCGTCGAGCACAATCCGGCGCAGGATTTCCGCCGCCGGCTCGTGATCTCGCTGCTGGAGCGTTCGGGACAGCCGCGGCGGTTGCTCGACGTCGGATCTGGCACCGGTGATCTGATGGCGGTTGCGCGGACGTGTTGGCCGCAGGCCGAGCTGGTCGGCGCGGAGATCTCGAAGGGCGGAGTCCGCATCTCGCGGGAGAAGGTGCCGAGCGCGGAGTTCCACGTCGTCGACCTGCTCGACGGCAGCCCGCCGCCCGCCGGACGCGAGCACTGGGCGACGCACGCGGTCTGCTCCGAGGTTCTCGAGCACGTCGACGATCCGACCGGCCTGCTGGTCAACGCACGTGCGTGGCTCGCGCCCGGCTGCCATCTCGTCGTCACCGTCCCCGGCGGGCCGATGTCCGCGTTCGACAGGCACATCGGCCACCGGCGCCACTTTACCCCGGTCGATCTCGCCGCGATCCTCGGACGCGCCGGCTACGACGTCGAGCTGTGCGGCGGCGCGGGCTTCCCCTTCTTCAACCTCTACCGCTCGGCTGTGATCGCGCGCGGAGACCGGTTGATCACCGACGTCTCATCGGAGCAGCAGCAGTCGCTCGGGCTCGGCGCGCGCCTCACCATGACCGCCTTCGGCGCGCTCTTCCGGCTCAACCTTCCGGTCGGCGCCCACGGCTGGCAGACGGTCGCCGTCGCGCGCCTGCCGTAGCCGGACCGGCTACCGCAGCGCGCGACGGGGATCCACGTTGGGCGTCAGCCGAATCTGCCGATCAGCGGCACCCACTGATCGCTGCCGCCGATTCCTCTCAGCTCACCGTGATACGAGCCGTCCCACGCGAGTCTGCCAGTCCCGTCGTTATACGCGATCACCGGCGTCCCCTCCGTTCTGTGCCGCAGCATCAGGTCATCGCCGTTGGTCCCATCGAAATCACCCACCAACGGAACCCACGACTCACTCCCCCCAACCCCCTGCAGCTGGTAAGAGTGCGCCCACGTGAATCTGTTGTTCGCCTTGAACAGCGTCACAACCGAGCCGTCATAGCGATTGCGCAGCAACAGATCGTCCGCCGACGTGCCACCGAAGTCACCGATCAGCGGCACCCACTCCTCGCCACCGCCGATTCCTCTCAGCTCACCGTGATACGAGCCGTCCCACGCGAGTCTGCCAGTCCCGTCGTTATACGCGATCACCGGCGTCCCCTCCGTTCTGTGCCGCAGCATCAGGTCATCGCCGTTGGTCCCATCGAAATCACCCACCAACGGAACCCACGACTCACTCCCCCCAACCCCCTGCAACTGGTAAGAGTGCGCCCACGTGAATCTGTTGTTCGCCTTGAACAGCGTCACAACCGAGCCGTCATAGCGATTGCGCAGCAACAGATCGTCCGCCGACGTGCCACCGAAGTCACCGATCAGCGGCACCCACTCCTCGCCACCGCCGATTCCTCTCAGCTCACCGTGATACGAGCCGTCCCACGCGAGTCTGCCAGTCCCGTCGTTATACGCGATCACCGGCGTCCCCTCCGTTCTGTGCCGCAGCATCAGGTCATCGCCGTTGGTCCCATCGAAATCACCCACCAACGGAACCCACGACTCACTCCCCCCAACCCCCTGCAACTGGTAAGAGTGCAGCCAGGAGAAAGGCGGCTCGGGCGGCGTGATGAGCGAACTCCGAGCCAGAAGGACGACGTCTCCAACGGTGCGATTGCGGAGCAGGAGATCCGCGACATCGTCGGTCCTGAAGGTCCGGTCGGCTGATTCGGTCCTTCCGGCTCGGCTCTCCGCGACGATCCGATAGTGATAGGTCGTGTTGGGAGTGAGGCCGCCGATCGTGACGTTCCGCGCGACTGTGTTCGTTCCGGATCCGACATCGCTCCGCGACGTCGATCTCCCATACGTCGCCGTCGTGCCGTACTCGAACCAGCTTCTGGTCGCGAGGCCGTTGGGGTTGACGCTGCCGTTCAAAGTCGCCGCGGCGGCCGTGACATCGCTCGCATCACCTGTTGTGACGCTCGGTCGTTGGATGCCCGTCGCAACGCGCAACGCCTCGACCGACGGGGTGGGCGTGCCGTCCCAGTTGACGATGCCGACGTCCCACCGCCATGTCTCCCACGGTCGTTCCTTGACAAGACCGTAGTAGCTGAACAGCGAGACACCCGCACCTCTGGCCACGTCATAGGCGCTCGCGATCCAGCTCGCCCGGTTGGCCTCCGAACGATCGACTGGCGCTTGGCCGCAATCCGTGGTCTCCGGCGTGCAGTACCCGAACTCCGTCACCATCAGCGGCACCTGCCCGCCGGCCGGCGTCCTGAACGACGCCCCGAGCGCACTCGCCTGGTCGTTCCAGTCCTGCAGCCGCCCGATACCACGGCATCTCTCCGGCAGTCTCGTGGTCGGTGACGAACCCGTCTGATACGGATGGATCGCGAGTCCATCCGCCCGCGTGACGATCGACGGGTGCATCGCCCCCGCAAGGTAGTCACAGGCAGTCTGTCCCCCCACGACCAGCTCGCCGAAGTAGACCCGCGCCGATCCGTCGACGCTTTCGATCTCGCTGCGACAGGCACGGAAGAACTGCCCATACGTCGCGGCCGGCACCTTCGTCCGCCCGCCTCTTCCATCCGGGAGGAAGAAGCCATTCGGCTCGTTCCAAACGCTGTAGTGACGCACCCGCCCCTCGAACTTCGTCGCCGTGAACCTGCAGAAGTACGCGAACTCCGCAACCGTCGGCATCGTCGACGGCGCCGAACCACCCCACGTATCTGGCTTATACGTGATCGTCAGATACGGCTCGAAGTCGCGATCTCGCGCGCTGTCGACGAAGGTGTCGAGCGGCCCCCACCACGGATCGTTTCTGTCGAGCACAGTGGACGTGTCACGTGCGACCAACGCACGCAGATATCTCGCCCCCATCTCACCTGCGTACCTGTACCCCGCATCACGCTGCGTCGGATTGCTCAGCCCGCTCTCAAACGCGATCGCGCTCTGCGTCATCAACTCGATCGCCGACGCCGGCACAGCCCCAGCGCCCATGATCCCCACGATCGCGACAACCACCGCCACGGCCTGCCGCCGCAGCCGACTTGCACCGTGCATCCCAGCCCCCTGGTCGAATCCTTGGCTTGTGCGCCGAGTTCTACGCCCCCGTCCACGTGGCTACCCCACTCTGGCCACCACTCGCGGCTTCTCAGCGCGTTCGCGACCGAGCCCTCCATGATTGCGGCGGCCTGCTCAAGATCACGGCACGTCGGCCGACCGGCTACCGCAGCGCGCTCGGCTCGACCGGACGCATCAGCGCGTCGGCGCCGAGCGACGGCGTCGGGCTCGCGGGGCCGTCGTCGCCTTCGGGGCGCGATCCGACGCGGCCGGCGGCGCCGACCGCCCACAGCAGGGATATCCAGGTGACGGTCGCGAGCGTGACGTGGACCCAGACCATGTCCGCGGGCAGCTTGAGGCCGTATTGGACGGAGCCGACGAGACCCTGGCCGGCCATCAGGACGCCGCTGATGGTGAGCGCCTCGATCAGCTGGAGGTTGCGCGTGCGACGGCGGGCGAGGAACCAGGCGAGCACGACGCAGATGCCGAGCGTCGTCGCCACGATCGCATGGCGGTGGATCAGCCAGACGAGCGTCTCGGCGCCCTTGAAGTCGAGCCGGTGGACCAGTTCGCCGTCGTTGTCGCCCGGATGCGGGCCGGCCGCCGTCGTGAGCGTGCCGAGGAAGATCACGCCGCCGCCGAGGAACGCGGAGAGGCGCACGAGGTAGACGGTCCAGCGGTCCTCGGTGCGCGGCCGCTCGGCGTCGTCCTCGTAACGCGCGCGCCAGACGAGCCAGACGGCAGCGATCAGGATCACCATCGAGAGGCAGAAGTGCGCCATCACGAAACCGGGCGCCAGGTGGTTTCTGACCGTGAAGCCGCCGAGGATCCCCTGCGCCAGGCAACCGAGCGGCAGCAACGCCGAGACCCACACGAGGTCTCTGCGCCGCGGTGTGCGCCGCAGCGCGGCGAACCAGACGAACAGCGCGATGAAGCCGATCGCGGCCGAGAAGAGCCGGTTCCCGTATTCGACGAACGTGTTGAAGCCGAGCGGTGGAACGGCCTTGCCGTGACACTGCGGCCAGTCGGGGCAGCCCAGCCCCGAACCGGTCAGCCGAACCCCCGCGCCGGTCAGCACGACGGCGGTCAGGAAGAACAGCGCGACCCAGGTGAGCTTGCGGAACTGGGCCGGCGTGAACGTTGGCAGGCGATCGAGCACGGCTGGCTAAGGATGACGCAAGTGAGCCGTCGACGGCTGCGCCATCTGCGCACCTTTCGCCGCAGCAGCTCGTTGCAGTCACGTGCCCCGCCACCATCCCCGCTACCGTTTCAGCCGAATGTCAGGCTCCCGACCCCCAGCCGTCACCGTCGACGGCGTCTCCAAGACCTTCCGCGTGCCGACCGAACGGGTCCACACGCTCAAGGAGACGGTTCTGCATCCGTTCCGCCGCACCTCGCACGACGAGTTCGTCGCGCTCCGCGACGTCTCGTTCGACGTCGCGCATGGCGAGTTCCTCGGAATCGTCGGCCGCAACGGCTCCGGCAAGAGCACGATGCTCAAGTGCATGTGCGGGATCTACCGCGTCGACTCCGGCGGCATCTACGTCGACGGGCGACTCTCCGCCTTCATCGAGCTCGGGGTCGGGTTCAACCCCGACCTGCCGGCGCGCGACAACGTGCTGATCAACGGCACGATGCTCGGACTCTCCCCGCGCGAGGCGCGGCGGCGGTTCGACAGCGTGATCGACTTCGCCGAGCTGCGCGAGTTCGAGCACCTCAAGCTCAAGAACTACTCGTCGGGCATGATGGTGCGACTCGCGTTCTCCGTGATGATCCACGTCGATGCGGAGATCCTGGTCGTCGACGAGGTGCTCGCCGTCGGCGACGCCGCCTTCCAGCAGAAGTGCTTCGACGAGTTCTATCGGCTGCGCGACGAGAACCGCACCGTGATCCTCGTGACGCACGACATGAGCGCGGTCGAGCGCTTCTGCGACCGCGCCGTCCTGCTCGACAAGGGCAACCTGCTGCGCGACGGCGAGTCGCGGCGGGTCGGGATGGAGTACCTCGAGCTGAACTTCGGCCGCTCGGAGGCCGCCGCGGCCGAGGCCGACGAGCTGCGCGCCGGCGACGGAAGCGCCGAGATCCTCACGGCCTGGTTCGAGGACGAGCAGGGCGTCGAGACGTCGCTGCTCGAGCTCAAGCGCCCGTGCGCGTTCGCGGCGCGGGTGCGCTTCGCCGCCGAGACGACGGACCCCGTCTTCGGCTTCTCGCTCGACAACGGCGACCACCACACGGTGTTCGGCGCCACCACGCAGTGGCAGGAGCCGAGCACCGGGCGCTTCGCGGCCGGCGAAGAGGTCATCTTCCGCGTCCGCTTCGAGAACGTCCTCGCCCCCGGGCGCTACGACGTGACAGCGTCGGTGGCGCAGCGCGGGAGCGGCACGGCACTGCTCGACCGCCGCGAGAGATTCAGCTCGATCGTCGTCTCCGGCACGCACAGCTCGGGCGGGCTCGTCGAACTGCCGTACGAGACCGCCGTCGAGCACGTTTCCGCCGCGAGCACCGAGGTGACCCCGTGAGCGTCGAGACGCCTCCCAAGCCCCTGCGCGGCACGCGCATTCCCGGCCCGGTCGCGATCGGCGTCGACGCGAGACGCTTCTTCAACCTCACGCGGACGCTCGCCGTCACGGAGTTCAAGCTGCGGTTCTTCGGCTCGGCGCTCGGCTACCTGTGGCAGCTGATGCGCCCGCTGCTGCTGTTCGGCGTCCTCTACGTCGTCTTCGCGCACGTGCTCAAGTTCAGAAGCGACGCCGAGTTCTATCCCGTCGCGCTGCTGTCGGGCATCGTCATCTTCACGTTCCTGTCGGAGAGCACGACCGTCGCGGTGAGCAGCCTCGTCGACCGCGAGGCGCTCGTGCGCAAGGTCCAGTTCCCGCGGCTCGTGATCCCGCTGTCGGTGGTCACGACCGCGCTGATGAACCTCGCGCTCAACCTGGTCGTGGTCGTGATCTTCCTGCTCATCTCGGGCGGGTCGGTGCGCCTGAGCTGGTTGGAGATCCCCTTCCTCGTCGTCCTGCTGGCGCTCTTCGCCGCCGGGATCTCGACGCTGATCTCAGCACTCTACGTGCGCTACCGCGACATCAGACCCGTGTGGGACGTGCTGCTCCAGATGCTGTTCTACGGCACGCCGATCTTCTACACGCTCGACGTCATCAACAACAAGACGCTCGAGCACGTGCTGCTGATCAACCCGCTCGCCGTGATAATCCAGCAATTCCGGCATGCAGTGATCGATCCGAGCCATCCGAGCGCGGTGGAAGCCGCCGGCGGCTGGCTGCTGCTGCTCGCCCCGACCACGATCCTCGTCCTGCTGGTCGTGGGCGGCTACCGGTACTTCGACCGCGCCGCGCCGCGAATCGCCGAAGACCTCTGAGCATGGGCGGGCGCGCTCGCCGTTCCACGCTCGCAGGACGGTTGCGCGCCGCGATCCACGGCGAGGGTGCGGAGGAGGTCGAGCGGTTCCACATCAAGGGGATCGATCCGATCCGCGACCTGCGGCAGTGCCTGCCGGGCTTCGCGCCCACCGTCGTGGTGGACGTCGGCGCAAACGTCGGACAGTCCGCGGCGGTGTTCGCAGCTGCGTTTCCCCACGCGGAGATCCTCTGCTTCGAGCCCGTCTCCAGCGTCTTCGAGGAGCTTCAGCAGCGGTTCGCGGTCTCCCGTCGCGTGCACTGCGTCCGCTGCGCGCTGGGCGCCGAGAGCGGGAGCGGCTCGATCGTCCTCAGCGGCTCGACGCTGCACTCGCTCGCGGCGTCCCCGACGGCGGAGAGCGCCGGCGGCACCGAGCCGGTCGAGGTCCGCACGCTCGACGAGGTCTGTCGTGAACGGGGGATCGAGCACGTCGACCTGCTCAAGATCGACACCGAAGGCTTCGACCTCGAGGTGCTGCGCGGCGCCGAGGAGCTGCTCGCGCAGCAGCGGGTCGACGTCGTCGAGGTGGAGGCGGGAATGAACCCCGAGAACTCCACCCACGTTCCGTTCGAGACGCTCAAGCGCCATCTCGAGCGGCACGACTACCGCCTCTTCGGGATCTACGAGCAGAAGGAGGAGTGGCCAACGCTTCAGCCGCACCTGCGGCGCACCAATCCGGTCTACATCTCGCAGCGGACGATCGACCGCCACCGCGGGCACTCTCCAGGGACTCCGCCGTAGCGATGCAGCTCGCGTTCGTCTGTCTCGATCCGACGCCGGGCGCCGCATCAGAGCCGCGTCGAGCGGTGTTCTCGACCGCGGCCGCGCTCGCCGCCGAGCATGACGTGACCGTGTTCGTCTCCGCGGCCGGCGAGCCGCCGCGCACGGCAGCCGGAGACGACGCGCCGCCGTTCCGCACCGTCGTCGTCGACGAACCGCAGGAGACCGGCGGCGGGTTCTCGTTCCCCGCCCACCAGCGCAGCAGCGTCGCGCTCGACGCGCTGCGCGACGTCTACGGCGACGCCGGGCCCGACCTCGTCGAGTTCATCGACCGCGGAGGCGAAGGCGCCGTCACCGTCCAGGCCCGGATCACGCGCGATCCGTTCCTCGCCGGCACGCGCGTCGTCATCCGCGCATGCGGGAGCGACGAGATGCTGCGGACGCTCGACGGCTGGCTGCCGGACGACGCGCACGCCAACCTGCTGCACGAGCTGGAGCGCACCAGTCTGCGGCACGCGGACCTCCTGCTCGTCCCGAGCCGCCACGTCGAGACGACGTACAGGCGCTTCTACGGCGACCGCGACGCGCTCGCACCGGTCCGCACCGTGCGGCCCGGATTCCGCCCGCCAGCCGCCGCGGATGCGCCGGGGCCGCCGACTGCGCAGGGCCCGTCGACCCCGCCGGACGATCGGCCCCTTCGGCTGCTCGTCCCGGGGCCGCTCGATCCCCGCCGCGGCGCCGCCGTGCTCGTGGAGGCGCTCCTCGGCCTCGACCCGCAGATCCCATGGCAGCTCACGCTGTGCGGGCCTGACCGCGAGGTCGGCGGGCTCCGGACCTCGATGCGCGCCCAACTGGAGCTGACGGTCGCAGGCGATCCGCGGATCGCGTTCGCCGAGGACGACAGCTCGCTCGACGCGCTCATCGCCGAACACGACGTCGTCGCGCTGCCGGCGCGCTGGGACTGCTGGCCCGACGCCGCGCTGCGGGCGCTGCACGCGGGCCGCCCGCTGCTGTCGACACCGGTCGGCGGGCTGCGCGAGCTGACCGTCGCCGGTCGCTCCGGGTGGCTGGCGGCCGGAACCTCGCCCGCCGCGATCGCGGCGACCGTCGCCTCGCAGCTCGCGAACGAGGAGGAGCTGGCAGCGCTGCTCGCCGGCGACGGACCGCGCGCCGTCGCAGCGGAGGTCACCGACGAGTCGTGCCTGCGCGCGGCATACGCCTCGCTGCTCGGCACCGTCCTCGCGGCGCGCCCCTCCGCCCCGCGCCAGCGCACCCGCCCGCCGCTCGTCAGCGTCGTGATCCCCTGCTTCGGGCTCGCGCGGTGGGTCGAGGCGGCGGTCGCCTCGGCGTTCGCGCAGACGCACCCGGCGATCGAGGTGATCGTCGTCAACGACGGTTCGGCCGAGCCGGAGGACGTGCGGCTGCAGGAGCTGGCCGCCCGCCTGCCGCTCACGCTGCTGACGCAGGAGAACCAGGGCGTCGGCGCCGCGCGCAACCTCGGCATCGCGCAGGCCGCCGGTCGCTACGTGCTGCCGCTCGACGCCGACAACGTGCTCGACGCACGCTTCGTCGCACGCGCGGTCGAGGTGCTCGAGCGCGAGCCGCAGCTCGCGTACGTCACGTCGTGGACGACCTTCGTCGACGAGGCCGGCAGGCCCCTCGTGGGCGACAGCCCTGGCTATCACCCGAGCGGCGGACGCGGCCCGGAGTTCGAGCGCCGCAACATCACGGGGGACGCCGCGGCACTGATCCGCAGGCGCGTGTTCGAGCTGGGATTCGGCTATCGCACCGACCTCGTCAGCCTCGAGGACTGGCAGCTCTGGCGTGAGCTGCGGGACGCGGGCCATCACGGCATCGTGATGCCGACCCGCCTGCTCGACTACCGCGTGCGGGCCGACTCGAAGCTGCGCACGATGGGATTGCCGAACGTCGAGCGGCTCGCAGGCGAGCTGCTCGCCCACCAACGCGAACGGGGTGTGCGATGGGCGTGACGGACGATCAGCGACCGACGGTGCTCGACGCGACGTGCCAAGCCGACGTCAGCCGGCTCCAGCGCTACGCGCTCGCGGCCGAGCTGCTGCGCGAGCGGCAGGTCGTCGTCGTCGGCGACCCCGCCGGCGACGGACGCGAGCTGCTGCGTCGTCGCGGGTGCGACCGGCTGCTCGCGCAGGCCGCGCCGCCGTGGAGCGCGGCGCCTCAGACACGGGGCGCGATCGTCTCCCTGGACGGCGCCGGCCCGCTCGAGCCCGGCCGGCTGTTCGACGAGCTGGCCGCCGCGGCTGCCGTCGGTGACCTCGCGATCGTCGTGTCGTTGCGCGGTGCCGCCGATCCCGTCGCGGCAGAGCAGGACGCCGGCGCCGTGCAGCACGAGGATGCGCTCGCGCTCACCGGCCGTCTTCCCGGTGCGGTGCTGCTCGTGCAGACGGTCGCCGAGGGATCCCTCCTGCGGCGCGTCGACAGGGGCGTCGAGACGTTCGAGACCGCGGAGGCGGAGCTCGAGCTGCCGGACGGACTCGACCCAGAGGACGCCGCGCACTACGTCTGGGTCGTCGGGCTCGACGACGAGCTCGCCGCTGCGGGTGCGCGCGCCACTCTGAAGCTGACCGTGACGCCCGCGGCGACGCGACGCGTTCGCCTGCTGGAGGCCGCCAACGCCGCGCTGCTGCGAACGAACGCGCGACTCGGGCGCGAGCTGCCGGGTCGCGGCGGCGCCGCCGCGACCGGCGAGCTGGCACGCCTGCAGCGGACGGTGGACGCGGCCGCGGCGGACGCCGAGCAGGCGCGCGCCGCCGCGGCGGAGGCCGAGCATCGGCGGGTCGAGGCCGAACGACGCAGCGACGCGCTCGGCGACCGTGCCGCGCAGGCAGAACGCCTCGCCGAGCAGCACGCCGCGCGCGCCGTCTCCGCGGAGGCACGCGTCGTGGAGGTCGAGCTGCGGGCGCACGCGGGCGAGCGACGTGTCGCCGAGGTCGAGGCGCGGGCGCAGGAGGCCGAGCGCTGGGCGCTCGGGCTCGAAGAGCGGTTGGCGGTCGCGAACGACCGCCGCGCGGTCCGCGCGGCGAATCGGCTGTCGCGGCTGTTGCGCCGCTGAGGGCCGGCTGCGCGCCATCGGACGTGCGCTTTGCTTAGGATGCCGCTGAGTCCATGGCATCGCCATCCTCCGATCCAGCGACGCCCGGGCCGGAAGCCGCGCCGCTCGCGCTGTCGCTCGCCGTCGACCGCCTTGCCAGGTTCACGGGTGTCCGCGCGGTGGCCAACGTCGGACCCGCGCCGCTTCGACTCGAAGGCGACTTCGAGCTGACCGCGGCTCCTGCTGAGGGCGGGATCGTGGTCGCCGCCGGCGACACGTCGTGGGACGCGCTCGGCGCGGCGCGGATCGCCGTCGTCGCCGACCTCGGCCGCGACCGCGCGCCGTTCGACGCGATCGCCGCCGCCGAGGAGCGAGCCGCCGCGGCCGGCTGGCGCATCGCCCACGCAGGTCTGCTGCACACGGGCGCGACCGGCGCGCGTCGCGAGGGCTCGCTGCTGATCGCTTGCAGACCCGAGGACTCGATCGCGGAGGCGCTCGCCTGCGGTCCGCTCGGCCTCGCGCTCGACCCCCGTGCGAGCGGCACGGGGTTCGCGCCGCGTCCCGCTCGCGTCCTGATCGCCTCGCACGAGGTCGCCGGGCCGACGGGCAACGGCGGCATCGGGACGGCCTACCATTCGCTCGCCCACACGCTGGCGGCTGCGGGGCACGACGTGACGATGCTGTTCACCGGCTGGCTCGACCCGGAGCAGGCCGGCGGGGAGCCCGAGTGGCGCCGCAGCTTCGCGCAGGCGGGGATCGACTTCCAGCTGCTCGGCACACCATGGGACGTGCCGGTGCGCAACCCGCATCACCAGGTGCGCCGCGCCTACGAGCTGCACCGCTGGCTCACCGCGACGCATGCGACGCGCCCGTTCGACGTCGTCCACGCGCCCGAGACGCCCGGGCACGCGGCCTTCGCGTTGATGGCGAAGCGGCTGGGCTCGGCCTATCGCGACGTCGAGTTCGTCATCGGCACGCACTCCTCGACGCGCTGGGTCGCGGAGAGCAACCGGGAGGGGATCGAGCAGCTCGACGATCTCGTCAGCGAGCAGCTCGAACGCACCAGCGTCGAGCTGGCGGACGTCGTCATGAGCCCGACGGCGTACATGCTCGAGTACATGCGCGGGCGGGGCTGGTCGCTGCCGGAGCGCACCTTCGTGCAGCCGCTCGCGCGCCCGCGAGCCGTTCGCGAGCTGGCGGGCGGACGCCCGACCGCGGGCGAGCGGCCGACGCGCCAGCTGGTGTTCTTCGGACGGCTGGAGACGCGCAAGGGGCTGGAGGCGTTCTGCGACGCCGTCGACCTCCTCACCGCCGCCGACGACTGTCCGTTCGAGCGGGTCACCCTGCTCGGCCGCCCCGAGCCGATCCTCGGCACCGACGCGACCTCCTACGTCACACGGCGGGCCGCCGGGTGGGGTCTCGACTGGAGGATCCTGCCCGACCTCGGCCACGACGAGGCGGTCGCCCACCTGCGCGACGCCGCCGGCGTCGTCGCGATCCCGTCGCTCGTCGACAACTCGCCGAACACCGTGATCGAGACGGTGGCGCTCGGTGTCCCCTTCGTCGCATCGCGTTCCGGCGGCACCGGCGAGCTGATCGCCGCCGCGGACCTGGCCAGCTCGACGTTCGACGGCTGGCGCTACGCCGGCGCGCTCGAGCCGCCGACGTTCTCCGATGCCCGCGAGCCATTCGACGTCGAGGCGCTCGCCACCGCGCTCCGCGCGAAGGCGTTCGCGCCCGCCGCACCCGTCTCACCGTCCGTCGACGACGCCGCCTGCGACAGCGCCTACGACGGCTGGCACCGCGCGATCGCCGGCCGGCCGCGCGACGCAGCGCCCGCGGCGCCCGGCGAGCCGCTGACCGCGGCGGTCTGCATCGTCGCGCGGGACCGCGCCGCCGCGGCGCGGGTCGGAGCCGCGGTCGCGTCCGGCACGCGGGCGCCGACGTGGATCGTGGCGATCGTGGAGGAGCCGGGCGGCGACTCGCTCCCCGGCCTCGACAGCGTCGTCGTCGCAAGCGACCGTGACGCCGGCCAGGCCCGCCGGCGAGTGAACGCGGAGCTCGACGCCGACGTCCTGATCGTCCTGCGCGGCAACGAGGAGCCCGACCCCGAGCTCGTCGAGCGCACGCTCGACGCGATGCGGACGGGCGGCGCGGAGCTGCTGTCGCTCGTCACCCGCGACCACGACGCGGACCGGCCGACGGACACGCCCGAGCACCTGCGCCGGAGCGAGCTGCCGCGCGACCTGTGCGCGTTCGTCCCGATCGCCGGCCCGGCGGTCGCCGGCGCCCTCTATCCGGCGTTCTGCGTCGGACCGTACGCGATCCGCCGTTCGGCGCTGAGCGGGCTCGGCGGCTACGCCGCAGACGCACCGAGCGGCGCCGTCGACCGTGAGCTGCTGTCGCGGGCCGCGCTCGACGGCGTGCGGATGCACGTCTTCCCCGACCCGCTCGCGAGCGTCGTCGAGGACGACGAGCACGTCGCGCTGCGCGCGCACTACTGGGGCTCCACCGCGGTGCCTTCGCCGCGCGGCGAAGAGCAGATCAGCCTGCTGCGGCCGTTCCGGCGCCAGCTCGGCGAGTCGCTCGCCGACCTGCCCGCGCTGCTCACCGGCACGCTCCGGGTCGCCGGCGGCTCGGCCGAGCGGGCGCGAGACGAGGCCGCCCGTCGCGACGAGATCGTCGCCGCGTACGAGGCGCGGCTGACCGAGCACCGCGAGCTGATCGAGCTCTACGAGCGGCAGAAGGAGGAGCTGCGCGCCGCGCTGGGCTCGGGCGGCGCGCGCAGCGCCCGGCCGGGACCCGAGTCCCCTGGGCAGGTTCTTGCGTGGCGCGTTCGCCAACGCATCAAACGACTGGGCCGGAGGCTGCGATGACCTGGGACGAGCCGCTCGAGATCGCGCGGCGCCTCGCGATCCGTCTCGACACGCCGCTGCAGCGCTGGCCCGAGCCGGGCGAGGCTGACGGCGGCGTGCTGCTCGTCGCGGACGCGCAACTGGACGACGTCCCGGCGGAACGGCTCGCAGGCGCAGGCGCGGTGCTCGTCGCCGGCGCCGCCGGGAGCGCGGTCAGCGCCGCGCTCGTCGCATTGGGCGCGCGCGTCGCGGCGCACGGGCTCGACGTCGCGTTCTCGTCGTTCGCGACGACGCCCGGGACCGACGGCGCCCCGATCGACGTCGGACTCGTCGTCGCCGCACCGGCCGGGGACGTCCGCGTGCGGGAGCTGCTCGCCGCCGGGCCGCACGCGCTCACGCTCGACGCCGCCGTCGACGTGGCAGCCGTCTCGCCGACCGCTCCGCCCGCTCGGGTCTGTGTCGTGTCGTTCGAGGTCTCGGGCATGACGGGCGGCGGCATCGGCACCGCGAGCACCTCCCTCGCCGAGTCGCTCGCGCGTTCCGGCCACGACGTCACGCTCCTCTTCACCGGCTGGCAGAACGCGGGCGGCGGCGAGCAGAACGAGCAGTGGCGGCGCCACTACGCGGAGCGCGACGTGCGGTTGGAGATCGTGCGCGCCCCGGGCGTCCAGACCGTCGGCAACCCGCACTTCCCCGCTCGCTCGGCGTACGAGGTCTACTGCTGGTTGCACCAGGCGCCGCCGTTCGACGTCGTCCACCTGCCCGAGAACATGGGTCACGGCGCGTACGCGCAGCTCGCCAAGCGGCAGGGCCGGGCGTTCGTGCAGACGACGTTCGTCGTCGGCACGCACGGTCCGACGCGCTGGGCGGCGGAAGCCAACCGCGTCGCGCTCACGCGCGAGGAGTTCCTCGTCAACGAGGCGCTGGAGCACACGAGCGTCGCGCTCGCGGACGTGCTGCTCGGGCCGAGCCGTTACCTGCACGACTACCTGCGCGAGCGGGACTGGACGCTGCCCGCGCGAGTTCACGTGCAGCCGTACGCCGTCCCGGCCGCCGTGCGTGCACGCAGAATCGCGGAGATCCCGGCGGCCGTGCACGCCCGCGTCGCCGCCGCCGACGGCCGTTCCACCGCAGGCGAGGCCGCGGGCCTGCCGGACGAGATCGTCTTCTTCGGCCGCCTCGAGACGCGCAAGGGCGTCGCGACGCTGTGCGACGCGCTCGACCGGCTGGCGGAGACGGACGACGTCCCGCCCTTCTCGGTCACCTTCCTGGGTCCGGTCGCGGAGGTGCTCGGGCAGCGCGCCGACAGCTACATCGCGGCGCGCGCGGAACGCTGGCCGTGGAGCTGTCAGGTGGTCAGCGACCGCGACCAGCAGGGTGCCGCCGAGTATCTCGGCCGGCCGGGCGTGCTCGCGGTGATGCCGTCCACCGTCGACAACGCACCCAACACCGTGAGCGAGGCGATCGCGCTCGGGATCCCGCTCGTCGCCGGCCGCACCGGTGGCACGGGCGAGCTGGTCGCCGCGGAGCAGCGCGACGACCACATGTTCGGCGCACCGGACGACACCGTCCTCCTGCCGCTGCCGCTGACGAGCGCACCGCCGGCGCCCGAGGCCGGGCCGCTCGCCGAGCTGCTGCTCCGCCGCCTCACGAGAACGGTCGAGCCCGCACGGCCGGCCTCGACCTCCGCGGCCGTCGACGCCGCCTACGACCGCTGGCACCGAGCCGTGCGCCATGCCAACGACACCGGCGCCGGTACAGACCGTGGCGCGCAGGAGCTGCCGGCGCTCGCCGTCTGCATCCTGTTCGACGGCGACGACGCGCTGCTCGGCGCTCAGCTGGACGTGCTCGCGGCGGACGACGCGGAGGTCGAGCTCGTCGTCGCCGACGTTCGCCAGGACCCCCGCGAGCCGATCGAGGCCGCCGTCGAGCGCGGACTGCCCGTCGTGCAGCCGCGCAGACCCGGGCACGCCGCCGAGGCGCGCGCCGCCGCGGTGGCGGCGACCCGTGGCGAGCTGGTGGCGATCGTCCCGCCCGGCGACGTCCCGCTGCCGCCGTTCGCCGACGTGCTGCGCTCCGTCGCCGCAGCGACGGACGCGGACGTGTACGCCTGCGTCGTGCTCGACGAGGTCCCCCGAGACGCCGACGCCGACGATGCGGAGGCGTCGACGCGGGACGCGCTGGTACACGCGTTCGTGCCGCTGAGCGGCCCGCCGCTTGCCGGCCTGACGCACCCGCTGTTCAGCGCCGGCCCGTATGCGATCCGGCGCGCTGCGCTCACACAGCTCGGGGGCTTCGCCGCCGACGCACGCGGTGAAGAAGCCGATCACGAGCTGCTCAACCGCGCCGCCGCGACCGGGCTGCGGCTGGAGGTCGTGTCCGAGCCGCTTGCGGCCAAGCGGCGCGCCGACGCGTGGTCAGCGCTGCGCGCAGGGCCGCAGGAGCCTGCCGGGCTGCCATACGACGCGGAGCAGTGGCTGCGCGTCGAGCGGCCGCTCGCGCGTGAAGCGGACGCGGCAGCGGATCTCGTCGGCCTCCTGCGCGGCACGCGCGGCGAGGCGGACCGGCTCCAGGCGGTGCTGGCCGAGCAGCAGCACGTCTACGAGGGACGCCTCGCCGAACAGCGCATCTGGATCGACGACCTCGAGCAGAAGGTCGCCGACTTCCGCAAGCTCGAAGCGGAGCTGCTCGCGGAGGCCAAGCGGCTGCGAGCGCTCACCGAGGAGATGTCCCAGAGCGCCGCACAGCTCACGGTGCGCACGCTGCGCAACGCCGGGAGACGTGCGGCAGGGCGGTTGAGACGCTGAGCCCCGTGCGCCGGGCGACGCACGCCGGCGCTCAGCGCCGCTCGGTGCCGAATGCGCGCAGGTCGAGCAGCAGGTCGTGCACCAGGCGGGGGTAGACGCGCGAGGCGCGGAAGTCCTCCGCCTTCATGCGGCCACGCACGCGTACGCGATGGTGGGCGTCCGGCGAGCGCTGCAGCAGCTCCAGCTCGCGGTACAGCTCGACAGCTGTTCCGACCTCGATGAAGTCGATGCCCGGCTCGAGCCCGTGGAGCGGATCGAGCGACTCGCTCAGGACGAGGTGGCCGGCCGCGAGGTGCAGCGAGACGCGGTTCTCGAACGACGGGTAGGGCTCGTTGTGGAGGTTGATGCCGACGTGGTGCTCCCGCATCAACGTGTCCAGCCGTTCGGCGTCGACGCCGAACGCGAGGTGGAGCACGTCGAAGCCGTGCTTGGCCGGCGTCAGCAGCTGCTCGCGGTACGGCGTCGAGCGGCCGACGAACATCACCTTCGGACGGCCGCCGATCGGCAGCGGATCGGCGAAGAAGCGATCGTCGACCGGCAGCGGCAGCGAGCGCCAGACGGGCAGCACGTCCTCGGCGGCCTCGACGATGTTGGGGTCGAACGCGACGATGCGGTCGAAGTTGCCACCGTCGACCTTGCGCAGCGAGGCGAGCCGTATCTCCAGGTCGGGGTGGGCAGGACCGCGGCCTCGCGGCAGCGGCTCGGTCAGGAAGCCCAGCGTTGCGGCGTCGACGCCCTCGAACGCCCCGGGCGGGACGATCTCCGGCCGGAAGACGAGCACGACGTGCGGCCGGAACGCCTGCAGCTCCGCGAGCAGGCGCCCGAGCTCGGCACCTTCGCGGAACTCGACGAAGCGGGTCGACAGCTCCGGGGTGCCCTGCATCAGCGCGCACGCCTCGAAGAACGTCGCCTGTCCGACGAACGCGAGCCGCAACGGCTCACGCTCGACCGGCACCGCATAGGGCATGCCCGTGCGGGCGAACGTCGGCTTCACGAGCAGCGGGCGGATCGCGGGCGCATCGGCGGGATGGTACGTGCCGGTGCAGCGTCACGCGGACAGCTGGGGCGACAGGTAGCCTTCCGCGGCGAGCAGGAACCTTCCGCATGCCCGACTGGCAAGAACGCATCAACGACGACACCCGCCCGGCGATCCGCGCCGAGCACGAGCTGCGCTACGCGGTCGCTGCGCCGCTGATCCGCGCGAGCGCTCGCTGGTGCGACCTCGGCTGTGGCACAGGCCTCGGCGCCGTGACCGCGCTCGCCGGCGAAGAGCTCGACGGCACCGCGCTGCTGGTCGATCGCGACGCGACGGCTGCCGAGCGTGCGGCCACGGCCGTGCCGGCCCGTGCAACGACCGCGATCGGAGCGGACCTCTCGACCGCCGCCGGGATCGATCGGGTCCGGGCCGCGCTTGCGGACGCGTCGGGCGCAGGTGCGCTGTGCGTCACCGCCTTCGAGCTGATCGAGCATCTGGAGTCGTTCGCGCCGCTCGTCGCGCTGCTCGTCGAACTGGGAGCGCGCCCTGACGCGACCGTTCTGCTGAGTGTCCCCAACGACGCCTTCTGGGCGATCGACAACCCGCACCACCGCACGACGTGGGGCGAGGGCGCGGTCGAGGAGCTGCGCAGCCTGCTGCCCGCCGGCCATGTCGCGTTGCACCAGCTCGCGCTGGAGGGTTCGGCGCTGCTCCCACTCGACGAGGCGACGGTGGCGCGCACCGACGTCGCGCTCGCGCCCGGCGTCCCGTCGCACGTTCTGCTTGCGTTCGGCGCACAGGCCAGCCAGGTGACGAGCGCGGTCACCGTCGTCCAGTCCGACCTCGAGGCCCAGCGGCGCTGGGAGCGCCAGCGCGAGAGCGACCTCCTCTACTACGTGAAGAAGGTCGAAGCGCTGGAGCAGCAGCTCGCCGAGCGCGCGTCCACGGACGCGGCGCCGGCGGACGGTGACGTCGACGCGCCCGCCGCGAGCGGCCACGCGTGAAGGTCGCCTTCCTCCTCAACGACCTCCAGCTGTCCGGCGGCGTCGGCGTCGTCGTCCAGCACGCCCGGGAGCTGGTCCTCAGACACGGTCACGACGTGACGCTCGTGCTCGTACGCGAGCAGGAGGCGGCGCCGTGGGAGTTCGACGGGCTCGCCCACCTGCACGTCGAAGGGCTCGACGACGCCCGCGACGAGCACTTCGACGTGGCGATCGCGACATGGTGGGAGACGACGTACTCGCTGTTCGAGCTCGAGGCCGACCGCTACGTCCAATTCGTCCAGAGCTTCGAGGACCGTTTCTACGAACGCGCCAGCGCCGAGCGACCCGCCGCGGCGATGACGCTCGACCTGCCGGTGACGTTCGTGACCGAGGCGCGCTGGATCGCCGACACGCTGCGGGAGGTCCGCCCGGACGCGCCCTGCTTCTATGTGCGCAACGGCATCGACAAGGGCGTCTTCGCCTCGCCCGAGCGAATCGAGGCGCGCCTCCAGGAGCCGCTGCGGGTCGTCGTCGAGGGCAACCCCCGTGTCTGGTTCAAGGGCGTCTACGAGGCGATCGGGACGGTCGGCGAGATGCGCGAGCCGCACCATCTCACCGTCGTCACAGGCGACCACTCGACGATCGTCGCGGGCACGGCCGACCGCGTCGTCGGCCCGCTGTCACAGCGCGAGATGGCAGCGCTGTACGCCGAGAGCGACGTGGTCTTCAAGCTCTCGCGCGTGGAGGGCATGTTCGGGCCTCCGCTCGAGGGCTTCCACATGGGCGCGACGTGCGTCGTGGCGCCCGTTACCGGAGTCGACGAGTACATCGTCCACGGCTGGAACGGCATGCTGGTCGACTGGGACGACCCGAGCGGCGCGGCGCGCACGCTCGACCTGCTCGCGCGCGACCGGCGGCTGCTGACGTTCCTGCGCGCGAACGCGCTGGAGACGGCGCACAGCTGGCCGTCCTGGGAGCAGTCGGCGACGTTCATGGCCGCAGCGCTCGACAGAATCCGGCGCGATCCGCCACCGCCTCCATACGCAGGTGCGCGGCAGCTCGTCGCCGACCACCGCCTGTCGCTGGAGCGGCATCGCATGCTCCTGCACGAGCGCAACGAGTACAGACGGCTCGCGAAGCCCGCCCTGCGGCTGAAGCAGACGTCCGCGTGGCAGCAGCTGAAGCGGCTGCGGGAGCATCGGGCGATGCAGCCGGTCTGGGCGCTGCTGCGGCCGCTGACGCGCCGGGTGCGCTCGAAGCTGACCGGCTGAGGCGCGACCCGCGATGACCCCGCGTCCGCTGCTGCCTCGCATCGTCCGCCGACTGCGCGGCGGTGCGCCGCCGGTAGACGAGTCGCCCTTCACCGCTCTCGCGGCCGTCGCCGAGCTGCTGCGCGGATCGCCCGCGCCGCTGGCGGCCGGCGCCGGCGCGGCGGCCGAGCGCGATCGCCTCGACGTCGCGGTCGTGATCCCGTGGTACCCGCGCGGCAGCGGCGGGCACCAGACGATCTTCAACGTCGTGCGCGGGCTCGAGGCGCGCGGCCACCGTTGCTCGATCTGGCTCGACGACCCGACCGGCCGACACGCCGCGCTCGACGAAGCCGCGGTGGCGCGCGAGCTGCACGCCCAGTTCGGCGCCTGTGCCGGCCCGGTCCACAAAGGCTTCGCGCGCTGGAGCGGCGCCGACGTGGTGGTCGCGACGAGCTGGCCGACCGCGTACCGCGTGGCGCTGCTCGGCGGCTGCCGCGGTCGCGCCTACCTCGTGCAGGACCACGAGCCGGAGTTCTACCCGACCTCCGCCGAGCGCGAATGGGCCGCCGCGACCTACGGGCTCGGCCTGCATTGCATCGCCGCCAGCCGCTGGCTGGCCGAGCTGCTGCGCGAGCGCCATGGCGCGCCCGCGACTCACTTCGACCTCGGCATCGACCACGCCCGCTACACGGTCCGGCCGCAGGTTGCCCGCAGCGACCGACGGGTGCTCTTCTACGCCCGCGTGAGCACCGCGCGCCGCGCGATCCCGCTCGGGCTGCTCGCGCTCGACGAGCTGCAGCGGCGACGGCCTGACGTCGAGCTGGCGCTGTTCGGCTCGCCCACGCCGGTGCCGGCGCCGTTTCGTGCCGAGCAGCTCGGGCTGCTCACTCCCAGCCAGCTGGCCGACGCCTACGCGCGCGCGACGGTCGGGATGGTGCTGTCGCTGACGAACCCGTCACTGGTGCCGCAGGAGATGCTCGCGTGCGGGCTCCCGTGCGTCGACGTCGAGCGGCCGAGCACGCGCTCGGAGTGGGGCTCCGGCGGCGGCGTCGAGCTGGCGCGCTTCGACCCGATCGCGCTCGCGGACGCGCTCGAACGGCTGCTCGAGGATCGCTCGCTGCGCGCGCAGCGCAGCGAGGCGGGCGTGGCGTGGGCGCGCGACCGCACGTGGGCACACGCGGCCGAGCAGGTCGAGCAGGGCCTGCGGACGGCGCTGCGCGCCGCCGCCTGACACCGTCTGACCGTCAGTCGTCCGCTCGGCGCAGGCCGAGGATGCTGAGCAGGAACGAGGAGAAGAAGACCTGGATGCCGACGATCACGAGCGTGAGCGCGACGATCGCGAGTCTCTCCTCACCGAGGCTGCCGAAGCCACGATCGATCCACTCGATCACGATCACAGCGGCGATCGCGAGGCCGACGAGGGCGATCGCGCCGCCGAGCAGCAATCCGTGCTCGAGTCTGTAGCGAGCTCGCATGCGGTCGAACCACGGATCGCGTTCGTTCATGAAGTAGGTCCCGTACGCGTGGGCGCACAGCCCCAGCGCGACGACCTGCGTGCCGACGATCATCAGCAGCGCCCCGGCGATCAGCGCGTGCAGGTCCCACTCGCGGCCGAAGAGGTTGATGTTCGCCACGACCGTGAGCGCGATCAGCGCGCCGAGCAGCGCCATCACCGCGCCCGGCAGGATGAACAGGTGGTTGGGCGAGTGGACGAGCAGGAAGCGCAGGTGCCGCCAGCCGTCGCGGAAACTCGACAGCTTCGACTCGCCGCCGCGCGGGTGGTACTCGATGTCGAACTGGCGGATATCGAGCTTCTCCTTCGCCGCCCGGATCACCATCTCGGAGGCGAACTCCATCCCCGTCGTGCGCAGCGCCAGCTGCGGGAGCGCCGAGCGCCGCACTGCGCGCATGCCGCAGTGCGCGTCGCTGACCCCGGTTCTGAAGAGCAGGTTGAGGAAGCCCGACAGCAGCGGATTGCCCACATATCGATGGAGCCATGGCATCGCGCCCGGATGAATGTTCTTCATCCGGTCGCCGATCACCATGTCAGCGCCGTCGTCCAGCTCTCTGAGGAATCGCGGGATCTCGTTGAAGTCGTAGGTGAGGTCGGCGTCGCCCATCACGATGTAGTCGCCGCGAGCGGCGGCGAAGCCGGCGAGATAGGCGCTGCCGTAGCCACGCCGCGGCTCGCGCACGACGCGCGCGCCGGCCGCCTCGGCCAGCTCGGCGCTGCCGTCCTCCGACGCGTTGTCGGCGACGACGACCTCGCCGGGAATCCCGTTGCGCTCGAGCACGCCGCGCGCGGCGGCGATGCACTGCTCGATGTTCTCCGCCTCGTTGAGACAGGGGATCACGACGGAGACGCGCAGCGCCGTCTCGTCGAGGGGCCGCGTCTCCGTGGCTGCGTTCTCGCTCTGTGCGGTCGTCATCGGAAGGCTCAGACGGATCTCGCGCGCGAAAGTTGCGGCGACGTGGGGATCCACCTGATCGCGGCATGCTAGCGGATGCGACGGCGGGAGCCTCCGCGCGCGAGGCCGCCGCGCTCTGCCCGGCGGCGACACCCGCTACGCTGACGCACCGCATGGCAGCCTCACGCGACCCGCGCGCCACTCGGCCGCTGCAGCTGGCCGAGCCGCTCCGTCTCGCGCTGTCCCGAATCGCACGGCGCGCGCGCGCCGTGCCGCAGCCGCTCGTGCTCGTGCTGACGGCGGCGACGCTGCTCGCAGTCGCGTGGGCGCTCGTGCTGCCGCCGTTCCAGGGGCCGGACGAGTCCGAGCACTTCGCCTACGTCCAGCACCTCGCCGAGACGGGCAGCGCCCCGTCCTCGACGACGTTCAGCGGTGCCGGCAGCCACTCCTCGGAGGAGACGTTCGCGCTCGACAGACTCGGGTTGCGGGCGATGATGGCCGTGCCGGAGGCGCTGCCGCTGTGGAACGACGCCGACCAGGAGCGCTGGCGCGCGTTCGAGCGGCAGGTGACGCCGTCCCAGCGCGGCGACGGCGACGGCGCCAACCCGATCGCCAAGAACCCGCCGCTGTACTACGCCTACGAGGCTGTCGCATATCGCGTGTCGCCGGGCGACTCGCTCTATGACCGGCTGCTCGCGACCCGTCTCGCGAGCGCGCTGCTGTTCGTGCTGACCGTCGCGTTCGCTTGGCTGGCCGCCGCCGAGCTGAGCGCGCGCGTCTGGGTGCGCACGCTGACGGCGGGCATCGTCGCGCTGCAGCCGCAGCTGACGTCGATGGCCGGGATCGTCAACGCCGACATGATGCTCGTCGCGGTCTGGTCGGCGTTCACGGCGCTCGCGGTCCGCACGCTCGTGCGCGGTCCGAGCGCACGCCGCGTGCTCGGCCTCAGCGTGCTCGCCGCCGCCTCCTCGCTGACGCACGGCCGCGGCCTCGCGCTGCTGCCCGCGCTCGCGATCGTGCTCGCGCTCGCCTTCTGGCACCACCGGCCGCCGTTGCGCTCGACGCTGCGCTGGAGCGGCGCCGGCGCGCTCGTGCTCGTGCTCGGGCTCGCCGTCTTCCGCTTCTTCACGTCCGCGTCGGGCGGCGGGTCGCTCTACGGCAACCAGACCGACTACATCAACCAGGGCGGCTTCAGCCCGCCCGAGCTGCTCTCGCTGGTGTGGCAGTTCTACCTGCCCAAGCTGCCCTTCATGCAACCGGCGATCGGACCCGACTACGGCTTCCACCAGATGTACGTCGAGACGTTCTTCGGCGCCTTCGGCTGGCTCGAGGTGCGGTTCCCCGAGCGCGTCTACGACGCGCTCCAGGTCGCGGTGCTGCTGGGACTCGTGGCACTCGTCGTCGCGGCGTACCTGCGCCGCGCCGACCTGCGTCCGGTGCGCCACGTCGCGTTCGGCCTGCTCGGGATCTGCGTCTCGCTGATCGCGCTGCTGCATCTCGTCTCGTACCTCGCGCTGCTCGGCGCGCCGGACCCGCTGATCGTCGGCCGCTACATGCTGCCGCTCGTCGTGCCGTTCGCGCTCGCGATCGCGTTCGTCGCGAGCTCGCTGCCGCGTCGCGCCGGAGCGGTCTTCGGCGCGCTCGTGCTCGCGGTCGGGATCGTGCTGCAGCTGTCCGGCCTGCTGCTCTCGGTGGAGCGCTTCTATGCGTGAGCGGATCGCCCGCCGCCCGGCGGTGCTCGCGCTGCTCTGCGCGGTCGCGCTGCTGGTGGTCGCGCTCGCGGTCGAGGTGGTCCCGCGCCTGACGCGCGAGAACGAGGCGCTCACCTCGACGCCCGTCCCGAGCGGCCGTGCCCCCGCCACGCTGGAGCTGCAGGCGAGACAGACGGCGTGCATCGACGAGATCGCGTTCGACCGCGAGGGCGAGGTCCTCCAGCTGCTGGTGGACCTCGGCGAGCCGCTGCCGGCGCCGCCGCTGCGCGTCGCGCTGCGCGCCCCCGGCTACAGCGACGTCATCCGCGTGACGCCGGCGAGAGAGCATGCGCTCGACCTGCCGGTCGCCGCGCCCCGCCGCGCTGCGCTCGGCTCGATCTGCGTCACGAACGAGGGACGCCGGCCGACGAGACTCGCAGCGACCGCCGACCCGCGCGTGCTGCAGCGGACGCGCACGCGCATCGACGGCGGCGAACCGGTCCCGATCGCGTTCCTCGCATCGTTCCGCAGACGCGAGCCGACCACCCTGCTCGCGAGCGTCGGCACGACTGTCGACCGCGTCGCGACGTTCAACGCGCTCGGCCCGTGGGCGCTCTGGCTGCTGCTGCCGCTGATCGCGGGCGGCGTCCCGTTCCTGGTGCTGCGCAGCTTCTACGTCGCGGTCCGCGACGACACCGACGACGACCGCCGCGACGCCTGAGCCTCCGATGCGCGTCTGCGTCGTCTACGACTGCCTCTTCCCGCACACCGTCGGTGGCGCCGAGCGCTGGTACCGCAACCTCGCCGAGCGGCTCGCCGCCGAGGGCCACGACGTCACGTACCTGACACTGCGGCAGTGGGAGCGCGGCGAGGACGCTGGCGTCGCGGGCGTCGACGTGCGGGTGGTCGGCCCGCGGATGGGGCTGTACGCCGGTGACGGGCGCCGGCGCATCCTGCCGCCGTTGGCGTTCGGCGCAGGCGTCCTCTGGCATCTGCTGCGCCACGGCCGTCGCTACGACGTCGTGCACACCGCCTCGTTCCCGTACTTCTCGCTGCTGGCCGCCGCGGTCGTGCTGCCGCTGCACCGCTTCCGCATCGTCGTCGACTGGCACGAGGTGTGGTCCCGCGACTACTGGACGGAGTACCTCGGCCGCGCGGGAGGCGCCGTCGGCGCGCTCGTGCAGCGGCTGTGCGCGCGCGTCCCGCAGCGTGCCTTTTGCTTCTCGCGGCTGCATGCCGCGCGGCTGCGCGACGAGGGGTTGCGCGGCGAGCCGACGATCCTGACCGGCGAGTACGCCGGCTCGCTGGCCCAGCCCGTCCCGGCGGCCGCGCAGCCGATCGTCGCGTTCGCCGGGCGTCACATCCCCGAGAAGCGCGTGCCGGCGCTCGTGCGCGCGTTCGCCCACGCGCAGCGCGCGGCGCCCGAGCTGCGGCTCGTCGTGCTGGGCGACGGACCGGAGCGGCCTGCCGTGCTGCGGGCGATCGCCGACGAGGGCCTGTCCGACGTCGCGCGGGCACCGGGCTTCGTCTCGACCGAGGAGGTCGAGGAGACGCTCGCCGGCGCGCTCTGCATGGTGCTGCCGTCGCGCCGCGAGGGGTACGGCATGGTGGTCGTCGAGGCGTCGGCACGCGGCGTCCCGAGCGTCGTCGTGCGCGAGCCCGACAACGCTGCCGTCGAGCTGGTCGACGACGGCGAGAACGGCTTCGTCGCACCATCGGTCGCACCGGAGCAGCTCGCCGCCGAGATCCTGCGCGTGCGCGCCGCGGGCCCGGCGCTGCGCGAGTCGACGGCGGCCTGGTTCGGCCGCAACGCGCAGCGCCTGTCGCTCGACGGCTCGCTCGACCACGTCGCCGCGGCGTACCGTTCGGAGCTGTTCGGAGACGCGAGCGGATCAGACGACGAGCACGGGCGGGTGAGCCATGACAGCCGGGTATGAGGTCGGGGAAGGGGCCGTGATCGCGCCCGGGACGGTGATCGGTCCCGGCTGCGTGATCGAGCCGAACGCGGTGCTCGGGAAGGTCCCGCGCCTCGCCGGCCGGCCCCCGCAGGAGCTGCCGCCGCTCGTGCTCGGAGCGAACGTGACGGTCTGCGCCGGAGCCGTCGTCTATGCCGGCGCGCAGATCGGCGACGGCGCGATCGTCGGCGATCAGACGCAGGTGCGGGAGCGGGCGACGATCGGCGAGCTGACCGTGGTCGGGCGCGGATCGGGGATCGACAACGACGTCGCGATCGGCGCCCGCGTGTCGATCCAGTCGCAGGTCTACATCACTGCGTTCTCCGTCGTCGAGGACGACGTCTTCGTCGGGCCGTGCGCGATGACGACCAACGACGACGCGATGGGCCGTCACGCGCCCGGCGCGCAGCTGCGCGGGGCGACGCTGCGGCGCGCCTGCCGCATCGGCGGCGGCGCGGTGCTGACCCCGGGCGTCGAGGTCGGCGAGGAGGCGTTCGTCGCCGCCGGCGCCGTCGTGACGCGCGACGTGCCCCCGCGTGGTCGGGTGATGGGCGTGCCCGCACGCGCCTCCGCCGGACGACGCGTCAGCGACGACGAGCTGCTCGAACGCTGGCGGCCGCGCTGATGCGCGGCCGGGTCGGGACGCCGGGGCTCGCGCGGCCGGCAGTCGCTAGCCTCCAGCAGCCGATCTGATGGCAGCCGCTGCGCGACAACCTTCCACTCCCGCGACGCCGGCCGCGCCGGCCACCGGCGCGGACCGCACCCGCGCGCTGCTGCTCCGGCACGGACCGCTGCTCGTGCTGGCCGCGTGGACGGCGGTCGTCACCGGGCTGCTCCTGCACTTCAGCGCCGACAGCCGCCAGGTCTTCACCGACGAGGCGAACGCGGTCCTGCTCGGGCGCTTCATCGAGGGGGATCTCGTCAGCCGGCTGTTCGAGGGAACCGTCGCGCGCGGACCCGAGCGACTGACGAGCTGGCTGTCGGCCTTCGCCGCCGTCGCCACCGACGACCCGACGCGGCAGTACGAGCTGGTCCACATCGCGACCGCGCTGGCGCAGGGGCTGGTCGTCGTGCCCGTGTGGCTCGCGGCGCGTCAGCTGGGGATGAGCCGCTGGACGGCGCTCGCGCCCGCGATGATCGCCTCGGCCGGGAGCTTCGCCTTCTACGGGATCGTGACGCTCAACACGTCGGTCGGCGCGCTGAGCTGCGGCTTCATGCTGTGGGCGCTGCTGCGCGCGCTGCGCCGCCCCGGCGTCGTCTCAGACCTGCTCGTCGTCGTCACGCTCGGCGCGACGGTCCTCGCTCGCATCGGCTGGGCGCCGCTCGTCGCCGCGCTCGTGCCGGCCGTGCTCGCGACGACGTGGTTCGCGCGCCCTGCCGGTGAACGGCTCGGCGCGTGGCTGCGCGCACTCCCCGCGGCGCTGCTGCGCCGGCATCCGCTGCTGACGCCGGGCGCGCTCGTGCTCGTGCTGGTGGCGCTGGCGATCGGCATCGACCCGCTGCTCGGCGGCGAGCTGTACGGCGGTGTGCGCCTGACGCCCGACCTGAACGCCTCGACGCTGTGGGACAACACCCGCGTGCTGCTCTCGCATCTCGCGATCGGCACCGCGCTCGTGCCGTTCGTACTCGCGATCCCGGTGCTCGCCCGCGGGCTCGTGCGGCCGACCGATGCGGTCGAGGGCGGCTTCGCCTGGCTGGTGCTCGCCTACCTCGTCATCTTCTCCTACGCCTACTACTACACCGTCAACGAGGATCGCTACTTCGCCGTGCTGGCCGCGCCGCTCGTGCTCGCCGGGGCGCTCGCGATCGTCCGCCGACCGCCGCCGTGGTGGTCGGTCGCGCTGAGCGGCGCCGGGGTGACCTGGCTCGTGGCGTCGTCGTACAGATGGCCGCCGGGGGACATATACACGTACTTCCTGGCACCGACGTCGCACTTCTTCGGCGACGTCCTGCTCGGCCGCCTGTCGCTGTACCTCTCCGGCGGCCGCGGCTTCCTCGCGGTGGTCGTGCTCCTGATCGCCGCCGCGGTCGCGATCGGGCTGACGCTGCTGGTGCGGCGCTCGCACGACCGCCGGCTCACGCTGGCGGTCGGGATCGCCGTGCTCGCGAGCCTGCTCGTCTATCAGCTCGCGGCGACCTACCACCCGGCCGACAAGTTCACCGCCGCGCTCGGGATGAACTCGTTCAGCGCAGCGGACCTGGAGTTCATCGACGCCGCGGTCGACGGCGGCCGCGAGCCGCGGTCGCCGATCGGCACAGCGCAACCGCTCGCGACCGACGGCGGCATCCGGCCGGACCTCGCCGCACAAGTGCCGTTCCTGCAGGTGTTCAACTCGACGCTCGGCTACCGCTTCTCCGTCAACCGCGACCTCGGCAGACCCGATCCGGACCTTCCACCCCATGCGGCGGACGTGACGGTCGACTGGAGAACCGGCGACACCGTCGTCGGCGGCGCCGTGCCGCAGGTGCTCGTGACGAACGCCGGGCAGGAGCTGATCGGGTTCGACTCCAAGCCGGTGCCGGCGCAGCCGAGGTTCCCGTGGGCCGGCATAGAGCAGCTGCGCCCGCCGCTGCGCGCCGAGTGGATGCTGCGCGGCGAGCTGCCGGACCGCTTCGCGGGGGGCGACACGCCGATGCAGGCGCGCATCTACCCGCACGGCGACGAACGCTGCGTCAGCGGGCTGATCAACCAACACCCGACGACGGATCGCAGAGTGCGCTACCGGCTCGACGGCGGCCTCACGACGCCGCGCGGCGTCGCCAACCCCGGGACCCCGCTGCCGTTCACGGTGCGCGTGCCCGCGGGACGGCCGACGACGCTCACGCTGAACGGGAGAGCGGGCAGACTGCCCGATGGCGAGTGGCGCCGTCCGGGGCTGTTCAACCTCGTGCTCGAACCGTGCAGAGGCAGCGCAGGCTGACCGTCAGCCGCGTCCGGCGTCGAGCGCGCGGCGGATCGTCGCCGTCACCTCGGCCGCCTGCTCGGCCGTCAGCAGCGGGTTGAGCGGGATCGCGAGGTGGGTGGCGGCCAGCTCGTCGGTGACGGGCAGCGACGTGCCGGCGCCCCAGCGCGCCATCGCCGGCTGACGGTGAACCGGCGTGCGGTAGTACGCCTTCTGCCCGTGGCCGGCGGCGGCGAGCGCGGCGGCGATCGCGTCGGCCTGCGCGTGGCGAATCACGTACAGATGCCAGGCCGGCGCGCAGCCCTCCACCGGCACCGGCAGCTGGACCAGCTCGCCGAGCCCGGCTTCGGCGTAGTGCTGGCCGGCGGCGCGACGGCCGTCGGCCCAGCCGTCGAGATGCGGCAGCTGGACGCGCAGGACCGCCGCCTGGAGCTCGTCGAGCCGCGAGTTGACGCCGACGTGCTCGTACGTGACCTTGTCCCACGAGCCGTGGAAGCGCAGCATCCGCACGCGATCGGCGACCTCCGCGTCGCGCGCCGTGATCGCGCCGCCGTCGCCGAAGCAGCCGAGGTTCTTCGACGGGAAGAAGCTGAACGTCGCCGCGGTCCCGAGCGCGCCGGGGCGGCCGCCGGCCGACGTCGAGCCGGCCGCCTGCGCGGCGTCCTCCAGCACCGGCACGCCGAGCGCCTCGATCTCCGCGACGGGCGCGACGTTGCCGAACAGGTGGACGGCGATCACAGCCTTCGTGCGCGGCGTCAGCGCGGCCTTCACCGTCTCCGCCGTCACGCAGAAGGTGTCCGGGTCGACGTCGCAGAAGACCGGCACCGCGCCGGTCGGCGGGATCGCCTCCGCGCTTGCGTAGAAGGTGAACGACGGCACGACGACCTCGTCGCCCGGGCCGACGCCCATCGCACGCAATGCGATCGTGATCGCGTCGGTTCCGTTCGCCACGCCGACCGCGTGGTCGGCACCCACGTACGCGGCGAACTCGCGCTCGAACGCGTCGACGTTGGGCCCGAGGATGTAGCGCCCGTCGTCGACGACCTCCGTGATCCGCGCGAGCAGTTCGGCGCGCAGCGGCGCGAGCGGGCCCTTGGTGTCGAACAGCGGGACTGGCATCGCGCGGAATCTACGCGACGCGGCGGCTAAGCTGTCGCGCGCTATGACGAACTCCCCTCCGGCCCTGCGCGGCGTCGTCGTCGGCCTCGGCGTCATGGGCAGCCTGCACGCGCGCGTGCTCAGCTCGCTTCCCGGCGTAGACCTCGTGGCGGCAGTCGACCCGAGCGAGGAGCGCCGGCAGGACGCCGCCGCGACCTACGCTCACGTGCGCAGCCACGCAACGCTCGCCGAGGCGCTCGCCGCGCACGAGGTCGATTTCGCGGCCGTCGCGGTCCCCGTCGAGCACCTGCCGACGGCCGCAGGCGAGGCGCTCGACGCCGGGCTGCACGTGCTCGTCGAGAAGCCGACGGCGCCCACGGAGGAGCAGGCGCTGGCGCTTGCCGCGCGCGCAGAGGAGCGCGCCCTGGTGCTGTGCGTCGGGCACGTCGAGCGCTTCAACCCCGCCGTCAGGCTGATGAAGCGCAAGCTCGACGAGGGCGTCGTCGGACGCGTGATCCAGATGCAGGCGCGACGGCTGAGCCCGTTCCCCAACCGCGACGCGATGAAGGGCGTCGCGCTCGACCTCGCGACGCACGACATCGACGTGATGCGGTACCTCACCGGCAGCGACGTCTCGCGTGTGTACGCCGAGACCGAGCAGCGGCTCGACGGCGAGCGCGAGGACATGTTGTGCGCCACGATGCGCTTCGACGATGGCACGACCGGGCTGCTCGACGTCAACTGGCTGACGCCGACGAAGGTGCGCCAGCTGTCGGTCACGGGCGAGCAGGGGATGCTGACCGTCGACTACCTGACGCAGGAGCTGCGCTTCCACGAGCACCCGACGCGCGCGACGCGCTGGGACACGCTCGCGAGCCTGCGCGGCGGCGGCGAGGGCGACATGGTGCGGTATGCGCTCGAGCGGCGCGAGCCGCTGCGCGTCGAGTGGGAGTCGTTCCTCGATGCGGTGCGCGACGGCGGCGTCGCGCCGGTGACCGCGCGCGACGGCGCGGCGGCGCTCTCGACCGCTCGTGCGATCCAGCGCTCGGGCTCGACGCACGAGGTCGTCGTGCCGGCGTACCGGAGCGTGGCCGCCGGGTGAGCCGGCGTGTGCTCATCACCGGCGTCACCGGCCAGGACGGCGGGTACCTCGCCGAGCAGCTGCTCGCCGCGGGCGACGAGGTCCTCGGCACCGTCCGCAGACCGGCTCCCGAGACGTTCGCGACCGCGGGACTGCCGCAGCTCGACGGCCGCGTCAAGCTGCTCGGAGCCGACCTGCTCGACCGGGCGTCGATCCGCCGCGCGATCGCGGAGGCCGAGCCGGACGAGATCTACCACCTGGCGGCGCCGACGTTCGTGCCCGACTCGTGGGAGGACCCGACCGAGGTCGTCGCCGCGATCGCCGCCGGCACCGCGACGGTCCTCGCCGCCGCCGGCGCGCTGCCGCGCGCCTGCCGGGTGCTGGTCGCCGCCTCCAGCGAGATCTTCGGCGACGCGGGCGTCTCGCCGCAGTCCGAGACGGCGCCGACGCGACCGCGGAGCCCGTACGGCGTCGCGAAGCTCGCGGCGCACGGCCTCGTCGGCGCGCTGCGCGCCCGCCACGACCGCTTCCTCGTCTCGGCGATCACGTTCAACCACGAGTCGCCGCGTCGCCCCGAGCGGTTCCTCCCGCGCAAGGTGACCGCCGGCGTCGCCGCGATCGCGGCCGGGCGGGAGGAGACGCTCACGCTCGGCGACCAGGCGGCCGTGCGCGACTGGTCCCACGCACGCGACGTCGTCGCGGGCATGGTGCTCGCCCTGCGCCACGACGAGCCCGGCGACTACGTCCTCGCGTCCGGGACGCCGCACACGGTGGGAGAGCTGGTCGACGCGGCGTTCGCCGCCGCAGGCGTCGAACGCCACGCGGCGGACGGCAGCGACCGCGTGCTGGTCGACCCGCGCTTCGTGCGACCGCCCGAGCAGTGGCCTTCGGTCGGCGATCCGTCGCGCGCCCGCGACGTGCTCGGCTGGCGCCCGCGGACGTCGTTCGAACAGCTCGTCGCGGAGATGGTCGACGCCGACCTGGCGCGGCTCGGTGTCGCCGCGCCGGGAGCCAGGTGAGCGCTGCGGTGCGGGTCGCCCTGAACCTCGTCTACCTCGTCCCCGGCGAGACCGGAGGCATGGAGGTCTACGCCCGCGAGCTGCTGCCCCGGCTCGCGGCGCTCCCCGGTCTCGAGCTGGTGGCGATCGTCAGCAGGCGCGCCGCCGAGGACCGCGACGCGCCGTGGAACGGCATCGTGCAGTCGGTCGTGGCGCCGGTCGACGCGCGCGACCGCAAGCAGTGGGTGTGGGGCGAGCAGCGCCACGTGCCGCGGCTGGCGAGCTGGGTCAGAGCGGATCTCGTGCACAGCCTCGCTTCGACCGGTCCGGGTCGCCTCGCCGGCGGTCCGCCGCGCGTCACGACCGTCCACGACCTCCACTACGCGGTCGCGCCGGAGGCGCACTTCGGCCTGCGCGGGCTCGGCATGCGGCTGCTCGTACCGGCGGCGGTGCGCGCGTCACGCCGCGTGATCGCCGACTCGCAGGCGACGAAGGACGACGTCGTCAGATACATCGGAACCGACCCCGGCGCGGTCGACGTCGTCCACCTCGCGACGACGCTGCCGCCGGCGGACTTCCCCGCGACGCCCGAGCCCGAGCTGCGCGAGCGCCTCGGCCTCGGCGAGCGCCCGCTGCTGCTGAGCCTGGCGGCGAAGCGCCCGCACAAGAACGTCGAAGGGCTGATCGACTCGCTCGCGCAGATCCCCGTCGAGCGACGGCCGCTGCTGGTCGTGCCCGGCTACGAGACCGAGCACGAGGCGACGCTGCTGACGCGCGCCGTCGAGCGCGGCGTCTCCGAGCAGGTGCGCTTCCCCGGCTGGCTGTCGCGCGCCGACGTCGAAGGCCTGTGGCGCGCCTGCACCGCGCACGTCTTCCCGTCGTTCTACGAGGGCTTCGGGCTGCCGGTGCTGGAGGCGATGGCGCGCGGCGTCCCGGGCGCCTGCTCTGACCGCGCGTCGATGCCGGAGGTCGCGGGCGACGCGGCGCTGCTGTTCGACCCCTCCGAGCCGCAGCAGATCCGCAGCACCGTCGAGCGGCTGCTGTCCGACGACGAGCTGCGCGCGCGCCTGCGCAGCGCGGGGCTCGCGCGCGCCGCCACGTTCTCGTGGGAGCGGACGGCGCGCGAGACGGCGCGCGCGTACGAGCGCGCGCTCGGCGGCTAGCGCGCCAGCAGCTCCAGGTCGGCGCGCGTCATCAGGCGGATCAGCTCCTCGAAGGTCGTCTTCGGCTCCCAGCCGAGCTGCTCCTTCGCCTTCGTCGGATCGCCGATCAGCAGGTCGACCTCAGCCGGGCGCACGAACTGCGGGTCGATCTCGACGTACCGCTCCCAATCGCCCAGCCCGGCCTCGTCGAACGCGACCTGGACGCAGTCGCGGACGGTGTGGGTTGAGCCGGTCGCGATCACGAAGTCCTCCGGCTCGTCCTGCTGGAGCATCAGCCACATCGCCTCGACGTAGTCCTTCGCGTAGCCCCAGTCGCGCTTGGCGTCGAGGTTGCCGAGCGCCAGCCTGTCCCTCAGGCCGTGCTTGATCGCGGCGGCGTGCCAGGTGATCTTGCGCGTCACGAACTCGAGCCCGCGGCGCGGCGACTCGTGGTTGAAGAGGATCCCGCTCGTCGCGTGCAGGTCGTACGACTCACGGTAGTTGATCGTGATGAAGTGGCCGTAGACCTTCGCGACGCCGTACGGCGAGCGCGGGTAGAGCGGCGTCTGCTCGGTCTGCGGGACCTCGCGCACCTTGCCGAACATCTCCGAGCTGGACGCCTGGTAGAAGCGCGCCTCCGGCGCCGCCTCGCGCACGGCTTCGAGCATGCGCGTGACGCCGACGCCGGTGAAGTCGGCCGTGAGCGTCGGCTGGACCCACGAGAGCGCGACGAAGCTCATCGCGGCGAGGTTGTAGATCTCGCTCGGCTGCGCGGCGCGGAGCGTGTCGACGAGCGAGCGCTGGTCGAGCAGGTCGCCCTGGTGCAGCGTGATGCGATCCCGCAGATGCTCGATGCGGTCGAACTTCTCGGTTGAGGCACGGCGCACCATCCCGTGGACCTCGTACCCCTGCTCGAGCAGCAGCTCGGCGAGGTAGGAGCCGTCCTGGCCGGTGATCCCGGTGATGAGCGCTCTCTTGGGGGATGACATGGACCGCAGCCTATGCAACGGGCTGGGCGGTCGTCGTCAGCGGGCGCCGTGGGCGGCGACCGCGCGCTCGTAGCCCTCGAGCGTCGCGCGGGCGGCCGCGGGCCAGCTGAAGCGGGCCGCCTGCTCGCGCCCGAGAGCGACCCGTCGTTCCGACTCCGCGATCGCGCGCTCCGCGGCCGCCGCGACACTCGCGGGATCGTGCGGATCGAAGTAGCACGGCGCGTCGCCGCCGACCTCCCGCAGCACCGGAATGTCGCTGCACGCGACGGGGACACCGTGCGCCATCGCCTCCAGCACCGGCAACCCGAAGCCCTCCACGAGCGTCGGGAAGACCGCGCAGTCGGCCAGCTCCCAGAGCGCCTCCAGATCGGCGTCGGAGACGTAGTCGGCGAACCGCACTCGCCGTGCCCCGGTCTCCGCCGCGATCCGCCGCAGTTCGGCGTCGTACGCCTCGGGGTGTCCGGCGAGCACGACGTCCGTGCGCTCCCCCAGCAGCGGCGCCGCACGGACGAGCACCTCCTGGTTCTTGTGCGGTCGCTTCGCCGCGACGCAGAGCACGAGCCGATCGCCGTCGAGCGCGAGGCGCGCCCGCACGTCCGCGTGGTCGCCGGCGGCGACGCGGTTCGCCCGCCCGACGCCGTTCGGGACGACCGCGATCCGCTCGGGGGCGATGCCCATCACGCTGCAGATCTGGTCGTGCGCCGCCGCCGAGACGGTCAGCAGCTCGTCGGCGCGCCGGGCGGCCTGCGAGACGATGACGCGCATCCCGAGCGTCGTCAGCAGGCCGAACGTGCGGTGCGTGAAGAAGGTCGCGTCGTGGACCGTGATGACCGACGGGACGCCGGGGCGGATCGGGGCGACGCTCGCGAGGCTGTGCAGGACGTCGAAGCCGCGGCGCCGCGCCAGCCGCGGCAACAGCACCTGCTCGGCGACCTGCCGCCGCACGCGCTCGCCCTCGTCGGCGGGGAGGGCGATCACGTCGACCCGCTCGCGCCAGCCGTCGCGCACGAGCGCGGCCGCGCCGCGCCGCGTCGTGACGATCGAGAAGCGGACGCCGGGCGCCTCCTCGACGAGCGCGCCGACCAGCTCGCGCAGGTAGGTCTCCGGTCCCCCGGACCGGCCCGGATCGAGGAACAGCGCGTTGATGCCGACGGTTCTCAGGGGTGCATGCACGCACGGCATCGTAGGCGTCGTTAGTCTGCGCCGTCGTCATGGGCTACTTCGACTGGCACGAGCAACCGGGCTACTTCCGCGACGTCACACGGCACTTCGCGCCGGACGCGAGACTGCTCGACGTCGGCTGCGGGACCGGCTGGATCGCCGACCACTTCCGCGACTACACCGGTGTCGACGGATCTCCCGACGCGGTCGCCGCAGCGGACGAACGCAGACGCAACGTGCAGCTGCACGACGTCTCGGCGCCGTTGCCGTTTCCCGACGCCAGCTTCGACGGCGTCGTGCTGAAGGACCTGCTGGAGCACGTTCCCGACCCGGTCGCCGTCGTGACCGAGGTGCTGCGCGTGCTGCGTCCCGGCGGTCGCGTCTTCGCCTCCTCGCCCGACGCGCAGCGCTGGGTCTGGGACGACTACACGCACCGCCGCCCCTTCACGCGCAAGAGCTTCCGTCTGCTGTTCGCCGACCAGGGCTTCGCCGTCGAACGGGTCGCCTACGAATCGGTCATGCCCGGCATCGGGATCATCTCCGCCCGCACGCGCAGCAGACGGCGCCCCCAGCCGTTCGTCGCGCTGGCGTGGCTGCCGCTGATGCGGCGCAACGTCTGGCTGACTGCGACGCGCCCGTAGCAGCGGGTCAGCGCGCTGTCCGCAGACGGCGGACGGCGTCGCCGATCGAGACCGTCGCATCGACGGCCCCGGCGGGCAGCCGGCGCGAGCCGCGACCGGCCGCGCGCCAGCCGGCGAGACGGCTGCGCAGCGGCACGAGCGTACGGTGGCGTGCGAGCCCCCAGCCGACGACGAGCAGCTCGACGAGCAGCGCGTGCAGCGCTCCGCGCGAGCGCAGCACGCCCCAGCGCCGCAGCAGGAAGCCGCGTGCGAAGCCGGCGAGCCGGCGCTGCTGCGGGGAATCGACGCCGATCGTCGCGCCACCGAGGTGGACGCCGCGCGCCGCCGGAGCCGCCGCCGCCTCCCAGCCGGCGGCGCGCAGCCGCAGCGCCAGATCGACGTCCTCGCCGTAGGCGATCAGCGTCTCGTCGAAGCCGCCGACGGCGTCGAACGCGACCCGCCGGTAGGCGGCGGCGCCACCGCTGGGACCGGCGAGCAGGCCGGGATCGGCGCCGCCGTCCGATCGTTCGTGACGCAGCCGGTTGTACGCGCTCAGACCGGCGTCGAGCTGGATCCCGAACGCGTCGACGGCTTCGCGGCCCGGCATCAGCGTCATGCCGGCGACCATCCCGGCCCGCGACTGCTCGCGCAGCGGCGCCAGCAGCTGTGCGAGGAAGTCCGGATCGGCGTCGACGTCGTTGTTGACGAGCACGATCGCGTCGCCGTCGCCGAGCGCCGCGCCGGCGTTCACCGCGGCGCCGAAGCCGACGTTGCGCGGCAGCTCGCGGAACGTCAGCTCGGGGAAGCGCGTCCGCATCAGCTCGGCGGTGCCGTCCGCGGAGGCGTTGTCGACGACGATCACGCGGTGCTCCTCGGTCTGTCGGGCGAGGTGCTCCAGGCACGACGCGAGCACGTCGCGGCCATGCCAGGTGACGACGACGACGTCGGCTCTCACGCCAGCATGTCGTCGTAGATCGCCCGCAGCCGCTGCGCCTGCGACTCGCGCGAGTAGCGCGCCAGGCGCTCCGCCGCGGGGACGCGACGCGCCCCCGGCGCATCCGCCAGCGGTCCCGTCTCCAGCACGCCGGCGAGCCCGACCCAGTCACCGGCGCCGAACAGCGTCCCGCTCTCGCCGACGACCTCGGGGATCGCCCCGCTCGCGGCGGCGACGATCGGGACGTGCCCGGCCATCGCCTCCGCCAGCACCATCCCGAACTGCTCCTCCCAGTGCGCCGTCGCGAGCGAGGCGAGCACCAGGCAGGAGGCCTGCGCGTAGACGGCCGGCAGCTCGTCGTGGTCGACGAAGCCGCGCAGCTCCGCGACGTCCTCGAGGCCGAGGTCGGCGATCACGCCGCGCAGCCGTCTCTCCTCCGGGCCGACGCCGACGATCAGCACGCGCATGTCGTCACGACCGCGGGCGCGCAGCAATGCGACGGCGCGCAGCAGGTCCTGATGGCCCTTCTCCCAGACGAGGCGGCCGATCGACAGCAGCAGATGCCGTCCGTCGGCCGGCGGCGCCGGCGTGCGCGCCGGCTCGAAGCGGTCGATCGCGATTCCCGGCGCGGAGACGGAGATCCGCTCGGCCGGAGCGCCTTCCAGCAGCAGCGCGTCGCGCGCCCGCTCGGTCGTCGCGACGAAGCGATCGGTCGCGGCCAGCACGTCGCGCCGGTAGCGGCGCGTACGCACGTTGCGGTAGGCGTCCGCGAACGGCAGCGTCTCCCACACCGTCAGCGCGAGCTTGTAACCGAGCTTGGGCTTGAGCCGTGCCGCCTGCCACGAGAACCAGTACCCCAGCTCGGCCGCGTGCACGACGTCGGCGCCGGCCAGCAGCGGCTCGAGGTTCAGGTAGCGCTCGCCGACGGCGCGCGTCGCGAGCTGGCCGACGGTGCCGCGCGGCATCCGCCCGCCCGCCGTTCTGACCGGGACCTTCTCCAGCTCGAGCGTCGTGACGTCATAGGCGTTGCGCTCCGGGACGAGGACCGACACGCGATGGTCGTCGCCGAGCCGCTCCCACGCCCGCAGGTCCCACAGGCTCGCGGCCGTGCCGCGCAGCAGGACGACCCGCCGGGGTGCTCCGTCGGAGGCCATTCGCGACACCTACCCGACGGACCGCTGAGCGAGCACGTACCACTGCCCGACGGTGAACTCGGTCGAGCGTCCGCGCGTGAGGCGGTCGAGCTGCCTGGTGCGCGTCAGCGGCGGATGCGACACGCGCTGCACCTTCCAGCCCGCCCGCTCGGCGGCGGCGACGATGTCCGAGCGCGTGAACCAGCGCAGGTGCGTGTTGTCGCGGTGGCCGTGCTCGGTGTAGCCGAACGTCCCGCGCACGAGCAGGTCCCACGCGAGCGAGACGTGCCGCGCGTTCGGCACGGAGATCTGGATGTGCGCGCCCGGTGCCGCCAGCTCGCGCAGGTTGCGCAGCACCGCCTCCGGATCGACGAGGTGCTCCAGCACGTCGAGGCAGAGGATCGTGTCGAAGCGCTCGTCGGCGAGCTCGCCGAACGCCGCCTCGACCGGGCCGGTGATGACGCGATCGAGCAGCGAGCGCGCGCGCTCGGCCTGCTCGGGCACGTACTCGACGCCGACGACGCGCGTCGCGCCCGCGTCCCGCACGCTGGCGCCGACGTTCCCGGCGCCGCAGCCGACGTCGAGCACCGCACCGAGCGGCCGCGGCAGCGCCGCGACGATCTCCGGGCGGCTGTTCTCGTAGTACGTCGTCTGCTTGGCGATCGGCCCGTCGTCAGTCGTCATGCTTCGCCTCGTCCGGTGGCACGGTGCGCCGGCGCGCACGTGATTGGCGGCCCGATCTTACGCACGTGACCTGCGCCGGCGGCTACTCGGCGAGCGCCGCCTTGCGCTTCAGCAGGGCCTCGAACAGCTCCAGCGGCACCGCCCGCAGCACCAGCGCGACGCCGCCGTAGACGAGCACGGCGGCGACCGCGGCGACCGCATCGGGGATCGGCAGCAGGACGCAGAGCGCACCGAGCGCGGCCGCGAGCAGCAGCTTCGGCACGTAACGCAGGTCGGGGCGCAGCTCGGGCCGGACCCGCGTCAGCATCGCCAGCGCCGCAATCGCGAGCGAGACCTCGCCGACGCTCGCCGCCAGTGCGGCGCCGTTCGCCTCCCACAGCGGGATCAGCGTGCAGCCGAGCGCCAGGACCGTGACGAGCGCGAACACGTTGACGGCGACCAGCGCGCGCTGCTGCTGCACCGCTATGAGCGCGAACGTGCCGACCTGCGTCATGAACGCGCCGGCGATCGCGACCGACTGGATCCGCAGCGGGTCGGCCGCCGCGGCGAATCTGTCGCCGCCGAGCAGCAGCACGATCGGCTCGGCGCCGACCGCCAGCACGAGCGCCAGCCCCAGGCCGAGCAGCAGCGCGGCCTCGCCCATCCGCTGCAGGGCGTATCTCAGCCGCTCCTGGTCGGCGACGTGCGCGTGCGCGAGGATCGGGAACGCCGCGCCGAGCATCATCTGCGGGACGCCGAGCAGGATCTCCGAGACGCGGTACGAGGTCGCGAACAGGCCCGTCTGCTCGGCCGTCGCGAGCAGCGAGCAGATGATGATGAGCGCACGCACGTAGGTGGTGTTGACGACGGAGCTGAGCGCGACCGGAGCGGCCTCGCGCAGCAGCGGCTTCCACTCGCTCCATGCGAAGCGCGGCGCGACCCAGCTGCCGATGCCCACGAGCGCGAGCGCCATCCCGACCGCGGCGGCGCCCGCGACGGCGTACACGGCGAAGAACGGCACGAGCCCCGATCCCGCCACGACGAGCGCGACGATGCCGGCGACGATGACCAGCTGGCGGACGAAGTCGACCGCCGTCACGGCCCCGAAGCGGAGGTCGACGCTGAGCGGCATCACGAGCGTCATCGCGACCGTCGCGAGCACGATGCCGAGGCCGGCCAGCACCGTGCCGGTCACCAGCGCGTGGGGATAGCCGGCGACGACGGCGAAGAGGACGCCGACGAGCACGCCGAGCGGCGTCAGCACGAGGCGGATCCCGACGAGGTCGGCCAGCAGCGTGCGCCGCCGCGCCGCGTCGGCGTGCACGTAGAGACGCTGGCCGACGACGGTCAGGCCGGCGTCGGTCAGGCCCTGCACGACCGTGACGATCGCGATCACCGTCGTGTACTGGCCGAAGCGCACGACACCGAGATGGCGCAACAGGAAGACCGACGCCACGGCTGTCAGCACGAGCGCCGCGCCGTAGCCGGCGACGCGTATGATGCCGCCGCGGATCGCACGCTGACCGGCGTCGGGCGCCGTCAGCGCCGCGTGCCGGTCGGAGTCGTCGGGTTCGGTCATGCGCTCGCGGACCGTAGCGGAACGCGGCCGCGGCATCGGAACCCCGGCCGCGCTGGGCGCGCGCTTGCGGACGCTCGCCGCCGGTTGCCCTAGAATTCCACGCCGAAATCGAGTTCGTGTCCGCGCGGGGCGGCGTTTCGGGCAAGTGCGCAACCTTTCGCGGACTCGCTCGTTGGGATACGCGACAGGCTCACCTCGACGTCCCCCAGCGACCATCGCATGTCCACCTCCTCCTTCGAAGTCATCCCACCGGCAGCGCCCACGACGGCACCCTCGCGGCCCGTGCCTCCGTTGCCGGCCGTCGAGCAGGCCCCGGTCCTCGACCTCCCGCTCGCGGTCACGGACTACGAGCGCGTGCTCGACTGGGTCGACGCCGCGGTCGCCGTACGCGCCAGCGAGTACGTCTGCGTCGCGGCCGTGCACACGGTGATGGAGTCGCGCGAGGACGACGCCCTGCGCGGCGCCGTCGCCGGCGCCGCGTTCACCGTCCCCGACGGGCAGCCGCTGGCCTGGGCGCTGAGAGCGCTCGGCCATGACATCGCGGCGCGCGTCTACGGTCCCGAGCTGATGGCGCGCTCGTGCGCCCGCGCCGCCAGCAGCGGCCAGCGCCACTACCTGTACGGCGGGCGCGATCAGAGCGCACTCTTCCGGCTCACGCTGAGGCTGCGCCAGCGCTTCCCCGGCCTGCGGATCGTCGGCGGCTACTCGCCGCCGTTCCGCGAGCTGACCGAGGCGGAGCTGGACGCGGTCGCCGCCGACATCAACCGCGCCCGCCCCGACGTCGTCTGGGTCGGGATCGGCGTGCCGAAGCAGGAGAAGTGGATGGCCGCGATGCGCGATCGCCTCGACGCGCCGGTGCTCGTCGGCGTCGGTGCCGCGTTCGACTTCCACGCCGGGCTCGTGCCGCAGGCGCCGCACTGGATGCAGCGCTCCGGTCTCGAATGGGCGTTCCGGCTCAAGCAGGAGCCGCGCCGGCTGTGGAAGCGCTATGCGCGCCACAACCCCCGCTTCGTCGCCGGTTTCGCCCGCCAGTGGGCGAGCGACCGGCGCGCCCGCGACTGACGCGCGCCGGCGGTCTCGTGACAGGACGCTCGACCGCCGCGACGCCGTGGCTTGCGCTTGCGGCGATCGTGCTGCTCGCAGCCGCGCTGCGCTTCCCGACGCTCGCGACGCAGAGCGTCTGGTTCGACGAGGCCGCCACGTGGGAGCTGACGCGCCTGCCGTTCGGCGAGATGCTGAGCGCGCTGCCCGACCGCGAGAGCAACCCGCCGCTCTACTACGTGCTCGAGTGGCTGTGGACGAGAGCGTTCGGCGACGGCGCGTGGGGGCTGCGCTCCCTCTCGGCCGTGCTCGGCACGCTCGTCGTCCCCGTCGCGTACGGGATCGGCCACCGCATCGGCGGCCCCCGCGCCGGCCTCGCGACGGCCGCGCTGATCGCGGTCAACCCGCTGCTGGTGTGGTTCTCGCAGGAGGCACGCAGCTACGAACTGGTCGTGCTGCTGAGCGCCTGGTCGCTGCTGCTGTTCCTGCGTTCGCTCGACGACGACCGCCCGCGCGTGCTGGCGTGGTGGGCCGCCGCCTCCGCGCTGGCGCTCTGCTCGCACTACTTCGCCGCGTTCGTGCTCGCGCCGCAGGTCGCCTGGCTGGTGTGGCGCCATCCGCGTCGCCGCGCGGTGCTCGCCGCGGTCGGCGGGCTCGCCGTCGTCGGCCTCGCGCTGCTGCCGATGCTGCTCGAGCAGCGCGGGAACCCGTACGACATCGCGGGTGCGTCGATCGTGGTGCGGCTGCTGCAGGTGCCGAAGCAGTTCCTGCTCGGCTACCGCGGCCCGCTCGCGCTCGCCAGCGGTCTCGCCGGCGCAGCGCTGATAGCCGGCGCGCTGTGGCTGCTCGCACGGCACGCACGCAACGCCGTGCGCGAGCGCGCCGTGCTGGTCGGCGGCATCGGCGCCGTCGGCGTCGTGCTGCCGGCCGCGGCGGCCGTCCTCGGCGCCGACTACCTCAACGCGCGCAACGTGATTCCCTCGCTCGTGCCGCTCGCGGCGGTCCTCGGGGCCGGCTTCGCCGTCACGAGACCACCGCGGATCGGGCTCGCGCTGCTGACCGCGCTCTGCGCGATCTCGCTCGGCGTCGTGGTCGTGGTCGCCGCCGACCAGCAGTATCAGCGCCCCGACTGGAAGGGCCTCGCACGGGCGCTCGGCTCCAGCGGGGAGCCGCGCGTGCTCGTGGTCACCCCGGCCAACGGCGAGGCGGCGCTGCGCTTCTATCGGCGCGATCTGCGCACGCTGTCCGACGCCGGCACCAGGGTGAGAGACGTCGCCGTCGTCTCGGTCGCGACGTCGAGCGGTCCCGGTGACCCGCCCGTGCTCCAGCAGCAGTACGGCGCCGGGTTCCCGCCCGGCCTGTACGACTTCGGCCCGCCACGGGCGACGAGAACCGGCGCCTGGACGACCTTGAGATTCCACCAGCCGGCGGCGACGCTCGTGCAGCCGCTGCCGATCTCATCGATCCGCTTCGGCGAGCGTCCGCCGAGCGTCGCGCTGCTGCCCGCGACGAGATGAGCCGGCGCCCCGACCCGATACCCTCTTGCCGGTGAGCCCTCCCGTCACCGACGTCGCGGTCATCGGCCTCGGCCGAGTGGGCCTGCCGCTCGCCCTCAGCTTCGCCGATCGCGGCCTCAACGTCCTCGGCATCGACAACGACGCGGACCGCCTCGGCGCGATCGCCGGCGGGCGGATGCCGTTCAAGGAGACCGGCGGCGACGAGCTGATCGAGCGCGTCCACGCCGGCGGCCGCCTGCGCACCTCCGACCAGGTGACCGACGCCGCGGACGCCGACGCGATCGTGCTGACGCTCGGCACGCCGTCGTTCTCGCACATCGAGATCGACATGAGCGACATCCGCTCGGTGCTCGACGACCTGCTGCCGCTGCTGCGCCCGGGCCAGACGATCGTGCTGCGCTCGACGGTCGCGCCCGGAACGACCGAGTTCGTCGCCGGGTACCTGGAGCGCAAGCGCGGCCTGCGCGCCGGCGAGGAGATCTTCGTCGCGCACGCGCCCGAGCGGATCGCCGCCGGCCGCTTCCTGGAGGAGATCGACTCGCTGCCGTGCATCGTCGGCGGCGTCGGCGAGGCGTCGGGCGAGCGCACGGCGCGCCTGTTCGAGGTCTTCGACGCCGAGATCGTGCAGACGACGCCGGTGCAAGCCGAGCTGGCGAAGATCTGGGCGAACATCATGCGCTACACGACGTTCGCGCTGCCGAACCTGCTGATGATGGACTGCGAGCAGTACGGCGCGAACGTGTTCGAGGTGATCGACCTCGTCAACCGCGACTACCCGCGCGGCGGCCTGGCGCAGCCCGGCTTCACCGCCGGCACCTGCCTGCGCAAGGACTTCGCGTTCTCCGAGGAGCGCTCGAACGCCCCCGGCATGCTGCTCGCCGTCTCGCGCGTGAACGAGTCCGTCCCGAACTTCCTCGTGCAGGGGATGAAGCGGCGGATCGACGGCGGGACGCTCAACGGCGCGAAGGTCGCCGTCCTCGGGCTCGCCTTCAAGCGCGACACCGACGACGAGCGCGACTCGCTCGCGCACAAGCTCGTGCGCCTGCTCGAGCGCGAGCTGGCCGACGTCGCCGTCCACGACCCCCACGTCGCAAGCCCGACGCAGCCGCTCGACGCGACGCTGCGCGACGCGGACGTCGTCGTCGTCGCGGCCAACCACTCCGAGTTCGGCATGCCTGCCACCCAGCAGGCGATCGCCGCGCTCGCCGCACCCGACGCGCTCGTCGTCGACCCCTGGAACTGCCTCGGCAGCGGCCAGGTGTTCGCGTTCGCCGACGAGCTGGCACTGATCCCAGGAACGGAGTCCTCCCACCAATGACCCGCGTGCTCGTCACGGGCGGCGCCGGCACGATCGGCGCCGCGGTCGTCCGCCGCCTGATGCGCGACCCTGCCTACGAGGTGCGCGTCTCGGACCAGCGCACGGCGCCGCAATGGATGCGCGAGGCGTGCGAGATCCACACCGGCGACCTGCGCGACGTCGAGCAGGCGCGCGCGGCGATGGACGGCTGCCCGCTCGTCATCCACCTCGCCGCGATCGTCGGCGGCATCGGCAACTTCCACAAGCTGCCGCACACGCTGACCGAGGTCAACAACGGGCTCTACAACGCGATCTTCCGCGCCGCGCTCGACCACGGCGTCGAGCGCTTCACCTATGTCTCCTCCTCGATGGTGTTCGAGAACGCGACCGAGTACCCGACGACCGAGGCGTACCTGCCGCAGTGCCCGACGCCGACCTCCGCGTACGGCTTCTCGAAGCTGACGGGCGAGGTCTACTGCCGCGCCGCGCACGCCGAGCACGGTCTCCCCTACACGATCTGCCGGCCGTTCAACGCCTACGGACCGGGCGAGATGCCCGACCCCGAGCCCGGCATCGCGCACATGGTCCCGGACGTGATCAAGAAGGTGCTCGGCGGTCAGAAGCCGCTGGAGATCTTCGGCTCCGGCAAGCAGACGCGGACGCTCACGCACATCGACGACATCGCCGACGGGATCGTCGTCGCGACCGGCCACCCCGCCGCGCTCAACGAGGACTTCAACATCTCCGCCTCGGAGGAGCTGACGATCGCCGAGACCGCGCGGATCATCTGGGAGGAGTGCGGCGAGGATCCGGCGGCGTTCAGACTGAAGCACCTGCCGACGTTCGAGGTCGACGTGGTGCGGCGCTGGCCGTCGGTCGAGAAGGCGCGCGAGCTGCTCGGCTGGGAGTCGCGCATCAGCGTGCGCGAGGGCATCGCGCAGACCGTCGCGTGGCTGCGCGAGCAGGACCTCACGCAGTCCAGCCACCTCAGCGCGCTGGGGAAGTAGCTGGTGGGCGCGGTGGCCGCCGCCGGCGCCACGATCGTCGTGCCGACGCGCGGTCGCCCCGGCTATCTCGACGTCGCGCTCGCGTCGCTCGCACCGCAGGCCGCCGCCGCGGGTGCTGAGCTGGTCGTCGTGCTCGACGGCCCCGACCCGGCGAGCGCCGCGGTCGCCGAGCGGCACGCCGCGCGCGTCGTCGCGCTGCCCGCGCCGCGCGGCCTCAACGCCGCCCGCAATGCCGGTCTCGACGCCACGCGCGGCGACCTGATCGCGTTCGTCGACGACGACGTCGCCGCGCCGCCCGGCTGGCTGCCGGCGCTGCTCGCGGCCGCCGCCGCGACGCCCGAGCGCGACGTCTTCACCGGTCCGATCCGGGCGGTGCTGGAAGGCGGCGGGCCGCACGCCTGCGGCCGCGACGCCCCGCCGATCACGGCGTTCGACGCCGGCCCGGCCGACGCCGACGTGCCGCTCGCATGGGGCGCGAACATGGCGATCCGCCGCGCGGCCTTCGAGACGGTCGGCCGCTTCGACGAGTCGATCCACAACGGCGGCGACGAGGAGGAGTGGCAGGAGCGGCTGCACGGCACCGGCGGTCGCGTCCGCTACATCGCCGCCGCCGGGCTCGACCATCGCCGCACGCGCGCGGACGCGACGCTGCGCCGGCTCGCGCGGGCGAACTTCCACCGCGGCCGCGCCGGGCGCCGCAACGACGTCCGCAAGGGCGTCGCGCCGTCGGCGACCGCCGAGCTGCGCACGTTCGCGGGCTGCTGCTGGCACGTCGCGCGCCGGCTGTGCCTGAACGGGGTCGTGATGGCCGCCCACAGCGCCGGCCGGCTGCGCGAGCTGGTGGCGTCGCGATGAGCGAGCCGGCGGCCGACGCCGCGCGCGCGGGCGGCGACGCCGCCGACCCCTTCGCCTCCGGCGAGTCCGGCATCGTCGCCGGCGTCCGCGCGAACGTGCGCACGCGACTGCAGGACGCCGCGCTCGACGCGCTGCGCGTCGCGCGGCTGGAGCCGTGGCGGCTGCACCGCGCCGCCGCGGCCGCGCCACCGCGCCGCCGCGTGCTCGTGCTGGGGATCGAGCGGACCGACCGCGCGAACCTGATGGCAGCGGCACGCGCCGAGCTGCGGCGCTCGCGTCACGACGTCGAGATCGCGACGACCGACGTCGGCGGGCGCGGCAAGTGGGAGAACCTCAACGCGCTGCTCGCCGGCCATCCGGCCGACGGTCACGACTGGCTGATGGTGATCGACGACGACGTCGCGCTCCCGCACGGCTTCCTCGACGACTTCCTGTTCCTCGCCGAGCGCTTCGACCTGCGGCTCGCGCAGCCCGCCCACCGCCGCCGCTCGCACGCCGCCTGGCGCGTGACGCGGCGCCGCCCGCGCAGCGTCGTGCGCGAGACCGGCTTCGTCGAGATCGGGCCGATCAGCGCCTTCCACTCCTCCACGTTCTCCACCCTGCTGCCGTTCCCCGACCTCGTCGCCGGCTGGGGGCTCGACGCCCACTGGGCCGCGCTCGCGCACGCGCGCGGGTGGCGGACGGGGGTCGTCGACGCGACGCCGATCCGTCACGTCGTGCGGCCGATCGCCGACAGCTACCGCCGCGACGACGCGCTCGCGGAGGCGCGCGCCTTCCTCGCCGAGCGACCGCACGTGACCGCCGCCGAGGCGCAGCGCACGACCGCGACCCACCGGGGCTGGGCGTGACCGCAGGCGGCCCGCGCGTCGCGATCGTCGCCGAGTACTACCCGCGCGCCGCGGACCCGGTGCTCGGCGTCTGGGCGCACCGCCAGGCACTCGCCGCGCGCGACGCCGGCGCGGACGTGCGCGTGCTCGTCCTGCACCGGCCGCTGCCGCCGCTGGCGGCCCTCAAGCGCGGCGACCTGCCCGCCCTGCGCGCCGCGCTGCGGCAGCCGCGCCGCGTGCTGCTCGACGGGATCGAGGTCTCCTACGTGCCGTACGTGTCGCCGCCGCGGCCGTGGAGCTACGGCGCCTGGGGCGCGTGGGCGGCGCCGGCGCTGAAGCGGGCGCTCGGCGACCTGCACGAGCGCTTCCCGTTCGAACTGGTGCACGCCCACTACGCGGTGCCGGCGGGCGACGCCGTGCGACGCGCGCTGCCCGGCGCGCCGCTCGTCGTCTCCGTCCACGGCGGTGACGTGCTCGCGACGGTGCAGCGCAGCCCGTACGCGCGCCGTGCCGTCGCGCACACCTTCGCGCACGCCAAGCTCGTGCTCGCCAACAGCGCCGGCACCGCGGCGCGGGTCCGCGCGGCCGGCGGCGACGAGGGCGCGATCGAGGTCGTCCACCTCGGTACCGAGCTGCCGCCGGAGCCGCCGTCGCGCGACCCCGCCGCCGAGCCGCTGCTCGTCACCGTCGGCCACCTCGTCGCGCGCAAGCGCCACGCCGACGTGCTGGAGGCGCTCGCGCGGCTCGCCCCGGCCCATCCGCGGCTGCGCTGGACGATCGTCGGGGACGGGCCGGAGCGCGAGCCGCTGCGCGCGGCCGCCGCCCGCCTCGGCGTCACCGACCGCGTCGAGTTCACCGGCCAGCTCGACCCCGCGCGGGCACGTGCCCGCGCCTGGAGCGCCGACCTGTTCGTGCTCCCGAGCGTCGACGAGGCGTTCGGCGTCGCCTACGTCGAGGCGATGGCCGGCGGCGTGCCGGCGATCGGCTGCGCCGGCGAGGACGGCCCCGACGAGATCGCCGCGGCCGGCGGCGGCCTGGTGCGCGTGCCGCCGCGCGACCCGGCGGCGCTCGCGAGCGCGATCGACCGCCTCCTGCGCGACACGTCGGCCCGTCGCGAACTCGGCGCGCAGGCGCGCGCGACCGTCGCGGCGTCGTTCACCTGGGAACACTGCGGAAGCGCCACGGTGGCGGCGTACCGGCGCGCGCTCGCGCGCTGACGCCGCCCCTGACGCGACGTGTTTTCAGGCGCGAACGGCGGGGTACCAGCCGGGCAAGGTGTTCTCCCGACCCGGCGCGCCTCGGGTCGGGAGGCACCTCAGCCGCGCTGGTCCTGGTCGACGGAGGCCGCCCCCGGTCCCGGGCTTCCGTCGCCAGCGCGGCACCCCTTCGGCGCTGCCGGAGAGGAGTGCCGGCTCAATCGGCCGGCGCTCCTCTCCCGCGCTGGAGGGCGTGCAAGTGCGCAACTTGGCCGCATTCGGCCCGTTGGTGCCCTTGAAAGCAGACGACGCCCGCAGGGCCGGGACACGGCCCCTTGCTAGCGTTTGACGACTCCGGGGGCCCGCAACGGCCCCCGTTCTCCATGAGCAAGCCGAAAATCCTCATCGCACTGGTCGTCCTGAGCGGCCTTCTCGCGGCGCCCGCGCTCGCGGCCAGCCCCGACTCGATCATCAAGGACTGCTCCAGCTCGCCGACCGGCGAGCTGCAGAAGCAGTACTCGAACGGCGATCTGCGCAAGGCCCTCAAAGAGGTCAACGGCGACGTCGCCGAGTACACCAACTGCTACGACGCGATCAGAAACGCGATGCGCGACGGGTCCAGAAGAGGCGACGACGGCGGCGACGGCGACGGGACGAGTCCCGGCGGCGATCCGGGCACAGGCGGAACCGGCGGCGGCAGCGGCGGCGGCGGCCTCGGCTCGACCGGTGGCGGCGGGGTCGACGGCGGCGACGGCAGCGGCGGCGGCACCCCCGCCGGCGGTCCGGCACCCGCCCCCGTGACCCCGCAGCCCGGCAGCGGCGAGCCGGTCAAGCTGGCGGGGACGACCGTCACCCCCAGCATCCCGGCGACGCTCGAGCGCAACGGGCACGAGCTGCCGCCCGCGCTGATCGGCTTCCTCGCCCTGTTCGGCGCCGGCGCCGTCGGCGTCGCCGCGACGACCATCGGGCGACGTGTCCTCGCTCGCAGACGCATCTGAGAACGAGCACACGCGGGTGACGCCGGCTGCCGCACCGCGCGCTGCCGGCGCGTCCGGCGTGGCGCTGCGGCTGCGGCGCGGGCTGTCCGCGCACCCGGACGTGCTCGTGACGATCGCGCTCGCGGGGCTGCTCGTCGCCGTCTGCTTCACGATGGGCGGCGGCAGCTCGCTGGAGCGCACGACGAAGCCCGAGATCGTGCTGACCCTGCTCGGCGCCGCCGCTGCCGCGACGGCCGCCGTGCTCTCGCCGCCCGGCCGCCGCCTGTGGGGCGGACTGACGCTGCTGCTGTTCGGCGCGCTGACGGCGCTCAGCGCGGTCTCGATCTCGTGGTCGATCCAGCCAGCCGACACATGGGTCTACGTGAACCTGCTGTTCGCGTATCTCGGCGTCTTCGCAGGCGCGATGGCGCTCGTGCGGATCGCCTCCGAGCGCTGGTCGGCGATCCTCGGAGCGGTCGTGCTGGCGGCGTTCGTCGTCGCCGGCTACTCGCTCGTGACGAAGGTCTTCCCGTCGCTGGACCCGCTCGACGTCGCACGCGTGCGCGCGCCGTTCGACTATTGGAACGCGGTCGGTCTGATGGCCGCGCTCGGCATCCCCGGCTGCCTCTGGCTCGGCGCGCGCCGCGACGGGCACGCCGCGCTGCGCGCGCTGTCGGTGCCGGCGCTCGCGGTGCTGCTGATCTCGGTGCTGCTGTCCTACGGCCGCGGGGCGATCATCGTGACGATCGCCGTCTGCGCGCTGTGGTTCGCGATCGTGCCGCTGCGGCTGCGCGGCGCCGCCGTGCTCGGCGCCGCGACGGTCGGCGCCGCGGTCGTCGGGGCGTGGGCGCTCGCCAACGACGCGCTGTCGGTCGACGGCATCCCGCGCGACGTGCGCACCGACGCCGGCGGCGACCTCGGGCTGCTGCTGCTGCCGGTTCTGATCGTGATGCTCGGCGCCGGCCTGTTCGTCTCCTTCGCGACCTCGCGCTCGACGCTGCGGCCGGAGACGCGGCGCGGCATCGGCACCGTCCTGCTCGTGCTCGTCGCGCTCGTCCCGATCGCCGTCGTCGGCAAGCTGGCGACGTCGGACCGCGGCCTGACCGGCTCGGTCAGCCACGCGTGGGACAAGCTGACCGATCCGGCCGCCACGCAGCCCGGCAACGACCCGAGCCGGCTCAGCCAGGTCGGCGGCGTGCGCGCGCGCTACTGGGACGACGCCTTCAAGATCTGGAGATGGTCGCGCCTGACCGGTGTCGGCGCCGACACCTACGGCACCGCCCGCCGGCCGCTGCAGAGAGACAAGTACCGCGCCGGGCACGCGCACGGCTACGTGCCGCAGACGCTCGCCGACCTCGGCTGGATCGGCCTCGGCGTCAACCTCCTGCTGCTCGTCGCCTGGCTCGGCGCGGTCGTACGCGCGACCGCGCTGCGCTCGCGCTGGCGGTTGGGCGCCTGGTCGCTGGCGGCTGTCCGCGCACGCTCGCCGAAGGTGCCGGTACCCCGCCGCGCGCCGGAGCCGTGGACCGCGGAGCGGATCGGGCTCGTGACGCTCGCGACGACAGCAGTCGCGTTCGGGCTGCACTCGGCGATCGACTGGACCTGGTTCATCCCCGGCACGGCGATCACCGGCCTGCTGTGCGCGGCGTGGGTCGCCGGCCGCGGGCCGCTCGCCGACCCGCCCCCGCCGGGCCGTCTGCCGCGCCCGCTGAGCGCCGCCCGCGGCCGCCTCGCGGCGGCCGCCGCGATCGTGCTGATCGGCATCGCCGGCGCGTGGGCGATCTGGCAGCCGCAGCGGTCGGTCAACGCCGAGAACGCGGCGCTCGACGCGCTCGACGCGAACAGGCTGCCGCAGGCGCACGCGGACGCCGAGCACGCCGCCGACGTCAACCCGCTGTCGATCGACCCGCTGCTGACGCTGTCGGCGATCGAGGTCGCACAGGGCAGAGCGGGCGAGGCGAGAGCGACGCTGGAGCGCGCGGTCGACCTGCAGCCGGCGAACGCGGAGGCGTGGCAGAACCTCGGTCAGCTGCAGCTCGACCAGGGCGACCCGAGAGCCGCCGCCGCGACGCTGCAGGCAGCCGTCTACCTCGACCCCTTCGCGCAGATCGCGCAGCAGGCGCTGGCCGAGGCGCAGGCGCAGGCCGGCATCGCACCGACGACCCCCGCCCCGCCCGCCGGGACGCCGCCGGCCGGCACGCCGTAACCCACCAACTCGCGCACCCGGCGTGCGCTTGGGGCCCGGAACCGCTCCAATCGCGTCATCGCGCAACTCGAACGTCCCTGAGCGGGGTATCCGTGACGTGATGGCGACGCAGCAGCTTCCAGCGACGGCGGTCGACGCCGATCGCCTCGCGCTCGCGCGCGTGAGCGCACTGCCGCTGCACGTCTTCCGCGACGAGCACCTGGCGACGCAGCTCAGACGCGCTCTCGCCGCCGAGCACGTCGCCGACCTGCGAGCGCTCACCTCCCGGATCGCCGCCGACCCGGCCGCCCGCGCGCGCTTCCGCCGCTCGATCGCCGTCTCGGTCTCCGGCCCGTTCCGCGACCCGCAGCAGTTCACGCTGCTCGAGCGCGAGCTGCTGCCGCCGCTGCTGGAGCAGTCCGGCCGCGTGCGCGTCTGGTCGGCCGGCTGCGCCGACGGCTCGGAGCTGGTCTCGCTCGGTCGCGTGCTGCGGAAGCTCGGCGCGCTCGACCGCGCGCAGCTGCTCGGCAGCGACCTGCTGGAGGAGAACCTCGTGCGCGCCCGCCGCGCCGACCTCGACGTGCCGCCCGAGATCCGGATGCGCCTGCGCTGGGAGCAGCGCGACCTCGTCACCGCGCCCCCACCGCCGGGCAGCTGGCGGCTCGTGCTGTGCCGCAACGTCGCGATCTACTTCACGCCGGCCGCGCGCACGCAGCTGGAGCACACGCTCGCGAGCGCGCTCGCGCCCGGCGGCGTGCTGCTGCTCGGCCGCTCCGAGCGGCTGCGCGACCCGGCGGCGCTGGGGCTCGTCCCCGCCGGCCCGAACGCCTATCGGCGGACGACGTGAGGGGGCGCGGGCTCAACGGGCGGCTGCTGGCCGGCTCGCTGATCCTGCTGCTGCTCGTCGCCGCTGCCTTCGCGGTCACGTTCGCGTCGATCGACAGGCTGCGCGACGCCAACCGCGACCTTCAGCGCGCGCTGACGGCGGTCTCGGCCGCCGACCGCATCGAACGGCTCGCGATCGACGCGGAGACCGCGCAGCGCGGCTTCGTGATCGCCCAGGACGAGAGATTCCTCGAACCGTACGAGGCGGCGCTGCGCGAGCTGCCCGGAGCCGAGGCGCAGCTGCTGGAGGCGATGCCGGAGGGAGACGCGGATCGACGCGCCAACGCGATCGCGGGGATAGCGAAAGTCGACGCCTACGTGAAGGGCTTCGTGACCGACCAGATCGCGCTCGTGCGACGCGACCCCGCGGCCGCGCGGGAGGTCGTCGCCAGCGGTGCCGGCAAGCGCAGGATGGACGCGATCCGCGCCGACTTCGCCGTCACCGAGCGGGCCGAGCGCGCCCGCGCGAGCGAGGTCCGCGAGGACGCCGACGACGCCGCCCGGCGCGCCGTGCTGTTCGCGCTGCTCGGTCTGCTCGGCTGCCCGCTCCTCGTGCTCGCCTACGCCGGCTACCTGTCGCGCCTCGTCGTCGCGCCGATCCGGCGCGTCGCCGGCGCGGCACAGAGGCTGGCGAGTGGCGACCTGACGGCGCGCGTAAACGAGGGCGGCGTCGCCGAGGCGGGCGTGCTCGCGCGCTCCTTCAACACGATGGCGTCCTCGGCCCAGCACAGCCGCGACGAGCTCGAGAACCAGAACGCCGAGCTGGAGGCACAGCAGGGCGAGCTGGAGCGGACGCTCGACGCGCTCGCGGACGAGAAGGAGCGCGCCGAGGCGTTCCACCGCGTCGTCGCGCGCGTCTCGGCGGCGGCCGAGCTGGACGACCTCGCCCGCGTGCTGCTGAGCGAGATCGGCGACCTGCTCGGGGCCGACGTCGGCACGCTCTACGCGCTCGACGTCAGCGACCCCGACGGCCCGCTCGTGCTCGCGGGCGCGCGCGGCTTCGACAGCGCCGCGCTGCCGAGACGACTCGTCAGCGGCGCCGGCCTCGCCGGTCGCGCCGTCGCGGAGAGACGCGCGGTCCACGCGTCGCACGGGACCGCCGACGGCACGGGCGGCGAGTCCGGCGGCGACGCGATGCGGGTCGCCACGCTCGCGGGCGAGGCGCAGGTCGGTCACGAGCTGCACATCCCGCTGCTCGGCCCGACGCGGGTGGCCGGGGTGCTGTCGTTCGGCCGCGTCGGCGACGCCGCGTTCGCGGGCAGCGCGATCGACCTCGCCGGCCGGCTCGCCGAGCCGGCCGCCGTCGGCCTCGTGCGCGCGCTGGCGACGCAGTACGCGCAGCATCAGGCGGCGGTCAACATGGCCGTGCTGGAGACGGCGCAGGACGCGTACGTCGCGGCCGACGGCGACTCGTTCGTGATCGAGTGGTCGCCGCAGGCCGAGGCGATCTTCGGCTGGACCGCCGAGGAGGCGATCGGCCGGGCGATCCCGGACCTGATCGTGCCCGACCGCGACCGCGACTTCTTCGCCCGCTGGAGCGCCCAGCTGCTCGACGACGCCGAACGCTCCGCCACCGAGACGCGGCGCTTCGAGCTGGTCGCCCGCCACAAGGACCGCCACGAGCTGACGATCGAGCTGTCGATCGTGCCGCTGCGAATCGGCGGCGGCTGGCGGCTGAACGCGTTTGTGCGCGACATCAGCGGCCGCGTGCTGCGCGAGCGCGAGCGCGAAGCGCGCAGCGACGTCAGCCGCGTGCTCGCCGAGGTCGAGGGGCGCGAGCAGCTGATCGAGCCGACGCTCGCGGCGCTCGGCGAGGCGCTGCAGTGGCCGGTCGTCGTCTTCTGGCTGCCCGGCGAGCACGACCGCCTCACCTGCGCCGGGACGTGGCAGGACCCGTCCGCCGACGGGCTGGCGCCGCTCGTGCTGCAGACGCGCACGACGACGCTCGGCGGCGGCGCGGGACTCGCGGCGCGCGTCTGGGAGAGCGGCAAGCCGGGTTGGGAGCGGACCGAGAGCGACCGCCTCGCGCGCGGCCGCGCCGCCGCCGGCGCAGGGCTGCGGATCGCCGGCGCGATCCGCGTCGGGCACGGCGCCCACGCGCTCGGCGTGCTGGAGTTCTGGCAGCGCGACGCGGCGCCGCCCGACGCCGAGCTGTTCGACACGCTCGACGCGATCGGCGGACAGGTCGTGCAGGTCGCGCAGAAGCGCGCTGCAGAGGCCGAGGCCGACCGCCTCAAGAACGAGTTCTTCGCGCTCGTCTCGCACGAGCTGCGGACGCCGCTGACGTCGATCGTCGGCTACGTCGAGCTGGTGCTCGAAGGCGAGGTCGGCGAGGTCAACGACGAGCAGGCGCGCTTCCTCGGGATCGTCGAGCGCAACGGCAAGCGGCTCCAGCGGCTCGTCGGCGACCTGCTGTTCGTCGCGCAGGTGGAGGCGGGAACGCTCAACCTCGAGCACGGCGACGCGACGCTGGAGGCGATCGTCCGCGACGCCGTCGACGGCGCCCGGCCGCGCGCCGAGCAGGTCGGCGTCACGGTCGCCGCGGAGACCGAGCCCGTGCCGCCGATACGCGGCGACGCCGACCGGCTCGGCCAGCTCGTCGACAACCTGATCTCCAACGCGCTCAAGTTCACGCCGTCTGGCGGCGACGTCACGGTGACGCTGCGGATCGACGGCGACGAGGTCGCGCTGGCCGTCGCGGACACCGGCATCGGGATCCCGGCGGACGAGCAGGCGCGGCTGTTCGACCGCTTCTTCCGCGCCTCGACCGCGGTCGAGGGCGAGATCCCCGGGATCGGCCTGGGGCTGTCGATCTGCCAGGCGATCGCGGAGGGCCACGGCGGCCGGATCGAGGTCGAGAGCGAGGTCGGGCGCGGCACCACCTTCCGCGTCGTGCTGCCGTTGCGCGCACGCCTCGCCGACGCCGACGCCGCCGCCGACACGCCGGCGGCGCACGCCGCGACGAGCGGGAACGGAGCGAGGCGGACGTGAGCGAAGGCAGAACGCGAATCCTCGTCGCCGACAACGACGAGGACATCCTCACGCTCGTCGCGTTCCGGCTGGAGCGGACCGGCTACGAGGTGCTCGTCGCGCGCGACGGGGCCGAGGCGCTCGCTCGCGCGCGCGAGGAGCTGCCGGATCTCTGCGTGCTCGACGTGATGATGCCCGAGCTGACGGGCTACGACGTCACGCGGCGGCTGCGCAGCGACCCGCTCACGCGCGCGATCCCGGTGATCCTGCTGACCGCTCGCGTGCAGGAGGCCGACGTCGACCGCGGCTTCGACGCCGGCGCCGACGCGTACGTGCGCAAGCCGTTCAGCCCGCAGGAGCTGCGCGACAGGGTCGCTGCGGCGCTGGAGGCGCGGGGCGCTAGAACGCGCCGCGCTGGGTGAAGACGGCCGGCACCGTCTTCAGCAGGATCACGAGGTCGAGCGCGACCGACCAGCGCTCGAGGTAGAGGAAGTCAAGGCGCACGAGGTCGTCGAAGTCGAGCTCGGAGCGGCCCGAGACCTGCCACAGGCCGGTGATGCCCGGCAGCACGAGGTAGCGCTTCTTGTGCCATTCCTCGAGCTTCTCGAAGTCGCGCAGCGGCAGCGGGCGCGGCCCGACGAGCGACATCTCGCCGCGCACCACGTTCACCAGCTGCGGCAGCTCGTCGAGCGAGAACCTGCGCAGGAAGCGCCCGACCGGCGTGATGCGCGGGTCGTCGCGGATCTTGAAGAGGGCGCCGTCGGCTTCGTTGAGCGCCTCCAGCTCCTCGTCGCTCACGCCCGCGTCGTCGGTCATCGTGCGGAACTTGAGGCAGTCGAACGGGAGGCCTCCGATCCCCGGCCGCGTCGAGCGGTAGAAGACCGGCCCGCGCGAGCTGAGCTTGACGGCGAGCGAGAGCGTCAGCAGCAGCGGCGAGAGCAGCGTCAGCAGCAGCAGCGATCCGATCAGGTCGAACGTGCGCTTGACGGCGAAGTCGATGCCGTCGAAGACCGGCGGCTTGAGCTTGAACAGCGGGACCGACTGGCCGGGCACGAACTCCGCCCGCTGGACGAGGATCTCCATCGTCGACGGCGCGATGTTGACGTCGACGCCGCGCTGGTGACAGACGTCGACCAGCTCGACGGCCTGCTCCTGCGGGAAGTCCGGGTCGGCGATGATCACCTCCTGGACGCGGTCCCGCTCCAGCACCGCCCCGAGGTCCGCGAGCGAGCCGAGCGAGCGCAGCCCGTTGTCCGGTCGCGGCGTCAGCGAGATGTAGCCGACCGGCTCGATCTCCTTGCCGGGCGTCGCGGCGAGCGCGTGCGCGACCTGATCGATGTGCTTGCCGCTGCCGACCAGCAGCGCCCGGCGCGTGTAGCCGGCTCTGCTCAGCAGCCACCCGGTCACCTCCGTGTGGAGCCAGCGGAACGACGACACGTAGAGGATCGAGAAGCCGAGCGATGCGTAGAAGATGTAATAGCTGGAGAAGTCCTGCCCGCTCGCGAGCGCGAAGATCAGGGCCACGAGCGTCACCTGGAACAGCGACGCGACGATCTTGGGCAGCCCGGGCCGTCGCGGCCGGTCGGCGTAGAGGTCCGAGCGCGCGAACAGCAGCACCGTGACGAGGTAGGCGAAGGCGAGGAAGTCCTCGGTCTGCCCGGAGGCGAGTCTCAGGGCCGGGCCGAGCTCGTGGTTGCCCTTGATCAGCAGCTTCAGCAGCAGCGCGGTGAAGAGCGCCAGCCAGACGCCGGCGAAGTCGAGCGCGAGCAGCGAGACGATCCGCATGAACTTCCGCAGCGTCGCCATCCGCAGCACGAACGACAAAGCCGGCGGGCGCTTGCGGCGCACGTCTCTGTCGGACATGGCGGGCACCAGGGTGCCGTCGCCCGTCTCGTGCTGCTGGTCGACGTTCAGCGCGCCGTTCGCCACTCGATGCATGACCTCCTTCACTGCAACGGGCCGGAAGGGTCGGAGTTCCGGCCTTTCGCCGTGTGCGTCAGGCTGGCGCCCCGACGAGCGTCTCGACGCCGGCTTCGTCGATCGTGCGCCGCAATCCTTCGATCAACGCCACTTCAGGCTCCCAGCCGAGCACCTCGCGCGCGAGCGCGATGTCGGGCTGGCGCACCTGCGGGTCGTCGGTCGGAAGCGCCTCGAAGACGATCTCCGAGCGCGACCCGGTCACTTCGATCACCGCTCTCGCCAGCTCCAGCAGCGTGAACTCGTTCGGATTGCCGATGTTGACGGGGTTATGAAAACCGGATTCGGCGAGCGCGATCATCCCGCGGATCAGGTCGGAGACGAAGCAGAACGAGCGCGTCTGCGAGCCGTCGCCGAAAACCGTGATCGGCCGGTCCTGCAGTGCCTGGCGCAGGAACGTCGGGATCGCGCGGCCGTCGTGGGGGCGCATCCGCGGCCCGTACGTGTTGAAGATCCGCATGATCGCGGTGTCGACGCCCTGCTGACGGTGGTACGCCATCGTCAGCGCCTCGGCGTAGCGCTTCGCCTCGTCGTAGACGCCGCGCGGGCCGATCGGGTTGACGTGCCCCCAGTAGGACTCCCGCTGCGGGTGCTCCTGGGGATCGCCGTAGACCTCGCTGGTGGAGGCGATCAGGAAGCGCGCCCGGTGCTTCTTCGCGAGCCCGAGCGTGTGGTGCGTCCCGTGCGAGCCGACCTTCAGCGTGTGCAGCGGCAGTCGCAGGTAGTCGATCGGCGACGCGGGCGAGGCGAGGTGGTACACGAAGTCGACCGGCTCGTCCACGAAGTACGGCTCGATGATGTCGAGGTTGAGGTGGACGAACTCGGGCTGGCGAATGTGGTGGATGTTCGCCAGCGAGCCCGTCTCGAGGTTGTCGACACAGATGACGCGGTGCCCTCGGCGCAGCAGTTCGTCGCACAGGTGCGAGCCGAGGAAGCCAGCGCCTCCGGTCACGAGACAGGTAGACATTCCCGGCAGGATAGCCCTGCAACCGGTCCGTTCGCGGACCCGTCGGTCCTCTACGATCGCCTGATCCCGCTTTCGAGCGGCTCAGAGCGAACCCGCGATCACAGGAGTCCCATGCCCGCCACCCGCTTCGTCGAGCGTCTCAACGAGCAGATCGCGTACGAATTCGCCGCCTCGCAGCAGTACGTCGCCAATGCCGTCTACTACGACGCCGAGACGCTGCCGCGCCTCGCGGCGTTCTTCTACGCGCAGGCGGTCGAGGAGCGCAACCACGCGCTGATGATGGTCCAGTACCTGCTCGACGCCGACGTCGAGGTCACGGTCCCCGGCGTCGCCGCGCCGGAGATCTCGTTCGCCGACGTCGTCGCGCCGGTCGCGCTGTCGCTGGAGCAGGAGAAGCGCGTCAGCGACCAGATCGCGGCGCTCGTCGGCGTGGCGCGCGAGGAGGGCGACTTCCAGAGCGAGCAGTTCATGCAGTGGTTCCTGAAGGAGCAGGTCGAGGAGGTCGCCTCGATGTCGGATCTGCTGACGATCGCCGAGCGCCTCGCCGACCGGCCGATGGACATCGAGGACTGGCTCGCGCGCGAGCAGCCGGGCGACGGCGGCGAGGACCCGACGGCGCCGGCGGCTGCCGGCGGCGCGCTCTGAGCTCCTTCAGCGCCGAGCTGCGCGCCGGCGCGGCGGACGTGTGGGAGGCGCAGCACTCCCACCCGTTCGTGCGCGGGATCGGCGACGGCACGCTCGCGCTCGACCGCTTCCGGCACTACGTCCGGCAGGACTACGTCTACCTCGTCGACTACGGCCGGCTGCTCGCGCTCGCCTGCGCGCGGGCGCCGGAGCTGGAGACGATGCGGCGGTTCGCCGAGCTGACGCAGGCGATCCTGGTGACCGAGATGGACCTCCACCGCTCGTTCGCGGCCGACTGGGGCGTCCCGGCGGCAGACCTGGAGTCCGAGCGGGCGACGCCGACGACGCGCGCCTACGGCGACTTCCTGCTGCGCACCGCCGCGCTCGGCGACTTCGCCGAGCTGGTCGCCGCGCTGCTGCCCTGCATGTGGGGCTACGCCGAGGTCGGCGAACGGCTCGCCGCCGCCGGCCCGCCGGAACCAGATCCCGCCCGCCCCTACGCGCGCTGGATCGCGACGTACGCCGACCCCGAGTTCCAGGCGCTCGCGGCTTGGTGCCGCGAGCTGATGGATCGCCTCGGCGCCGCCTGCGACGACGCCGGCCGTGCGCGCCTGCGCGCGGTCTTCGCCGAGAGCAGCCGCCACGAGCTGGCGTTCTGGGACGCCGCGTGGCGGCTGGAGCCGGCGGCGCGAGACCAAAGATCCTTGGGGTAGACGCGTCGTCCTGTCCCCGCCAGCATGGGAGCACGTCGCGATCAGACACCCGGACGTCATCCCGTTCGAGGAGGAGATCCTCGAGACGGTCGAGTGGCCGGATGTCATGACGCCCGACAGGACGCTCGGTCGGTGGCGCTACTGGCGGCGCGGCGCCGGGCCGATCCGATGGCTGTTCGTCGTCGTCGGCTGGAACACCGTTCCCGCACAGATCATCACGGCGTTTGGCAATCGAGAGGACCCGATATGAGTGAGACATCGAGTGGCTTCACGATCGGCGACGTGACGTTCGACAGCGTCGACTACGCCGAGTACCCCGACGAGCTGCATTTCTGGAGGGGACCGCGCCGACCGGCCGCCGACATCGACGAGACGCCCGAGGGCCACCACGTGCGCTTCGACGCCGCCGGGGAGATCTGCCAGTTCTTCATCCACAACGCCCGTGTCCTGCTCGACCACGACGGCGCGATCCACGTCACCCTGCCGCCCAACGGCCCCACGACGGTGCTCGATCGCGAGACGCTCGAGACGCTGCTCGTCGACCCAGCGCCGGAGCGATGGGGATTGACCCGGAGCGAACGCGTTCGCTGGCGGCTCGCACCCTTCCGCGACCTCGCGCGCCGACTCAGCCCGTCGGCGGCCGTGTCCCCGCGACCCAGCTCGCCTCGCCGCCCTCGACCTCCTGCTTCCAGATCGGTGCGGCGGCCTTGATGCGGTCGATGATCTCGCGGGCGCCGAGGAACGCCTCGGGGCGGTGCGGGGCGGAGACGGCGACAAGCACCGACGGCTCCGACAGCGGGACCGCGCCGATGCGGTGCTCGGCGGCTGCGGCGCAGAGGCCGTGGCTGGCGATCGCCTCGGCGACGATCGCCGCGATCTGCTCCAGCGCCATCTCGGTGTACGCCTCGTAGACGAGCGCGTCGACGTCGCGCGTGACGCCGGCGAACGTCACGACGGCACCGGCGCGCGGATCGCGGACGCGCGCGACGAGACCGTCGAGCGAGAGCGGGGCGTCGCTGACCGCGACGTGCGGCGCGGCTGCGCCGCCGGAGACCGGCGGCACGAGCGCCAGCTCGTCGCCTGGCGCGAGCGGAGCGTCGTCGTCGGCGTACTCGCGGTTGACTGCCAGCACGAGCGGAAGGCCGGCGGCCAGCGCCGCGACCGGGGGCGCGGCGAGCGCGTCGCGCACGCGCGCGCCCTCAGGCAGCTCCAGCTCGAGCTCAGCGGTGCCGGCGCGCTCGCGCAGCATCGCGAAGAGACGGATGCGTACGTGCATCACAGGAGCGTACGGGAGCGGACGCCCGCCCGCCCGATCGGCGGCGTCCGCGCCAGGCGCGAAGTACCCTCAGGCGATGAGCGTGACCGAGGACCACCGCTTCATCGCCCCCATCGTCGGACCGGACGACCCGCGGCACTTCACCGACTCCGGCATCGAGATCCAGCCGCGCTACGACGAGCACGACGTGCCCGAGCAGCTCCAGCTCGGCGAGCCCGGCCAGTTCCCGTACACGCGCGGGGTGCATCGCGAGATGTACCGCAGACAGCTGTGGACGATGCGGCAGTACGCCGGCTACGCGTCGGCGAAGGAGTCCAACGAGCGCTACAAGTACCTGCTCGCGCACGGCTCGACCGGCCTCTCGATGGCGTTCGACCTGCCGACCCAGCTCGGTCTCGACTCCGACGATCCTCGCTGCCTCGGCGAGGTCGGCCGCACCGGCGTCGCGATCGACACGATCGACGACATGCGGACCGCGTTCGACGGCATCCCGCTCGACAGAGTCTCGACCTCGATGACGATCAACGCGCCCGCGAGCGTGCTGCTGCTGCTCTACCAGCTCGTCGGCGAGGAGCAGGGCGTCGCGCCGGAGAAGCTGCGCGGCACGACCCAGAACGACATCCTCAAGGAGTACATCGCGCGCGGGAACTTCATCTACCCGCCCGAGGGGTCGATGCGGCTCACGACCGACCTGTTCGCGTACTGCAAGCAGAACGTGCCGAGATGGAACACCGTCTCGATCTCCGGCTATCACTTCCGCGAGAAGGGCTGCTCGGCCGTCCAGGAGGTCGCGTTCACGCTCTCCAGCGGCATCGCGTACGTGCAGGCGGCGCTCGACGCCGGCCTCGCGGTCGACGACTTCGCGCCCCGGCTGGCGTTCTTCTTCAACGGCCACAACAACGTCTTCCAAGAGGTCGCGAAGTTCCGCGCCGCCCGCAAGATGTGGGCTCAGATCATGCGCGACCGCTTCGGCGCCAGAGACGAGAAGTCGATGAAGCTGCGCTTCCACACGCAGACGGGCGGCGTGACGCTGACCGCGCAGCAGCCGGAGAACAACATCGTCCGCGTCGCGCTGCAGGGGTTCGCCGCCGTCTGCGGCGGGACGCAGTCGCTGCACACGAACGGCTTCGACGAGGCGCTCGCGCTGCCGACCGAGCACGCCGCCAAGATCGCGCTGCGCACGCAGCAGATCATCGGCCACGAGTCGGGCGCCGCCGACACCGTCGACCCGTTCGCCGGCTCGTACTACGTCGAGGCGCTGACGGCCGAGATCGAGCAGCGCGCGAGCGAGCTGATCGGCAAGGTCGACGAGCTGGGCGGCTCGGTCAACGCGATCGCGTTCATCAAGAACGAGATCGAGGAGTCGGCCTGGGGCTATCAGGAGCGTTACGCGCAGGAGCAGGACATCGTCGTCGGCGTCAACAAGTACGTCGACGAGCAGCTCGAGGTGCCGGACCTGCTGCGCGTCGACCCGGCGTCCGAGCGCGAGCAGGTCGGGCGGCTGAAGGAGTTCAAGGCGACGCGCGACCAGCAGCTTGCGGACACGCGCCTGCAGGAGCTGCGCGACGCCGCCGCCGGCAGCGACAACCTGCTGCCGTACATCCGCCAGGCGCTGAAGGACCGCTGCTCGATGGGCGAGGTCTGCGCGGCGATGCGCGACGTCTTCGGCAGATACCAGCCGGACATCTGAGGGTCGCCGCGAGCCGCGCTCACCCGCTGAGGGTGATGCGCGCTCGCCACGGCGCGCGGCAGGATCGCCCCGGTGGAGACGGCGATCCGAACCGAGGACCTGACGAAGTCCTACGGCAGCGTGACGGCGCTCGCCGCGCTCGACCTCGAGATCCGCCGCGGCGAGGTGTTCGGCTACATCGGCCCCAACGGCGCCGGCAAGTCGACGACGATCCGGCTGCTGCTCGACCTGCTGCGCCCGACACGCGGCCGCGCCGAGATCCTCGGCATGGACGTGCGCAGACGCGGCGTCGAGGTGCGGCGGCGGATCGGCTACCTGGCGGGGGAGCTGGCGCTCTACGAGGAGCTGACCGGCCGCGAGCTGCTGTCGTTCCTCGCACGTCTGCGCGGCGGCGTCGAGCGTCCCTACGTCACGACGCTGGCCGACCGCTTCGGCCTGCCGGTCGACCGCCCGATCCGCGAGCTGTCGAAGGGCAACAAGCAGAAGGTCGGCCTGATCCAGGCGTTCATGCACAGACCGGACGTGCTGATCCTCGACGAGCCGACGAGCGGCCTGGACCCGCTGCTGCAACGGACCTTCCACGAGCTGGTCGGCGAGACGCGCGACGCCGGCGCGACGGTGTTGATGTCCTCGCACGTGCTCTCGGAGCTGGAGCACGTCGCCGACCGGGTCGCGATGATCCGCGCCGGCAGACTGCTGGCGGTCGAGGCGATCGAGGACCTCAAGCGCAGCGCGCCCCGCCAGGTCGCGGTCACGTTCGCGGCGCCGGTCCCCGACGGCGCGTTCGCGTCGCTGCCCGGCGTCTCCGGCGTCGACGTGCGCGGCTCGCTCGCGCGCTTCACCGTGCACGGCGGGATGGACGCGGTCGTGAAGGCGATCGCGGCGCACGAGGTCGTCAGCCTGACGGCGCAGGAGCCGGAGCTGGAGGAGCTGTTCCTCGACCGTTACGAGGCGCACGGCGCGCAGGGCGGCGAGCCTGGTGCCTGAGCTGGCGCTGCGCACCCTCCGCAGCGAGCGCACGGCGCTGATCGGCTGGTGCCTGTCGACGGTCGCGCTCGTCGCGGTCGTGCTCGCGTTCTGGCCGTCGATCGACGGCAACGACGCGCTGACGAGAAGCTTCAGCGACCTGCCGCCGTCAGTCCAGTCGGCGGTCGGCCTGAGCGATCTCGGCACGCCGGCCGGCTATCTGCAGGGCCAGCTGTTCTCGACCCTGGCGCCGCTGTTGTTCCTCAGCTTCGCGATCGGCCGCGGCGCGCGGGCGATCGCCGGCGAGGAGGAGCGCGGCACGATGGACCTGCTGCTCGCGACGCCGATCCGGCGGGCGCGCGTAGTGGTCGAGCAGGCGCTGTCGATCGCCGCCGGGCTGCTGCTGCTCGCGCTGGCGCAGTGGCTGACGCTGGTGCTCGTCGGCCCGCTGTTCGACATCGGCATCCCGGCCGGCCGCTTCGCGGCGGCGACCGCCGGCAGCGTCGGCCTCGGACTGCTCTACGGCGGCATCGCGCTCTGCCTGTCGGCGGCGACCGGTCGCCGCGGCCTGAGCCTCGGCGTCGCCGCGGGCCTCGCCGGCGCGGGCTTCCTCTACACGTCGATCGCGCCGTTCGTCACCGCGCTCGACGACCACCTCGGCTTCTCGCCGTTCCAGTGGGCGTACGGCGACGACCCGGTCAGAACGGGCGTCGACTGGGGCGACCTCGCGCTGCTGACCGGCGGCGGGCTGCTGTTCGCCGCGCTCGCGGCGCTTCTGTTCGACCGCCGCGACGTGCGCTGACGGTGCGTCACCGCGCCAACCTGCCAACTAGGACCGCAACTCGCACTGAAACGCACGTGTTTGCCACTCGTATCGGGCGGGCATTGACCCGATGCGGAACGGACTACCCGTTGCAGGCACGTCGCAAGGAGAGGTGAGATGAGGTTTTCCCCCCCACGGGCGCTGGTCGCAGCGCTCGTCGCGCTGTTGGTCCCACTCGTGTTGTCGGCGAGCGCACACGCGTTCTCGCTGACGAGCGTCGGCGCAACGCCCGGCAGACCGGCGAACAGCCCGCTCGGCGCCAGCGATCCGGCCGTGAGAGATCCGCTCTCAGCCGCTGCACATCCCGACATGGCGATCAGACTCGACTTCGACGATGTCGGCAACCCGACCGCCGACAGCGTCGACAGTCTCGAGATCGGGCTCGCGCCCGGCATCGTCGCGTTCGTCAACCACATCGAGACGTGCACCACTTGGGACATGTCGCAGACGAGAACGAACTGCCCGAGATCGGTGATCGGTTCCGCCATCACCAGAGCGTCTGCACCTGTGCTCGGAGCGCTCACGCTCAACGGCGCGATCTACCGGATCCCATCGCCGGATCCGTCGAGAGTCCCGACGGCGTTCGGCATCGACATCGAGCCACCGCTTCCCGGCCTGAGACGGATCAAGCTCGTGTCGCCGATCACGGTCAACCCTCTGAACTTGGGCCTGACGGCTTCCCTGAGCGGCCTTCCGAACTTCGCCGAAGTGCCCCTCGTCGGCAGACTGCCGGTCCACATCGACTCGATCACGCAGATCCTCAATGGCTACAACGCCGAGGGCAGATCGTTCTTCACCAACCCGACCTCCTGCATTCCGGCGGTTGTCAGCGTGACGGCCAGATCCCATGGCGGCGCCCCGACGTCGGGCAACGGCTCGTACACCCCGACCGACTGCGAGAACGTGCCGTTCAACACGACGCTCGCGTCGTCAGCCGACCCGAACACCGCCGACTCGACGTCGGCGATCAGCACGGACGTGATCCCCGGGACGGAGGACATCCCGCGCGTCAGCTCGATGGTCCGCGGGACGACGTTCCTCGGCGCCCCGGGCATGCTGCTCAACCCGGCGCTGGCAGCTCGGCTCGACGCCTGCACCGACGCGGGCTTCGCGCTCGCCGACTCCTCTGTCGCAGCGAACTGCCCGGCATCGTCGGAGGTCGGGACGATCGACTTCACGTCGCCGATCCTCGGCAACTTCCCCGGCAAGGCGTACTTCGGCACGCAGACGCCGACCGACCGGCTGCGGCTGTTCCTCGACGTGCCGCTGTTCGGCGCGCACATCAAGCTCTCCGGCACGGTCAACCCGGACTTCAGAACCGGCCAGATCACGCTGAAGTTCAGCGACCTCCCGCAGGTCGCGTTCACGAACTTCAGACTCACGTTCAAGGGCGGACCGCAGTCGGCGCTCGTGACGCCGACGACGTGCGGCCCGGCGACGACGATCGCGACCGTCACACCGTGGTCGGGCGGCGCGGCGAGAACGCCGTCCGCCTCCTACGACGTCGTCGACTGCGCACGCAGATTCACGCCGTCGATGGCGACCTCGGTCAGCAACCCGCAGGCCGGCGCGGACACGAGCTTCACGCTCTCGTTCGACCGCCCCGACAGAACCGTCCCGGTCGGCAGAGTCGCGTTCGACCTGCCGCCCGGCCTCATAGGCTCGCTCGCGCTGCCGGGCCTGACGAAGTGCGCGCTCGCGACCGCCGCGGCGAACGCCTGCCCGGCGTCGAGCCGGATCGGCAGCGTCAACGCGATCGTCGGCTCCGGAACCGAACCGCCGACGCTGCCCGGCAGCATCTACCTGACCGAGCCGCGCGTCGCGGGCGACCCGGCCGGGCTGTCGATCTCCGTGCCGGCGAGACTCGGGCCGGTCGACGCCGGCATCGTGACCGTCGCGCAGCGGCTGACGCTCGGCAACGACGGCGGCCTGGACATCGTCAGCGACCCGATCCCGGCACTCCAGCTCGGAATCCCGCTCGCGATCCGCAGACTGACCGTCAACGTCGACCGCGCCGGCTTCATGAAGAACCCGACCAGCTGCGGCACCCCGAAGGCCTCCGGCGCGTTCTCGCCGCTCGACGGCGGAGCGGGTGCGACCGCGAGCTCCACGATCACGGTCAACGGCTGCGACAGACTGCCGTTCGGCCCGAGAATCACCGGCACGATCGGCGGCAGAGGCCAGAACCGCGAGGGCCAGCACCCGTCGTTCACGACGCGGATCACGCAGCGGGCCGGCGAGTCCGCGATGAAGACGGCGGTCGTGACGCTGCCGAGAGCGGTCTCGACGAACCTGCCGACGCTGAGAGCGGCCTGCCCGCTCGCCACGTACAACGCGAGAAGATGCACCGCGCGGACGATCGTCGCCACCGCGACGGCCGTCAGCCCGCTGATCAACAGACCGATCACCGGCCCGACGTATCTCGTCAGAACCGCCTCCGGCGGCCTGCCGAGCCTCGCGGTCGAGCTGCGCGGCGAGGTCTCGCTCGACCTGCTCGGCACCAACGCCGTCAGAGGCGGCCTCGTGATCACGACGTTCGGCAGCATCCCCGACCTGCCGCTGTCCAGCTTCGAGCTGAGATTCCGCGGTGGCAGAGAGGGTGTCCTGACGACCGTCGGGGATCTCTGCGCCCGGCCCGTGCTCGGCGCCAGATTCACCAGCCAGAGCGGCAGAGCGACGTCGCAGAGCCCGCGGCTCACGGCGCTCGGCTGCGTGCCCAGACCGAAGTCGGGCGCGACGCTGAGATTCCGCAGAGGCGCCGGCAGACTCGGCGTCCGGACCGGCGTCGCGAGAAGCGGCAAGCCACTCTCCAGCGTGCGGATCGGCCTGCCGAGAGGCCTGCTGATCAGAGGCGCGTCGGTGACGTCGAAGGCCGGCAGAACCCGTCTCGCGAGAAGAGCGATCCGGGTCAGCGGCCGGACGATCACCGTGAAGCTCTCCAGACGCGGAGCGCGCAAGGTCACGGTCAACGTCCGCGGCGTCAGAGCCAGCTCGGCGAGACTCGCGAGACGGCTCGCGGCGCGCAGAGGCAGACTGACGGTGACGGTCCGCACCGCCCAGAAGGGCGGGCCGCGCGTCACGCAGAAGGTGAAGCTGAAGCTGCGGTAGCCGCACCGCGACGACACAGCGTCAGGGTGGTCGGGTAGCGTCTCGGAACATGAGCGCTCCCGGCCACCTCGACTTCTACACGGTCGTCCTCTTCCTCCACATCACGGCCGCGATCGCGGCGTTCGGCGTCACGTTCGCCTATCCCGTGATCGACCAGGTCGTCCGCACGCGCGACGCACGCGCGCTGCCGCTCTGGCACGAGGCCCAGATCCAGATCAGCCGCAGAGTCGTGACGCCGGCCGCCGTCGTCGTGCTGATCGCCGGCATCTACATGGCGACCGACCGCTGGAGCGACCTCTCGAGCGGCTGGTGGAGCGGCGCCTTCGCGATCCTGATCGTGATCGTCGGGCTCGACCACGCGGTGATGATCCCGCTGGCACGCAGAATGCGCGACCGCGCCGCGCTCGACGCGCAGAGCGGCGACGCCGGCGGCACGGTCACGCTCAGCACCGAGTACGAGCGGCTCAACAGACAGCGCACGATCTTCGGCGGGACGATCTCGCTGCTCGTCGTGGTCGCCGTCTTCCTGATGGTGCTGAAGCCGGGCGTCTGATCGCTTCCCGATCGGGGGCCGGCGCGCGACCCGACAGCTAACATCCGCCGCCGCTATGCGCCAAAAGGCTCCAGAGACGTTCGAAGAGAAGCTCGGCCAGCTCAACGAGCTCCGCGAGGAGGCGATCCACTCCGCCTCTGCCGCCGCGGTCGAGAAGCAGCACGCGAAGGGCAAGTACACCGCCCGCGAGCGGATCGAGAAGCTGCTCGATCCAGGCTCCTTCCAGGAGCTGGACACGTTCGTCCGCCACCGCACGCACGACTTCGATATGCAGAAGAACCGGCCGTGGGGCGACGCCGTCGTCACCGGCCACGGCACGATCGAAGGCCGTACCGTCTGCGTCTTCAGCCAGGACTTCACCGTCGTCGGCGGCTCGCTCGGCGAGGTGATGGCGGAGAAGATGTGCAAGGTCATGGACCTCGCCGCCAAGATCGGCGCGCCCGTGATCGGCATCAACGACTCCGGCGGCGCCCGCATCCAGGAGGGCGTCGTGTCGCTCGGCGGCTACGGCGACGTCTTCCTGCGCAACGTCAAGTCCTCGGGCGTGATCCCGCAGATCTCGCTGATCATGGGCCCGTGCGCCGGCGGCGCCGTCTACTCACCCGCGATCACCGACTTCATCTTCATGGTGAGAGAGACCTCTCACATGTTCATCACCGGTCCTGACGTGATCAAGACCGTCACCGGTGAGGAGCCGACGTTCGAAGAGCTCGGCGGCGCGATGACGCACAACTCGAAGTCGGGGGTGGCGCACTTCGCCTCCGAGGACGAGGACGCGTGCCTCGAAGACGCGCGCTACCTGTTCTCGTTCCTGCCGTCGAACAACCTCGAGCTGCCGCCGCGCGTGCAGCCGACCGACGACCCGCAGCGGATGGACCCGGAGCTGGACACGGTCGTCCCGGACAGCCCGAACAAGCCGTACGACATGCGCAGCGTGATCAGGCTGATCGTCGACGACGGCGAGTTCCTCGAAGTCCACGAGCACTTCGCGACGAACATCGTCTGCGGGCTCGCGCGGCTCGACGGCTTCCCCGTCGGCATCGTGGGCAACCAGCCGGCCTCGCTCGCCGGCGTGCTCGACATCGCCGCCTCGGAGAAGGCCGCCCGCTTCGTCCGCACCTGCGACGCGTTCAACATCCCGATCGTCACCTTCTGCGACGTGCCGGGCTTCCTGCCGGGCACCGCGCAGGAGTGGGGCGGGATCATCCGCCATGGCGCCAAGCTGCTCTACGCCTACGCCGAGGCGACCGTGCCGAAGATCACCGTCATCACGCGCAAGGCGTACGGCGGCGCGTACGACGTCATGGCCTCCAAGCACCTCGGCGCGGACTTCAACTTCGCCTGGCCGCAGGCAGAGGTCGCGGTGATGGGGCCGGAGGGCGCCGTCAACATCATCTATCGCCGCGACATCGCCAGCAGCCCGACGCCGGACGACCGGCGCAGAAAGCTGATGGACGACTACAAGGCGCGCTTCGCGAACCCGTACTCGGCAGCCGAGCGGGGCTACATCGACGACGTGATAATCCCGCACGAGACGCGCCCGAAGCTGATCGCCTCGCTGCACACGCTGCAGACCAAGCGCGAGCCCGGCCCCAAGCGCAAGCACGGCAACATCCCGCTCTAAGCCACGCCCCCGGCGGGCCGCCCGCGCGCCGCTCCGAAGAGCGGCGCGCGGCAGGCGCTATCTGCTGGCTCTCTGCTTCGGGAGCGTGCCGGCGATCAGCTCGGCGATCAGCTGGTAGCCGACCCCTCTCGCGTGGATGTCCTGCACGGCGCAGAACCACGTCAGCACGCAGACGTTCGCGACCGCGACCGGGATCGTCCCGAGGCCAGGGACCGTCGTCGTCTGGTCGAACGGTGTGTAGGCGCCGCTCGCTCTCGTGACGTCGACGAACGCGCCTCTGACCGAGTCATACTGCTTCTTCAGCGCCGGGTTGATGATCTCTCTGAACGCCGTCACCGACAGCGTCGCGAGGTTTCTGCCGGCGTCGCCGGTCAGCCACAGGCCGAGGATCACGTCCGGGTAGGTCGTGCCGACGATGCGGACTCTCGGTCCGGCCGCTCTGCGCAGCCGTCTGACGAGCACCGCGACGTTTCTCTGCAGCTTCCCGTTCGCGGCCACGACGCAGGAGACCGGGTCGGCCTCTCTGATGCACGCGGTCACGTCGTTGCCGCCGATCGAGACGGTGATCAGGCCCGTCTTCGCTCTGTTCTGCTTCAGGAACTGCTCGGCGACCTGGATCTGCGTCTTGCCCGGGTACGGTCTGCCGCCGGGGCCGAGCGCCGGCTTCGGGCAGCCCTTCTGCTCCAGGATCGACGTCGTCGTCGCCCCGCCGCAGCCGAACTGGACCAGTCTCAGCTTCCAGCCCTTTCTCGCCGCCAGCGGCGGCAGCTGGTACGCGAAGCCCTCACGCGTGCCGCCGCCGACGGTCCCGTCGGGCTTCGGCTGGTAGCCGGTCGCGTACGAGTCGCCGAGCGAGACGTAGAACTGCGGTGCCGCCTTCTTGCCCTGTGCCGGGGGCGCTCTCGCGGCGGTCGCCGCGGCGGGGACGGCGAGCGCGGCCGCGGCCACGACGGCGACCGCGCCGCTGATGAAACGTGGTGGGATCATGACGACACGCTAACCGAGATCCCGCGTTTGCGTGAACGTTCGCGTACGCCCCAAGACCCAGGTCTCACGCGATACTCTGGCCGTCATGAACCGTCGCCCGCAGCTCACGATCGTCGCGCCGAGCGCGTCGCCCGAGGAGGCCGCGGCCGTCGTGGCCGCGCTCGAGCAGTTCATGCGCGAGACGTCGCCGACGCCCGCGCCCGCTGGGGAGCGCGTCGGACGCTGGACCCGCAGCGCCCTGTTGGAGGGCGTCCGCGACGCCCCCGCAGCCTGGGGCGACGCCGATCCGTGGGGCCGGTAGCCGCCCCGGGAGATAAAACCCGGAATTCCTCCAGGGTTTGCTACATTTGGCGACCCGCCCGCCCTAGGAGGAATGCAGCGCATGGAGCCAAGCTCGGTCAGAGAGAAGAGCAAGAGACCCGGCAAGCTGGGCTCGATCGACAACCCGGAGGTCCTCCAGGACGTCCCGGGTCACGTGATCCCGATCCTCGAGCGCGAGTTCGACGACTTCGACACGGAGTCGCAGAGATTCCTGCGCGGTGATTTTCCGGAGACCGAGTTCATCGGCTTCCGCCTCAGACAGGGCGTCTACGGGCAGCGCCAGCCGGACGTGCAGATGGTCCGCGTGAAGCTTCCGTGGGGCGGCGTCAGCCCCGAGCAGATGGACATGTTCGCGCAGGTCGTGGAGACGTACGCGCCGCTCAGAAAGGGCCACGTCACGACCCGCCAGAACATCCAGATCCACCACATCCCGCTCGCGGAGATGGCGAAGCTGATCCGCGACGTCAGCGCCGTCGGCCTCTCCAGCCGCGAGGGCTGCGGCAACACGGTGCGCAACGTCACCGCCGACCCCTGGGCGGGCGTCTGCGACGACGAGGTCTTCGACACGACGCCATGGGCGGGCGCGTACGTGCGCTACTTCGTCCGGCATCCGACGACACAGCTGATGCCGCGCAAGGTCAAGACGGCGTTCGACGGCTCTCCCGAGGACCGCGCGATCACGGGCATCCACGACATCGCGTTCCTCGCGAGAGTGCGCGACGGCGTCAAGGGCTTCGAGGTGCGCGTCGGCGGCGGCACGTCGATCATGCCGCGCGTCGCGCCGACGCTGTACGAGTTCGTCCGCGCCGACGACGGCGAGTACCTGAAGGTCGCCGAGGCGGTCTTCCGCATCTTCGACCGGCAGGAGTGGCTGCGCAAGAACCGCGCCCGCGCCCGCCTGAAGGTGTTCGTCGACAAGTTCGGGATCGAGGAGCTGCTCAACCAGGTCGAGGAGGAGCTGAAGGGCGACTGGGTCCACGAGCGCGACTTCGACCCGATGCAGCGCCTGTTCGTTCACGACGAGGAGGCGAACGCGCCGGAGCCCCCGGCCTCCGCCGGCTCGCCCAACGGCGACCTGTCCGAGTTCGAGCACTTCGTCTCGACCAACGTGAGAGCGCAGCGCCAGGAGGGCTACTCGACCGTCGAGGTGAAGATCGAGCGCGGCGACCTGACGCCTTCGCAGTTCCGCGGGCTGGCGCAGATCATGCGCGACTACACCGGCGGCTACGCGCGCACGACCGTGCAGCAGAACATCGTCCTGCGCTGGGTGCGCGACGAGGCGCTCTACGACGTCTGGACGGCGCTGAAGGAACACGACCTCGGCGAGGCCGGCGTCGACGAGATCTCCGACGTCGTCAGCTGCCCCGGCACGGACTCTTGCAAGTTGGGAATCACCTCGTCGATGGGCCTCAACCAGGCCGTCAAGGAGCGCATCGTCGAGATGAGACTCGAGGACCCGCTCACGCGCAGGATCCACATCAAGATGTCGGGCTGCCCGAACGGCTGCTCGCAGCACCACATCGCCAACATCGGCTTCTACGGCGCCTCGATCAAGGTCGGCGACAAGACGATCCCGGCGTGCATCCCGCACATCGGCGGTCGCTACGAGGGCGGCGAGGTGCTCTACGGTGCACGGCTGAAGCTGCGGCTGCCGTCCAAGCGCGTGCCGGACGCCGTCGAGCGCTGGATCCGCTTCTACGAGTCCGACCGCACCGACGGCGAGCAGTTCAACGCGTTCGCCGAGCGTGTCGGGACGAGAGCGTTCGAGGACCAGGTGCGCGACCTCGCGATGCCGGCCGAGTTCAACCTCGAGAACATGAACCTGTTCATCGACTGGAACAAGAACGTCCCGTTCGAGGTTGTCCGCGGCGAGGGAGAATGCGCTGTCTGAGGAGCACCGCGAGTTCCCCGGGCGCCGTGAAGCGGCCGGCGCCCGCCGTGGAACTCGCAATGCGAAGCACGTGATCTTCGACTGCGACGGGGTGCTCGTCGACTCCGAGCCGACCGCCAACCGGATCCTCTGCGAGGAGCTGAACGCGGTCGGCTACGTCGCGACGCCGGAGGAGTCCGAGCGCGACTTCATGGGCCGCTCGTGGGGGCACATGCTCGACGTCGTGACCGAGCGGCTCGGCGCGCCGCCGCCGGCGTCGCTGCGGGCGCGGTACCGCGAGCGGCTGTTCGCCGCCTACGCCGCGCGCGAGGTGCCGGCGGTGCCGGGCATAGCGGACGCGCTCGACCAGCTCGCCGCGCGCGAGCTGCCGGCGTGCGTCGCCTCCAGCGGCGACCACAGACGCATCCGCCTCGGGCTCGCGACGGCCGGGCTGGCGGACCGCTTCGACGACGCCGCGATCTTCAGCGCCGACGACGTCGGCCGCGGCAAGCCGTGGCCCGACCTGTTCCTCCACGCGGCCGAGCGGATGGGCTTCGACCCGGCCGCCACGGTGGTGGTGGAGGACAGCCCCGCCGGCGTCGAGGCCGGCCGCGCGGCGGGGATGACCGTGCTCGGCTACACGGGCCGCACGCCCGCCCCGACGCTCGCGGCAGCGGGTGCCACGACCTTCTCCGCGATGGCCGAGCTGCCCGGCCTGCTCGGGCTCGAGCGATAAAAAGCCAAAACTCACTCGGGTTTTTGCTATTTTCCCTTGACCGATGAGCACGACCGCTCCCACCGACACCTCCCTGACCGCCGACGCGGAGTCGCTGAGCGCCGAAGAAGTGCTCGCGCGGATGGTCGACCGCTTCCACCCGCAGCTGTTCCTGGCGTGCTCGTTCCAGCAGGAGGAGTCGGTCCTGATCGACCTCTTGCTGAGAATCGAGCCCAACGCCCGCATCTTCACGCTCGACACGGGTGTTCTCTTCCCCGAGACCTACGAGACGTGGAGAACGATGGAGCAGCGGTACGACACGCAGTTCGAGACCTTCCGCGGCATGTCGCTCGCGCGGCAGGCGGCCGACCACGGCCCCGAGCTGTGGAAGAGCAACCCCGACCTGTGCTGCGCGATTCGCAAGGTCGCCCCGCTGAGAGAGGCGCTGAGCCAGGTCGACGCCTGGACCGTCGGCGTCCGCCGCGACCAGGCCCCGACGCGGGCGAACACGCCGAAGATCGGCTGGGACGCCAAGCACGGGATCTGGAAGGCCGCACCGCTCGCCGACTGGAGCGACAGAGACATCTGGCGCTACATCCACGAGCACGATTTGCCGTACAACCCGCTCCACGACCGCGGCTACGCCTCGATCGGCTGCACGCACTGCACGCTGCCCGCAGCGGACCGCAGCGGCCGCTGGGCCGGCAACGGCAAGGTCGAGTGCGGCCTGCACGGCTGATCCGGGTTCTCCGACCGGACAAGTGAAACACTGACGGCGATGGACTGGCCCCTCGTCATCGCGTTCGGCCTCGGCGTCGGTCTGCTCGTCGGCATGACCGGCATCGGCGGCGGCTCGCTCATGACTCCGCTGCTGATCCTCGTGCTCGGCACCGCCCCGACGACGGCGATCGGCACCGATCTCGCGTACGCGGCCGTCACCAAGACTGTCGGCGGCTGGCGCCACTGGCGCCGCGGTAGCGTCGACATGACGATCGCGCTGTGGCTCGCCGTCGGCTCGATCCCCGGCGCCCTCGGCGGCGTGCAGGTCCTGCACGTGCTGGAGAAGGCGCTCGGCGGCGACAGCTTCGACACGTTCCTGCTGACGCTCGTCGCCGGCGCGCTGTTCGTCACCGGCATCGCCGTGCTCGCCCGCGCGCTGTTCATGAGCAGCGGCGGGGAGCGCGTCACGATCGAGGACTTCGACACACGCCACAAGGTCGCCGCGGTGATCGTCGGCGTCGGCGTCGGCTTCGTGCTCGGCCTCACCTCGGCCGGCAGCGGCGCGCTGATCGCCGTCGCGCTGATCATGATCTTCCGCCTCACGCCGATCCGCGTCGTCGGCACCGACGTCTTCCACGCCGCCCTGCTGCTGTGGGTCGCGTCGATCGCCCACTTCTTCAGCGGCAACGTCGACCTCGCGCTCGCCGGCAACATCCTGATCGGCTCGATCCCCGGCGTCTGGATCGGCTCCAACCTCGCGTTCAAGATGCCCGAGAACGCGCTCCGGCCGACCTTGGGGATCGTCCTGCTCGCAGCGGGTATGGCCCTGCTGAAGAAGGCCGGCGTTGCGGACTATCCGGTATATGTCATCTTCCTCGTGCCCGCCGCCGTGGCGGTCGCGGCCTACTTCCTGAACCGCTCGCGCAGTCGCAGAGGCGCGCAAGCGAGCGCCCACCTCGCCACCAACGACCCAGCCACCGAACACTGATGACCTACGAGCTTTCCCACCTGGACGCCCTCGAAGCGGAGGCGATCCACATCATGCGCGAGGTCGCCGCCGAGCTGGAGCGTCCCGTGCTGCTCTTCTCGGGCGGCAAGGACTCGATCGTGCTGCTGCGGCTCGCCGAGAAGGCGTTCCGCCCCGGCCGCTTCCCGTTCCCCGTGATGCACGTCGACACGGGCCACAACTTCCCCGAGGTCATCGAATACCGTGACCGCCGCGTCGCCGAGATCGGCGAACGCCTGATCGTCGCCTCCGTGCAGGAGTCGATCGACAAGGGCCGCGTCGTCGAGGACACCGGGCCGCGCGCCTCGCGCAACCGCCTCCAGACCGTCACGCTGCTCGACGCGATCGAGGAGCACGGCTTCGACGCCGCCTTCGGCGGCGCCCGCCGCGACGAGGAGCGCGCCCGCGCGAAGGAGCGGATCTTCTCCTTCCGCGACGACTTCGGCCAGTGGGACCCGAAGGCCCAGCGCCCCGAGCTGTGGGCGCTCTACAACGGCCGCGTCCGCAAGGGCGAGCACGTGCGCGTCTTCCCGATCTCGAACTGGACCGAGCTGGACGTGTGGCAGTACATCGAGCGCGAGGAGCTGGAGCTGCCGGCGATCTACTTCGCGCACGAGCGCGAGGTGTTCGCACGCGACGGGATGCTCTACGCCGCGTTCGACTTCATGGAGCGGTTCGAGCACGAGACCGTCTTCACCGAGACCGTCCGCTACCGCACCGTCGGCGACATCAGCTGCACCGGCGCGGTCCGCTCGACGGCCGCGACACTGGAGAGCGTCGTCGCGGAGATCGCGGCGACGGACATCACCGAACGAGGCCAGACGCGCGCGGACGACCGCGCGACCGAGGCCGCGATGGAAGACCGCAAGCGAGAGGGCTACTTCTGATGGCCGCGACGGCGACGATGAACGGGCGCCCGGGAGACGGGGGCGTCGAGACGACCGAGCTGCTGCGGTTCGCCACGGCCGGCTCTGTCGACGATGGCAAGAGCACGCTGATCGGTCGGCTGCTGCACGACGCGAAGTCGATCCTCGCCGATCAGCTCGCGCACGTGAAGGAGACGAGCGAGCGGCGCGGCGACGGCGAGCTGAACCTCGCGCTCCTGACCGACGGCCTGCGCGCCGAGCGCGAGCAGGGCATCACGATCGACGTGGCGTACCGCTCCTTCCAGACCGACAAGCGGCGCTTCATCATCGCCGACTGCCCCGGCCACGAGCAGTACACGCGCAACATGGTGACGGGCGCCTCGACGGCCGACCTCTCGCTCGTGCTCGTCGACGCCCGCAACGGGCTCGTCAGACAGTCGCGCCGCCACGCCGCGATCTCCGCGTTGCTGCGGACGCCGCACCTCGTCGTCTGCGTCAACAAGATGGACCTCGTCGACTACGACGAGTCGGTCTTCGACGCGATCGTCGCCGACTTCAAGCAGTGGTCGGCGGCGTTCGACGGCTTCGCCGACATCACCTTCATCCCGATCTCCGCGCTGAAGGGCGACAACGTCGTCGACCGCTCGGAGAACATGCCGTGGTTCGACGGCGAGCCGCTGCTGCACCACCTCGAGACGGTGCAGATCGCCGGCGACCGCAACCTCGACGACTGGCGCTTCCCCGTCCAGTGGGTCGTCCGCCCGCAGAACGACGAGCAGCACCACGACTACCGCGGCTACGCCGGACAGGTCGCCGGCGGCGTGCTGACGCCCGGTGAGGAGGTCGTCGTGCTGCCATCCGGCCGCACGACGCGGCTCGCCGCGATCGACACGATCGACGGCCCGCTCGACGTCGCCTTCCCGCCGCAGTCGGTCACGCTGCTGCTGGAGGACGACCTCGACGTCTCGCGCGGCGACCTGATCGCGCGGCCGAGTGACGCGCCGACGGTGGCGCGCGAGCTGGAGGCCGTCGTCTGCTGGATGGCCGACGCGCCGCTGAAGCCGGGCGGGCGCTACGCGATCAAGCACACGACGCGCGCCGTGCGCGGCATCGTCGACGGGCTCGACTGGCGTCTCGACGTCGAGACGCTCGACCGCGTCCCGCAGGCCGACAGCCTGTCGCTGAACGAGATCGGCCACGTCAAGCTGCGCCTCAGCGCGCCGCTCGCGTTCGACTCCTACGAGCGCAACCGCGACACCGGCAGCTTCATCCTGATCGACGAGTCGACGAACGACACCGTCGGCGCCGGCTTGATCGTCGTCCCGCAGGACTGAGCCGGACGCCGCGCGCCGGGAACTCGCGGGCGTGACCGCGTAGCTATCGTCGCGTCATGGAGTCGAGCAGCGCACGCGTGGACAGGCCGCGCGCTCAGCCGTCGTGGCTGCGTGCGCTGCGCCTGCTCGGCCCGCTCGTCTGGGTCGTCGCGACGATCGCCTTCGTCGCGTTCGAGGGGCTGCCGCTGACGCGCGACTGGATCGCCGGCTGGGTCCTGCTCGGCCTGCTGGCGTTCTCGCTCGGCGACCTCAGCGGCGGCTGGCTGCGCGGCGTGATCCTCGACTGGCTGCCGTTCTTCGGCATCCTCGCGCTGTACGACCTGCTGCGCGGCGCGGCCGACGGGCTGATCTTCGAGCCGTTCTTCCTGCCGCAGATCGACATCGACAAGTTCCTCTTCGGCGGGACCGTGCCGACCGTCTGGCTGCAGGAGCATCTCTACGACCCCGGCACGCTGCCGTGGTACGGGGTGACCGCGTGGATCGTCTACATGTCGCACTTCTTCGCGACGCCGCTGCTGGCCGGCGTCCTCTGGAAGATCGACCGCATGCGCTTCCGCCGCTTCGCCGTCAGCGTCGGCGCGCTCGCGCTGCTCGGCTTCGCGACTTACGCGCTGTTCCCCGCGGCGCCACCGTGGATGGCGGCGCAGCAGGGGCTGATCGGCCCGACGGCGCGCGTGATCCCCGAGATATGGGGCCAGCTCGGGATCCCCGCGAGATTCGGCGTCGTCGGGACCGGCTACCAGTACGCCAACGATGTCGCCGCGGTCCCGTCGCTGCACGCCGCCTACTCGCTGCTGATCGCCTTGGAGCTCTGGCCGGGCTTCGCCTTGCGAGTTCCACGCCGTCGCGCCGAGGGCACCGGCGCGCGTGGGAACTCGCGGGTGCTGGGAGTCCTGGTGCGGGTCCTGATCGTCGCCTATCCGCTGACGATGGCGTTCGCGCTCGTCTACAGCGGCGAGCACTACGTCGTCGACATCCTGCTCGGCTGGATCTACGCCGCCGTCGTCTACTACGGGGTGCGCCGGGCCTTCGCGCGGTGGGCCGCACGCCGCGACGACGCCGACAGCGCCACATCGGCGTCCTTTCCGCCCCCCACCGTCTAACCTTCCGCCGCGTGTTCACGAAGATCCTGATCGCCAACCGCGGTGAGATCGCGGTTCGCGTGATCCGCGCCTGCGAGGAGATGGGCATCGCGTCCGTCGCCGTCTATTCGGAGCTCGATCGCGACGCGCTCCACGTCCGCCGCGCCGACGAGGCGTACCTGATCGGGCCCGGCCCGGCGGCCGAGTCCTACCTGAGAGTCGACAAGATCCTCGAGGTCGCCAAGAGATCCGGCGCCGAGGCGATTCACCCCGGCTACGGCTTCCTGGCGGAGAACGCGGCGTTCGCCGCGGCCTGCGAGGAAGCCGGCATCACGTTCATCGGCCCGCCCGCCAGCGCGATCGACGCGATGGGCTCGAAGACCGCCGCGCGCGACCTGATGAAGAAGGCCGGCGTCCCGATCGTGCCCGGCACGACCGAGCCGGTGGCGGACGTGAAATCAGCGCGCAGAATCATCGAGAGAACGATCGGCTTCCCGGTCGCGGTGAAGGCGGCGGGCGGCGGCGGGGGCAAGGGCTTCCGCGTCGCGCTGACCGACGACGAGCTGGAGGCCGCCTTCGAGGGCGCCGCGCGCGAAGGCGAGAAGTTCTTCTCCGATGCGACCGTCTACCTCGAGCGCTATCTGCCCGACCCGCGCCACGTCGAGGTGCAGGTGCTGGCCGACCGTCACGGCACCGTGATCCACCTCGGCGAGCGCGACTGCTCGGTCCAGCGCCGCCACCAGAAGCTGATCGAGGAGTCTCCCGCCCCGGCCGTGGACGAGGAACTCCGCCAGAAGATCGGCAAGATCGCGACCGACGCGGCCGCCGCCGTCCACTACGTCGGTGCCGGCACGATCGAGGGCCTGCTGCAGGACGGGGAGTACTACTTCCTCGAGATGAACACGCGCGTCCAGGTCGAGCACTGCGTGACCGAGATGACGACGGGCGTCGACATCGTCAAGGAGGGCATCCGCGCCGCCGCCGGCGAGCCGCTGTCGATCGCGCAGGAGGACGTGCAGCTGCGCGGCCACGCGATCGAGTGCCGCATCAACGCCGAGGACGCGTCGAAGAACTTCGCGCCCGCGCCGGGCAGAATCGGCGCCTACCGCGAGCCGTCGGGACCGGGCGTGCGCGTCGACTCGGGCGTCGGCCCGGGCGGCGAGGTCTCGCCGATGTACGACCCGATGGTGGCGAAGCTGATCGTCTGGGACGTCGACCGCGAGTCGGCGACGAGACGGATGCTGCGCGCGCTGTCGGAGTACGAGATCACCGAGCTGAAGACGCTGATCCCGTTCCACACGGCGCTGCTCGCGACGAGACAGTGGGGCAACGCGGAGACGTGCCGCGACCTCGTCGAGGACCGCAAGTGGCTCAGAGAGCTGGCGTTCCCGCCGCCGACGCCGAGCGACGACGAGGACGACCCGAAGGTCGAGCAGACCTACACGGTCGAGGTCTCCGGCCGCCGCTTCGACGTCAGAGTGATCGGCGCGCCGTTCGCGGGCGGCGGCGCAGGGTCGCTGAACGGCAGCGGCCCGGCGGGCGCCGCGAAGAAGCCGCGCCGCGAGCGCAAGAGCGGCGGTGGCGGCGGTGGCGCGGACACGCTCCCCTCACCGATGCAGGGCAACATGTGGAGAGTCAAGGTGAAGCAGGGCGACACGGTCGAGGAGGGCCAGCTGCTCTGCATCATCGAGGCGATGAAGATGGAGAACGAGATCACCGCCCACAAGGCCGGCGTGATCGCCGAGATCCCCATCACCGAGGGCGCCGCGATCGGCGCGGGCGACACGATCGCGGTCATCAGATCGCCGCCCGCGGCGGAGTAGCCGCGTGAGCGACGGCCCGCACGTCTGGCGCGCCGACGTCCACGACGCCGACGTCGTCGCGCAGCTGCTGATCGCGTTCCGCGACCACATCGGCCGCGACTGGCCGTCCGACAACGCCTTCCACGCGGGCGTCGACAGACTGCTGGAGATACGCGACTGCGACTTCCTGCTGGCCGCGCCGTCCGCCGGCGAGCCAGCCGTCGCGGTCTGCCAGCTGCGCTACAGCTTCAGCGTCTGGCGCGCCGGCACCGAGTGCGTCCTGGAGGACCTCTACGTCACGCCCGACGCGCGCCGCGGCGGGTACGGCGCGACGCTCGTGCAGGCGGCGCTGGCACGGGCGCGCGAGCGCGACTGCCGCTGGATCGAGCTCGACACGCACGAGGACAACGCGCCCGCGATCGCGCTCTACGAGCGCCACGGGTTCCGCATCGGCCGCGGACCGGGTGCGCGCGACATCGTGCTCGCACAGCCGCTCGACTAACCTCCGCCGGAACCGGCGCCCCGCGCGCCGCGGATCGCGACCCGACGAAGGAGACCGACATGCCCGCACGTGGAAGCGCCGAGTGGAAGGGTGACCTGAGAGCCGGCGGCGGGACGTTCACCGCAGGCGACAGCATCAGCGGCGACTACTCGTTCAAGAGCCGCTTCGAGGACGGTCCCGGTGCGAACCCCGAGCAGCTGATCGCCGGCGCGCACGCGGCCTGCTTCTCGATGGCGTTCTCGAACATGCTCGCCGGCAACGGCACGCCGCCGGACTCCGTCAAGACCGACGCGGTCGTCTGGCTGCGCCCGGTCGACGGCACCCCGACGATCACGAAGATCGAGCTGACGACGGTCGGCGTCGTGCCCGGCGTCGACGACGCGACGTTCCAGGAGCTGGCCGCGAGAGCGAAGGCCGGCTGCCCCGTCAGCCGCGCGCTCGCCGGCGTCGGCGAGATCACGCTCGACGCGACGCTGGCGTCGTAGCCGGCTAGGAGGCTCTGCCCTCTCGCAGCAGCGAGAGGTTGTACTGGTGGAGGTTGCGCTGGGCGCCGCTGCGCCGCGCGAGCGGCAGCGGCGCCTTCTCCGCGTCGGCGCCTTGCAGCCCTTCCAGGTAGGCGACGTCCTCGCGCAGGATCGCGGCGGCGCGGGCGGCGTCGAGCGGCTCGCCGTGGCCGGGGACGACGACGTCGGCCTGCGAGACGAGCGGCGCCAGCCGTCTGAGCGTCGTCAGGTACTTGTCGAGCGACGCGCCGGGCGACAGCTCCGGGATCGCGTGCGAGGAGAGGTAGTCGCCGACGACGAGCACGCGCGCCCACGGGATCCAGATCGCGGTGCCGTCGGCGGTGTGGCCGTCGGCCGGGTGCAGCTCCAGCTCCTGCTCGCCGACGGCGCAGTAGCCCGGCACCGGCAGCGCCTGGACGCCCGGGATCGACAGCGGTCTGGGACGGTCGACGTAGTACTCCTCGTCGAACGCGCGCAGCTCGCGCGCGGCGGCGCCCGGCTCGGCGGTCAGCCGCGCGGCGGTCGTCTCGCCGCAGCCGATCGCGGCGTCGGGGAAGGCGTACTGGCCGAGCAGGTGGTCCCAGTCGGCGTGCGTCACCAGCAGGCCGTTGACCGGGAACTCCGCCTGCGCCATCAGCGCGGGCAGGATCTCCAGCTCGTCGGGCAGGATCGGCGAGTCGATCAGGAACGCCTCGCCGCCGCTGCGCACGGCGGTCGCCGTCGTCTTCCAGATGCGGCTCGTGACGACGATGACGTCCGGGTGGACGCTGACCGCCTTCATCGCGCCAGCCCGCGCACGCCGCTCAGCCGCTCAGTCGCCGGCGAGCAGTCTCAGCGCCTCGCGCAGGTTCGTGACCTCCGCGTCGGGCTTCTTCTGGCCGCTCTCGAGCGTCGCTCTGTCGCGGTTGACCCAGATGACCGGCACTCTCGCTCTGAGGCAGGGCTCGACGTCCGTCGGATAGCTGGAGGAGACGTGCACCCAGCCTCTCTTGCCGCCGACGCGCCGCTCGCACTCCTTGAAGTGCGCCGGGTCGGGCTTGTAGGAGCGCACCTGCTGGGCGGTGACGACGAGGTCGAAGTCGAGCGGGATGTGGCGCCGCGTCTGACCGAGCAGCTTGTCGTCGATGTTCGAGATCAGCCCGGTTCTGAACTGTCTGGCGAATCTCGCCAGCGTCGGGTTGGCCTCTCTGAACGCGGGCCAGCGCTGGACCGAGTCGGGCAGGAAGCCCGAGCGCGACGGCTCCAGGCCCCATCTCATCTCCTCGGAGATGCGGACGGCCGTGCGGCGCAGGACCTCGGCGTAGAGCTCGTAGGAGCCGGCCTGGATCTCCTGCTGGATCGAGTGGAACAGCGGGATCAGCTCGTCGCGATCGATCGTGAAGCCGTCGCGTCTCGCCTCCTTGGCGAAGGCGTCGTATGCCCCGGAATCCCAGTCGATGAGGGTGCCGTAGACGTCGAAGGTGACGAAGGTGACGTTTCTGGGAATTGCCATTGGCCGGGCATTATGCCTGCTCGGCCTGTATTCGCGCGTTGTGGGGGCGAAATCTGGTAGCGCTCAGTAGAGTCCGCCAGCGCTATGGACCTGCTCGAATATCAGGGCAAGCAACTCTTCGCCCGTCACGGAATCCCCGTCCCCTCCGGGAAGCCAGCCGCCACGGTGCAAGAGGCCGTCGCCGCTGCTGATGAAATCGGATACCCCTGCGTCGTCAAGGCGCAAGTCCTGATCGGCGGCCGTGGGAAGGCCGGCGGCGTCAAGCTCGCCAAGGACAGAGCGGAGGCGACGCAGTACGCCACCGACATCCTCGGCATGGACATCAAGGGCTTCACCGTCCACGAGGTCTGGATCGAGGGCGCCTCGGAGATCGCCGAGGAGTACTACGCCTCGATCGTCTTCGACCGCGCCGCCAAGGCCCCGCTCGTGATGCTCTCGACGCAGGGCGGCATGGACATCGAGGAGGTCGCGGAGAAGACGCCGGACGCGCTCGCGAGACTCCACGTCGACCCGCTGCTCGGCTTCCAGGACTTCCACGGCCGCAAGCTCGCGTTCGCGGCCGGCATCCCCGGCGACCTGATCCGCCCCGTCGGCGCGATGCTGGCGAAGCTCTACGAGACGTTCGTCGCCGAAGAGGCGATGCTGATCGAGGTCAACCCGCTGATCATCACGCCGGGCCGCGACGTCGTCGCGCTCGACGCGAAGGTCACGCTCGACGGCAACTCGCTCTACCGCCACCCGGACAACGCGGCGCTGCGCGACCCCTCCGCCGAGGACCCGCAGGAGCAGATGGCGCACGAGCGCGGCCTCACCTACGTGAAGCTCGACGGCGACATCGGCATCCTCGGCAACGGCGCCGGGCTCGTGATGTCGACGCTCGACGTCGTCGCGCAGGCCGGCGGCGCGCCCGCCAACTTCCTCGACGCCGGCGGCGGATCGAAGGCCGACGCGATCGTCAGCGCGGTCGAGGTGATCCTCTCCGACGCGAAGGTCAGAGCGGTCCTCTTCAACATCTTCGGCGGCATCACGCGCTGCGACGAGGTCGCCAAGGGCCTGATCGAGGCGTTCGACGTCGTCAAGCCGACCGTCCCGTTCGTCGTGCGGCTCGACGGCACCAACGACGTCGAGGGGCGCAAGCTGCTCGCCGACGCGAACCTGCCGAACGTCGCGACGGCGAAGACGATGAACGAGGCGGCCGAGAAGGTCGTCGAGCTGTCCAAGACCGGAGTTGCGGCATGAGCGTCCTCGTCGACAACGACACCCGCCTCGTCGTCACCGGCATCACCGGCCGCGAGGGCACGTTCCACGCGACCAACAACAAGCGCTACGGCACGCAGGTCGTCGCGGGCGTGACGCCCGGCAAGGGCGGCCAGGACGTCGAGGGGATCCCGGTCTTCAACACGATCGCCGACTCGGTCGACAAGGCCGGCGCCAACACGGCGATGATCTTCGTCCCGCCGCGCTTCGCCGCCGACTCGATCCTCGAGGCGGCCGACGCCGGCATCAGACTGATCATCGCGATCACCGAGGGCATCCCGGCGCACGACGAGCTGCGCGTCTACACGCAGCTCAGACGCAATCCGGACGTCCGCCTCGTCGGCCCGAACTGCCCCGGCATCCTGTCGCCGGGCAAGGCGAGCGTCGGGATCATCCCGGCGTCGTTCTTCAAGCCGGGCAACGTCGGCGTCGTCTCGCGCTCCGGCACGCTGACCTACCAGATCGGCAACGAGCTGGCCCAGCGCGGCTTCGGCAACTCCTCGATCGTCGGCATCGGCGGCGACCCGGTCCCGGGCTCGTCGTTCATCGACATCATCGAGCTGTTCGAGCAGGACCCGGAGACCGAGCTGATCGTGATGTCCGGCGAGATCGGCGGCAGCGCCGAGGAGGAGGCCGCCGAGTACATCGCGGCGAACGTCTCCAAGCCGGTCGTCGCGTACATCGCGGGCTTCACCGCACCGCCCGGCAAGACGATGGGCCACGCCGGCGCGATCGTCTCCGGCAACGCCGGCACCGCGAGAGCGAAGGCCGAGGCGCTGGAGGCCAAGGGCGTCAAGGTCGGCCGCACGCCGACCGAGACGGCCGAGCTGGCGATGAGCCTGCTCGGTTCGTAGCAGACGGCACGGAGCGGGTTCCCCTAGGCTGTTCGCATGGCCTCCGAACCCGCTCCGATCTCCTTCGCGCGCGGCGCCCCCTCGCTCGACATCGTCGACGTCGAGGGCCTGCGCGCCGCGGCCGACGCCGCCTTCGCCGCCGACCCCGCCGGGACGTTCTCCTACGGCACGTCAGTCGGGTACAGACCGCTGCGCGCATGGATCGCCGAGCAGCACGGGGTCGCGCCGGAGAACGTGATCGTCACGAACGGCTCGATGCAGGCGGACGCGTTCCTGTTCGAGGCGCTCGTCGAGCCCGACGACGTCGTGATCGTCGAGCGGCCGACGTATGACCGCACGCTGCTGTCGCTGCGCTCGCGCGGCGGCGACCTGCGCCCGGTCGCGCTGGAGACCGACGGCGTCGACGTCGCGGGCGTCGAGGCGCTGCTGGCCGACGGCGTCAAGCCGCAGCTCGCGCACCTGATCCCGAACTTCCAGAACCCGGCCGGCTACACGCTGTCGCTGCCCAAGCGCGAGGCGCTCGTGCGGCTGGCGAAGGACAACGACTTCCTCATCTTCGAGGACGACCCGTACGTCGAGCTGCGCTTCACGGGCGAGACGCTGCCGACGATGCTGTCGCTCGCGCAGGACGACCAGGTCGTCTACGCCTCCTCGTTCTCCAAGACGGTCTGTCCGGGCATCCGCGTCGGCTACCTCGTCGGCCCGGAGAAGCTGATCGCGCGGATCGCGAAGCTGGCGACGAACACCTACATCTCGCCGAACATGGTCGCGCAGTCGATCGTCGCCGAGTTCTGCCGCAACGGCTCGTACGCGCGCTCGATCGAGACAGTCAAGGTGGCGCTGCGCGAGCGCGCGCAGACGCTCTGCGACGCACTCGCCGCCCAGCTGCCGGAGGCGAGATTCGTCGCGCCCGAGGGCGGCTACTTCCTCTGGGTCGAGATGCCCGAGGGGTTCGACGCCGACGCGCTCTTCCGCGCGGCCGGCGAGCGCGGCGTCGCGATCGTGAAGGGGACGGACTTCCTGATCGAGGGCGGCGAGAACGCCTTCCGCCTCGCCTACTCGGGCGTGACGCCCGCTCAGATCGAGGAGGGCGTCGGCCGGCTCGCCGACGCCGTCCGCTCGCTCGGCGTCAACGCGTAGCCCCACCGCTCGTGCAGCGCCTCGACCGTCTCGGGACGGTCGGGGCGCGCGAAGTGGAAGCCCTGCGCGAGGCTGCAGCCGAGCGCCTGCGAGAGGCGCGCCTGCTCGTCGGTCTCGACGCCCTCGGCGACGACGTCGATCCCGAGCGCGTCGGCCATCCCGACGATCGCGCGGACGATCGCGCTCGCGCGCTCGTCGTCCGCGTCCGCGCCGAGCGCGTCGATGAACGAGCGGTCGATCTTCAGCACGTCGATCGGCATCTGCTGGAGGTAGCCGAGCGACGAGTAGCCGATGCCGAAGTCGTCGAGCAGGATCTCGAACCCGAGCGTCTTCAGCTCGCGCAGCATGTCTGACGCCAGCAGCGTGTTCTCGATCACCGAGCTCTCGGTGATCTCCAGCGCGATGTCGGCCGCTCTCGCGCCGGTCTCGGCCAGCACCCGCACGATCGACTCGACGAACGTCGTCTGGCTCAGCTGGCGCGCGGCGAGGTTGACGTGGATCGGCAGCGGCGCGTCGTCGCCGAGCCGCTCGCGCCAGCTGGCGGCCTGCCGGCACGCCTCGCGCATCACGTGCTCGCCGATCCGCACGATCAGGCCGCTCTCCTCCGCGATCGGCAGGAACTCGCCGGGCGCGAGCGTGCCGCGCTCGGGGTGGTCCCAGCGCACGAGCGCCTCGACCGAGCGGATCCCGCCGGTCGTGAGCGAGACGACCGGCTGGTAGACGAGCCGCAGCTCGCCAGCCTCCAGGCCCTGGTGCAGCTCGCGCTCGACGCGCACGCGCGCGTCGAGCCGCGCGCGCAGCCGCTCGTCGTACAGCTCGGTGCGCGAGCGCCCCAGCTCCTTCGCGCGGTACATCGCGGCGTCGGCGTCGCGCAGCAGCGCCTCGGCGGTCGCCTCGCGCCCCGTCGCGAGCGCGATCCCGACGCTCGCGCCGAGCACGTGCGACTCGCCCTCCAGCTCGCACGGCACGCTCAGCGCGGCGTGCAGCGTGCTCGCGATCCGCAGCGCGTCGCGCTCGTCGGCGAGGCCGTCGCAGACGACGGCGAACTCGTCGCCGCCGAAGCGCGCGACGGTGTCGCTCGCGCGGATCGCGCCGCGCAGGCGGGCGGCGACCTCGCGCAGCAGCGCGTCGCCGGCACGGTGGCCGAGCGTGTCGTTGACGATCTTGAAGCGGTCGACGTCGAGGAAGAAGACGGCGCAGATCGTGCCGCGGCGGCGGGCGCGCACGAGCGCCAGCTCCAGCCGGTCCTCGAACAGGACGCGGTTGGGCAGGCCGGTGAGCGCGTCGTGGAGCGTCTGGTGGACGATCCGCTCGCGCGCCCGGATCCGCTCGGCGACCCGCTGCAGGTGGCGCGTGACCTGGAGCGCCAGCCGCTCCAGCGCCGCGTCGCTCCTGCGCGGCTCGGCCGCGCGCAGCTCGAGCACCGCGACGACGTCGTCGCCGAGCACGACCGGGAACGCGAAGCCGTCGCGCGCCCATTCGGCGGCGCGCGCCGTGCGCACCCGCTCGTGCAGCCCGTCGGGCGCCGGCGCCGCGTGCACCGGCACGTGGCCGGCGTGGTGGACGCCGGCGTCGGCCAGCGGCTCGCCCGCGCCGGTCGCGAGCCAGCCGCGGCCGACGTCCCAGCCGCCGTGGTCGCGCAGCGCGACGCTCGCCGCGTCGAGCGCGTCCTCGAGCGTGCGCGCCTCGTTGGCGGCGGTCGCGACCGCCTCCAGCAGCAGCAGCTCCTGCTGGCGCTCGTAGAGCGCGCGCGTCGTCTCCTCCGCTATCCGCTCGGCTTCCTTGCGCGCGCGGCGCTCACGCGCGAGGCGTCTGCGCAGGCGCTCCAGCTCCAGCTCGTCCGTCATCGCGCGCTCAGCGCGATCTCTAGCCGGCAGTGCTCGTCGCCGCGATGCATGCAGCGCGGATGGCCGATCTCGACCGCCTCGTCGAAGTGCGCGGCCGCGCCCTCGATCAGCCCCTCGGCCAGCGCGCAGAGTCTGCGCGGCGAGCTGTACAGCATCACCAGCACGTCGGCCGAGCCGGTCTCGTAGGCGAAGTCGGGCACGTCGGCGCCGGGGTAGAGCTTGCGCACCTCCGGGTGGATCATGTCCGTCAGCGTCAGCAGGAACGAGCGCGTGTCGTCGTGCGCGTCGAAGAACGACGCGTGGCTGTCGGCGAACGCGGGGATCGACTCGCGCCCGAACCAGCGCACGAGGTCCGCCGGCGGCTGGCCGAGCAGCTCGGAGGCGGCGCCGACGAGCCCGAGCAGCTCGGCGTCCGGGTAGCTGCCGAGCGTCGTGTAGGCGCCGTCGACCCCGGCGCGATCGAGCAGCTCGTCCCAGGCGTCCTCCCCGTGCTCGCGCACGACGAGCGCCTCCAGCAGGTTGAAGACGATGCCCTTCATGTAGCCGGGAGGATCGGCCGCGCCGCAAAAACGTTCAGGCAATCGCGCCGAGTTGGCGCGTCGCAACTATCGCCGGGCGGGACCGTCGCCCGGCGGGGCTACCGCCCGTAGCGGTCCTTGCCGAGCACGAGCTGCTCGGCAGGGATCGCGGTGCGCGGCGGCGGCGACGGGTCGGCGCGGACCGTGACGGTCTCGGCGACCGAGCGCGTGAGCGTGTGCTCGGAGCCGTCCGGCGCCGCGATCGTGACGTGCTCGTCGTCGCTGACGGAGACCTTGCCCTCCAGCCCCGGCCCGACGCCCGCGTCCATCAGGTAGTGGAGCAGGTCCTCGGCCTCGTTCTCGAGCCGCAGCACGTGCACCTCGGCGCCGATCTCGCAGTCCGCCAGCGGGACGCCCGCGACGCGCTCGCCGACTCTGATCGGATGGCCGTGCGGGCAGGTCGCCGCGTCGCCGACCGAGGCGCGCACGAACGCCTCGAAGCGCGGCGTCATCGCGTGCTCCAGCCGCTCGGCCTCCTCGTGCACCTCGTCCCACGGGACGCCGACGGTGTCGGTCAGGAAGCGCTCGATCAGCCGGTGGCGGCTGGTCACCTCCTCGGCCTCGCGGCGGCCCGCGTCGGTGAACGAGATCGACTTGTCTCTCGCACGCGTGACGTACCCGTCGCGCTCCAGCCGGCCGATCATCTCGTGGACCGTCGGGGCGGACAGCTGCATCGCGCGCGCGAGGTTCGCACCGGTCATCGGCAGGTTGGCCTCGTACAGCCAGAACAGCATCTGGAGATACTCCTCCTCGGCCACCGTCACGTGCTCGTGGGACACGCCTGCCCTTTCGTCCACCCTGTTCGCCGCCGCTGGGGCGCGCCGGCCCGGCTCCGGCTGATCGTAGTGGTTCGCGCCGGTAGGCTCACCTTCGTGGAGGTCGGATCCGGCACCAGGGCGCTCGTGACCGGCGCTTCGCGCGGCATCGGCCGCGCGCTGGCGCAGCGGCTCGCCGCGCGCGGGGCGCGCCTCGGGCTGCTGGCGCGCTCGGAAACGGAGCTGGAGCAGCTGACCGCCGCGCTGCCGGCGGCCGCCGCCGGCCCGCACCTCGCACTGCCGTGCGACGTCGGGGTGCGGGAGCAGGTGGAGAGCGCGGTCGCGCGCTTCGCCGCCGAGGCCGGCAGGCTCGACCTCGCGATCGCGAACGCCGGCGTCGCGCACTACGGGCCGTTCGGCGAGCTGGAGCCGGAGCTGGTCGAGCGGATGACGCGGATCAACTGGCTCGGCACCGTCTGGACGGTGCGCGCAGCGCTCGAGCCGATGCTGGCCGCCGGCCGCGGCCACGTCGTGATCGTCTCCTCCGGCGCCGGTCAGCGCGCCTTTCCCGACGCCGCCGTCTACGGCGCGACGAAGGCGGCGCAACGGGCGTTCGGCGAGGCGCTCCGGCACGAGCTGGCCGGCACCGGCGTCTCGCTCACGGTCGCCTACCCAGGCGAGATCGCCACCTCCCTGCACGACCACGAGAAGGCGCGGATGCCGGCGTGGTACCACGGCGGCGACAGAGCGGCGTCGCCCGACGGCCTCGCCGACGCCGTGCTCGACGCGGTCCAGCGCGACCGCCGCGCCGTCGCCTACCCGCGCGCGGTCGGCCTGCTCGGGATCGCGCACGGCGTCTCGCCGCGCCTCGCCGACGCCGTCCTGCGCCGCCTGCGCGGTCCGACGGCCGCCCCGCGGCGGGACTGAGCGGTCACCCCGTGGCCTCGGCGGCGCGCGCGGCGCGGTCGAGCAGCAGCCGGCGTTCGCGCTCCGTCGGGGCGAGGGCGGCAGCGCGCCGCAGCTCCTCGACGGCGTCGTCGTCGCGGCCGAGCCGCAGCAGGACGTCGGCGCGGACCGCGCCGAGCAGGTGGTAGCGGGCCAGGCGCGGGTCCTCCCGCACGCGCTCCAGCGCTGCGAGCGCGGCCTCCGGACCGTCCGCGTGCAGCACCGCGACAGCGCGGTTGACGTCGATCACCGGCGACGGCGCGAGCTGGCCGAGCGCGTCGTAGAGCGCGACGATCGCCTCCCAGTCGGTCGCGGCGAAGCTCGGCGCGCGGGCGTGGCAGGCGGCGATCGCCGCCTGCACGGTGTACGGGCCGAGCGGCCGCCGCAGCTGCGTCGCGCGGTCGAGCGCCGCCAGGCCGCGGGCGGCGAGCATCCGGTCCCAGCGCCTGCGGTCCTGATCGGGCAGCAGGATCGGCTCGCCGTCGGGGCCGACGCGTGCGCCGAAGCGCGACGCCTGCAGCTCCATCAGCGCGTTCAGGCCATGCACCTCGGGCTCTCTCGGCAGCAGCCCGGCGAGCACGCGCCCGAGCCGCATCGCCTCCTCGGCGAGGTCGCGGCGGACCCACGCCTCCGTCGAGCTGGCCGCGTAGCCCTCGTTGAAGACGAGGTAGACGACCTCCAGGACCGCCGCCAGGCGCGCCGGCAGCTCGTCCTCTCCCGGCAGCTCGAACGGCACCTGCGCCTCCGCCAGCGTGCGCTTGGCGCGCGAGATCCGCTGCCCGAGCGTCGCCGACGGGACGAGGAACGCGCGCGCGATCTCGTCGGTGCTGAGACCGCCGAGCAGCCGCAGCGTCAGCGCCACGCGCGCCTCGCGCGGGAGGACCGGGTGGCAGGCGACGAAGACGAGCGACAGCAGGTCGTCCTCGACCGCCTCGACGGCTGCGGCGTCGGGAGCGGGCGCGCTCCCCGCCCCCGACGCCGCGAGGTCGACCGCGAGCTGCGCGTACTTGTCGTCGCGCGTGCGCTCGCGGCGGATCCGGTCGATCGCCTTGTGCTTGGCCGTCGCCATCAGCCAGCCGCCGGGGTTCGGCGGGACGCCGTCGCGCGGCCACTGCTCGAGCGCGAGCACGAACGCGTCCTGGGCCAGCTCCTCGGCCAGCCCGACGTCGCGGACGAGCCGCGCCAGCGAGGCGATCAGCCGCGGCGACTCGATCCGCCAAACCGCCTCGACGGTGCGCCGCGGGTCCATCGCCTCAGGCGTCCGGGTGCTGAGCGCGGACCTGCTCGGCGAGCCGCGCGTCGTGCTCCTGCTGCTCGGGCGTGTACGCCTCGCCGAAGTCCTCCAGCGAGTAGAGCGGGCGGATCTCGATCAGCTCGCGCATCCCGTCCGGGTGCGTCGGGCAGCGCTTGACCCACTCGACCGCCTCCTCCAGCGTTCTGACCTGCCAGATCCACGTGCCGGCGACGATCTCCTTCGACTCCGTGAACGGCCCGTCGACGACCGACGTCGTGCCGCCCTCGAAGACGACCTGCGCGCCCTCTCTGCTCGGCTTGAGGCCCTGACCGTCGAGCATGATCCCGGCCTTGACGAGCTGCTCGTTGTACTCGCCCATCTCGCGCAGCATCTCCTCGGTCGGAGCGATCTTGTCCTCGTTGGCGGCGTTGACCTTGATCATGACCATGACCTTCATGACTGCCTCCTGCGTTGGGGGTTTCATCACGACGTCGAACGGCGCCGCGCGTTTTCGACACGAGCTGCTTCACGCCGCTCCTGCATGTCGGCGAGCTGCCGCTCGGCGAGCGCGATCAGCTCCCTCGTCGCGGGCGAGACCGGCGCGTCGCGTCGCGCGATGAACGCGAACGTCTCGTTCAGCGGCTCGTCGAAGGAGGCGTACCCGAGTGCGCTCGGAAGCGCACCGCGGCGCAGCGAGATCGAGGCCGAGATGACGGTGTCGCCGAGGCCGCGCGCGGCGAGGTCGAGCGCGTTGGAGACCTCCTCGACCTCGATCGCGGCCTCCAGCCGGACACCGGCGCGCTGGGCGCGCTGGAACAACGCCCGGCGCGTCGGGTCCTCCCAGCCCCAGCGGGCGTCGTAGAGAATCAGCGGGACCTCGGCGAGCTGCTCGATCGCGACCGGTCTCGCGACGCGCGCCGGGTCGGCGCTGACGTAGACCAGCTCATCCTCCATCGCCGGGCGCACGTCGAGCCCGGCGTCGTCGATCGGCAGCACGACCAGGCCCGCCTCGATGCGCCCCTCGCGCACCTCGTCGGCGACCTCGCTGGAGTTGAGCCCGACGACGCGCAGGCGCACGTCCGGGTGGCGGCGCCGGAAGGCGGCGGCGATGTTGCCGATCAGCCACGGCGGCGCGTCGCCGAACGTGCCGAACGTGGCGGTCCCGGCGCGCAGCTCGCGCACGTCGGCGACGGACTCGGCGGCGCGCGCCGCCGCCGCGAGCGTGCGCTCCGCCTCGGGCCGCAGCGTGCGGCCGGCCTCGGTCAGCACGAGTCTGCGGCCCGCGCGCACGAACAGCGCGACGCCCAGCTCCGCCTCCAGCCGCCGAACCTGCTCCGAGAGCGACGGCTGCGCGAGGTAGAGCGCGTCGGCGGCGGCGCTGAACGTGCCGTGCTCGATCGCCGCGAGGAAGTACTGGAGCTGCTGGAGCGTCATAGGCAAAACCTATGGATTGCGATGGACATCAAGGGTAACGCCTCGATGTCCGGGCTCCTACCTTGGTCTGGTGAACGCGTCCCCGCAGATCAGCCGCGAGCGCCAGGGCCTGCTGCTCTGCGCGCTCGCGGCTGTCGGCTTCGGCACGATGGGCGTGCTCGCGAAGCTCGCCTACGCCGCCGGCGCGAACGTCCTGACGCTGCTGTCGGTGCGCTTCGCGGTCGGCGCGCTGCTGCTGTGGGCGATCGCCGCGCACCGCGGCGTCGCGCGCATCCCCAGCCGGCGCGCCGCGCTCGGCGCGCTGCTGCTCGGGCTGCTGCTCTACAGCGCCGAGTCCGGCCTCTACGCGTCCGCGCTCACGCACATCGACGCGTCGCTCGCCGAGCTGCTGATGTTCACCTACCCCGCGATCGTCGTGCTGGCCGCGATCGCGCTGCGACGCGAGCAGCCCTCCCAGCGTCGCGTCGGCGCCGTCGCGATCGCCTCCAGCGGCGTCGTGCTCGTGCTGCTGGGCGGGTCGACCGGCGCGATCGACCCGGTCGGCGTCGGCCTCGCGCTCGGCGCCGCGCTGCTCTACGCCGTCTACGTGCTGAGCGCCGACGCGCTCGGCGGCAGACTGCACCCGCTCACGTTCGCGGCGCTGATCTGCACCGGCGCGGCGATCTCCTTCAGCGTCGTCGGCGGCGCGTCGGGCTCGCTCCAGCTCGGCGGCCTCGCCGGCGAGGCGTGGCTGTGGATCGGCGTGATCGGCGTCGCCTCGACCGCAGTCGGCATGAGCGCCTTCGTCGCCGGCGTCGAGCGGCTCGGTCCGAGCCGCGCCTCGATCATGTCGGCGCTGGACCCGGTCGTCGCCGTGATCGCCGGCGCGGCCGTCTTCTCGGAGCGGCTGGGACCGATCCAGATCGCCGGCGGCCTGCTCGTCGTCAGCGCGATGATCGTGCTGCAGCTGCCGGCGCTCGCCCGCCGTCGCCGCTTGGCGATACCATCGCCCGACTGTGGCGCTTGTGCTCAGCCCGCCCCTCAGCCCTCAGCTGGCTCGCTCGCGCTCGTCACTTCCGAGCGGCGATGAGTGGGCGTACGAGCCGAAGTTCGACGGCTTTCGCGCGATCGCGTTCGTCGAGGGCGACGAGGTGCGGATCCAGTCGCGCGGCGGCAGACCGCTGGAGCGCTACTTCCCCGAGCTGAGATTCCCGCCGGGACGCTACGTCGTCGACGGCGAGATCGTGATCGAGGGCGAGGACGGCCAGCAGGACTTCGACCTGCTGTCGCAGCGGATCCACCCGGCCGCTTCGCGGATCGAGCTGCTGTCGGTGCAGACGCCGGCGCGCTTCATCGCGTTCGACCTGCTCGCCGACGCCGACGCGAGCCTGCTGGAGCGCCCGTTCTCGGAGCGGCGCGCGGCGCTGGAAGCTTTGGACGCCCCCGGCTTGGAGCTGACGCCGCTCGTGCGCACCGCCGAGGAGGCGGAGGCGTGGCTGCGCAGCGCCGAGGGCGTCGTCGCGAAGGAGCTGGCGGCGCCGTACAAGCCCGGCGAGCGCGCCGGGATGGCGAAGATCAAGCGGGTCCGCACGATCGACGCCGTCATCACCGGCTGGCGGCCGGGCAAGGAGCCGTTCACGGTCGGCTCGCTGATCCTCGGGCTCTACGACGCCGACGGCGAGCTGCGCGTCGTCGGCCACACGTCGTCGCTGAGAGCGGCGGAGAGACGCGAGCTGGTCGACAGACTGCGGCCGTACGAGACCGGCGAGCGCGGCTCGGCCGACCCGAGCCGCTGGAAGAACGACAAGGATCTCGAATGGGTCGCACTGCGGCCGGAGCTGGTCGTCGAGATCTCGTTCGACCACGTCAGCGGCCGGCGCATCCGCCACGGCGCGAAGCTGAAGCGCTGGCGCGAGGACAAGCCGGCGGCCGAGTGCCGCATCGAGCAGCTCGCAGATTGACGAAAAGCAGCACACTGCTTTTCGGTAGTATTTGGCGATGCCGCTGAAGAGCTACGGGGTGCTGAAGGGCAGCGCGGTCGACCGGCGGCTCGCCTCCGGCGAGAACGGCCACTTCCAGATCCACGTCGTCGACGACACGACCGACTATCGCGTCGCGGTCAACGTCGAGTCGGCGCTGGAGCCGTCCGAGCTGGAGTACCTCGTCGCCTCCGACTTCACCCACCCGCTGCTCGCCGACCTCGTCGCACTGCCGGCCGGCTGGAATCCGCTGCCGAGCAGAGCGGGCGGCGTCGCGCTCGACTTCATCCGCGGCAACCTGTTCGACCGCAGCAGGATGAGAACGCTCCCGTTCGCCGTGCCCGGGCCCGACAACGACCTCAACGAGAAGCTCGACCACTACGTCCAGCGCGCGCTCGGCGACGAGCACGCGACCGTCTACGCGTTCGGCGAGCGGTGGGGGCCGGAGGCGGGCAGAAAGGACAAGATCTTCGGCTTCCTGCCCGGCAACGGCGTGCACGACATCCACATGAACCAGGCGAACGTCGGCCGCTTCGTCGGCGACGACGGCGTCTGGCAGGACGGCGCGCTGCTGCTGCACTTCCCCGCGCACGACACGACGCCGGAGCAGTGGGTCGGGATCTTCCTCAAGTTCCAGTCGCAGACCTGGCACACCGACGATGCGACCGGCCACCAGCTTCCGGTCGAGGGCGGCGCCGTGCCCGACGGCAGCGTCCGCGTCGTCGCCGCGCTCGCGAACGCCGACGACTCGCCGGAGACGGAGTTCGTCACGCTGCTCAACACGACGGCGCGCGCGATCGACCTCGACGGCTGGCAGCTGGCCGACCGCGACGGCAACACGATGCGGCTCGCCGGGCGGATCGCGCCCGGCGAGAGCCTGCGGCTGCGGCTCGCACCGCCCGTCGTGCTGCCCAACGGCGGCGGCACCGTGACGCTGCTCGACGCCGCCGGCCTGCGCGTCGACGGCGTCGCCTACACAGCCGCGCAGGCGCGCGAGTCGGGCCGCACGATCGTCTTCTAGCGCGCCCGCGTCTTCTAGGCGTGCACGACGTCGACCTCGCCGCGGCGCGCGGCCTCGGCGTGCTCGCGCGAGTCGCGTGAGGAGATCAGCACCGCCGCCAGCACGACGCCGGCGAGCGCGAAGCCGGCGCCGACCAGGAACGCGTCCTGGAAGCCCTCGGTCAGCGCCACGGCCGGATCGCCGACGCCCGCCTCGACAGCGTCGCGCGTGCCGGCGTTGGCGATCGAGGCGAGGATCGCGAGGCCGAGCGCGCCGCCGATCTGCTGCGAGGTGTTGATCAGGCCCGACGCGAGGCCCGCCTGGGCGCCCGTCGTACCGGTCACCGCCGCGATCGTGACCGGGACGAACGCGAGGCCGAGGCCCGCGCCGGCGAGCAGCGACGGCCCGAGCACGTCGGATACGAACGAGCCGCCCGGGGCGCTCACCTGCGTGAACCAGCCGAGGCCGGCGACGACGAGCAGCATGCCGGCGATCAGCGTCAGCTTGAACCCGATCTTCGTGACGAGCGCCGATGCGAGGCCGGCGCAGACGATGATCGCGAGCGACAGCGGCAGGAACGCGAAGCCCGCCTCGACCGACGACTGGCCGAGCACCTGCTGCAGGTAGAGCGTGACGATGAAGAACATCGAGAACAGCGACATGCCGACGAACAGCCCGACGACGTTCGCGCCGCGCAGCGTGCGCAGGCGGAAGATCGAGAACGGGACGAGCGGGCGGCGGCTGCGCAGCTCGATCACGACGAACGCGGCGAGCAGCAGCAGCGCGCCGGCGATCCGCAGCAGCGTCGCGGTCGAGGTCCAGCCGGCGCTCGTCGCGTCGACGAGCGCGTAGACGAGCAGCGCGAGGCCCGCCGTGACGCTGATCGCGCCGGGGATGTCGAACGCGCGCTCGGTCTCGCCCGCGGTCGACTCGACGAGCCGCAGCGGCGCCTGCCAGATCAGCAGTGCGCCGATCGGGACGTTCACGAACAGCACCCACTCCCAGCCGGCCCACTCGGTCAGCACGCCGCCGAGCAGCGTCCCGACCGCGCCGCCGGCACCGGCGACCGCGCCCCACGCGCCGAGCGCGCGGTTGCGCTCGGCACCCTCGCGGAACATCGTCGTGATGATCGACAGCGCCGCCGGCGAGATGATCGCGGCGCCGAGCCCTTGCAGCGCGCGGGCGGCGATCAGCCACTCGGCGCTCGGTGCGAGCCCGCCGAGCAGCGAGGCGACGGAGAACAGCGCCATGCCGGAGACGAACATCCGCCGCCGTCCGAGGAAGTCGGCGAGCCGTCCACCGAGCAGCAGGAAGCCGCCGAACGTGAGCGTGTAGGCGTTGACGATCCACGAGAGGTCGTCATGAGACATCTTCAGGTCGCTGCCGATCGACGGCAGCGCGACGTTGACGATCGATGCGTCCATGACGACGACGAACTCCGTCATCACGAGCAGCAGCAGCGCGATGTTCTTCGCGCGCGGTGTGTCGAGCGAGGTGGTGGCCATGCCAGGAGACGAACGGCGCCCGGCGATGGGGACAGGCCCCGGCGAACCCGCGCTATCTCGCGTCGTCGTCGTGCTCGACGAGGCCGCGCGAGGCAGCCCAGTGGCTCAGCTCGTGGCGTGAGGAGAGCTGCAGCTTGCGCAGGACCGAGCCGACGTGCGTCTCGACGGTGCGCGGGCTGATCCCCAGCCGCGCGGCGATCCGCTTGTAGGCGTAGCCGCGCGCGAGGTGGTGGAGCACCTCGCGCTCGCGCGGCGTCAGCTGGTCGAGCTCGTCGTCGGCCTGCTCCTCCGCCGGTGCGCTGAACGCCTGCAGCACGAAGGCCGCGAGCCGCGGGCTGAAGTACGGCTCACCCTGGCGCACTCTCACGATCGCGTCGAGCAGTGCCGGCGTGTCGATCGTCTTGGTCACGTAGCCGCGCGCGCCGGCGCGGACCATCGGGACGACGTCCTCGGCCGCGTCGGAGACCGACAGCGCCAGGAACGCCGGTGCCCCCGCGATCCCGCGGAACGCCTCCAGCACGGCGAGCCCGCCGCCGTCGGGCAGGTGCACGTCGAGCAGCACGACGTCGGGCGAGACGGCGCCGATCACGGCGATCGCCTCCGCCGGCGACGCCGCCTCGCCGACGACGTCGCACGCCGCCGCCAGCTCCGCGCGGACGCCGGCGCGGAAGAGGTGGTGGTCGTCGACGATCACGACGATCGGACGGCCAGAGCGCTCGCTCATCCCGCTCTCCCGATCGCGTCGCCGAAGCGCAGGGCGACCTCGGTGCCCTCGCCCGCGACCGAGTCGATCGCCGCCTCGCCGCCGACGCCGGCCATCCGGCCGACGATCGCGTCGCGCACGCCGCGCCGCTCCGCCGAGACCGCGTCAAGGTCGAAGCCGTTGCCCTCGTCGCGCACGTAGACCGCCGCGCCGTCGCGCGACAGCTCCGCGAAGACGACGAGCGGCGTCCCGCGCGCGTGCCGCGCCGCGTTGCGCAGCGCCTCGCGCGCGGCGCCGACGAGCGCGTGGCCCTGCGCGTCGAGCGGGCGGTCGCCGAGCACCGTCACGTCGACGTCGACGCGCTCCTCCGTCTCGACCTCCTCGGCGGTCATGTGCAGTGCGCCCGCGAGCGTCGAGGCGCCCAGCTCCGCCTCGCCCGCCATCCAGGCGCGCAGCGCGCGCTCCTGTCCGCGTGCGAGGCGTGTCACCGCGGCCGGGTCCGATGCCTGCCGCTGAACGAGCGCGAGCGTCTGCAGGACCGAGTCGTGCAGGTGCGCGGCGACGCGCAGCCGCTCGTCCTCGCGCGCCTGCGCGAGCCGGTCGCGGTCGCCGCGGGCGACGCTGCCGACGAGCACCGGCACGCCGATCACCGCGAGCGTGACGAGCGCGGCGACGACGAGCACCACCATCCAGGTCCAGTCGGTGTACGCGAGATAGGGGCCGATCACGCCGACGGCGAGCAGCGTCGCCCAGCCGACGAGCAGCCCGCCGACGACGGCTCTCCACGGCAGCCAGCGGACGCGCTCGCCCATCGTCATCCGCTGCCACGGCGTGTCTGCGGCGCGGGCGCCCGCGCGGCGTGCGCGGCGGCGCAGGTCCTCCGCGATCAGCACCAGCCCGCTGCTCGCAGCCGCGAGAGCGACCACCAGCACGGTCACGCCACTGCTGCCGTCGAGCCGCGAGACGGCGAGCAGCAGCAGCGGCGTGATCAGCAGCAGCGGGGCGACGAGCAGCGCGACGCGGCCGCGCGAGCCGCGCATCAGCTGCACCGCCGCGGGCACGAGCACGACGGCCACGAGCGTGAGCCCGCCGGCCGCGAGCGCGAGGGCGACGATCCGGGTCGACAGCGCGCCGCCGCGCGCCGCCAGCGCCAGCACGAGCGCCGCCAGCAGCGTCGCGCCGGCGAACGCCGTCGCACGCCAGCTCGGGTCGCTCCAGCGGCCGCGCGGAGCGCTGGGGGCCGTCGCGGGGTGGATCGCGGCCCCGCTCATCGCAGCTCCTCGGCCGGCGCGCAGGCGCCGCGCTGGAGCCGATCGAGCGTGCGGCCGAAGCGCTCCGACTCCCGGTGCCACGCCCGCCAGCGGCGCTGCACGCGCGGGTCGGGGTTGTCCTCGGTCCAGTTCGAGTTGCGGGCGTCCGGCGGCAGCGGCAACCCGATCGAGTCGGGCCACGAGGCGTTGTTGAGCGGGTCGACGCCGCCGGGGTAGTCGCGGATCACGAGCTGGTCGGCGAGCGAGCTGAAGTCGATCTGCAGCGTCGGCGCGTCGGGGTCGCTGCTGTCGCGCAGCCAGCGGCCGCTCGACGGGCCCTGCCACTCGCCGTACGCCGTCAGCGTGTTCGTACCGCCCAAGGAACGGGCGGTCAGCGTCTCCAACGCGCGCAGCGCGACGCCGCCGATGCGGTAGCGGACGTCGAGGTTGAAGCAGCGGTCGCGCGGCAGCGCGACGATCGTGTCGCCGACGCCGGCGCGGATCTTCAGCGGCACGGTCGCCCGCGGGGGCGCCTGGAAGCCGCGCAGGTCGACGAGCAGGTCGCCGAAGCCGGCCTCGTAGCCGCCGGACGGCAGCTCTGCCGGCGTCCGCGGGGTGACGATCTCCTGCCCGGTCGTCGGCTTCAGGTACGTGCCGCTGGCCGCGACGACGACGGCAGGCGCGGTCGCGGCGGCGAGCGGCAGCAGGATCCACGCCGGCCGCACCGTCGGCCAGGCGGCGAGCGCACCGAGCAGGAGGACGCCGACCGCGACCGCGACCGCCCAGCCGAAGCCGAACAGCGTCACCGCGCCGGCGGCGACGGCGATCGTCACGAGTCCGGCGCAGGCGGCCGCGAGCAGCGCGAGCGAGGCGAAGCCGCGCAGCAGCGTCGGGCCGTCGTCGCGCTCGCCCTCCGCCGGCAGCACGAGCCAGCAGGCGACGTAGGCGAGCACGCCGAGGCCGGCGAACAGCGCCGCGACCGCGAACAGCGCGCGCACCTGGCCGACCGGGGTGCCCCAGCGATCCGCCAGGCCGCGGCAGACGCCGGCCAGCCAGCGGCCTCTCTGGGCGCGCAGGAGCGGCTGCGGCAACGGGTCGCCGTGGCCTGGATCTGCCGACGTCACGTCAGTCATTGTGGCGATCCGCGTCGTGCGCGCCCATCCGGGATCCCACCGGACCGTCTACGGGATCTCCCGGAGTCATCGCATCCGCCGCAGGCCGTGGCGCAGCAGCGTCATCGTCGCGCGGTCGCGGTCGGCCTCGCTGCGCGTGCCGAGCACGGCCGAGATCACCGCTCGGCCGCCGCGCGTGGCGGAGCCGACGAGCACGTAGCCGGCCGCCTTCGTGTGGCCGGTCTTGACGCCGTCGACCGCCAGCGGACCGCCGAGCAGGTCGTTGGTGTTCTCCAGCGTGCGCGCGACCGCGCCCGAGGAGAGCGTCACGCTCGGTGAAGCGACGATCTCGCGGAAGGCGTCGTGACGGCGCAGCTCGCGCGTGAGCGTGACGAGGTCGGCGGCACTGGAGCTGGTGCCGTCGTCGAGGCCGATCGGGTTGCCGTAGCGCGTGTCGCTCATGCCCAGCTCCTGCGCGCGCTCGTTCATCAGCTCGACGAACGCTTCCTGCGAGCCCGCGACGCCCTCCGCCAGCGCAATCGCGGCGTCGTTGCCGCTGACCACCAGCAGGCCGCGCAGCAGGTCGCCGACGAGCAGCTGCTCATCGGTGCCGAGCCCGACGCGCGACTCGGTCGGATCGCCCGCGTACGCCGGCGCGGTGAACGAGTCCTCGAGCGACGTCCGCTCGAGCGCGACAAGCGCGGTCATCAGCTTGGCGGTGCTGCCGATCAGCAGCCTGCGATGCGGCCGGTCGGCGTAGAGGACCCGGCCGGTGCGCGCGTCGGCGACGATCGCGGCGCTGTGCGGCGGCAGCTTCAGCTGCGCGTTCTGCGGCGCCGTGCCGACGGCGCCGTAGCCGGTCGGGGCCGACTGCACGGCTTTGATCGCGACGACGGCAACGAGCACGGCCGCCGTCGCCGCCAGCAGGCGGAACCTCTTCATCGTCGACTCCAGTGGTTGGGCTATTGCTTCGTCGCCGGCGGTGCCGGCTCGCGGCAGAGCGCAAGCCCGCAGCCGCAGGCGCGACAGCGCGCGACGTTGCGGATCTGCTCGTAGCGCCAGCGGGTGCCGCACGCGACGCAGCGGTACAGCGCGGCCGTCTTCATGCGGAGCAGTCTGCGGTCCGCGGCGTCTCGCGACAAGACGGGATCATCCGGAACGGCCTACGGGATCTCCCGGAGTCGAGCGCCGTGCCGGCGCGGCGTTCCACGGGCTCGCGCGACGCCCGATGACGCCGTCGCGCCAATCTTCGTGTTAAAGGTGCATCAACCCTGCTGATTGCACGTAGAGAGTCTGACCATTTTCAAGATGTTTCTGGCGCCTGTCGATACCACCTCTTACTAGGTTTTCAAGGCACTCGGGAGGTGTCGGAATGAAGGTCCCCTCGTCGCGCCGCGTGCGTGCGCTGCTTGCAATCGGACCGCTCGTCGGGCTGTCGTGGCTCGGCGCGTACGCCGCGTTCACGGACTCGGTCGACGTGACGACCAGCTTCTCCACCGGCTCGGTGACGATCAGAGCCAACGACCAGACCGGCACCGTCGCGTTCACGTCGTTGTCGATGACGAACATGATCCCCGGCACGGTCAGATTCGCGCCGCTGAGAATCAGCAACGCCGGGACGCTCAACTTCAACTACACGATGTCGACCGCCGTCACCGGCAGCGCGCCGCTCGCGAGCGCGCTCGTGATCGGCATCAGGGGCGTCCCCAGCTCGACCTGCGACGCGACCACGTACACCGCGTCCAGCGACACCGCATACGCCTCCGCCGCAGGCCTCGGAAGCGCCGCGATCGCCGCCCGTCCGCTCGCCGCCTCCGCCAGCGAGTTCCTCTGCTTCCGCGTCGAGCTGCCGTCGGGCGCCTCCAACACCCTGCAGGGCCTGACGACGAGTGCGACGTTCACGTTCAACGCGACCACGTGAGCCGCGTCGCAGAACGCTGCTGCGCGCGGCCAGCTGGGTGCTGGCCGCGTTCGGCGCCGCCTGCCTGACGCTGACCGTGCTCGCGATCGCGCTCGGCGCGCGGCCGGTCGTCGTGCGGACCGGGTCGATGGCGCCGTCGATGCCGATCGGGACGGTGGCGATCGTCAAGACCCAGCCGGCGACCGCCGTCAGACCCGGCCAGGTCGTCGCCGTCGTGCGCACCGACGGCCGGCGGATCATGCACCGCGTCCAGCAGGTCAGACCGGTCGGCGACGGCGCCGTCACGCTCGTCCTGCGCGGCGACCGCAACAGACGCGCCGACCCGGGGCTGACCGTCAGCCGCGTCGAACGCCCGGTCGTCGTCGTGCCGTGGCTCGGCAAGCCGATCGGCTGGCTCGACAACCCCTGGCTGCAGTACTGGCTGGGCGTCCTCACAGGCACCGTCGCGCTCGCCTGGCTCGTCGACCGGCGGCGCCGCCGCGGCGCGGGCGCCGTCGAGGCGCCCGCCGGGGGAGGCGTCCTGAGCGCGCTCGGCGAGCGTCGCCGAGCGCTGCTCGGGCTCGCCGCCGCCGCGGCGCTGTGGGCCGGCTTCGCCGCCGTGCCGGCGCTCGCCGCGTTCCTCACCTCCGTGCAGGCGAACTCGTCCTTCTCGGCTTACACCGTGCCGACCCCGACCGGCGTCAGATGCTCCGGGCTCGGCATCCTGAGCGGGAACATCGTGTGGAACGCCGTCACGCCGCCGCCCGGCAACACGATCGACTACGTCATAACCCAGCCCGACGCGAGAACCGTGTCGACGACGGGCCTGAGCTACGCGCTGCCCGCGATCGGGCTCGGTGGCCAGTACAGAGTGCAGTCGCGGATCTCGTCCGGCTGGCTGTCGGCGCCCGCGGTCGTCACCGTCACGCTCGGAATACTGTCGATATACATCTGCAGCTGAGCCCAGCGTCGTGTGAGACGTAGGATGCGGGCCGATGTCCGCCAGCTCCGGTGCACCGCTCCTCGTCGCCCCCGCGCCATTCGTCGGAACGCTGCGCGCGCCGCAGGTCGCCGCCGCGCTCGGCCGCGGCCTGGAGGCGGGCGGCTGGCAGGTCGACCTCTGCCCGCTCGCCGACGGCGGCCGCGGCACGATCGAGGTGATGTTGCCCGCGCTCGGCGGCGACGCCGCCGCCGTGCGCGTCGGCGAGCGCGACGTCGGGATCGCGCTGATCGAGGACGGCGGCACCGCGATCGTCGAGCTGGCCGCGGTGCTCGGCGACGACGGGTCGGGTGAGGCGGGTTCCAGCGCGGCAGCCGGCGAGCTGCTGCTCGCTGCCGCCGAGACTGGCGCGGAGGTGCTGCTCGTCGGCGCCGGCGACGTCGCGCCGCGCGACGGCGGCGAGGGCGCGGTCGAAGCGATCGCGTCCGGCGGCGGGCTGCGGCCGCGCCTGGTCGTGCTGTGCGACGTGCGGACGCCCGCGCACGGCGTCAACTGGGGCGCGTCGGGCGGCGGCGTCGCCGGGGCGCTCGCAGAGGCCTGCGACGCGCGGCTGGAGAGCGGCGCGTCGTTCGTGCTCGACCAGCTCGACGGCGACGCACGCATGCGCGCCGCGCACGCGGTGATCGTCGGCGAAGGGCGGCTCGACCTGCAGACGCTCGCCGGCAAGGCGCCGGGCGAGCTGGCGACCCGCGCACGCCAGAGCGGCGTCCCCTGCTTCGCCGTCGTCGGCTCGCGCACGCTCGACGCGTTCGGCGGCCGCATCCTCGACCTCCAGGCGGTGCTGGAGGCGGGCGACCTCGACGCGATCGAGGCGGCCGGCCGCGAGCTGGCGCGGCTCGCCTGAGCTGCGGCGCGCGGGTCCGCCGGGCGGCGCCGCCGCTGCGGCCGAGCCGTCCGCCGGACGGGTAGGCTCGCGAGCGAGATGCGTCTGTTCCGCCGCAAGCCGAGCCGCGAGCGGGAGGTCGCCGCCGCGCTGTCGGCGCGCGGCGTCGGCGGCGTCGCGACCGTCGTCGCGCTGCGCCCGACCGGCGCGACGCGCGAGGGCGCCGCGCGCGAGATCGAGCTGACGCTCGACGTGCAGCTGCCCCGCGGCGAGCGGCTGCGCGTCGTCCACCGGCAGTTCATGAACCGCTACGCGCGGCACGGCCTCGCGCCCGGCGAGCCCGCACGGATCCTCTACGACCCCGACGACCCGCGGGTGCTGCTCGTGAGAGGCCACCCGCGGGTCCGTACCGAGGTCATCGCCGGCGAGATCGTGATCGTCGACGGGACCGGGCGCGACGAGCCGGGGGCGGTGGAATGAGCGCGCGCGCTACGCTCGCCGCCTCGTGCCACCCCTTCCGCGCCCCCAGATCCCCGTTCCGCCCGCTCTGCGCCGGGCGGTGGTCGTCGGCGCCGGCTCGTTCGGGACCGCCGTCGCGGTGCTGCTCGCGCGCGGCGGAATGCGCACGACGCTGCAGACGCGCACCGCCGAGCAAGCCGAGGCGCTGAGCGAGGCGCGCGAGAACCGCACGTACCTGCCCGGCGTCGAGCTGCCGAAGGAGCTGCGGATCGAGCCAGTCACGGCCGGGCTCGGACGCGCCGAGTTCGTCTTCCTCGCCGTCCCCTCGCGCGGGCTGGAGCAGGTGATCGCTGGGCTCGAGTCGGCCGGCCTCTCACGCCGCGCCTCGATCGTGTCGCTCTCGAAGGGGCTCGTGCCGCCGGCCGGGACAGCGCCGACCGTGCTGCTGCGCCGGCACTTCTCGGCCGAGCGGATCGCCTGCGTCGGCGGCCCGGCGCACGCGCAGGAGATGGTGCGCGAGGGCGCCGGGCTCGTCGCCGCCGCAACCGACGAGGAGCTGGCGAGACTGATCGCGAGCGTCTTCATACGCGCCGGCGTCGTCTGCGAGCAGTCCAACGACCCGGTCGGCGTCGAGCTGGCCGGGGCGGCGAAGAACGCCGCCGCGCTCGCGGCGGGCGCGACCGGTGCGCAGGGCCTCAACGCGGCCGGCGCCGCCGCCGGCCACATCTTCGGCGAGGTCTGGCGCTACGCCGAGCGCCAGGGCGCGCGGCCGGAGTCGATGATCGGCCTCGCCGGCACCGGCGACCTGGTCGCGACCGCGCTCGCGCCGCAGAGCCGCAACCGCCGCGCCGGCGAGCTGCTCGCCGAGGGCGTGCCGGCGGCCGAGATCCCGGCGCGGATCGGACAGGCCGTCGAGGCGATGGAGTCGGTCCCGCTGCTGGCGCGCGCGCTTGCCGGTGCCGGCATCGAGGCGCCGGTCACCGACGCGCTCGCGAGACTGATCGCGGGCGAGCTGCCGCTCGACGAGTGGGTCGCGCTCGTGCGTGCGACCGTCCCGCCGCCGGCCCGCTGGCGCGTCGGCGGGGACCGCGTCGCCGTCCAGAGAGGCGCGATCGGCCGCGCGGCGACGCGGATGCGTGGCTGGCTGGCGCGCCGCAGCGGCCACGACCGGCGCGAGGCGCCGGAGTAGGGCGCCTCAGCCGCGGCGCTCGGCGAGCGTCGTGACGACCGCCTCGTAGACGCCGGCGCCGTGGCGCTCGGTGGCGACGCGCACATTCGCGAGGTCGCCGATCGCCTCGCGCAGCGTCGGGTCCTTCTCCAGCGCGTTGGCGACGAGCCAGAAGCTGCCGACGGCGGCGGCGGCGCCCATGTCCTCGCGCGAGTCGCCGACCGCGATGCACTCCTCCGGGGCGTAGCCGCGGATCTGCATGTGCCGCGCGACGGCGCCGGCCTTCGAGGCGGCAGCCGGCACGAGGTGGTAGGCGCGCACCTGCGGCAGCTCAGCGAGCGCGGCCGAACGCGAGTGGACGGTGCCGTTGTCGACCAGCCGCAGCCCCTCGATCCCGTTCTCGGCCAGCAGCGCGTCGACCTCGAACGCGTCGACGAGGCCGCGGAAGAGGTGCGAGACCTCGCGGTCGACGTGCCACGGCTCGTGGTACTCGAGCGCGTTCGGGAACGTCTCCAACAGCAGCGCGGGGGCGCCCGAGGCGGTGATCTGGTCGTGGATCGTCGCGTCCTCGCGCGGCAGCAGGCCGCCCGTCAGCCACTCCAGCTCGCCGTCGACGACGAGCCCCGCGCCGGCCTCGAAGATGTACGCCGTCTGGCCGATCAGGCGCGCGTCCTCCTTCACCTGCGCCTCGCGGCGGCCGGTGTAGATGACGACCTCGACGTCGGCGCGGTGACACGCCTCCAGCGCGCGCACGCCCGCAGTCGAGAAGCCGCCGTCGGCGCCGCGCAGGAGCGACGCGCCCGGCCCGAGGAGAGTGCCGTCGAGATCGACGTAGAGGCAGCGCATGCGCCGCAGTCTGACGGCTCGCGCCGGCGGCGGTCGGGTGCTCAGGCAGCGACCGCGCCGAGCACGTCGCGGACGGCCGCGGCGAAGCGGTCGACCTCGTCTGCGGTCGTGTCCCACGCGCACATCCAGCGGACCTCGCCGGTGCCGGGCGCCAGCTCGCGGCCGGGCGTGTCCCAGTCGTAGAAGTGCCACTCCTGCTGGAGGCGGCGCGTGGCGGCGAGCGGCAGCGCGGCGAAGACGGCGTTCGCCTGCACCAGCTGCGTGATCTCCAGGCCGGGCGTGTCGCGAACGGCGGCGGCGAGCCGCGCGGCCATCGCGTTGGCGTGCGAGGCGAGCCGCTCCCACAGGCCGTCCTCCAGCAGCGCGACGAACTGCGCGGCGAGGAAGCGGCCCTTCGAGGCGAGCTGGAGCGACTGCTTGCGCAGGTACGGCAGGCCATCGACAAGCCCGCCGTCGGGGCGCAGCACGACGACCGCCTCCGCCCCCAGCGCGCCGGCCTTCGTCGCGCCGAACGACAGCAGGTCGACGCCGGCGTCGGTCGTGATCGCGCGCAGCGGGACGCCGAGCGCGGCCGCAGCCGCGGGCAGGCGCGCGCCGTCGACGTGGAGGCGCAGGCCGAGGTCGTGGGCGGTGCGCGCGAGCGCGGCGACCTCGTTCGGGGAGTAGACGGTCCCCAGCTCGGTCGACTGCGCGATCGAGACGACCTGCGGCTGCGCCTGGTGCTCGTCGCCGAGGCGGTCGCAGAGCCGCTCGACGTCGGCCGGACGGAGCTTGCCGTCGGCGGTCGGCGCGGTCAGCAGCTTGACGCCGCCGACGCGCTCGGGGGCGCCGCCCTCGTCGACGTGCAGATGCGCGGTCTGCGCGCAGATCGCCGCGCCCCACGGAGAGCAGGCGGCGCGCAGCGCGAGCACGTTGGCGCCGGTCCCGTTGAAGACGAGGAACGCCTGCGCCTCGGAGCCGAGCTGCTCGCGCAGCAGCTCCTGCGCCCGCGCGGTCCAGCGGTCGGCGCCGTACGCGGGCGCGTGGCCTTCGTTGGCTGCGACGACCGCCGCCATCACCTGCGGGTGCGCGCCGGCGTAGTTGTCGCTCGCGAACGTGCTCACGCCGCCACCGCGGGCGCGTCGGCGGCGAGCTTGCCCTGCAGCGAGACGTAGAAGAGCGACAGCGGGAACTCGTCGTCGAGCACCTCGTCGACGTACGGTCTCGGGTTCGGCGTCTCGGCGAAGTCGCGCGCGCCCGCAACCCAGCGCGAGCCGGCGGCCGGGGGAACGTGCGCGGCAACGAGGTCGTGCGCCGCCGCCCAGTGCTGCAGCTTCGTCCGCTGGATGCCGGCGCGGTAGAGCGTCTCGACCTGCTCGCGCAGCTCCAGCACGCCGTCGGCGACGTGCTCCCAGTCGATCGTCAGGCGGTTGTCGGTCCAGTGGAGTCGGCGCGTTCCGTGCAGGAAGCCGAACAGCAGTTGCCCGCCGAGCCCGTCGTAGTTGCGTATGCGCGGGCCGGTGATCGGGAAGCGGAAGAGGCGGTCGAAGAGGATCGCGTACTGCACGTGGCGGGCGAACGCGAAGCCCTCGCGCTCCAGCGTCACCGCCTCGCTGAACGCGGTCAGGTCGCAGCGCAGCTCCTCCAGCGCGTACATCCAGTACGGCATCCGCTGGCGGATCATGAACGGGTCGAACGGCAGGTCGCCGTGGCTGTGCGTGCGGTCGTGGACGAGGTCCCACAGCTCGTAGGCGTCGCGCGAGAGCCGCTCGCTCGCGAGCAGCGCCGCCGCGTCGGGCGGCAGGTTGAGCCGCAGGACCGACGCCGCCGCGCTCGAGGTGCGGCGGAAGCGCTCCGCCTCGCGGTCGCAGAAGATCCCGCCGAAGTGGTTGACGGGCTTGCCGGCGACGGAGACGGTCTCGGGGAACAGCACGGCGCAGTCGGAGTCATACCCGGCGGTGTAGTCGACGAGTGTGACCGGCACGAACTTCGCGTTGTCGTAGCGGTCGCGCTCCAGCTCGGCGAGCCACTCGGGCCACGGCACGGCGACGATCAGCGCCTCGAAGACCTTGTCGCGCGAGCCGTTCTGCTTGTACATCGGGAAGACGACGAGGTGCTGGATCCCGTCCTCGCGCTGGAGGTCGGGACGGAACTGCTCCAGTGCGGCGGTGAAGTCGGGCTGCTCGAAGCCACCGTCGGCCCACGCCCGCAGGTCCGCGACGACCGCTTCCAGGTAGGCGGCCTGATGCGCGAAGCGCGGCGCCAGCCGCTCGATCGCGGCGACGATCGCCTCGACGCGGGTGCGCAGCCCGGTGGGGTCGTGCTCGCCCAGGTCGACGCTGCCGTCGGACCGCTGCTGCAGGCGTAGCGCGTCGACCTCGCGCTTGAGCGCGGTCCAGTGCGGGTCGTCCTTCGCCTCCGCCGCGGCGCGCGGCGCCGCCAGCGGCTCGCCGTAGGCGCCGCCGGCGGCCCAGTGGACGAGGTTGAGCCACAGGTCGGCGTGGTCCAGCTCGTCGATGCAGTCGTCGCCGAAGAGGTCGGAGTCGCCCAGCACGACGACGCGGCCAGCGCCCTGCTCGGTGACCGCGAGCAGCGGGGCGCGCGGCGTCGAGGCGGTCGCCGACGTGCTCGCCAGCGCGCGTGCGCCGTTGGCCAGGTGCAGCGTCGTGGCGCGGTAGAAGCAGGCTGCGTCGACGCGCGCCAGCAGGTCGACGCCGCCGACCGGATGCCGCAGGTCGGCGAGGATCCAGTGCGGGCTGGCGCGATGGTGCTCGTAGTCGGAGACGGTGCGGTTCTCGATCTCGATCCCGAAGCGGGCGAGCAGCTCGTTGACGTTGTTGCCGTACTTCTCCTGCTCCTGCTCGCCGAGCACGATCAGGCCGCCGCCGGCGCGCACGAACGCCTCGACCGCGTGCAGCTCGGCGTCGGTGAAGCGGGGCGAGCCACCGGGCACGACCTGCTCCCATGCGTCGTCGGAGGGGTGGGCGATCACGAGCACGTCGGCGTCCGCGAGCGTCGCGGCGTCGAGCGGCCCGTCGGCCGCGTCGTGCGCTGCGACGCCGAGGTCGTGGCCGCGCAGCAGCGCGGCGGCCTTCGCGTAGGAGGAGTCCTCGGGGTGCGAGGGCTGGATCGCGCGGGCCAGCTCGGGGCGAACGGTCCACGCCTCCGAGTGCGCTTCGTCGAACAGGACATGGGCGGTGGCTTCGCGCTGAGGCATGACATCCACGGTAGGACGAGTTCGCCCCCCAGTCGAGTGCGGAATCCGTCGAGTTGGTGCAACAATCGAACGGATGGATCCGATCGACCGGCAGATCGTTGCGTTGCTCGTCGAAGACGCGCGTCGTTCGTATGGCGACATCGGCCGCCGCGTCGCGCTCAGCGCGCCGTCGGTCAAGCGCCGCGTCGACCGGCTGCGCACAGGCGGCGCGATCGAGGGCTTCACCGCGGTCCTCGACCACGACGCGCTCGGCGCCGGCACCGAGGCGCTCGTCGAGCTGTTCTTCGCGCCCGGCACGCTGCTGGACGAGGTGACCGCGCGGCTGGAGGAGCACCCCGAGGTCGTCGAGGCGTGGAGCGTCACCGGCGACGCCGACGCGATCGCGCGCGTCCGCGTCGGCGACGCGCGCGACCTCGAACGGCTGATCATGGAGCTGCAGCGCGACGGCAGCGTCGTGCGGACGCGCTCGCAGATCGTGCTCTCGCGCCTGGTCGCGCGCGGCCGCGGCTAGTCCGCGCGTAGTATCGAAGCGTGGCTGCCGCCCCAGAGATCGTCGAGCCCTGGGAGGCGCTGCTCGCGCGCGGGCGCGCCGATGAGCGACTCGTGCACGAGTCGCTCGTGCCGCCGCGGCCGGGCCGGGCGGCGCCGATGCCGCGCGAGCTGCACCACGAGGTCACGGCCGCGCTCGGGCGCGTCGGGATCGGGGCGCTCCACACGCATCAGCGCGACGCGCTGTTCGCCGCGATGGACGGCCCGATGATCGTGACGACGGGGACCGCGTCGGGCAAGTCGCTCTGCTTCAACCTGCCGACGTTGCAGATGCTTCACGTCGACCCGCGCGCACGGGCGCTGTACCTGTACCCGACGAAGGCGCTGGCGCAGGACCAGGCGCGCGCGCTCGCGGCGCTGAGACTGGAGAAGCTGCGGCCGGCGATCTACGACGGCGACACGCCGCAGATCGAGCGCAGAGCGATCCGCAGATCGGCGAACGTCGTGCTGACGAACCCCGACATGCTGCACGTCGGGATCCTCCCCAACCACGCCGCGTGGGGCGACTTCCTCGCCAACCTCGCGGTCGTCGTGGTCGACGAGGCGCACGTCTACCGCGGGGTCTTCGGCTCCCACGTCGGCAACGTCCTGCGGCGGCTGCGGCGGATCGCCGCCGCCTACGGGACCGAGCCGCGCTTCCTGCTCGCGAGCGCGACGGTCGCCAACCCGCTGGAGCTGGCGGAACGGCTGACGGGGCTGGACGACATCACGCTCGTCGACGAGGACGGCGCGCCGTCCGCGCAGCGGCGGATCGCGATGTGGAACCCGCCGCTGTTGGACGAGACGCTCGGCGCGCGCGCCTCGGCACTGAGCGAGGCGGCCGACCTGTTCGCCGACCTCGTCGCGGCCGGCGCGCGGACGATCTGCTTCATGAAGTCGCGCAAGGGCGTCGAGATCATCATGCGGTCGGCGAGCGCGCGGCTGCGCCAGGGCGGTCACGAGGATCTGGTCGACCGGATCGCGCCGTACCGCGCCGGCTACACCGCCTACCAGCGCCGCGAGCTGGAGCAGCGGCTGACGAGAGGCGAGCTGCGCGGCGTCGTCGCGACCGACGCGCTGGAGCTGGGGATCGACATCGGCGAGCTGGACGCCGCGATCTGCGTCACCTTCCCGGGAACGGTCGCGTCGCTGAGACAGATGTGGGGTCGCGCGGGCCGGCGCGGGCGCGGGCTGGCGGTCTACATCGCCGGCGAGGACGCGCTCGACCAGTTCTTCTGCCGCCATCCGGACGAGTTCCTGGAGCGACCGGTGGAGGCGGCGATCCTCGACCACGAGAACGACCAGATCCACGCCGCGCACCTGCTGTGCGCGGCGCACGAGGGACCGCTCGCGCCAGGCGACGCGGAGGTGCTCGGGCCGAACTGGCACGAGCACGCCGAGCGGCTGGTCGGGGAAGGGCTGCTGATCGAGCGGCGCGGGAAGTTCCAGCTGCGCGCGCCGGAGGACTTCCCCGCCGCGCGCGTGCCGCTGCGCTCCGCCTCGACCGACATCTTCACGATGATCGACGCCGTCAACGGCGAGGTGATCGGCACGATGGAGGCCGCGCGCGCGTTCAACACCGCGCACGACGGCGCTGTCTATCTGCACATGGGGCGCGCGTACGAGGTCGAGCAGCTCGACCTGCACGACCGGCGCGCGCTGCTGGCACCGTTCGACGGCGACTGGTTCACGCAGCCGCGGCGCGAGACGATGACGTCGATCGAGCGCCTGATCGAGCGGCGCGAGACGATGGGCGTGACGCTGACGTTCGGCAACGTGATCGTCACCGACCTCGTCGTCGGCTACCAGAGAAAGTCGCTCGTCGACCACGAGACGATCGACTTCCACTCGCTCGACCTGCCCGAGACAGCGTTCACGACGCAGGCGCTCTGGTACGAGCTGGACGACGCGGTGCTCGGGCCGGACGCGTTCTCGGACCGGCTGCTGGGCGCGCTGCACGCCGCCGAGCACTCGCAGATCGCCGTGCTGCCGCTGCTGGCGATGTGCGACCGCTGGGACATCGGCGGCCTCTCCACAAACGCCCACCCGCAGACCGGGCGGCCGACGATCTTCATCTACGACGGCCACCCCGGCGGCGTCGGGATCACGCGCCAGGGCTACCGCAAGTTCGAGCGGCTCGTGCGCGACGCGCACCGGCTCGTGTCCGAGTGCAGATGCAAGCACGGCTGCCCGTCGTGCATCCAGTCGCCGAAGTGCGGCAACCTCAACGAGCCGCTGTCGAAGGGCGGCTCGGCGGCGCTGATGCGCCGCATGCTCGACACGCCGTAGACGGGCGATTCGTTGCAGCGGAGCGCGGGACGGCCGGCGCACTGCAGCTTCGCGGTGCCGAAGTTGTGCACGGCCCTGCAGCGCGCTCGACGGTGCAACGCGCGGACCGAAGGTCTGGTCGATGGCTCGAACAGCTCGCGCCTTCCCCCTCGCAGTGGCTCTCGGAGCCGCGCTCGTCGCGCCTTCATCCGCGATCGCGATCAACGGCGGCGCGGCTCCGACCGCCTCGGCATCCGCATCGGGAGGCGCGGCGCCGGGGCAGCAGCCGGCGGGCGTGCCGCGCAGAAACGCGTCGAGCGCGCGGACCGGCGGAGCGGTGCCGGGGCGCACACCGGTGAGACGCGGCTCCGGAAGAGCGAGAACGCCGACGCGCAGAAGAGCGACCGCGCCGAGAAGAGTCGCGCCCGTCGCGCCCGCACCCGCTCCGACGCCGGCGCCTGACGCGCCGCCGGTCGGCGGACTGTTCCCCGTGCAGGGGTCGTACACCTTCGGCGGCGAGGACGCGCGCTTCGGCGCCGGGCGCCCCGGTCACATCCACCAGGGCCAGGACGTCGTCGCCGCGAGCGGGACCCCGCTCGTCTCGCCGGTGACTGGGACGGTGACGTGGAAGGCGAACCAGCCGGGCGGCGCCGGGATCTACCTCGTGATCCGCGGGACCGCGGACGGGCGCGACTACGTCTTCATGCATCTGCTGCGCGGGTCGGTGCAGGCCGCGCAGGGCGACGCGGTCGCGGCCGGGCAGGCGATCGCGCAGGTCGGCGCGACGGGCGTCGCGTCCGGGCCGCATCTGCACTTCGAGATCTGGGTCGGCGGCTGGCAGGAGAGAGGCGGCGCGCCGGTCGACCCGCTGCCGCAGCTGCAGGCCTGGGCGGGCGGCTCCTAGACCGCGGCCGGGGCGCGCGCCGCCGCGCGCGTGTTGCGGCGGTGCATCGCCTTGGCGAAGAGGCCGCCGGTGATGAACATGAACATCGCGTAGACGGCGGCGGGGATCGTCAGGACCGTCGCGAGCGACGCGCCGACGGCGATCGCGAGCGTGGCGTTGTGGACGCCCAGCTCGAGCGCGATCGCGGTCGCGCGGCGGTCGTCGAGGCGCGCGAGCTTGGAGACGGTGAAGGAGACGGTCATCGCCGCGACGTTAAGCGCGAGCGCGGCGCCGGCGACCTCGCCGAGGTTGTCGAGCGCCTTCTCGTGCTCGGCCGCGACGGCGGAGACGACGACGAGCAGGAAGAGGCCGGCCGCGACCTTCGCCACGTGCGGGCGGGCGTTCGCCGTCCACTCCGGCCAGCGGTCGCGGATCGTCATGCCGATCGCGACGGGGACGAGCGTGATCAGGAAGACGCGCGCGACGACGCCGCCCATCGAGACGTCGCCGACGAGCGCCTGCGCGTCGAAGTGGCGCGAGGCCAGCTCGAGGAAGAGCGGGACCGTGATCGCCGCGGCGAGGCTGGAGATCGCCGTCATCGTGACCGACAGCGCCGTGTCGCCGCGCGCGAGGTGCGTGAGGACGTTGGCCATCGTGCCGCCGGGCGAGGCGCCGAGCAGGACGAGGCCGACCGCGAGCCCGGCCGGGAGGTCGAACAGCTCGGCGATCCCGAACGCGAGCGCGGGCGAGATCAGCACGAGGTTGACGAGGCCGATCGTGACGCCGCGCGGCTCCTGCACGACGCGGCGGAAGTCGGCCCGCGTCAGCTCCAGGCCGAGGCTGATCATGATGATCGCCAGCGCGGCGGGCAGCAGCAGCGTCGTCAAGATCGAGTCCTCCATCGCGGCTGCGGACCCTAGCCGGGCGGTGCGGGCCGCGCGCCAGCTCCGGTCCGCGATGATGGGGCGATGAGCTACACGCCCGGGCCTGCTCCGTCGTCACGACCGTCGCGCTCGACCGCCTCGACGTTCACGGCGCTCGGCGTGCTGGTGGCGTTGAACGTCGGCGCCTTCGCGATCCAGCTCGCCAGCTCGCCGTTCGACGACACGCTCGACGGGAGCCTCGCCGAGCACGGCGGGCTGAACGGCTGGGAGGTCGACCACGGCGACTGGTACCGGATCTTCACGAGCGCGTTCCTGCACGCCAACGCCGCGCACCTGTTCGGCAACCTCGTCGCGCTCGTGATCCTCGGCGGCGTGCTGACGCTCGCGGCGGGGCCGCTGCGGATGGTGCTCGTCTACGCGACCGGTCTGCTCGGCAGCGCGTTCTCCGTGCTGGCGTTCGCGCCGGAGACCTTGACGGTCGGCGCGAGCGGCGCGATCTTCGGCCTCGCCGGCGGCGCGCTCGTCGTCGGCTGGCGCCAGCGGCGCGTGCTGCTGCTGATCTTCGCCGCCGGCTGGACGGTCTACGCGCTCAGCAGCACGCTGTTCGTGCCCGGGATCTCGCAGGCCGGTCACCTCGGCGGCCTCGTCGCAGGAGGGATCGCCGGCTGGCTGCTCGTCGGCGAGCGGGCGCAGCTGCGGTCGGAGAGCGCCGCGGCCGGCCTCGTCGCCGCGCTGCTCGTCGCGCTGTTCGTGGGAGCGCTGGTGGTGTAGGCGCGGGTGCGCCGCGCCCGCCGCGCGCCGCGCCCGCCGCGCGCCGTCAGGCGTCGAGCGCGCGCAGCAGGCCGAGTTGCGAGCCGAAGCCGCCGCCGGCGAGGACGCCGACGCCGGCGCGCGCCTGCGGCGGGATCGCCTGACCGGCCGCGAGCGTCGCGACGAAATCGGTCCCGTCCGCGATCGCACCGGCGGCGACCCACGGCTTCAACGCCGATCCCTGCCGCAGCGCGAGCAGCGTGCCGGCCGCGATCGCGACGTCGCGCGCACCGACCGCGCGCAGCAGCACGCCGGCCGCCGGCCGCTCCGCCTCCGCGCCGATCCAGCCGGGTCCGACGACCTTGCGCGGCGCGGCCATGAGGACGGCGCCGAGGGCGAGGCGGCCGAGCGCGATGCCGGCCACAAGCGTGCGAGGGCTCATCCGCGCGATGCTACCCCGGCCCTCCGAGCCGCGCGCCACCCGCCCGCCCTCCACGACCACTCACCCTCCCCTCGCACTTCGGTACCATCGGCCGTCGCGGCCACTTAGCTCAGTTGGTAGAGCACACGACTGAAAATCGTGGTGTCCCCAGTTCGAATCTGGGAGTGGCCATGTCGGGAAGTAGCTGCAAACCGTCGGCTTCCGCCCTCCACCGCGAGAGCAGGGAGCGGCTGGGGTTTAGTCACGTATCCGCCGTTTTCCCCGAACGCGTGACCAAAGCCCCTGCGAGGATGGCCGCCGACGCGCCGCCGACGCGATCCAGGGGGTGCCTTCGGGTGCTCCTTGCGACAGGGCCGGGTGCCGTCTGATCCCGAGCTGACACCCGACTTCGTCGACGCCGTCGCCCGTCGGGTCCTGGACCTCGCGCGCCGCAAGCTGACGGTCGGTGACGTCGCTGAGATCTACGGCGTCCACCCCACGTGGGTCTATGCCCGCGCGGATCAGCTCGGCGCCTTCCGCCTCGGCAGCGGACCAAAAGCTCCGCTGCGATTCGACCCGGACAAGGTCGAAACGGCCTTCAAGGTCCTGCTGAGGCCGGATGCGAGACGGGCCGCTGAGCGGCCCGTCTCGGTCCCTCCTCTAGAGAATCGTCCGCAGCTCGCGGATGATCGCCCACACAAGGAGGAGGGCGACCAGGGAAAGCGGATCCATATGGAACCTCCCGGTCTCCTCGGTTCGGCCGAGGGTCCGCGCGAGAGACGCGGCACCGTACCACTCAGTCGGTGCCTGCCTGGAGCGATCGCACCACTCTCCCCGAGGTCGAGTTCGGAGAGGTCGCGATCGCGAGCTCGCTCGTCGAGGTCGACGGTGCTGGTCGGCAGTTCATCGAAGACGAACGCGTCGCAGCTGACGTCGGCCAGGTGGGGGTTGAGCATTGGCGCCATGAGCTTCCAGATGGCCTCGCGGATCGGTCCGTGGCCGCCAGGGAGGGCTGCGTGCAGGTGGCAGGCTGCGCGCGCGGCGCCGAGGTGTCTGCTGCTGGTGAGGCCGACCGGGGTCGAGCACGCACGCGGCGCTCCAGCGCGAGATCCGGCCGATCAGGCCGCGCACCGGGTCGCGATCCTCAATCGCGCGTCCGAGCTCGGCTTCGACGACGACCTCGACGCGGCGCGGGACCGTCCGCTCGCCATCGCGGACCGGTTGCTGGCGGTCGCGATCGGTCCAGCCGGCGCCGAACGCCAGCACTTGGGCGTGGTCGGTCGCGATCAGGTGGCAGAGCAGGTGGCAGAGCAGGTGGCGCCGGCGCGGACCTGCTGGTCGGTGGGCTCCAGCAGCTTGGCGGTCATTTCGAGCCCGAGCGCGAGGTTCGCGCTGGCGGCCACGTGCCGCGCCTTCTTGGCCTGCAGGCGTGCCGCGCGGTCGTCTTCGCCGGCCTGTTCGACGCTCGCGTCGGTGACGTCGGCGGTCCCGAAGTAGCTCTCGTCTGCGACCGGGACGTCGGTTCTGGGCGGGTGTTCGTCGACGAGTCCGATCATGAACACGGGGTCCGATCACCCAGACGCCGCACGCGTAGTCGCGACCGCGGTCGCGTCTCCACGCAAAGTGGCCGTTGGCCGCGCGGTCGCGCATCGCATCGTCGACGACGAGATGGGCTCACCGTGCAGCGTCGGCGGGAAGATCCGTCGACCGTCCGCCAGCGTGATCGGATCGCACGACCCCTCCAGGGTCGGCAGATCGAACTCCGTGCCTCTCAGATCGCCTTCGTCGGCGACGCCGTCAACACGGCCGAGAGCCTTTCTAAGCGCGCTCATAGCGGCCACCTCCGTTGTATTATAATTCGCTTAAATAGCAACAGAACGAGAGCTTGCGTTCGAATTATGCGAGTGTTACACTGAGTCCATGACCATCGGAGACAAGAGCCGCAAACCGCGACGATCAACCTCGACAACCACCCGGAAAATCAGCCGGACGGTCAGATGGACACTGACCACAGGTGCTGCGAGCATCGCCGTCTACGTCGGTCTGCTCGCCAATGCGAAGGCGCTCGGCACCGCGAGCGAACGTGTTGCAACGCTTAGCATCTCGAACACTTTTTACAACAACGAGTGCAGAGTAATTCAATATAATTCTCTTCACACTCAGCCACCCTTACGACGCCCTCCGACTAGGCGAGTGGTACGTCAACCAGACGGAACGCTCGCTGCTGCGCACGCTTTCACGCATACGCTCACGAGGTAACCCCGAACACCGACGCGGCGAGCGCAGTCTCGAGGCGGTGACGGCGTAGCCCTCGTCGTGACTGGAACGAATCCAACACACGAATATCTTTTGTGTGTAGGATTTGTTCCATGCGCGTACCGTCGCACTCCAATCTCGAGTTTCTGCGGGAGCGCTTTGACGGCCGGCCATTCCGCGTGTCGGACGCCGTTGCCGCAGGCGTGAGCCGCACGACGTTGCACCGGCTGCGCGCGACGGGTGAGCTGGCTACCGTCGGCCGAGGGGTGGTGCAGTTGCCCGATGGCGGGATGGGCCTGCTGTCGGAGCTGGCGGTCGTGTCGGCGCGAGCGCCGCGCGGGACGATCTGCCTGAACTCGGCGCTAGCGTTCTGGGACCTGTCCGACGAGATCCCCGAGCAGGTGCATGTCGCGGTGCCGCGAGGGATGCATCGGCCATCGATCGACCAGCCTGCTACTCGTGTGCACGTCTTCGACGCTCGCACGTTCGCGATCGAGCGCCAGCAGGCGCACACCGACGCCGACGAGCCGTTCTGGATCTACTCGCCCGAGCGCTCAGTGATCGACGCGATGCGCATGGCACGCTGGGTCGGACGCGACACCGCGCTGCACGCGCTGCGCCGCTACATCGCGCAGCCCAGGTCCGACGCTGCCCGCCTTGCTGAGCTGGCGCGCGAACTCGGCGGCAGCGCCCAACTGCGACCGGCGTTGGAGGCGCTGCTCAGTTGACCGCGCAGCCGCCTGTCGACCAGGCCGCCGCAGCGGCCTTCAAGGCACTGCGGGTCAAAGCCCGAGCCGAGCACCGGGGCAACACCCAGCCGCTGCTGGTCGTCTACGCCGTCGAGTCCTTCTTGCGCCGCCTGGCGATCTCCGACTACGCGGATCGCATGGTCCTCAAGGGCGGGATGCTGATGGCCGCCAACAGCATCCGCCGCATGACCAGAGATGCCGACCTCTCGACCCACGGCCTGCCCAACGACGAGCGGCGGGTTCACGAAGCGGTCACACGCATCTGCGCGCTGGAGCCCGACCCACACGACGGCGTCGTGATCGACCCGTCCTCGATCCGGACCGAGGTCATGCGCGAAGGGGACGAGTATCAGAGCGTCCGCTGCAAGCAGCTCGCCATCCTCGGCCGAGCGAGGATCCCCTTCGCACTGGACTTCTCCTTCGGCGACCCGGGCCAATCGACCGTGATCGACCTGGAGTCGGCCATCGACCGCCCCGCCGTTCGGCTCGCTGCCTACCCGCTCACGCTCAACCTCGCCGAGAAGATCGTCACCGCCATGCAACGGCGCGAGTCCAGCACCCGCGACCGCGACTTCGCCGACCTCTGGGTCACCAGCCGCCGACACCGCCTCGACGCAACCGAGCTTCGCCAGCACATCCTCGCCGTCGCCTCCCACCGCCAGCAGCCAGTGATCCCGATGGCCGAGGCACTGGCGCACATGCCCGACCGCCAACAGCCCTACGCCGCGATGGTCGCGCGAATGTCGTACCAGTCGCCACCGCCGCAGCGCTGGAGCGACCTCATCGTTGGCGTCATCGGACTTGTCGACCCGCTCCTGGCCGCCACCAGCGAAAGCCTCTCCCACTGGAATCCCGCGACCCTTAGCTGGACCACCGCGACGAGATGACACTGTGGCCACACAGCGGCGGCGTCTCTCACCGGTCGCCAACTCCTCTAGCGTTCGGCGCATGGCCGTCGAGATCCACAGCACCGGGGTTCTGATCCGCGCCGCGACTGCAGCCGAGGTGACGGCGATCGAGCGCGCCGGTCACTTCGGCGGCGAGTTCGAGCTGGACCCGCCGCGCAGCTACCGCTTCAGCGCGCCGACGACCAGCCCCGGACCAGATGAGATCTACGTCGTGAGCGTCGCGTTCGTCGACTTCACGTACGACGGCAAGCGCCAGCGCTGGACCGAGGCCGAGCACAACGGCACCTACCTCACCACCACGCACGACGTCACCACCGAACCGCTCGCGCTCGGCGCGAAACCGAGGAAGAGGGCTTCGCCGGACTGCTCGGCGACATGCGCATCCACGACATCAACGTCAAGCGCTGGCAGTTCTGCAGCGCCCCGCGCCGCTATGACCTCGACCCCAAGCTGAGCGAACAGCTCGCCCCGCCGCGGTGATCGCGACGACGACGCGATCCGCCGGCGGCTACACGGCTGGGACGTCTAAGTCAGAGGACGGGTCGAGGTCGCAGCTCGCACTGGCGGGTGCTGGCGACGACCAGCGGACCGCTTGCCGGCGAGGTTGTCGCGCGGCGTCTCCAAGGGCCCGAACGGCTCGCGCGGTCGCTGAGTTGCCTTAGGCTTTGGCCCGGAAAGAGGGGCCTCGCGTCCGTCGCCGTCACGTGGCGCTTCAGCTCCACGGGCGCGTCGACACGTGCGGCGAACTGTTTGCAGGAGGGACGGGATGGCCAGGCGACGGGGCTTCTTCGCGGAGCTGCAGTATCAGAACCAGCTTGCCGCTAGACGACAGGCACAAGCCGAACGAGCGCAAGCGCGCGCTCACGCAGCCGCAGTCCGCGAAGCTGAGCGGGCGCAGAGACAAGCTGAACGCGCAGCCGCTGCTGCTACGCGGGCGGCGGTCGCTGAGCGAAGAGCGGCCGAGCGCGAAGCCAAGCGGTTGCACGAGGAGTACCGCCTTGCGGAGGTTGAGGCGCTCAACTCAGAGCTGGCCGAAATCGCGGAGGAGCTGTCCTCGATCCTGTCCGCCACGCTGGACGTCGATGACTTCGTAGACCTTGAGGATCTCCGCGTTTCGACGAGCCATCCGCCGTTTCCCAGAGCCGATCTGGAGATGCCCACGCCGGACGTCGTGCCCGTGTCGGCGCCGCCGGAGCCCGTGTTCGTGGAACCCGAGCCTCCGAAGGGGCTTGGCAGCGTTCTCGGCGGGAAGAAGAAGCATGCTGCCGCCCTCGCGGCAGCCCGCGAGGCCTTCGAAGAAGCGCATCGCGTGTGGGAGGCCGAAGCCGCGAAGCTGCCCGCCCTCCAACTCGAACAGATGCAGCAGCGAGACGCACTCGAGCGCAGACGGGTCGATGCTCTGCAAGCCGCCCGCGAGACATACGACCGCGAGTGCGCCGAACGCGACGCCGAGGTCGCTCAGGCCAACCAGCAATTGGACGCACTCATCGCCGGTCTTGCCGCGGGCGAGCACGAGGCCGTCCACGAGTACGTGGGGATTGTTCTCAGCAACTCGGTCTATCCCGAGATCCTGGCCGTCGAGCACGACTACGCGTTCGACCCCGACACGCGAGAGCTGTCGCTGACCGTGCTGGTCAGTTCTCCCGATCAACTGCCGGCCGAGAAGAGCTACCGCTGGGTCAAGGCCAAGGATGAGATCACCGCCACATCCCTGTCCAGAAAGGGCCTGAAAGAACGCTACGCCAGCGTCATCCATCAAGCCACGCTGCGGACGCTGCACGAGATCTTCGAGGCCGATCGAGCCGGGAAGATCCAGACGATCACGCTCCACGTCGCGACCGAGACCAAAGATCCGGCGACGGGGCTTGAAAGACGCGTCACCTTCGTCGGGGTCGGTGCAGACCGCGAATCGTTCGTGACGTTCGACCTGCACAACATCGTGCCTGCCGCGACGCTCGAGCACCTTGGTGCGTCGATGTCGAAGAATCCCTACGAGCTTGCCGGCATCGACGGTGCTCCCGGCGTGCGCGGACGATGACGCCGGCGGGCTACTCGTTCAATGCCCCTCCTGGATGGCAGGTGCCATCCCGCGACTGGGTTCCACCAGAAGGATGGAGACCGGACGCCTCGTGGCCGCCCCCGCCCGATGGATGGGAGTTCTGGATCCGCAGTGCGGCCGCGCCTCCGCCACCACCGCCGCAAGCCGCCGTCGACGCGCCACCGTCCGGGTCCAGTGACGCTGTGCCTGCGTTTTCGTCCGAGCCCTCGAAGGCGGTGGACACGGAGGTCGTCGCGCTCCGTCAACGAGTCAGTGAGCTTGAGGCCGAGGCCGCGCGCCTTCGGAACAGCGCGACGGTGGAACTCGACGACGAGCGAATCCTGCAAGAGGTGGGCATCTACCGCTACCACCACCCGCTGGAGAACGCCGCTGAGTACAAAGCCGAGCTCAGCGACCTGAGCCACCAGATCAAGGACATGGTCAAGGCTGGCGATGCCGTCCTGGCCTCGGACATGTTCACGTTCAACAACTCGCTCGCCAAGGGCCGCAAGATGACGGCCGAGTTCTCCAAGCTGATGCTTCGCGCCTACAACGCCGAGGCGGACAACTGCGTACGAGCACTGCGAGCCGGGAACGTCGTCACCGCCAAGCGCCGTCTCGAATCGTCCGTCACCGCGATCGCGAGACTGGGCACGATGATGGAGATGCGGATCAACCCGGCCTACCACGCACTCCGGCTCCGCGAACTCGAACTGACCGCCGACTACCTCATGAAGCTTCAAGTCGAGAAGGAAGAGGCCCGCGAAGAGCGCGAGCGCCTCCGCGAGGAGCGGAAGGCAGCGCAGGAACTCGCTGCCGAACGCGCCCGACTCGACAAGGAGCGCGAGCACTACTTCAACGCACTCCAGGCGCTCAAGGCCAGCGGTGCCCCGGCGGCCATCGCCGATCTCAATGAGCGCTTGCAGCAGATCGACAACGCGATCGAACAGAACGACTACCGCACCGCCAACATCCGCGCCGGCTACGTCTACGTCATCAGCAACCGAGGCGCCTTCGGACCCAACATCGTGAAGATCGGACTCACCCGGCGCCTTGAGCCCATGGACCGCGTCCGTGAACTCGGAGACGCCTCCGTCCCGTTCCCTTTCGACGTCCACGCCATGTTCTTCGCCGACGACGCCGTGACCGTCGAGGCCGACCTGCATCGAGCGTTCGCCGAGCGACGAGTCAACATGATCAATCAGCGTCGGGAGTTCTTCTTCGCGACTCCCGCAGAAGTCCGCGCGGTGCTGCTTGCACAGGTCGGGAACCTGCTGGAGTTCGCGGAAGAGCCCGAGGCGACCCAGTACCTCCAAAGCATGAGGTATTGGCCCACCGAAAGGGCAGCACCAAGCGGTCCGAACGCCTGAACCGACGTCGAGGCTTGCAGAACGGCGCTGCCGCCTTTCGACAGCGCCAAGCCCAGTTCCGCCCGCTCGTACCCGTGCTCGCCGGTGTGCTGGTCGCGGGCCTCGTCGCATGGCTCCTCGTCCGCCGTGTCGTGGAGCGCCGTGCGCTGGCTGACCGTGTGCGGCTTGAGCTGGTGCCGGCCGACTCGTGCGCAGCTCGGCGGCGAGGCGAGCTGAGGCGACCGGCAGGCGTCGCGGTCGGCCGCGCGGACGTCGGCCGGGAAGGAGCCCGCGCGGACGCTCTGCAACGCTGACGAGTACCGTGTTCTCGTGGCACTCCGCGGCGACGCCGGCGAGCGAGGAGGCATGACCATCACGGGCAGACAGCGCGGCCGCACGGGCCACCGGAGACAGGACGCGACGAGCGTCTGGCTGCGCACGCCGCGAGCGACACGCGAGGGTCCCGCACTGTCCCCGGCGCGCATCGTCGAGGAGGCGGTCGCGTTGCTCGACGAGGCCGGAGTCGAGGGGCTCACGATGCGACGGCTGGCCGATCGGCTCGGCGCCGGTGTCACCACCCTCTACTGGCACGTCGAGACCAAGGACGACATGGTCGACCTCGCGCTCGACGCGATCTTCGGCGAGACTCCGGTGCCTTCGGAGGCCCCGGACGCACGGACGTGGCGCGACGGCGTCGTCGGCGTGCTGAACGACTGGCGGGCGACCATGCTGCGGCACCCCTGGTCCGCCGCGCTGCTGCAGCGCCCGACCCTGGGGCCGAACCTGCTCGCCCGCATGGAGTACCTGCAGGCCGCGCTCGTCAGCGCCGGATTCAGCGACCAGCGCCTGACGGCGGCGACCTGGACGCTCTACAACTACGTCATGGGCGCGACGGTCGCCAAGGCCAGTCACGAGCTGTCCGCCGACGACCGCCAGACCGCGCAGCAACGGCTCCACGATCAGCGCGATCGCTACCCGACGCTCAGCGCCAGCGACTACATGCTCCAGGACGACTGGGACGGCACGTTCACCACCGGCCTCACCTATCTCCTCGACGGCATCGCCGCCGACTCTGCGCCAGTGAAGGGCGCTGACGGCTGCGAGATCGCTTCGAAGTGAAGCCGGTCACAGCGCCATCCCAAGCGGCGCCTCGATCAGCTGATTGATCTCGTTCAGGAAGAGCGCGGCATCCGCGCCGTAGAGGATGCGGTGGTCGCACGAGAGCGTCAGCGTCATCAGCGTCCGGTCGACGATCTCGCCGTCGACGCGCTGCAGCACCCGGAATAGGTACGTGTGACGCAATAGATCGCTTCTGATTGAGCTCAATCGTTAGAATCCTGCGTCGATGGCGCCGGCGGTGGGGATCGACGAGACGGACCGGGAGATCGTGGCGCTGCTGCGGGAGGACGCGCGGCGCACCTTCGCCGACATCGCCGCACGCGTGAGCATCTCCGCGCCTGCCGTCAAACGGCGCGTCGACCGCCTCGAGCGTGAGGGGCTGATCCTCGGCTACACGGCGATCGTCGATCACGGGGCCATGGGCACGCCGTTGCAGGCGTTCGTCGAGCTGCGCTTCGACGGCCGCACCAAGGTCGACGACATCGCCTCGGTCGCGACCGGCATCGCCGCGGTCGAGGCGCTGTACACGACCGCCGGCGACCCCGACGCCGTCGGCCTCGTGCGCGCCCGCGACGTCGCCGATCTCAAGCGCGTGATCGACCTGCTGCGCCGCAGCCGGCACATCACCGGCACCAAGACGCTGATGATCCTCGGCACCTGGAAGCCGTACCCCGGCGCCACCGCCTGAGGACCGCGTCGGCGGTCGGTCGGCGTCCTCACGTCAGCGCCGCTGCGCAGGCAGGCCTCAGGCGCGCCGACCGACGACGAGCTCCGGCGGGAGCGAGCCGACACGACCGCCGGCACGCCGCGCTCGCTCGCGCTCGTGCAGGATCTGCGCGGTGGCGTCGTCCGCCGGCAGGAACGCCTCGAGATGGACCTCCGCGAGCGTCACGTCGACGGCGGTCGCGAACGACGTCAACGTCGTCATCAGTTGCAGCTCGCCCTGCTCGCAGCGCAGCCGCAGCGGCACCGCGAAGCCGACGTGGTCGGGGCCGGGCGACAGCGGCGGGAGATAGCTCTCCAGCTCGGCGAGCAGCGCGTCGAGCCGCGTGTCGGGGCTGCGCAGCGTCCGCGCGCGGACGCTCTCGATGATGTGCCGACCCCATTCGGACAAGTTCTCCACGCGGCTTGCCATCCCGTCGGGGTGAATCGCGAGTCGCAGCACGTTCACCGGCGGCTCGAGCAGGGCGGGCGCGGCGCCGACGGCGAGCAGCTCGACCGCGGCGTTCGCCGCGACGAGATCGCCAATCGGTCCCGCGACCACCGCGGGGTAGGGCATATGGCCCTCGAGGATGCGGTCGAGCGCATCGCGGACGGGTCTCAGCACGTCGTCGTCGATCGGCGACTCGCGGAACAGCGGCGCGTAGCCGGCGGCGTTGAGCAACGCGTTGCGCTCCCGCAACGACAGCTCCAGCGACTCCGCGAGCCGCACCACCATCGTACGGCCGGGGCGGGAGCGGCCCTGCTCGATGTAGCTGACATGTCGCTGCGTGGTGCCCGCTCGGAGCGCGAGCTCGAGCTGACTGACCCGGCGGGCATTGCGCCAGCGCCGCAGCTCGCTCGCGAACTGTCTGGGCGTGTGGGCGGCGAGGCTGCTCACACCCGAGATCGTAGCCGTCGCCAGCCACCCCTTCGATTCCCTGGAGGGTATTGCCGAGCAGCACCAGGCGGTCCTACCGTAGCCGCCATGCAACCGGACACAGCCGCAGTCACCAAGCGATTCAACGATGCGTTCCAACGGCACGACCCAACCCCGATCGCCGATCTCGTGGCGGACGACTGCGTGCTGGAGAAAACGTCCCCGGCGCCCGACGGCGCCCGCTTCGAGGGACGCGAGGCCTGCGTCGCCTTCTGGCAGCAGATCGCCGCCGATCGCTCGGTCTCGTTCGAGCTCGAGGACACGATCATCACCGGTGAGCGGGCGATCGTCCTGTGGCGCCTGCGCTTCGGAGCCGACGGCGAGAGCTCCGTCCGCGGCGTCAACCTCACCCACGTCCGCGACGGCAAGATCGTCGAGTCCCTCGGCTACGTGAAAGGAAGCTGACGTGCGCAGCAGCGCACGCTGGAACGGCGACTTGGCGACCGGATCAGGCGCGGTGACGGTGGGTGAGAGCGCCTGGACCGGCAGCTACTCGTTCGCCTCCCGCTTCGAGGACGGCGCCGGCACCAACCCCGAGGAACTGATCGCCGCCGCGCATGCCGGCTGCTACTCGATGGCGCTCTGCCACGTCCTCACGGAGGCCGGGCACGCCCCGCGCTCGATCGAGACGACGGCGCGCGTGCGCCTGCGGATGGTCGAGGGCGTCCCGACGATCAACCAGATCGACCTCGACACGGCGGTCGACGTCCCCGGCCTCGATGAGGCCGGTCTGCGCGAGCTGGCCGAGGTCGCGAAGCAGGCGTGCGCCGTCTCGCGCGCGCTCGCAGGCGTCGAGCAGATCGGCCTGACGTCGGTCACGGTGGCCGCGCCAACCGCCACCTGATCAACGCGAGTGCGGTCGCCTGCCGCGTGTCAGTGCTCGATCAGGTCCGGATTGCCGGCGCCGTCTCCGTCCTGCAGCAGCCGGTTGATCGCGAGCATGACGAACGCGGTCATCGCGGCGATCGTCGCGATCGCGACGCCGACCAGCAGCCACGTCGGCGAGGCACCGATCCACAGGACCAGCCCGACGATCGCGAGCATCGGCAAGAGAAAGACGAACAGCAGCGGCGAGGCGGAGTTGGCGTCGGTCGGCATCGAGGCTCCTTTTCGTGGTGCCTCGAGTCTTGCCGACGGGCACGTTCGCGTCAGCCGCGCGTTCCCGCAGATCAGCGTGGGGAACTACGGATCGTGCCGCCAGCACGACACCTAGCGCCCTCGCTTCTCGTTGCGCCGGTCGGTCTGGAGCAGCGTCGGGAGCGGCTTGGTCGCGCGGAAGCGGTTGGAGCTGCGCGGTCTGCTCCAGCGTCCGAGCGCGTCGCGCGCGCTGACGCGGACGACGCCGTCCTCGGGCAGCGGGACGCGCGCGATCGTCAGCGACCGCTTGCTGCCGCGGGCCGTCAGCTGACGCTCCCGTCCGACGCCGTAGCGCAGCAGCACGCCGTAGGTGCGCGCGCCGGGCACCGGCGTCCAGCGCACCGTGAGGCGCGTGCCGCGGCGTTGCACGCGCACCGTGCGCGGCGCGGCAACTGGCGGCGTTCCGCCGTACTGGTAGGTGTCGAGCGTCTGGTCGGCGATCGGCGTGCCGTCGACCGTCGCGACCGCGACGATCCGCCGCTGCTCGGGGCGCCCGGGTGCCGGTGTGTAGACGATCCGCCCGCGGCCGCCGGTGACGGTCCCCAGCGGGTGCATCACGTTCTCGCCGCGCTCGACGAACGTGACGCGCTGCCCGCCGCCGCGCTTGCGCGCGTCGTAGCTGAGCACCTGCCGGCTGCCCGCGCGGACGACGCGCGCCGCGCTCCTCGCTCTCGGCGAGCCGCGCCCGGAGTCGGGCGTGACGCTGGCCGCGAAGTGCGAGTCGTAGCCCGGCAGCGTGACGCCCATCGACCGCAGGGGAGCTGAGCCCGGGAGCGGCGTGACGGTGTATCTGCCGGCCCCCTTCGCGACTCCTATGTACGCGACGTTCGCGCTCTCGTCGCGCACGCCGCGCAGGTGCTCGGAGGACACCCAGTCGTCGCCGCTGACGTCGAGCGTCTCGCCGTCCGGCGCCGTGATGCGCACCTGCGGCGCGGCACCGATGCCGGGCAGGCGCACGTTCTTGATCGTCTCGCCTCTCACGATGGTGAAGCTCAGGTCGTTGCGGACGGCGGCGCGCGCGACCGCCCGCTGGTCGAACCTGACCCAGTAGCGGCTCGGCTTGCAGCCGTCGAACGGCCAGATCGTGATCCGCCGCGTCGCCCACTCGACCCCGGCGCCCGGGTGCAGCGTGTCGAAGAGGTTCAGGCAGGCGACCATGCCCTTGCTCGTGACCCAGCCGTCGCCGCCGATGCAGGCGCCCTTCTTCACCCCCGCGAGGCACGCCTTTCCGCCTATCGCGGACGTGAACAGGCCCCGGCCCAACAGCGCCTCGACCGCCGCGTGGCCGTATATCGCGATCCCCGGTCCGGGCACCCGCACCTCGCCGCCCGCGTATATGTGATCGGGAGCGGAGTACATCACTGCCGCCGAGCCGACCGGCAGGTAGCCGATCCCGGGGAACTTGATGTCGACGGCGCCGCCGCCGGCGATCGTCGTCGAGTCGAAGCGGCGCCCGGCGAGCTGGCCGAGCTCGGCACCGGCGTCGGACGGCGTCAGCGTGTACGGCTGCTGCGGCGTGGCGAACACGAGCAGCAGCGTGCCGGCGACACGCGATATGTCCGCGACGCTCAGCTTGCCGCCGCCGCGGATCAGCAGCGGGCGCAGCTGCATCGCGAAGTTGAGCTCGTCGAGGAAGACGCCCGGGAAGATCTGCGGCCGCGGAATCGGGCCGCCGAATCTCAGTGCGCCACCGAAGTGCCGGAACGCCCCATCGCAGAAGCCGATCCCGTTCTGCGCCGGCGGGGGCGTGAGCTTGAAGCCGGCCTCGCCTCCGCCGCCGCCGGTGATGAAGACGTTCGCCTGCGCCTTCCACTCATCGCGGTTGCACGTCGAGTTGGGGTTGGTGTCGCCGTCGATGCGGCCGCGAGCCGCGTAGCGGAAGCGCACGTCGGTCATCCGGACGGGACCGATCCCGGCCTCGGGCACCTGGATGTCGAGGTTGTCGAGCTGCGGGCCGGTGCCGTTCTGGGACAGGACGCGGACGCCGGCGCTGGGCGGGCTGCCGCCGAAGATCGCGAACTCGGGCGGCAGTCGCAGCTGCATGACGCCGGAGGCGTAGCGCTGGCCGTCGATCCCCTCGAGTGCGAGGTCGACCGATCCGTCGAGTTTGAAGCCACCGATGTCGGGCAGGCCCTGCCGGCCGTCGTAGCGGGCGATCGCGGCGCTGCGGCCGCAGGCGCATCTTTGGGTGCCCTGGCCCGTGAAGCGGGTGCGCGTGACGCTCGGGTCGTTCTCGAAGTTGAGGTCGAGCTGGCCCGTGCGAACCGTCATCCCGCCCCACGTCACCTTCGCGTTGCTCGCGACGAGGCGGTTCAGGCGCGGGAAGACGACGACCGCCGAGCCGGACCGCGGCGCGATCTTGATGCCGTTGAGGTCGACGGTCTGTCTCGCGACGAACACGTCGTACGGCATCTCTCTGAAGAATCTGCGCGCCTCGTCGCAGAGCGACTGCGGCTTCAGACCGCGCGCCGCCTGGCTGCAGATCGCCACCACGACGGCCGAGACCTTCTCGGACTCGTAGTGCGCCTTCACGAGCGCCCGCTCGCCAGCCGGCACCTCGGTCTCCTCGGCCTCGCGTATGAAGCAGCCCTGCGCGGACATCAGTCCCCAGATGACCGTCTGCTGCTCGCAGAACTTCAGCTGCTGCACCTTCGTCGGGACGAACAGCGGGCGCGACTTCGTGGCGCAGACCGCGACGTCGGGCGGCCCGTTTCTCAGCACTCTCAGCACGAGTCTCGACGGGTCGGAGCCTCTCAGGACGACGAGCGACGACATGCGCGAGCCCGTCCCGCCGGTTGCGCGCAGCGCGATCCCTCCCGGTCCGTTCGTGCCGCGCGCGGTCAGGCCGACGTTCGCCGTCGTGGTGCGCTGCACCGAGACGCCGAGGTACGGCTGGCTGGGGGGACACGAGACGTCGGCTCTGCCATCGCCCGAGAGGTCCCAGTCGAGCATCGTCGCGCCCGTCGTCTCCGAGGCGTCGAGCACTGTCGACCCGGCAAACGGACTGCCGGTCGCTCTCCCGAACCGCGCGATCACACGCGCCGGGTCGCGCGGCGACGACGGCGGAGACGACGGCGGGGGCGGTGACGACGGCGGCGTCACAGGCGGCTGCACGACCGGCGGCGGCTCGCTCCCGCCGTCGGGCACGAGCACGGGAGCATCCGGTCCGGGCGCCGCAGCGAGGCGCGTCAGCTCGCTCGGCGTGAGCGCGCGGTCGTACACGCGCACCTCGTCGATCGCGCCGGGGAAGTCGGAGCTGCCCAGGCAGCCGGCGCTCGGCGAGTAGCCGTCGACGTAGAAGTTCGACGCGACGATCGGCGGCGCGTAGCTGATCCCGGCCGCCGGCTTCGGCGTGCCGACCTCGACGCCGTCGACGTAGAGGTGGATGTTCGTGCCGTCGTAGGTGCCGGCGACGAGGTGCCATCTGTTGTCGAAGACCGCCGCCGACGGCGGCGCGTCGCTGAGCGAGGACGGAGCGGTCGGCCCCGGCGCGCGCACGTAGAAGCGCAGGCCGTCTCTGCCGGGGTAGCCGGTGTAGAGCGCGTAGGACGAGCCGAGGCAGGTGGGGCCGTCGTCGCCGCGGCCGGCGATGTAGCGCAGCACGCCCGGGTCGCCGTTCTGTCTTATCCACGCCAGCAGCGTGATCTGCGCAGGAGCGAGCAGCGGCGAGGTCACCTGCAGCGGCGTCGTGTTCGCGCTCGACAGGTAGCCGCCGAACTTGCCCTGAGCGATCCCGAATCTCATCGTGCCCGCCGCGCTTCTGAGCGCCAGCTGGTTCCCGGAGACGTCGGCGGTGGCGTCGAGCCCGCCGGCGGTCGTCGCGGCGTCGAGCGGCCACTGCGCGGCGAGCGGCGCGGCCGCCTGCGCCGCTGCGGCCTGGACGAAGGCGACCGCGCCGGCGACGGCCAAGGCGAGCAGGACGGCAAGGCAGCGGGAACGGTGTCGGAGCATGAGGCGTGACGCTGGCAGACCGCTGGCGCGCTTCGCATCGGGGGGCTACCCCGGACTTTTGCTCGCCGTCGCACCGGACCGCGGTTACTCTCTTGCACCACGACCCGGAGCAACGCCGGTGCGCGACTTGACGAGAGGCCCTGAGTCAGTGCTCGAACGCGATCGCGAGCTTGCCGAGATCGGCGGGGCGATCGCGGACGCTCGCGCCGGCCGCGGGCGGCTGCTGCTCGTCGAGGGCGCGGCCGGCAGCGGCAAGAGCACGCTCGTCCGCGCCGCGCGCGAGCGCGCCGCGCAGGACGGACTGCGGGTGCTGCGCGCGGCCGCCGGCGAGTTCGAGCGCGAGTACGCGTTCGGCTGCGTGCGCCAGCTGTTCGAGCCGTTCCTGCACGGCCTGCCGGGGCCCGAGCGCGCGCGCCTGCTGGCAGGCGCCGCCGCTCCCGCCGAGTGGATCGTCGCGCCTGCGGGCGACGCGCCGTCCGCCGAGCGCACGGCAGCCGGCTTCGCCGCGCTCAACGCGATCTACTGGCTGATCTCGAACGTCGCCGAAGCGGCGCCGCTGCTGATCGCCGTCGACGACGTGCACTGGGCGGACGACGCGTCGATTCAAGCGCTCGGCCACCTCGGTCGGCGGATCGAGGACCTGCCGATCGCGCTCGTCGTCGCGCTGCGCCCCGAGGAGCCCGACGCGCCGGCAGCGCTGATCGACGGCCTGCGCGCGGTCGCGGGGGACTCGCGCGTCGTGCCGCGGCCGCTGAGCGAGGCGGCCGTCTCTGCGCTCGTGCGCGCGCACACGCCGGCGGCGACCGACGCGGTGTGCGCCGCCTGCCACGCGGAGAGCGCCGGCAACCCGCTCTACCTGCGCGAGCTGCTGCGCACGCTCGACGGCGACGGCGCGCTCGGCCCGGACGTCGTCGCCGCGGCGTCGGTGCCGACGCTCGCCGCGCGCGTCGAGCGCCGCGTCGCGAAGGTCGGCCCGGAGGCGCCCACGCTCGCGTACGCGATGGCGGTGCTCGGCGATGGCGGCGCGCTGCCGCTCGCTGCGCAGCTCGCAGGCGTCGAGCCGACGCGCGCCGCGCGGATCGCCCGGCGCCTGTGCGAGATCGAGGTGCTCGCGGCAGAGGACCCGTTCGCGTTCGTGCACCCGCTCGTGCGGCGCTCGGTCTACGACAGTCTCTCGCTCGCCGAGCGCGACGCCGCGCACGCCGCGGCCGCACGCCTGCTGGAGACGGCCGGCGCGCCCGCGGAGGCGGTGGCCGCGCACCTCGCCGCCACGCGCCCGACGGGCTCGGACGCAGTCGCGGCCGCGCTGCTCGCGGCCGCCGAGACGTCGTCGTCGCGGGCCGCGCCGGAGGCCGCGATCCGGCTGCTGCGGCGTGCGCTGGAGGAGGACGCCGCACAGCCGTCGCGCCCGGTGCTGCTGCACCGGCTCGGCCTCGCCGAGATGGCGATCCGCGACCCGCAGTGCGTCGAGCACATCTCGCAGGCGGTCGAGCTCGCGGACGAGCCGCCCCTGCGGATCGCGGCGACGGTCGCGCTGGCGGAGCTGCTCGCGACGGCCGGACAGTGGGGGCAAGCGCGCGCGCTGCTCTCCGGCGCGCTGGACGGGCTCGACGACCCGGAGCTGCTCGTCCAAGTCGAGGCGATTCACACGGTGGTCGCCGTCAACGACCCGCATCTGGTCGGCGACTTCGAGCGCGAGCGCGAGCACTTCGAGCGGCTGGCGCACGGGCCGAGCTGGGCGGCGCAGGCGCTGACCGCGGCGCTCGCGGCGCAGGCGGTGCAGCGCTGCGAGGACGCGGCGCAGGCGCGAGCGCTCGCCGAGCGCGCTCTCGCGCGCGGCGTCCTGACGAGCGGACGCCCCGCCGGCGGCTGGGCGGGCGCGCAGCTGTTCATGGCGCTCGTCTACTCCGAGGCCTACGACCGCGCGCTCGACGTCGCCGAGGAGATCGAGCGCGAGGGCCGGCGCCACGGCGAGCTGCTCGGCCTGATCGGCGGCCGGGCTTTCCGCAGCCAGGTCGTCGCCCTGCTCGGCGACCTCGCGGCGGCCGAGGCAGACCTGCGCACGCTGCTCGACCTGCTGGGCCAGGCGAACGTCGCGATGTGGACCGCGAACCTGTTCTACGTCTTCCTCGACACGCTGCTCGAGCGCCCCGGCGTCGACGACGTCTCGGCGATCGCCGAGACGCTCGAGCTCGACCCCACCTTCCTCGGGACCATGACCGGCGGGCTGCTGCTCGCCGGCCGCGGACGGCTGCGCCTCGAGCGCGGAGAGCGCGCCGCTGCGCTCGCGGACCTGGAGGCCGCCGGCCTGGTCCTGTCGCCGCTGCGGACCGGGCCCAGCCAGATAACGTGGCGCTCGGACCTCGCGCGCGTGCTGCCGCCGGAGCGCCGCGACGAGGCGCTGGGGCTGGTCGAGGAGGAGGTCGCGCTGGCGCGCCGGCTGGGGCTGCCGCGCACGCTCGGCGTCGCGCTGCGCGGCGCCGGGCTGGTCGAGGGCGGCGTGCGGGGGATCGAGACGTTGCGCGAGTCGGTCGCGGCGCTGGAGGAGTCCGAAGCACGGCTCGAACACGCGCGCTCGCTCGTCGAGCTGGGCGCGGCGCTGCGACGCGCGCGGCAGCGCGTGCAGGCGCGCGAGCAGCTGGCGGCTGGGATCGAGCTGGCGCACCGCTGCGGCGCCCAGCGTCTCGTCGCGCGGGCGCGCGAGGAGCTGCTGGCGGCGGGCGGGCGGCCGCGACGGATCGCGCGCACGGGAGCGGAGGCGCTGACCGTCTCGCAGCTGCGGGTCGCGCGGCTCGCGGTGGCGGGGCAGACGAACGTCGAGATCGCGCAGGAGCTGTACGTGAGCGTCAAGACGGTCGAGACGCATCTGTCGCACGCGTACGGAAAGCTGGGGCTGGCGGGCCAGGGCGCGCGCGCCGACCTCCAGAGATTCCTGCTGCCGCGCCTGCACGACGGCTGGCTCGCGCCGTAGCCGCCTGAGATCGCGACCGCTGGACAGCATCGCGCGCCGTGCGCGGCCGGCGGACGGGCCACCGAACGACGCGGCGCCACGCGCCGTTCGGTGTACTTCCGGCGATGCCCACCGGTTCTCGACTGCCCGCTGTGGCGCAGTTGCTGGCGATCAACGCCGCGCCGTGCGCCACGCTCGAGCGACTGCGGGCCAGCTACGGGGATCGCTTCACGGTCCGGGTGCCGGGCGTGCCGCCGCTCGTCTTCCTCGCGAACCCGGTCGACGCGCGCGCGGTCTTCCAAGCTCCAGCAGACGTCCTGCATCCGGGCGAAGGGGGATCGGCCGTCGAGCCGATAGTCGGTCCCGGCTCCTTCATGCTCGCCGACGAACGCGAGCATCTCGACGGACGCAGTCACGTCAGAGCAGCGTTCTCAGCACGCACCGCGCGCCGCCACCACGCGCTCATCGCCGCGCAGGCCCAGGACGAGGTGGCTGCGTGGCCGCACGACGCGCCCGTCGCGCTGTCCCCCCGCCTTCGCGCCTTCACGCTCTCGTTGGTGCTGCGGACCATCTTCGGCGAAACCGCCGCGACGCAGCAGCTGGCCGTCGACGTGCTCAGGATGCTCGACGTCACGGCGACGCCGGTCATCGGCGCGCCACCGACACGGCACGTTCCTCCGTTCCGTGGAGCCTGGCGACGCTTCCTGCGCCAGAAGGAGCTGGTCGATGCGTCGCTCCTCGCGCTGATCGACGCCCGACGCGCGCGCCCCACCGACGGTGGCGGCGGCGACACGCTCGCGCTGCTGCTCGCGAGCTCCGACGCCGACGGCAGACCGTTGTCGCGCGCGTACATCCGCGACGCCGTCATGTCGATCGTGCTCGCCGGACATGAGACGACGGCGTCAGCGCTCGCGTGGGCGATCACGCTGCTCGCGCACCACCCGCATGTGCAGACTCGCCTGACGGACGAGATCCGCGAAGGCGAGGGCACGCGGTATATGACCGCCACGATCTTCGAGGTCCTCCGCCACCGCCCGGTCTTCCTGTTCGCGATCCCCCGCACCGTGAAGGCACCGATCAGCATCGGTGGCGAAACGTACGGCGTCGGCGATCTGCTGCTGCCGTGCATCTACCTCATCCACCACGATCCCCGCCACTACCCCGAGCCCGATGCCTTCCGTCCTGAGCGATTCCTCGATAGCCGGCCGGACCCGGCCATCTGGATGCCCTGGGGCGGGGGCCGGAAACGCTGCCCCGGACGCCACCTCGCGCTCGCCGAGATCCAGGCGATGCTGACCGCGCTCCTGCGCACGACCCGCATCGAACCAGCCGGCGATCGTGAACCGACCGCCCGCTGGCGCAGCGTCATCGTCACGCCGCGAAACGACGCCCGCGTCGTCCTTCGACAGCGCTAGACCAGGGCGACCACGAAGCACACCTACGCGTCGCCGAGGTCGAGGTCGCGCAGGCGCGCCGGGCCGGCGACCACGTCGATTTCGACGATCCGGCCGTTGACGACGCTGAAGCCGGCGACGGCGAACGCGCGGTCACCGGCTGCGGCGACGATCCCCGCCGTCCCGTTGACGAGCGCCGGCCGAGCGAAGCGGCCGAACCGGGAGCCGCCGGAGAGCGCCACCTCGGCGACGGCCGCCGCGCCGCGGATCTCGCGCGAGGTTCCGGGGCGCAGCCCGCTGCGGTCGACGCGCACCACGACGTCGGGGTCGAGCAGCTCCATCAGCGCCGCGAGGTCGCCGCCTGCCGCGGCGGCCAGGAACGCGTCGACGACGCGGCGCTGCTCGGCGATGTCCGGGTCGGGCGGCGGCGCCTGTCCGCGGACACTGCGACGGGCGCGACTCGCGAGCTGGCGTGCGGCGGCGGGAGAGCGCCCGACGATCGGCGCGATCTCGTCGAACGGCATCGCGAACATGTCGTGCAGGACGAAGGCGAGGCGCTCTGCCGGGTCGAGCTGCTCCAGCACGACCAGCAGCGCCAGCCCGACCGAGTCGGCCAGCAGCGCCTCGTGCTCGGGGTCGCTGCGGTCCTCACGGCCGACGAGCGGGTCGGGGACGTGCGGGCCGAACGGCTCCTCCCGGCGCGCGGTGCGGGAGCGGAGCATGTCGAGGCAGACGCGTGCGACGACCGTCGTCAGCCAGCCGGTCAGGTTCCGCACGTCGTCGGCGCCGGCGCGGTCGAGCCGCAGCCACGCCTCCTGGACCGCGTCGTCGGCCTCGCTGACCGAGCCGAGCATGCGGAAGGCGACCGCGCGCAGGTGCGTGCGATCGGTCTCGAAGCGCGCAGCCAGCCAGTCGCTGTCATCCATCGCTCGGGTGGTCACGCTACCGCTCCGGCGCCCGCGGTCTCGGGGACGCGGCGCTCGGTGCTCGGCGCATCGTGCGACGTCGCCGGTCGTGTGTCCGAGCGCAGCAGGGCGCCGCAGACGAGCGCGCCGGCAGCGAACAGGCCGGCCGCCCACCAGAACGCGGTCGTGTAGCCCTCGACCGCGGCGCGCGCGAGCACGTCCGGGGCCGAGCCGTGATCGGTCGCGTACGCGCTGACGGACGCGGCGGCCAGCGTGCTGAGCAGTGCGACGCCGATCGAGCCGCCGACCTGCTGGGAGGTGCCGACCGTCGCCGAGGCGACGCCGCTGTCCTGCGGCGGCACGCCCCAGGTCGCGGTCGCGTACGAGGGTGCCATCACCATCCCGAACCCGATCCCGATCACGAGCAGCGGCGGCAGCACGTGGGAGACGTAGCCGCTGTCGACGCCGATGCGCGTCAGCAGCACCAGGCCGCCCGCGGCGAGCATCATGCCGGCCGGGATCAGCGGGCGCGCGCCGGTTCGCGGCAGCACACGCATGGTCGTCGTCGTCGCCGAGACCAGCACGACGGCGCTCATCGGCAGGAACGCGAGCCCGGTCTCCAACGGGTTGAAGCCAAGCGTGGCCTGCAGGTAGAACGTGAGGAAGAGGAAGACGCCGAACGCGCCCGCACTCGTGAGTCCGATCGCCAGCAGCGCACCGCCGCGGTCGCGGTCGGCGACGACGCGCAGCGGCAGCAGCGGATGCGCGACACGCAGCTGCAGCGCGACGAACCCGAGCAGCAGCCCGGCGGCGGCGCCCAGCCACGCGACGGTGGCCGGATCGCCCCAGCCTTCGCGCTCCGCGTGCGCGACGCCGAACACGAGCGCGAAGAGTCCGGCCGAGGCGGCCAGCGTCCCCGGGATGTCGAGGCGCGGACGCGCGGACGCGGCGGTGGTGCCCAGCAGCGTCAGCCCGCCGATCGCCGCCGGAACCGCGAACAGGAGCGCGACGTACATGCACCAGCGCCAGTCGAGCAGCTCCGCCAGCGCGCCGCCGAGCAGCAGCCCGAACGCGCCGCCCATGCCGGAGATCGCGCCGTAGACGCCGAACGCCTTCGCACGCTCGGCGGGATCGGTGAACGTGGTCGAGAGGTACGCGAGCGCGGCCGGCGCCAGCAGCGCGGCGCAGACGCCCTGCAGTGCGCGCGCGGCGACGAGCAGCTCGAAGCTCTGCGCCGCGCCGCCCAGTGCCGAGGCGCCGGCGAAGCCGAGCAGGCCGGTGACGAAGGCCGGCTTGCGCCCGACGAGGTCGCCGATGCGCCCCCCGAGCAGCAGCAGGCTGCCGAACGCGAGCGCGTACGCGGTGATCACCCACTGGCGATCGTCGTCGGAGAAGCCGAGATCCCGCTGTGCCGAGGGCAGCGCGATGTTGACGATCGTCACGTCGAGCACGACCAGCAGCTGCGCCGTCGCGACCATCGCGAGGATCCACCAGCGCCGGCCGTCGTGGGCGTCGTGGGCGTGCGCAGTCATCGCGTGCGCCCCCGCCGCCGTACCGCGCGCACGACCAGGACGGGCGGCGCGAGCAGCAACGCCGCGATCGCGGCCGGGATCGCCGCCAGCATCAGCGGGAACAGCACGAACAGCACGATCGCCGGCATCGACAGCAGCAGGAACGGCATGCCGACGGCGACCGCGCCGACGACGAGGTCGAGCGCCTCGCCGGCCATGTCGAGCGGGGACCGCCGCTCGGCGGGCTGTGGCGGCCGAGCGGCGACCGCATTGGAACGTCGGACTTCGAGTGCCTGCTGCACCGTCCGCCTCCTTCATCGAGATGACGTGACTACTCCGATGACGAACCGCGGACCGACGATGTGACGTGCGGCATCATCCGGCGCGTGCCCGAGCCGTCCCAGCCGATGTACGAGTCGTTCGCCGCGGAGTTCGAGGCGCACGCGCGCGACGGCGCGTACAACGCGCACTACGACCGGCCCGCGCTGCTCGAGCTGCTGGGGGACGTCGCCGGTCTCGACGTGCTGGACGCCGGCTGCGGCCCGGGCCTGTACGCCGAGGAGCTGCTCGCGCGCGGCGCCGCCGTCACTGCGTTCGACGCGAGCCCGGAGATGGTGAAGCTGGCGAGGCGACGGGTCGGGTCGCGTGCAGAGGTCCGCACCTGGGATCTGGAGCGGCCGCTGGCATGGCTGCCGGACGCGGCGTATGACGTCGCGCTGATGGCGCTGGTGCTCCATCACGTCGAGGACCGTCCGCTGGCGCTCGCCGAGCTCCACCGCGTGCTCCGTCCCGGCGGTCGCCTCGTCGTGTCGACGTCGCACCCGACGACCGACTGGCTGCTCAAGGGCGGCGGCTACTTCGACCGCGTTCCGATCGAGGAGACCTGGCAGACGAGCTGGGCCGTCCGCTACTGGCGCCAGCCGCTGGAGGCGTGGTGCGAGGAGTTCGCCGACGCCGGCTTTCTGATCGAGCGGCTCGTCGAGCCGCGGCCCGCGCCCACGATGGCGGCCCGCCACCCCGAGGTGCACCAGGCGCTTGAACGGGCGCCTGGCTTCATCGCGTTCCGCCTCGTGAAGGCGTAGCCGTATCCACGCGCTCGCGCCAGGCGTATCCGATATCCTATCGCCCGCAGTTCGAGCAGACAGACGCCTTCCCGTACCCCCACGAGGAGATCGAACCGTGCGCCGCGAACACATCAATCCGGACGGCTTGTTCCAGCACCCGTCGTTCACGCGCATCGTGAGCGTGTCGGGAGCGATGAGACTGATCTTCATCTCGGGCCAGACGCCGACGGACGAGAACTACAAGGTCGTCGCCGAGGGTGACTACGCCGGTCAGTACCGCCAGGTGATGGACAACCTCGGGGTGCAGCTTCGCGCCGCGGGCGCGACCTGGGACGACGTCGTCTATCGCCGGATCTTCACGCTCGACGTCGACGCGCTGATCGCCGCCCTGCGCGCCCCCGAGGCCCGCGGCTACTGGAACGCCGAGACACCGCCCGGCAGCACGCTGGTCGGCGTCACGCGCCTGTCCGATCCCGCGTTCCTGGTCGAGATCGACCTGCAGGCGATCGTCGCGGCCGACTGACGGACCAGCGCTACCCGGCCGGGCGCGTGCGCAGGAGCGCGAGCACGAGCGCCAAGCCGAGCAGCGCGGCGAGCGAGGCGATCAGGAACGTCGTCCCGAGGGCCGCGCTGACAGCGTCGCGAATCGCGCCGTCGAGCTGAGCGCGATCCGCGACCGGCGCGGCGTCGAGCACCGTCCGCGCGCCGCCGCTCGCGACCAGCTCTGCATCGCCTGACCGGCGCAGCTCGCCGCCGAGCCGGTCGGCGATCCGCGCGCTGAAGACGCTGCCGAGGACGGCGATCCCGAGCACGAGCCCGAACTGGCGCGCGGTGTTGACGGCGCCCGCGGCCATCCCGGCACGGTCGTGTGGCACGGCGTCGACCGCAGCGGACGCGAGCACCGGGCTCGCGACGCCGACGCCGATCCCCACGACGACGACGCCGGCGAGCAGCCGCGGCCACTCCGAGCCGCCGTCGAGCCCGGCCTGCAGCACGTCGCCGATCGCGATCAGCGCGAGCGCCACGCCGAACACGCGCCGGGGCGCGATCCGCTGGGAGAGGCGGCCGCCCGCGACCGCCACGACGAACGCCGACGCGCTCAGCGGCACGATCACCAGGCCCGCCTCGACAGGGTCGAGCCCGAGCACCGACTGCAACCAGATCGACGCGTACGGGAGCGCCCCGAAGGCCGTCGCCATCAGGAACGCCGCGGCGATCAGGACCCCCGTCAGCGTGCCCCGCCGCAGCAGCCCGAGGTCGAGCAGCGGCGCGCGCGAGCGCGACTCGATCGCGACGAACGCGCACAGCCCGAGCACGGCCACGGCGAGCGGGCCGAGCGTCCACGCCGACGTCCAGCCCTCCCCGCCGGCCTCCATCACCGTGACCGTCGCCGCGGCCGCCGCGAGCGTGAAGGCGATCCCGCCGGCCCAGTCGATCCGCCGCCCGGCCGCGACGGGCGGCTCACGCAGCGCACGGCGCGCGACGGCGATCGCGACCAGCCCGAGCGGGACGTTGACGAAGAACACCCAGCGCCACGACAGCCCCTGCGTCAGCAGCCCGCCGACGATCGGCCCGGCAGACGCCGCCGCGCCGTTGGTCGCGCTCCAGATCCCGAAGGCGACCCCACGCGCCGATCCGCTGTACGTGGCGCTGATCAGCGCGATCGACGTCGCGAACATCGCCGCGCCGCCGACGCCCTGCACGGCACGGGCGGCGATCAGCACGTCGACCGACGGCGCGAGGCCGCAGGCAAGCGAGGCGGCGGCGAAGACGCCGAGGCCCGCGAGATAGGTGCGCCGGCGTCCGACGACGTCGGACAGCGATCCGATCAGCAGCAGCAACGCGGCGAGCGTGAGCGCGTACGCCGTGACGATCCATTGCAGGTCGCTGAACGACGCGCCGAGCGCGGGCGCCATCTCCGGCAGCGCGACGTTCACGATCGTGACGTCCACGAGCAGCATGAACGTCCCGAGGCAGACGGCGGCGAGGCCCGCCCAGCCCGGATGCGAGTCGGGTGGGCGAGCCGCCGCCATCAGCAGCCCCGGACCGCGCCTAGCCGGCCAGTGCGGCGCGGACCCCGCTGCCGACACGGCTGAGCCGGTCGACCGGCTCGCATCCGAACGCGAAGCGGACGAGCGTCGCGCCGTATGTCTCCCCCGAGAGCTTCAACGACGTCGCGGCGATCTTGGAGCGGCCCATCAGGAGCTTGACGGCCTCGCCCGCGTCGAGCCCGAACTGCGAGACGTCGAGCGCGCACGACCAGCCGCCGGCCGCGGGCACGACGCCGAACTCGGCGAGCTGCGCCGCGATCGCGTCCCGCCGGGCCGTCCATTCCACGAGCGCGCGCTGGAGGTCGGCCTCGTCGTTCTGCGACAGGACCGCGGCGCCCGCGGCCTGCGCGATCGCGGGAGCGCCGGAGCCGACGTTGGCCACGACGCGATGCAACGACTCCATCGACTCCTCGGGACCGGCGATCCACCCGATCCGCCAGCCGACCATCCGGAACTCCTTCGACAGCGACCCGACGACGAAGGTCCGCTCCCGCATGCCCTCGTAGTTCAACGGATGCAGTCGCGGGCGCCCGTCGTAGACGATCGCCTCCATCGCCGCGTCGTAGATCAGCCACAGGTCGTGCTCGCGGCAGACGCGCGCGATCGCCGACCACTCCTCGTCGTTCAGGACGGCGCCCGTCGGCATCGAGGGGTTCGCGATCAGCACGGCGCGCGTCCGCGCCGTGATCGCCTCCTCCAGGCGCTCGACGTCGAGGCGCCATTCGCCGTCGGCGACGACGAACGGCAGGTGCCGCGGCACGCCGCCGGCGAGGCGGACGCGGTTGAGCAGACCGGTGAACGTCGGATCGGGGACGATCACCTCGGCCTGTTCGTCGACCGTCGTCAACAGGACGTCGAAGACGCCCTCCAGCCCGCCGGCCGTGACGACGATCTCGTGCTCGGGGTCGTACGCGACGCCGAGGCGCCGCTGCAGGTGCGCGGCGATCGCGTCGCGCAGCTCCGCCGTGCCGCGCGTCGGCAGGTAGCTGTTGGCCTCCCGCCCGGCGAGGCGCTCGCGCGTCACGCGGAGCGCCGCCTCCGGAGGCGCCAGATCGGTCTCGAAATGATGCAGCTCGAGCACCTCTGGGTCGGCCCGCGCGGCGGCGAACGCGCGGTCGATCCCGTGAGGGGTGAGGCGTTGTACCCGACTGGCCAGCATGCGTCTCCGTTTCACGAAATGGCGAGGCCCGTGGGTCTCGCCGCATCGGCGAGACCCACGGGAGATCGCTCACTTGATCGGTCTGTTGTCCATCCCCTGCGCCGTCTGGGCAGCTTCGAGCGCCGAGACGTCGGTCATCTCCGCGAACGACAGCGGCTCCTCGACACCGGTCTGCGCCAGCCCCTCCTTGAACGTCTCCTCCTCGAGGTAGAGGTTCGGGCAGAAGGTCGCGATGCCGCCCTCGTAGTCGTACCGGTCGCCCGCCACGTCGAAGCCGGCCTCCTCGGCGATCTCGAGGACTCTGTCCTTCTTCGCGACGTCGAGGTACTCGGCGGCGCCGCGCAGCGTCGCGCTCAGGAAGGCCTCGGCCTCCTCGGGGTTGTCCTTCACCCAGCCCGCCTTCGCGAACATCACGTCGTTCGGCGTGTTGACGATCTCGTCGACGACGATCTTCGCGCCGGCTCTGTCGATGACCTCCTTGGCGCTGCTGTAGAACGGCGTCAACGAGATCCGGTCGCTCGCGAGCAGTCTCGCCCACGCGGTCGAGCCGCCGGGGACGAAGACCATCTCGGCGTCGACCGAGTCGATGTCCCAGCCGGCCTCCTTGAGCGCCTCCTTGCGCAGATCGATCTCCGGGTTGCCCGCCTCCATGCCGAGCACGATGTCCTTGCCGTCGAGATCCTCGACCGACTCGATGCCGGGGGCGACCGCAAGACGGATCTGGTTGTTGCAGCGGTAGCCCGAGAACGCCTTGAACTCGAGTCCCTTGCTGATCGCCTCGTTCAGCGTCCCGAGGTCCGCCGTGCCGACCTCCGCCTGGCCCGACGCCACGGCCGCGGTGACGTCCTCCACCTGCGAGACCTCGACCTCGATGCCCTCTCTCTCGTAGTAGCCGAGCTTGTCCGCGAGGATGAACGGCGCGGCGCTGCCGAAGTTCGGCAGGCCGACCATCACGCGGATCTTCTCCGTCTTGCCGCCGTCGGCGGACCCGGAGTCGTCGTCGGATCCGCACGCAGCGATACCGAGCGCCAACGCCGTTGCGACGACACCGACCATGCCCCTTTGCAGGACCTTCATGAACACCTCTCCTTTGTTGCGGTGCGATCAGGCGAACTCGGGCAGCGCGTCGCGCGCCAGCAGCTCCATCTGGCGGATCAGGTGCTCGGCGGTCGGTGGGATGCACCGCAGCACCGCGACGTTCAACCCGACCTGCTGGTACTCCTTGATGCGCTCGATGAACGTGTCGGGGGAGCCGATGAAGGTCCCCTCGCGCAACGCCTGCGCGTCTCTGAACTTCGGCCCGAGCGCGAGCTCGGCGGCGGCGAGCGCGGCCTCGTCGGTCTCGTCGACCGACGACCACAGGCTCACGCCGAAGTCGAGATCGTCCGTGCGACCGGCCTCCGCGGCCAGCGTGCGGATGTTCTCGACCCCGCTCGCGAAGATGTCGACCGGGCATTGGCTCGGGAGCCAGCCGTCGCCGGCGTTCACGACGCGCTTCTGAGCGATGTCCGACCGGCCTCCCCACCAGATCGGCGGGCCGGGCTTCTGAATCGGCTTCGGGTACACCTCGAGCCCGCTGTAGGAGATCGTCGCACCCCTGAACGTCGCCGGCTCGTCCGCCCACATGTTCTGCATCACGGCGGTGTACTCGTCGGTCAGCTTGCCGCGGTGGGTGGTGACGCCGTACGCCTCGTACTCCAGCTTCGCGACCCCGCCGAGCGCCGCCAGGTTGAAGCCCGCGTCAGCCTTGCGCGCCGGCAGCGCACCCGACCCGAGGCCGAGGATCACGCGGCCGTTGGAGAGGTTGTCGAGCGTCGCCACCTGCTTCGCGAGCAGCACCGGATGCCGGTTCGGCAGCACGAGGACGCTCGTCAGCAGCTTCAGCGTCTCGGTCCGGGCCGCCATGTACGCCAGCACCTGCATCGGCTCGTAGAAGACGCGGTCGTCGCCGTCATGATGGCCGCGGCAGACGCCGATCTTGCCGTCGGTGATGAGATGGTCGCCGACCGCGAGGCCGTAGAAGCCGAGCCGCTCGGCGGCGTCGGCGACCTCCTCCATCGCGCCGACGCTGGCGACGCAGCGCGCGTCGGGCAGCTCGATGATGATGCGAACAGGACTGGTGGTTGCCAATGTGTCCTCCCTAGTTTTGAGTTGAGAGCTTGTGCGACTGGGGACGCGACGGCTCACGCTCTCCGCGGTCCCGGGCGGCCGATCGGCGACGCCACGTACCACGGTGCGAACCAGCGGATCGCCCACCGCAGCAGCACGCGAGCGGTGATCGTCACGATCACCATCACCAGGACGACCGCCATCGCGTCGTCCATCCGGAAGTCGAACGCCGCGCGCTGCAGCGTCACCCCGATGCCGGTCTTGGAGCCGAGGTACTCGGCGAGGATCTCCCCGATCATCCCGAGGATCACCGCGCGCTCGAGCGCGGCGAAGATGTACGGCGCCGAGGCCGGCATGACGATGCGGCGCAGCACCTGCCACTTCGTGTAGCCGAACACGCGCCCGGCCCAGACGTAGGAGCGGTCGACCGTGCGGGCGCCCTCCATCGTGTTCGTCAGGACGACGAAGACGACGAGCAGGAAGACCATCGCGATCTTCGACGTCGCGCCGAGACCCAAGCCCAGGATCACGACCGGCGCGATCGCGACCTTCGGAACCGAGTACGCCAGCCACGCCAGCGGCGCGAACAGCTTGTTCAGGAGCTGGAACCAGCCGATCATCAAGCCGAACGTCACGCCGATCACGGACGCGACGGTGAAGCCGATCAGATAGTTCTTGACCGTGAACCACAAGCTGCTGAGGAACGTCTCCTCCGCGATCAGCTCGCGGAACGCCTGCAGGATGTCCAGCGGCGGCGGCAGGAACGCCGGGTCGAGCAGACCGAGCGTCGTCGCCGCGAGCTGCCACAGCGTCAGCAGCGCGGCGAGCTCCAGGATCACGAGCGGCGTCCAGCCGCGCAGCCAGCGCCGCGTGCGGCGGCGCACGGTCCCCGTGCGGACGGGTGTGCTGAGGGCGGTCATCGCTGCCCCGCCGTCGTGTTCCAGCGGCCGAGCCGGTCGCTGAGGTGCTTCAGCAGCTCGCCGACGAAGAACATCCAGACGATCGCCATCGCGATCGCCGCGAACGCGCGCTCGGTCTGGAAGCTGTTCGTGCTCAAGGAGATCAGCGCGCCGACGCCCTCCGCCGAGCCGGTCAGCTCCGCGACGAGCACGCCGAGCGCCGCCAGGATCGCCGATTGCCGGACGCCGACGAAGATGAACGGCAGCGTCGAGGGGATCACGATCTTGCGGAAGATCGCGGGCGTTCTCATGCCGAAGACGCGCCCCGCGTTCAGGAACGACGGGCTGACCGTGCGCGCTCCGGCGGCGGTGTTGATGATGATCGGGAAGACCGCCGCGACGAACGCGAGGAAGATCACCGGACCGCGTCCGAAGCCGAACCAGACGACCGACAGCGGCCGGTACGCCAGCCACGGCACCGCGTAGACCGCCCACAGGACCGGGCCGACCAGCTTGTCGACCGGGATGAACGAGCCGAGCAGCAGGCCGACGACGATGCCGACGACGATCGCGAGCCCGAGGCCGAGCACGTATGCCGTGAAGCTCGCCTGGACGTTGGTCCACAGGTCGCCGCTCTCGACCAGCTCCTTGAACCCGACCAAGATCTCCGTCGGCGCGGGCAGGAAGACGGGGTTGACGAGATCGAGCTCGGCGACCGCGATCTGCCAGCAGGCGACGATGATCGCCAGCTCTATCGCGAGCAGCACGTACGACCGGCCGGCGAACTTCTTCAGGCGGGCGGCGGTCACTGCTCGCCCCGGGCGTGGATGACCGCCTCCGCGTGGAGCATCTCCCACAACTGCTCGCGCAGCCCGATGAAGATCGGGTCGGCCTTCGCGTCGAAGCTGTAGCGCGGGCGTGGCAGCGGGACGTCGAGGACCGCCTTGATGCGGCCCGGCTTCGTCGTCGCGACGACCACGCGGTCGCCGAGCAGGATCGCCTCGTCGATGCTGTGCGTGATGAACAGCGCGGACTTGCCCGACTCGGCGATGATCCGCTCCAACTCGTCCTGCATCACCTGCCGCGTCATCGCGTCGACCGCGGCCAGCGGCTCGTCGAGCAGCAGCGTGGTCGGGTTGGCGACGATCGCACGCGCAAGACCGACGCGCTGCTTCATGCCGCCAGAGAGCTGGCTCGGGTAGGCCTTCTCGAAGCCTTCGAGGCCGACCATCTTGATCACGTCCCGGATGCGGGCGTCGGCGTCCCTGCGCAGGTCCTTCTGCGCCTCGATCCCGACACGGACGTTGTCCCACGTCGTGCGCCACGGGAAGATCGCGTAGTCCTGGAAGACGATCGCGCGATCCGGTCCGGGACCGACGACCGGTCTGCCGTCGATCAGGACCCTGCCCTTCGACGGCGTGAGGAGCCCTGCGATCGCGTTCAGCAGCGTCGTCTTGCCGCAGCCGCTGGGCCCGACGACGGTCACGAACTCGCCGTCGTCGATCGTGAGGTTCACCCCCGTCAGCGCGACGAACGGCTCGTCGGTGTGTGACTGGCCATAAGTGACTTCAAGGTCCTTGACTTCAATTCGTGCCATGTGACTCCGTCGGACTTTGCGTCGATGACAACATGAGCTTTCGGTGCGACAGCGGCGGCTAATCCGCCAGCGCGCGTGCGGTCAGCGCGGATCGGGACCGGTCGCGACAGGCGGATCCGGCTGCGCCGTCCATTTGGACCACGAGCCGGCGTAGAGCGCCGCGGGCATGCCGGCGAGCGCGAGCGCGAGGATGTCGGTCGCCGCGGTCACCCCCGAGCCGCAGTAGACCCCGACCGCGGTGTCCGGCGTGATGCCGAGCTGACCGAAGCGCGCTCGCAGCAGCTCTGCGCTCAGCATGCGCCCGTCCGCGTCGACCATCTCCGCCGCGGGTGCGTTCAGCGCGCCGGGGATGTGCCCCGCGATCGGGTCGATCGGCTCCGACTCGCCGCTGTAGCGCTCAGGCGCGCGTGCATCGAGCAGCACGCCGTCGTCGGCGCGTGCCTGGACCAGCGCGTCGTCGAGCCGATGCTCCGCAACGACGCGGACCGTGAAGCTCCCGGGTCGCGGCCGTGGAACCTCGTCGGTGACGTCGAACCCGTCCGCCTGCCACGCCGCCAGCCCACCGTCGAGCACGCGCACGCGTTCGTGTCCCACGTAGCGCAGCAGCCACCAGGCGCGCGCTGCGCCCATCGGCTCACGCGCGCCGTAGACGCAGACCTCGCGCTCGGCGTCGACGCCCGCGTCGCGCAGCCACCGCGCAAGCTCGTCGAGGTCCGGCAGCGGGTGCCGTCCTTCCGGCCCAGCCGGGCCGGAGAGCACGCTGTCGAGGTCGCAGAAGACCGCTCCAGGAATGTGACCGGCAGCGTAGGCACGTTGCCCGAAGCCCGGATCGCCCAACTGCCAGCGCACGTCGAGGACGGCCGGCGGCTCAACGGCCGCCAGGCTCAGCGCCAACTCCTCAGGCGTAATCATGATGCTCGCGTTAACTGAGCCTCTGACTGCCACCAACGACTCCTCTCCCAAGCAGAGCGAACGACGTCGCTCTCCCGCGAACATCGCTCTCGTGCGCCAGTTGTATCCGATACACGGGATCCAAGTCAACAAAATCAATCTGCGTCAACAAGGCCGCGGGCCGTTCGCGCATTAAGGGGTGAAACCGGTGCGACTGATGCACAGGAGCTTCAGCCCGCTCTGCCTCCCACGGGCAGAGTCCTGGACGACACTCTCCGCGCCGCGCAGGCGGCGATCAGGCCGGCCGACGGGTCAGGCGGGGACGAACATCGCGCTCAGCTCGCGCGCGAACGCGCGGCGCTCGCGACCCTCGAACAGCTGCCCGTCGGCGGCGACGAGCTGAGCGAGCCCGACGTAGGCGGCGTATGCCGCGAGCGCGCGCCGGCGGGCCGCCGCGGGCGCGACGCCGGCGTTGCGGTAGGCCGCGGTCAGGAACGCGACGCGCCGGCGACGCGAGCGATTCAGCACCGTAGCGACGGCCGGCTCGCTCCCCTGGGCTTCGAGCAGCCGGACGAAGATCGAGGGCGGCTTCGAGGTGGCCGCATCGAACAGCAGCCGCAGCCGCTCACGCGGGTCCGGCACCGTCTCGAGCGCGTCGAGCACCGCGTCGGAGTGCTCGTGCTCCCACTGCTCCAGGATCGCCTCCAACAGCTCGTCGCGACTGGAGAAGTGCCAGTAGAAGCTCCCGCGGGTGACACCGAGCGACTTCGCGATCGCGGCGGCGCTGACAGCGGTCGTCCCTCCGCGCTCCAAGGCGGCGAGGCCGGCGTCGACCCATGTCTCACGATCCAGTCGGTCAGAGCTCATTCCCCTCTGACCATACAGGGGTGTTTGGATGTGTGACTTAATCTGCTACCGTACACCCCTGTATGGAACCGATCGCCGAAGGACTCCACCTGCTCCGCGGCACACCCCGGCACGCGGTCAACGTCTACGTCGCCGACGGTCACGTCGTCGACGCCGGCACGCGCTGGGCCGCACGGCGGATCCTGCGCCAGGTCGCCGACCTCGAGCTGGCCGGCCACCTCGTCACCCACGCGCACGCCGACCACCAGGGGGCGAGCGCCGCCCTCGCCCGCACGCGCGGGATCCCGGTGCTGGCCGGCCATCGCGACGCGGACGCGATCGAGAGCGGGCAGCTCCGCGACCGCGCGCCCGTCAACCCCGTCACGCGGCTGCAGCTGCGGACCTGGGCCGGAGGCGCCACCCCCGTCTCACGGCGCCTGCGGGAGGGCGACCGCGTCGGCTCCTTCACGGTGCTGGAGACGCCCGGCCACTCCCCCGGCCTGATCTCGCTCTGGCGCGAGTCCGACCGCACCCTGCTGGCGGCCGACGTGCTGTTCGGACAGCACCCGCTGACGGGCCGCCCCGGCCTCCACGAGCCGCCGGCGATGTTCACGCTCGACCCCGCGCTCAACCGTACGCAGATCCGGCGCCTCTCCGAGCTGCGACCCGCCGTCGTGTGCTTCGGCCACGGGCCGCCGTCGCGCGACCCGGACGCGCTGGCGCGCCTCGCCGCGTCGCTGCCGAGCTGACGCGCGCGGCAGCCGGCGCGGGCCGCGCGCCGCAGGCCGCGGCGCGGCGACCTGCCGACGCGGCGGCTTCCCGGCGCGGCGGCGGCGACTGTCAACCGACGGTCAACGACTGGTAGCGTGGCCGCATGCCGCCGCGGGCCCGTGCCTACCGCCGTCTCGACAGCGACGAGCGTCGCCGCCTGCTGGTGGAGAGCGCCACAGCGCTGTTCGGCGAGTACGGCTACGAAGAGCTGTCGATGGCCCGGATCGCACGCGAGGCCGGCATCTCAAAGCCGCTCCTCTACCACTACTTCCCGAGAAAGCGCGCGCTGTTCGAAGCCGCGCTGCAGGTCGCAGCCGAGCAGCTGCGCGCCGCGACCGAGCCCGATCCCGACCGGCCGGCGGCCGAGCAGCTCGCCGCCAGCCTCGGCGCGTTCCTGCACTGGATCGACGAGCACCGCGCGGCCTACGCCAAGCTGCTGCGCAGCCTCGCGGCCGCGGAGGTGCGCGAGATCGTCGACGAGGTGCGCGACACGACCGTTCAGCGGATCCTCGACGGCCTCGGCCCGCAGGGCGGCGGCGACCGTCCCGCCGCACGTGCGGCGGTGCAGGGCTGGCTGTGGTCGATCGACGGTGCCTGCCTCGCGTGGATCGAGGGCGACCTGCCGCTCACCGCCGCCGACCTCCAGGCCGTGCTGCTCGGCTCGCTCGGAGGCGCCCTGATGGGCGCCGGCGTCGGCGGCCTGGCATTCGAGAGCAGCGACGTCGGTCCCTGATCGCTCCCCGTCGGAGCGACCGAGGGCCCGCGACGGGCGGTCAGCGGACCAGCCGAATCTCCGGCAGGCATCCGCTGCCGCGGTCCGGCGTCGTCTGCGGGACGCCGGCGTCCTCGACGCCGTCCCAGGCAGGGACGCTGTCCCATGTCCGGCCGTCGATCGCCATGCTCCAGACGATCCACCCCCGATCGAGCTCGGTGTCGGCCGCCAACGGGACGTCGACGGCGAGACGGGTGCCGGCGACTGCGGCGCGTGCTTCGGGCACTGCCCTGATGCGCCCCCCGGCCGGATCGATCGCGCGGACTGTCGCGTCGCCGTCACGCGCGATCCTCGTCTCGAACAGGAGCCCGTCGTCGCGACAGTCCGCGAACCTCGCGACAACGGCGAAGGTGGCGGCGCGGATCGCCGCGCCGGTCGTCAGCTCCAGACGCACGACGCGGTCTCCGAGGGCTCTCACCCGGGCAGTGCGAAGGTCGAGCTCAGGCCGGGCCGACGTCCGACGCCCCCGGCGAGCGTCGTACACGTCCCCAGCACGGTCCCGCTGCGTCGCCCCGGAGCTCGCCCCGCCCGTGCGGGACCCGCTCTCCCCGCAACCGGCGAGCGTGATGCCCACGAGCACGAGCGCGAGCAGGCTCGCGCTCGTGAGACCGCGAATCTGGGGCGCACGCCACGGCACGACCGTCGCATCGTGACACCGCGCCGCTCGCCGCCCGCCGGTTCGGCGGAGTCCCGTCCTAGAAGCCGACGCGATCTCGCCGGGCCGAGCGGCGTCGTGAGTCGGCCGACGACGCGGAGCGGCGGCTGGCTGCGCGTGCTCGACGCGTCAGCCGCGTCGTCGCGGGTCGCGCCGTTCCGCGTCCGCCGCGACGCCGGGCTGGACGGCGCGAGCCGCCGCTCGCCGGGCTTCCCGCGGCGGGGCGTCTGAGGAGCGGTCCGCGCGGCGCCGCCGGCTCCGCGACGGCCAGCTCGCGCAGGTTGCGCCGTGCGCGGCCGGCGAGCAGCAGGAGCATGCCGGCGGCGAGCGCAACGCCGGCGACGTCGAGCGCGGTGAGGCCGGTGCCGAGCGCGTCGAAGCGCAGGTCGAGCCCGAGCGCGAGCGCCGTGTTGAGCGCGATCAGCAGCACGCGCACCTCGGTCGGGCCGATCAGCCCGTAGCCGATCGAGAAGCGCCCGAGCGCCTGGCTCTCGAGGTAGACGTTGACCGAGAGGACGAGGTAGGCGACGCCGAGCAGCATGCCGACGGACAGCAGCATGTGCGGCGAGAGCCCGAGGCCGATCGCGATCGCCGCGGTCGCGCCCGCGTCGACGAGGTGGTCGAGGTAGTAGCCGTAGCGCGGGCGTTGGATCCCGCGCACACGCGCGAGCGTGCCGTCGAGCGAGTCGCCGAGCCAGTGGACGACGAGCAGGCCGCTCGCGACCCACAGCCAGGCGTCGCTGCCGTTCGACAGCAGATAGGCGACGCAGATCGCCGCCGCAGCGACGATGCCGAGCAGCGTCAGATCGTCCGGGAGGATCCAGCGCGGCAGGCGACGAGCGATCGCGCGCAGGACGCGCTTCTCCGGCTTGGCAAGCAGGAAGCTCGGCTCGCGCGAGGCGTGAACGCCCGCCGCCGGCGCGTCGGCGGCGACGGGAGCGGCCGAAGCGGCCGGAGCGACATTTGTCGACCGGCGGTCAATAGTGTCCATACACTTATCTACCGCCGGTCAACAAGATGGTTACAGGGGCGCGCCGCGCGAAGCGGATCAGGCTCCCGCCGACGCCAGCGCGGGGGTGCGGGCGGCGGCGATGCGCTCCAGCGCGTGCGTCTCGGCCACGACCTCCGGCGGGCGCCCCCGCTCACGCGCCTCGATCAGCACGTCGCGCGTGCGCGCCTGTGCCGCCGCGAGGCGCTGCTCCAGCCGTGCCACGTCGCCGTCGCCGCGCCGCTCGGCGTCGGCGTGGATCAGGCCGCCGCAGTTCGCGAGGAAGTCCGGCACCGAGACGATCCCGCGGCGCGCGAGCGCGTCGGCCGCGGCCTCCTCCTGCAGCGGGTTGTTCGCGGCGCCGCAGACGATCCGGCAGCGCAGCCGCGCCGCCAGCTCGGCGTCGATCAGCCCGCCGCCGGCGCACGGCGCGAGCACGTCGAGCTCGCGCGCGAGGACGTCGTCGGCGCCGGCGGCGATCTCGACGCCGAGCGGCTGCAACCGCGCGCACGCCGCGACCGCCGGGTCGTAGCCGACGACGTGCGTTCCGGCGCCGGCGAGCAGCTGCGCGAGGTGCCCGCCGACCTTGCCGAGCCCGATCACGCCGACCGTGCGACCCGCCAGCGCGTCGTCGCCGTCGAGCGCTGCGAGGGCGGCTCGCATCGCGCCGAGGACGGTGCGGGCGGTGTCGGGCGACGGGTCGCCGCCGAGTCCCGCGTGCGCCGAGCGCCCGACGACGTACGGGGTGTGCTCGGCGATCAGGTCCATGTCGGCGGTCGTCGTGCCGATGTCCTCGGCGGTGATGTAGGCGCCGCCGAGCCGGTCGATCTCGCCGGCGAACGCGACGAGCCGCGCCGCGCGCAGCTCGTCGCGGCCGTCGTCGACGATCACCGCCTTGCCGCCGCCGAGGTCGAGCCCCGCGGCCGACGCCTTCAGCGTCATCGCGTGCGAGAGCCGCAGCGCGTCGTCGAGCGCCTCGGGCAGACCGCCCGCGTAGCGTCTGAAGCGCAGCCCGCCGAGCGCCGGCCCCAACACGGTCGAGTGGATCGCGATCACGGCCTGCAGGCCGGTCGCGGGATCGTGCACGAGCTGCACGCGCTCGTGCTCCCAAGCCAGCGAGCGCAGCAGCGCGTCGCCCACGGTCGTCGTCATGACGGGTCCTCTCCGTTCGATTCGAGGGTCGCGCCGAGCTCAGCGGCGCGTGCGCGGAAGCGGGCGACGCCGTCGAGCTTGATCTGCTCGTAGCCGCGCACGAGGTCGGGCAGCTCGGCGACCGCCACCGCGGTCGGCAGGGTCGCGGGACTCAGCCGCGCGAGCGCGTCCTCGACGAGCGTGAGGTACTCGCCCGGCAGCGCCCGCTCGACGCGTCGCACGTGCGCATAGCCGAACGGGTCGAGCGGCGTCCCGCGCAGCCGGCGGCCGTGCCGCATGACGCGCAGGACCGGCACGAACCAGCCGCCGAGCCGGAGCTTGCGCCGCATGCCGAGGGCGCGCAACAGCGGCGGGTGCAGGTGAAACGTCACCCGCGAGCCGCGCGGCAGGAGCGCGAGCCCGTCGAGGTGCAGCCGCGCGACCTCGTACTCGTCCTTGTACGCGACCAGCTTGTGCAGCCCGCGCACGACCGCCTCGGTCAGCGCAGTGCTGCCCGGCAGGCGCTCGGACTCGGCGGCGCGCACGCGCGCGACCACGTCGGCGTAGCGCTCGGCGGGACGCGCGCCGCCCCAGGCGAGCAGGTCGGGCACGCGCAGCTCCAGCAGCCTCCGCAGCTTCGGCTCCTCTCCGCCGGCGCGCGCGACGAGCGCGACCGCACGCGGCGACAGCGGCGCCGCGGGCGGCGCGTCGGACTCGGCGAGCGCCGCGGCGACGTGCTCGGGCGCGGCGACCGCCGCACGCCCCCACGCGAGCGCCGCGAGGTTGCGCTCGACACCGGCGCCGTTGAGCCGGAACGCCTGCTCGACCGCGTCGAGCGAGAGCGGCAGCGCGCCGCGCTGGACGGCGGCGCCGAGCACGACGACGTTCGCCGGCGTCACGTCGCCGAGCAGCGTCTCGGCGATCCGCTGCGCATCGAGGTAGACGTTGCGCTCCGCGCGCGTGACCGCGTCGATCGCGGCGCGCGCGGCGCCGATGTCCGGCGCGGCGGCGTCGGGGTCGGTCACCATCGCGCCGGTCGGGACGACGCTGTCGGAGACGATCGCGACCGTCGCCTCTGTGCGCGCGGCGCGCAACGTCCCCGGCGCGGCGGCGCCGAGCAGGTCGAGCCCGAGCAGCACGTCGAGCGATGCGCTCGGGACCGTCACGCCGTCGGCGACCGGCGCACGCGTGACGCGCACGTCGGAGGTGACGGGACCGGCCTTCTGCGACAGCCCGGTCTGGTCGAGCCCGCTCGCGTGGCGGCCGTCGAGCAGCGCGGCCATCCCCAGCACCTGGCTGACGGTCACGACGCCGGTGCCGCCGATCCCCACCAGCCGGATCCGCACGTCGTCGGCGGCGCACGGCGCCGGCGGAGGCAGCTCGACCTGCGGCAGCCGCGGCGCGGCGCGCGGCGCGGCGCGCTCCGCCCTGCTCGCCGGCCGCTCGCGCGGCCCGACGACGGTCAGGAACGACGGGCAGTCGCCCTCCAGGCAGGAGAAGTCCTTGTTGCACGAGGTCTGGTTGACGCGCGTCTTGCGGCCCAGCTCGGTCTCGACCGGCTCGACCGACAGGCAGCCGGACTTCTCGCCGCAGTCGCCGCAGCCCTCGCAGACGCGCTCGTTGATGACGACGCGCTGCGGCGGGTCGGGCGCGCGACCGCGCTTGCGCGCGCGGCGCAGCTCGGCGGCGCACGCCTGGTCGTGGATCAGCACCGTCACGCCGGGCACCCGCGCCAGCTCGCGCTGCGTCTCCATCAGCGCCTCGCGGCCGCGCACCTCGACGCCGGCGGGCAGCGTCACACGGTCGTAGCGCGCGACGTCGTCGGCGGTCACGACGATCCGGCTGACGCCCTCGGCGAGCAGGCTGGCGACGATCGCCTCGACGTCCATCTGCCCTTCGACGTGCTGCCCGCCGGTCATCGCGACCGTGCCGTTGCAGAGCAGCTTGTACGTCACGTCGAGTCTCGCCGCGACCGCGGCTCGGACCGCGAGCGAGCCGGAGTGGTGGAAGGTGCCGTCGCCGAGGTTCTGGACGTAGTGGCGTCTGGCCGTGAACGGTGCCGCGCCGATCCACTGCACGCCCTCGCCGCCCATCTGCGTGATCCCGGTGACGCGCCCGCGCCCGCTCGGGTTGAGCATCACCATCGTGTGGCAGCCGATGCCGGCGCCGACGACGGCGTCCTCGGGCGCGGCCGTGCTCGCGCTGTGGGGGCAGCCGGAGCAGAAGAACGGCATCCGCCGAGCGCCGAGCTGCGCGGCCGGTCGCGCGGCGACCGCCACGAGGCCGTCCAGCCGCGCGCGGATCCGCTCGGGCTCGCCGGCGCCGTGCGCGAGCAAGCGGGAGCCGAGCGCGACGGCGATCGCATCGGCGTCGAGCGTCCCGTGCGCCGGCAGCAGCGGCGCGCCGCGGTCGTCGCGGGCGCCGGTGACCGGCGGCGTCGCCGGCCCGCCGTAGAGCGCCTCCTTGACGAGCCGCTCGAGGAACGGCCCCTTCTCCTCCACCACGACGATCTCGTCGAGCCCGGCGGCGAAGGCGCGCACGCCCTCGTCGTCCAGCGGGTACGGCATGCCGACGTGCAGCAGCCGGACCGGGGCGTCGTCGTCGAGCCCGAGGTCCGTCAGCGCACGCCGCACGTCGTGCAGCGTCGCGCCGGCGGCGACGATCCCGACGCGCGCGGCGGGATGGTCGATGACGACGCGGTTGAGGTCGTTGAGGCGGGCGTAGCGCTTCGCCAGCTCCAGCCGCACGGTCACGAGCGTCTGCTCCAGCTCGAGCGACTCCGGCGCCAGCAGGTGCGCAGACGGACGGTGGACGTACGGCACGCCGTCGTGCTCGACCACCGGCACGACGGGCGTGACGCGGCCGAGGCCGACGGTCGCCGTCGCGGCCGCGTCGGCGACGTTGGTGACGACCTTCAGCGCCGACCAGAGGCCGGACGCGCGCGAGCAGGCGATCGCGTGGCGGCCGAGGTCGAGCACCTCCTGGACGCTGCCGGGCGCGAAGACCGGCACGTGCAGTGCCGCGAGCAGCGACTCCGACGCGCCGGGGATCGTCGAGGACTTGCAGGCGGGGTCGTCGCCGCAGAGCGCGAGCACGCCGCCACGCGGGTCGGTGCCGACGAAGTTCCCGTGCCGGATCGCGTCGGCGGAGCGGTCGACGCCGGGCGACTTGCCGTACCAGACACCGAGCACGCCGTCGTAGCGAGGCCCGGGCAGCGTTCCGGCGAGCTGCGACCCCCACACGGCCGTCGCGCCCAGCTCCTCGTTGACGCCGGGCCGCAGCACCAGCTCGTGCTCGGCCGCGAGCGGGCCGAGCCCGCCGACCTCCTTGTCGAAGCCGCCGAGCGGAGAGCCCTGGTAGCCGGAGACCAGCGTCGCCGTGCGGAGCCCGTCGCGCACGTCGGCGCGATGCTGGTCGAGCAGCAGGCGCACCAGCGCCTGCACGCCCGTGAGGAAGACCTCGCCGTCGGGCAGCAGGTACCGGTCGGCGAGCGTCACGTCGCGCCGGCGAATGCCGGCCTGCACCACAGTCACACCACTCATGGTTCATTTCTATACCAAGATTGGTATTGATTCAAGCCGAGCTAGGTCCGGTACCGTTCCGCGAGTGGACCCCACCGACATCGGCTTCATCCCGGTCGGCCCCCGGCGGACGTTCGAGGGCGCCGTCGAGCAGATCGCGGAGCGCGTCCGCCTCGGCGAGCTGTCCGCCGGCGACCGCCTGCCGTCCGAGCGCGACCTCGCGGCAGCGATGCAGATCAGCCGCCCGACGCTGCGCGAGGCCGTCCGCGTGCTCGCCGACGCCGGCGTGCTGAGGGTGCGCCCCGGCTCGGCCGGCGGCACCTTCGTCGCGTCCAGCTACGTGCCGATCGAGCTGCTGCGCTCGAAGTCCGACCTGCGGCTCGGCGAGGTCGCGGGCGTGCTCGAGGCGCGGCGGCTGATCGAGCCGCGCGTCGCCCAGCTGGCCGCCGTCAACGCGCGCGAGGACGACTTCGCCCACCTCGCCAGACTGATCGAGGCGCAGAAGGCGCTGCTCGACGAGGGCGACGTGCTGGCCCACGAGGACCACTTCCTCCAGCTCGACACGCAGTTCCACGTCCGCATCGCGCGGGCGACCGGCAACAGCACGATCGTCTCGCTGATGCGCACGCTCCTGCGCCGGCTGGAGATCGCACGCGACCTCGCGCTCCACGAGCCGCCCACCGCGCCGTGGGTGATCGACATCCACGAGCGCACGCTCGCCGCGATCCGCTCCGCGGACCACGACCGCATCGACGAGGTGATGGACGAGCACCTCGCCGCGATGGAGCGCGCGTGGGAGCGCGCCACCGACCGCATGCTCGTCCGCCCGATCCCCGACTTCATGCTGCCCGTCGCCGCGCGCAGCCGCGACCAGCGCAGCTCGCGGACGCCGGCGAGGTGACGGCCGGCGGCCGGGAGTGACGGCCGGGCGGCCGGGAGCCGCGCCTCAGGTCCCGTGCCTGCGCGTGCGCGCCACGGCGCGCGCCGCGGCGCCTTCGCTCCACGCCTGCGACGGGACCTGCTCGACGAAGAACGCGCGCGCCGGCCGGGCGCCCGGATTCGACCAGGCGTAGAGCGTCTGCGCGGGGACGACCAGCGCGTCGCCCTCGTCGAGCCGCACCTGCTCGTCGCCGAGCGTGAAGACGAGCGCGCCGGCGAGCACGAAGACGAACGTCTCGCCCGGCCGCGCGTACGCCCCGCCGCTGTCGCGGGCCGGCGGGACGGTCAGCAGCGCCGGTTCGAGCGCGTGCCCCGGCAGCACCAGCTCCTCCCACACGACCCCGCCGACGAGCGTGCCGCTGGCGCGCTCGTCGCTGCGGACGACGAACGGCCCCTGCGCGCGGAAGCTGGCCATGCCGCTCATCGGCATCAGGAACGCGTCGGCGACGCGCGCGACGAACTGGGTCGTGACGCCGACCTCGCCGCGCTCGACCGACGACAGGAACGACGCCGACACGCCGATTCGCGCGGCCGCCTCTCTCAGCGTCAGCCCGCGGTCGCGGCGCGCCCGGCGGATCGTGTCGCCGCGCCACGGCGAGGTCTCGCCGCTCTCGACGCGGTCGCCGCGGCCGAGCGAGTCGAGGATCGCGGCCGGGTTCCAGCCGTGCCGCTGGCGCAGCTCGACGACCTGCCGCGCGCGCCGCACGTGCTGCTCGCCGTAGAGGCGGTGACCGCCGGCGCTGCGATCGGGCACGACGAGCTCCTTCGCCTCCCACACGCGCAGCGTCTGGGGGCTGACCCCAAGCTGCTCGGCGACCTCGCCGATCGTCAGGTAGCTCTGCCCGTCGTGCTCGCGCATGCGCCGAGTCTACGAGCCCGGCCACCCGTCCGGGCCGTTGACAGACTTACAAGTCAATTGTAAGTTCGTTCAAGAGGAGGCGCCGGACCCCCGCCGTGAGGAGAGCAACGAGAGATGGCCAACGTCGAGACCCATTCGATCGATCACGTCCCGCGCGACGAGCGCCACGGCAAGGCGTGGCACCAGGCGCCGTTCTGGTTCACCGGCAACTTCGTGATCAGCACGATGGTCGTCGGCTTCATCGGGCCCGCGCAGGGGCTCGCGCTCGGCTGGGCCGTGCTCGCGTCCGCCCTCGGCGCGCTCTTCGGCACCGTCTTCATGGCGTTCCACGCCAACCAGGGCCCGACGATGGGCCTCCCGCAGATGATCCAGTCGCGCGCGCAGTTCGGCGTCCGCGGCGCGATCGTGCCGCTGCTCGCGGTGCTGTTCGTCTACGTCGGCTTCAGCGTCTTCGGGCTGTTCCTGACGACGCAGGCGCTGACGATGGTGCTGCCGGGCGACGCGACCCTCTGGTACCCCGTCGTGATCGTCGTCGCGGCGTCGATCGCGATCGTCGGCTACGACCTGCTGCACCTGCTGCTGCGCTGGCTCACGTACCTCGTCGTGCCGATCTTCGTGATCGTCACGATCATCGCCGTCACGACGCTCGACCCGCACTCCGGGCCGGCCGGCGGGCACTTCTCCGCGAGCCTGTTCCTGGTCCAGTTCGCGGCCGCGGCCGGCTACCAGATCAGCTACGCCGTCTACGTCTCCGACTACTCGCGCTACCTGCCGGCGAACACGCCCGGGCGCGCGGTGATCGGCTGGACCTACCTCGGCGCCGCGCTGTCGTCGATCTGGCTGACCGCGCTCGGCGGCCTGATCGCCAGCTCGTTCGCGCTGCCCGACGCGGTCGGCAACCTCGAGCACGTCGGCGACAAGCTGTTCGACGGCTTCGGCACCTTCGCCGTCGTCGCCTCGATCGTCCCGTCGGCGGTCGCGATCATCGGCGTCAACGCGTACGGCTCGATGCTCGCCGGCGTGACGATCCTCGAAGGCTTCCGCCCGGTCAAAGCGACGGCGCGGGTGCGCGTGCTCGGGATCGCGTTGTTCGCCGTCGGCGTCTACGTGATCGCCCGCGTGTTGCCGGACGACTTCCTCGACAACTTCAACAGCTTCGTGACGATGATGCTGTACCTGCTCGTCCCGTGGACGGCGGTCAACCTCGCCGACTTCTACTGGGTCCGGCGCGGTCACTACGCGATCGCCGAGATCTTCAACCCGAACGGGATCTACGGCCGCTGGGGCTGGCGCGGACTCGGCGCCTACGTCGCCGGCTTCGCGGCGATGGTGCCGTTCATGTCGACGACGTTCTTCACCGGGCCGGCGAACAGAGCGCTCGACGGCGCCGACATCTCGTTCGCCGTCGGGCTGGCCGTCGCCGGCGCCGTCTACCTCGTGCTGATGCGCGGCTTCGACCCCGCGCGCGAGGAACCCGCGATCGAGGCGAGCGCGCGGCTGCTGCACGAGCCCGAGGACGCGGCGGCCGCCGCCCCCGCGCATCCGCCGGAGCCGACCGAGCTGCTGCGCAGATGAGCGACGCGCGCACGACGACGGTCGCCGGCCCCGCAGGCCGGCTCGCGGTGCACGTCACGGAGCCGGCGGGGCCGGGCAGCGCGGCGCGCGGCGCGCGGGCGGCCGGCGGCGCGGCGAGCGGCGGCGAAACTGTCCTGCTCGTCCACCCCGCGAACCTCGGCGGCTGCTGCTGGACCTCCGTCGCCGAGCGGCTCGCCGGCGAGCACGGCGCGACCTGCGTCGCGATCGACCTGCGCGGCCATGGCGGATCGGACCGCCGCGGGCCGTTCGGTGTCGCCGAGTGGGCCGACGACTGCGCCGCGGTGCTCGACGCGCTCGAACTGCCCGCGGTCCACCTCGTCGGCGCCTCCGTCGGCGCGGCGGTCGCGGTCGAGCTGGCGGTCCGCCGCCCCGCCGCGATCCGCTCGCTGACGACTGTCGGCGGCGCCTTTCTGCCCGCCGAGCAGTTCGCCGGCCCGCTGCTGGACGCGATCGACGCGCGCGGCCCCGAGCAGGCGCTGCGCGAGCACGCCGCGCAGGACGCGCTCGCGCCCGGCAGCGACACCGCGCTCGCCGACCGCGTCGCCGCCGACCTCAGCGTCAACGACGCCGCGACGGCCGCCGCGATCTGGCTCGCCTCGCTGCGCACCGACTTCCGCCCGCTCGCCGGCGCGCTGCGAGCGCCCGCGCTCGCCGTCGTCGGCGAGCACGACACGACCTGCCCGCCGGACGAGTCGGCCGCGTTCGCGCGGCTGACCGGCGCGCGGCTGGAGCTGCTCGACGGCATCGGCCACCTGCCGATGTACGAGGCCCCTGCGCGGCTCGCCGCGCTGCTCGCCGCGCACGCCGGCCTCACCCCAGACCACGACACGACCAGGAGCACCCGATGGCCGAGACGACCTTCGCCGAGCGCCGCGCCCCCGCGGCCGACGTAGACGAGATCCTGCGACTCCACCGCGAGTGGTGGGAGTCGAACGAGCAGTGGGACATCCCGCGGATGGCCGCCGTCTTCCCCGCGCCGGGCGACGAGTACCTGATGTTCAACTTCAACGGCCACCCCTACTTCAACATGCGCGAGAAGACCGCGCTGTGGGAGTGGTACCGCGACCAGGTCGACCAGAGCGGCGGCCTCGACGTGCGCGTGATGCGCCTGGAGGTGCGCGGCGACACCGCGTGGCTCGCCGCCGAGGCGACGCTGCAGGCGAGCCAGCGCGACGGCGAGGAGTGGACCGTCGACGGCGTCGACACGCCCTGGATCCGCGCGACCGAGATCTACCACCGCGACCGTGGCGACGGCACGCCCGAGTGGCGCATGTGGCACACGCACATCAGCCCGCTCGCCGGCCCCGACGAGCCGCGGCCCGCGTTCGGCGACAGCGTCCGCTCGCGCGGCCTCGGCTGGGTGCCGTGGAACCCGCTGCCGGCGCGCGAGGCGTGAGCGTGCCCGTCCGCCCCGACATCGGCGTGCTGCTCGGCAGCACGCAGTCCCCCGCCGAGACACTCGCCGCCGCGCGCGCCGCCGAGCAGGCCGGTTTCGACGAGCTGTGGATCGGCGAGGACTACTTCTTCAACGGCGGGATCGCGACCGCCGGCGCGCTGCTCGCGACGACGACGCTGCCGGTCGGGCTCGGGATCGTGCCGGCCGTGACGCGCCACCCGGCGCTGCTCGCGATGGAGCTGGCGACGCTCGCCGGGATGTTCCCCGGGCGGCTGCACGCCGGCGTCGGCGCGGGCGTCTTCGACTGGCTCGACGGGATGGCGCTGAGACCGCGCCGGCCGCTCGGCTCGGTCCGCGACACGCTCGCGTTCGTGCGCGCGCTGCTCGACGGCGAGACCGTCACGGCCGCGCACGAGACGTTCGCGGCGGAGGCGGTCGCGCTCCACCACCCGCCCGCCGAGCGGCTGCCGCTGTACGTCGGCGCGAGCGGCCCGAAGGCGCTCGAGACCTCCGGCGCGCTCGCCGACGGCACCGTCTTGTCGGTGCTCGCCGGCGTCGACTACGTGCGCTGGGCGCGCGAGCGGATCGCCGCCGGCGGCGGCGGGGACGACCACCGCGTCGTGCTCTACGCCTTCTGCGCGATCGACGACGACGCGGCGGCCGCGCGCGAGTCGCTGCGCGAGCTGGTCGGGCTCTACCTGCTGACCGGCCCGCGCAACCCGCTGACCGAGGTGCAGGGGATCGCCGACGAGGCCGAGGCGCTCGCGGCGCAGGGACTCGACGCGGCGATCCCGCAGATCCCGGACGCGTGGATCGACCGCCTCGCGATCGCCGGCGACGCCGACCACTGCCGCGCCCGCGTCGCCGAGCTGGCCGCGGCCGGCGCCGACGCGATCGCGCTCTGCTTCCCCGACGGGGCGCCGGTCGAGCCCGCGATCGCGCGCGCCGCCGACGCGCTGCTGGAGCCGCGATGAGCGGTGGGGCGAGCGGGCGGCGCGTGCTGCGCGGCGTCGCCGTGCTCGACGACAGCGGCCGCTTCGACGGGCCGCTCGACGTCGCCGTCGAGGACGGGACGATCGCCGCCGTCGCGCCGTCGCTGCCCGGCACCGACGGCGACGACGCGCGCGGCCTCTTCCTGATGCCGGGCGTGATCGACTGCCATGTCCACTTCGGCTGGCGCACGATCGACACGCTGGAGCTGCTCGGCCAGTCGCTCCAGCGCTGGACGCTGGAGGCCGCCGCCTGTGCGCAGCGGACGCTGGAGGCCGGCGTCACGACCGTGCGCGACGCGGGCGGGATCGATGCCGGCTTCCGCGACGCGCTCGCCGACGGCGTCGCGCGCGGCCCGGCGGCGCAGGTCGCGGTCGTGCTGCTGAGCCAGACCGGCGGCCACGGCGACGGCTTCCTCGCCGGGCCCGGACTGGAGGCGACGGCGCAGTACCTGACGCCCGACTGGCCCGGCCGGCCGCCGGCGCGCGTCGACGGCCCGGACGAGATGCGCCGCGCCGTGCGCGCGCTGCTGCGTGCGGGCGCCGACTGGATCAAGCTCTGCACGACCGGCGGCGTGCTCTCTCCGCACGACCACCCGACGCAGCCCGAGCTGAACGACGAGGAGGTTGCCGTCGCGGTCGCGGAGGCCGCCCGCCGCGGCCGCGGCGTGATGGCGCACGCGAACGGCGGCGAAGGGCTCGACGTCGCGATCCGCTGCGGCGTGCGCTCGGTCGAGCACGGCATCTGGCTGACGGAGGAGCAGGCTGCCGCGATGGCGGCGCGCGGGACGTGGCTGGTGCCGACGCTGCAGGTGATCCGCGACGCGATCGCGTGGGGCGACGCCGGCAGGCTGCCGGACTACGCCGTGCCGAAGGCGGCCGCGCTGCGCGAGCGCTGGGGTGAGGCGGTCCGGACCGCGCGCGCCCACGGCGTCCCGATCGCGCTCGGCTCCGACGCGCTCAGCGCCGGCCAGCACGGCGCGAACCTGGAGGAGGTCGCGCTGCTCGGCGACGCCGGGATGGAACCGCACGAGGCGCTGCTCGCCGCGACCGCTCGGGGCGCCGAGCTGCTCGGGATCGCGCACACGCACGGCCGCATCGCGCCCGGCTTCGCGTTCGACGCGATCGTCTTCGACGAGGACCCGAGCGACCTCGCCCTCTTCCGCCGCCGCGACGCGGTGCGCGGCGTCTTCCAGCGCGGGCGGACGATCGTCGCGTGCGAACGGCTCGCACAGGAGGTGCCGGCATGACCTACTCGCTCGTCGCACGCGACCGCGCGACCGGCGCGCTCGGGATCGCGGTGCAGTCGCACTTCTTCGGCGTCGGCCGCGTCGTCGGCTGGGCGCGGCCGGGCGTCGGCGCAGTCGCGACGCAGGCGTTCGCGAAGGCCGGCTACGGCCCGCGCGGGCTCGACCTGATGGCCGCCGGCGCGAGCGCCGAGGAGGCGTTGGCACAGCTGACGGCGGCCGATCCCGGCGCCGCGCTGCGCCAGCTCGGCTTCGTCGACGGGGCCGGCCGCTGCGCAGCGCACACCGGCGCGGCGTGCGTCGCCGCCGCCGGCCACGCGTTCGGCGACGAGGTCAGCGCACAGGGCAACATGCTCGCGACCGAGCGCGCCTGGCCCGCGATGCTCGTCGCGTACGCGACGGCCGCGGAGGCAGGCGAGGAGCTGCCCGCGCGGCTGCTCGCCGCGCTCGACGCGGCCGAGGCGGAGGGCGGCGACCTGCGAGGGCGCCAGTCGGCGTCGATCTTCGTCGTCGCGGCGGAGCCGCGCGAGCGGCCGTGGGAGGCGACGCTCGTCGACTGCCGCGTCGACGACCACCCGGCGCCGCTGCCCGAGCTGCGCCGGCTCGTGCAGCTGAACGGCTTCTACACGCGGCTGCTGGAGCTGATGAGCGCGCCGGGGATCCTCAACGGCCCGCTCGGCGACGACCGCGCCGCGCTGACGCGGGCGCTCGCGGACCTCGCCGACGGGCAGGCGCTGCTCGGCGTCAACCAGGAGGCGGCGTTCTGGCGCGGCGTGCTGCTCGCGCGGCTCGGCGACCACGCCGCCGCGCGCGAGCAGCTCGCCGCCGCGATCGCCGTCACGCCGGCGCTCGCCGAGTTCCTGCGCCGCGTCGCCCCCGGCGTCTTCCCCGGCGACGCGTCAGCCGTGCTGGCGGCGGTCGCGCCGGGCTGACGCGGTCACGCGGCGCGCCGCACACGCGCGCCGCCCGCCGTCAGTCCGCGCGGGCCCGCGCACGCCACCGCCGCAGGGCCGGCGGCCGTGCGCTCCACACACCCGTCATGCGCTGCCGAGCCCGCGGAGCAGCCGCATGCACCGCATGATCGGCAGCTGCACGCGCGGGAGGGTCCCGGCCGCGCGCAGGATCGCCTGGGCGGCGGGGCGGAGGTCGGGACTCCGGGCGTCGTCCTTGGAGAGGTACATCGCGACGATGCCGCCCGCGACGAGGGCGTGGCGGCTGCCGCGGTTCAGCGCGCGTGCCTGCCGGCACGAGTCGGCGACGATCTCGGCGACGCGCCGGGCGGCGGTGTCGGGGTCGTCGTAGTGGGCGATGTAGCTGTGATTGCCTGACGCAGCGTCCTCACGCTGGTCGACGAAGCTGTCGAGCAGGGTGCTGGCGGCGCAGATCGCGAACGAGTAGGCGGCGTCGGTGTCGAGGATGTCGCGATCCGTGGCGGCGGGATCGCAGGCGAGCGCGAGCAGCGCGTGGACGACGACGGTCGAGCTGGCCGCGGCGGTCAGCTCGAACCAGTGTGCGTCATCGACCAGGTGCGGGAACTCGCGTGCGGCGAACTCGCGCAGCGCCAGGTCGCGGCGGACGGGCTGTGGATCGTGGTTGAGGATCTGCACGTCCACGCGGCGAGCCGCGCGGAGGGCATGGGCACGGACGCGCGCATATGCCGGGAGGTCGAGACAGCGACGCTGGCAGCTGCGCACGAGCGCGGCGAGGTACCCGCCGTCGTCCTGCCAGTCGTGATAGCGGTAGTAGTCGGAGAGCGGCGCCCCGGGGTCGAGCGCCTCGGTCAGGGCGAGGTGGAGCTGGCGGCCATTGGAGATCGGGTCCGCTGTCAGGCGTTCACTGGTGCGGTCGAGGTAATCGAGCGCGACCTGGTATGTGACGGTGAGCCGAAGGAGATTGAGGTCACGGTGACGTGGCAGGCTGGTGAAGAGCGCTGCGCCTTCGAGGTTGAGGCGTTCACTGTGGAGGCTCGTCATCGCATCCTCGCGCAGTGTCGGGTCGGGGATCGCGGCGGCATGCTGACGCCAGCGGTCGACTTCGCGTCGGACGTTCGGAAGCGTCCAGGTCAGCTCACGGAACGCGACGGCACACAGCGCGCCGAGCTGTTTGGGGCCAAGCGACGTGGGATTCACCCGGCAAGGATGCTCACCACCGCTCGGCGGTGTTGCGTGTCAGTTGTCGAACGCTGCGCTGGCCGGCACCCGTGCCGCCCACCAGCCGGGAACTGCCGCGATCGTCAATGCGATCACGGTGACGAGTCCGAGGCTGGCGAACGCACCAGTGAGACCGACCGTGTGTGCGACCGGGAAGCCGGTGACTGCGTTGAGTGCGCGGTCGAGCAGCTGCTGACCGTAGAGGCCGAAGACCGCGCCGACGGTCGAGCCGACCGTCAGCAGCAGGGCACTCTCGAGCACGAGCGCCTTCCACAGGCTGCGCGCGCCGATGCCGGTGAGCTTGAGGTCGGCGAGGCGCCGTCGCCGCTGCCAGATCATCGCGGCCGTCGCGGCGGCGATCGCGAGCGCGGCGGCGGCGATCAGGAGGGTGGCGATCTGTTGGAGCCGCGACAGGCCGGCGCGGGTCGTCGTGCGGAAGCCCTGCTCGCGCTCGCTCGCCGTCTGGACCGCGAAGGGCGCGTCGCCGCCGAGCGCCGCCTCGACGGCACGCGCCCCCGCCTCGGCCGACGTGCCGGGAGTCAGTCTGACCTGGAGCGCGCTCGCGTCGCCGCTCCCCCATGACGAGCGGTAGTCGTCGGCGTTGAGGACCAACGCGCCGGGCGACCAGCCGAAGTTGGTGGTGACGGCGGCGAGCCGAAGCGTGGTGGGATTCGGCGCGTCGAGCCGGAACGGCTCCCCGATTCTCAGGCCCAGCTGTCTGGCGATCGCCTCCGACGCGACGGCCCAGCCGCCGGCGCGCAGCCGTGCGACCGCCTCGCGCCGATCACCCTCGACGATCTGGCTGGGAGGGATCGGCGAACGGCTGTCGCGCGGCGGCGCGATCACCCACATCCGCCGTTCGCCGGTGTCGAGGAACGATCCGCGATAGACGTGGACCGACGCGACCTGCGGCTGACGGGCGATCGTCGCGACCGTCTCGGCGGCGGCGAACGGCGAAGTCGCGAGCAGATTCGCCTCGCCGCGCGCGGAGACCCACACGTCGGTCACCTCGCTCAGCTCGCGCGCGTTGGGGTCGAGACCGCGTTGGAGATCGACGCGCGCGCCCTCGATCGCCGTCGTCCCGAAGACGGCGATCGCGGCGATCGCGGCGATCGCGACCGACCGTGTGCTCGTGGCGATCAGCTCGCCGGTCGCGATCGTCGGCACGACGCTCGTCACGCGCCGCTGGAAGCGGTTGACGAGCGCGACCGCCGCGGCGAGCAGCGGCGGCAGGCAGAGCAGCATCGCGACGACGAGCGTCGCCATGCCGACGATCGCGGCCTCCGGCGCGAGCACGAGCACGAGCGTCGTGACGCCGAGGCAGGCGATGCCGCCCGCCAGCAGCGGCCACCGCGGCGTCAGCGAGCGCCGCGTGCGATCGAGGCCGTCGTCTTCGACCATGTCCATCGGCGTGCGCGAGCGGTAGGTGCCGATCAGCGGCACCAGCGCGGCGGTGATCGCGGCGAGCACCCCGCAGCCGAACGCGAGCACGACCGTCGACGGCTCCACGACGCGCCCGGTGCCGACGGGGAAGGCGATCGCGAGATAGCCCGGGTCGGGCTCGAAGACCGAGCGCGACAGCAGGTCCCCGACGACGATCCCGAGCGCCGACGCGAGCGTTCCGAGCACGAACGCGTCGAACACGACGACCTGCGCCACCGTCCGGGCGCGGAACCCGGACATGCGCATCTCGGCGATCAGGCCGCGGCGCTCTCTCGCCATCACGAGCATCGCGTTGAAGGCGAAGAGGAAGCCGACGAGCGCGCTGATGCCGGCGAAGAGCGCGGTCGAGCTGTCGTTTGGCATCGCCAGCATCGCGAACACCCGCCCGTCGAGGTCGGTCGAGCGTACGTCGATGCCGTCGCCGGCAACCCGCTCGAGCCCTGCTCGCACCTGCGCCGTGCGACCTGGCTCGGCGGCGACGTACAGTCGCGTCACGCGGCCCTTCATCCCCGTGAGCTGCTGCGCGTAGCGCAGCGACGTGATGACGATCGGGCTGTCGGCCAGCGCGCCCAGCTGGTTCGCTCCGACGACGCTCGCCACCGGCGCCCGCACCGACCGCCCGCCCGCCTGCACGGTGACCGTCGAGCCGAACTCGGCGCCGAGCGCACTCGCCAGCTCGGTCGGCAGGACGACCGCCTCCAGGTCGGCGAGCCGCTCGTCGGTGTAGCCGCGCACAAGCGAGCCGCCGAGCTCGGCGAGCCGTGGATCGGAGGCGAGCAGCGTGACCGACCGTTCGCGGCCGTCGCGTGCCGCGTTGGCCTGGACCTCGAGCACGGGAGCGGCGGCCGCGACGCCGTCGATCTGCTGGACCTGCCGGATCAGCGACTCGTCGAAGCCGTGCGGGTCGCGCGCCTTGAGCTGGTACTGGGCTCTTCCGACGAGGCCGTCGGTCAGCCTCGTGACCGATGCGCCGAGGCTCTGGTTGGAGACCTGGACGGCGAACAGCAGCGCGACGCCAGCGGCGATGCCGACGAGCGCGAACAGCTCCTGCACGCGCCGAACGCGTACGCGGCGCCAGTAGAACCACAGCAGGTTGCGCGCACTCACGGCTGGTGCACCGTCACCTCGCCCAGCTGCGCGTCGACCTCGGCGCAGAACTCGGTGAGGCGGCCGTCGCGCAGCGTGTGGGCGTGATCGGCGTAGCTGACGGCCTGCGGGTCATGGGTCGCGATCAGGATCGCCGTCCTGTGCTCCCGGCTGTACTCCCGCAGGAAGGCGAGGACGTCGCGGCCGCGAGCGGTGTCGAGGTTGCCGGTCGGCTCGTCGGCGAGCAAGAGCGACGGGTCGTTGGAGAGCGACTTCGCGAGCGCGAGCCGTTGACGCTCGCCCATCGAAAGATCGTTGGCACGGTGCTCCGCGCGGCCGTCGAGGCCGAGACGCTCCAGCAGCGGCGTCAGCTGCCGCTCGGCGTCGCGGCGCGAGACGCCGCTGGCGATCAGCTTCAGCGACGCGTTCTCGATCGCGGTGAGGCCCGCGATCATGTGGGACGTCTGCAGCACCAGGCCGAGGTCGGCGAGACGGTACGCGGTCGCCTCGCGGTCGCTCAGGCCCGTGACCGAGCGGCCGTTGACGAGCACCTCGCCGCGATCCGGCTCCAGCACCGCCGCGACGATCTTGAGCAGCGTCGTCTTCCCCGATCCACTCGGCCCGTACAGGGCGACGAGCTCCCCCGGCCGGACCGTGAGCGAGACGCCGTCGACGGCCTGCACGGACTCGCCGCCGGGAGACGCGTAGTGCTTGACGAGGTTGTGGACTTCGAGCACTACGCCGACTCGTTGCGACTGCGCGGGAAGTCGATCACCGCACCCCGGTCGTGCCGGGTCGGCTGCATCAGCTCACCCGCGCTGAGCGACATGACGCGATGGGAGCGCAGCAGGTCGGGCACGTCGGGCACGGTGATGAGCGCCGTCACCCCGCTCGTCTCCGTCACTCTGCGAAGCAGCCCGAGGACGACCTCCCGCTCGCGCGTGTCCAGGCCGGCGGTCGGGTCGTCGGCGAGCAGCAGCACCGGCTCGCGCACGACCGCGCGAGCGAGCATCGTCAGCATCCGCTCGGCGTCCGACATCCCGCCCCACGCCGCATCCGCCAGGTGCCCGACCGCCATGCGGTCCAGCGCTCGCGCGGCGCGCTGCTGGGCCTCCCGGTGCGACACCTCCTCCAGCAGCGGCATCCCGACGTAGTCGAGCATCGTCATCGACGCGATCAGCGGCTCGGACCGCTGCATCCATCCGATCCCGCGTGGCAGCCCGCCCAGCCGTGGCCGGCGGCCGCCCGGGAACAGCTCGCGGCCGGACAGCGCGACCGTCCCGCTGTCGGGAGCCTCCAAGCCTGCGGCGATCCGCAGCAGCGTCGACTTGCCGGCGGCGCGCTGGCCGAATATCGCCGCGAACTCGCCCTGCTCGAGCTCGAACGACACCCGGTCGAGGGCGACGATCTCGTGCCGTCCTCGCCAGTACGTGCGGCAGACACCGTCGAGCGACAGCAGCGGCATCCTCAGCCCCGCCGTCCCCGATCGTCCGCGTCGCGCTCGCGGCGGACGGCGTCCTTCATCAGCTTGCGAGCCTCCTGCAGCGACTCGATCGTCGTCGCCAGCTGCGACAGCTCGGTCCGCAGCAGCCAGGCCTGCCCGATCGCGCGCCACTCGACGTCAGCGTGCATCAGCACCTCGGCGCCCACTCCGGCGCCGGTCAGCCGGTCGATCCGGTCGAGACAGAGCTGCTCCTGCTCGCGCGTCTGGGCGATCAGCAGCTCGAGGTCCTCCGGGCACGCGAACGCGATCTTGATGTACATGTCGTCGCGCATCGGCATCAGCACCGGCGGCGTGCACATCCACGACCTGAACTCCTCGCGCCCGTGATCTGTCGCCTCGTACCACGTCACGTTCCGGTGCGAGGAGGACTCGACGCGCTTCTGCACGGCGCCTGAGGCGTGGAGTCTCAACAGTGCGGGATAGACCGCCGTCTGCGACGGCCGCCAGCCTCCTATCCGTTCCTCGAAGCGCTGGACCAGCTCATAGCCGTAGCCCGGTCGCTCGATCACCAGCCCCAGCACCGCCTGCTTGACCGACATCCCCTCGTCCGCTCCCCGTATCGCCCAGTGAGAGCAAACCTACACCAGCGATAGGAGTGCTGTGTCACCTCACTACGGCGAATGGTGACGGGCAGCTGGAGGTGACTCGTCGTCTCTTCATGGAAACTCACCGCGGCGACCGCGACCCCGGCGGCCACCGAGAGGGGGATCTGGTGACGCCGGGGCCGCGGCCGTCCCAGCCGCTCGCCGGCGGTGCGCGGCTCGTCGGTTCCGAGCGGGGGAAGCTCGCGGCGGGCCGTCGCAGTCAGACGCCGTCGATCGCGCTGGCTGGGTTTGGGGCGATGGCGAGATCGTCTCGATCATCGACCGCCGCACCATATGCGCGGTTCTGAGCCTCGCCTAGTCCCTAACTTTTAGTGCTGAACCTTTAACTCGCTCGTTCCGGCTTCTCCTCACCCGGATCGGCGCCCCAGCGCGCTCAGAGGTGCGCGAGCTTGTCCGGGTTGCGGACGATGCGGATCGCCTGGATGCGGCCGTCGAGGACGTCGATCGACAGCACGTCCCAGACCTCGCCGTCCGGTCTGCGCAGGATGCGTCCGGGCTGGCCGTTGACGCTGACCAGCTGCAGCTCGAACGCGCCGATCGCGTCGCGTCTGCGACCGATGTCGACGACGAACCGCGCGACCTCGGCGCCGCCGACGACCGGCTCGGTCGCGGCCTGTGCCTTCCCGCCGCCGTCGCCGTAGAGGACGGCGTCCTCGGACAGCAGCTCCTCCAGTGCGCCGAGGTCGCCGTCGGCGGCGGCCGCGAGGAAGCGCTCCAGCAGCTCGTCGCGCTTGGCGGCGTCGGCGTCGAAGCGCGGGCGCTGCGCCGCCAGGTGCCGCTTGGCGCGCACGACGAGCTGGCGGCAGTTGGCCTGCTCCAGCACGACGAGGAACGCCTGCGACAGCGAGTCCGACAGCTCCGCCCGTAGCGCGGGCCCCGGAGCGGTCTCCTCGATCAGCGGCTCGGGCAGCCACGGCCCCACGTACGTCTCGCGCCGAACGCGAGCGAGCCGCAGGTAGTCGATCGAGAGCCGCGTGACGACCGTCGTGATCCACGCCGCCGGCTCGTCGATCCCGTCGGTGCGCGAGAGGCGCAGGAGCGCCTCCTGCACGACGTCCTCGGCCTCGGTCACGCTGCCGAGCATCCGGTAGGCGATCGCGAACCCGCGGCGACCGAGCGCGTCGAGGTCGAGATGGTCGGTGCGCGGCGGCACGCGGCGGCGGTTTCGTGGACCGGGTGACGGGCTCATGCCTGCTTGACGGGGTGCCCCGCAGCGCTGTGACAGACACCCCGCTCCTGCGGGCGCCGCCGGGCGGCGGCGCCCGCAGGAGCGGGCCGACTCGGTCAGCGGGCTCAGCGTCGTGCGACAGCGGCGGCGCGCACACGAACCGTCGCGGTCCGCGTCAGCGCCTTCCAGCCGTCCGCGCTGACGGTGACGTTCACTGCCACCGTCGCCGAGCGGCCGGCGAGGCGTCTCGCCGCGGCGCGCGGGAGCTTCACGCGCACCGCCGCGCGTCTGCCGGAGGCGACGCGCGCCGGGGCCAGCACGCGCGCCTGGAAGCTGCGCCCGCCGATGCGGACGCGGACCTGCTTGGGGACCGCGACGCGGCACGCCGCGCCGCGCGGGCAGCTGATCGTCGCGACCTGCACGACGCCGCCGCGGCTCGCGCTGCGGGTCCCACGCGGGACCGTGATCGTGCCGCGTGGCAGCCGCTTGGCGACCGCGTCCTTGCCGATCGGCGTTCTCGGCGACTCTCTCGCTGGCGTTCTCGGCTGATCCGCCGGTGTTCTCGGCTGATCGACCGGCGGTCTCGGCGGCGCGGCGGTCACCGTCAGCGTCGCCGGTCTCGTCCCGATCCGCCCGCCGCCGTTTTCGAACACGGCCCGGTAGCGGGTCCCGTTGTCCGCCTGCGCAGCGTCGACCGACAGCGTCGTCGCGGTCGCACCGGCGACGTCGCTCCAGCGCGTCACGCCGAGCGGCCGCCGCTGCCACTGCACCGTCGCCGCGGGCGTCGCGTCGGCCGCGGCCGTGAACGTCGCCGTCCCCGTCGCGCCCGCGCCGGGCAGCTCGACCGCCGCGTCCTGCGGCTCGCCGGTGACGGTCGGCGAGACACCGGCGAGCTGCAGCTTCACCGTCAGCTGCGCGTCCCCGTTGTCGGCGACGTAGAGCGTGTCGTCTGCTGCGGCGGCGATCCACGCCACCTGCAGTCCTCGGAAGCTCGCGAACAGCTCGCCGTCCGGCTCGAGCACATCGATCCGCGCCTCGGGGACGTTCGACGTCCCGAACACAAGGACGAGTCTCCCCGTGTACTGATTGACCGTCCAGTCCTGCGTTCTCTCGAGCACGAGCGGAGGACCGTCGACCGTCGCGCCGGAGCCGTCGAATCTGAGCCGCTGCACGCGCATCGGCCCTCTGAGGGGAGTCTCGGACAGCAGCAGCGATCCGTTGGGGCCGGGCTGGATCCCGTCATAGCCGAGTGTGATGGTCTCCCCCGGCTGGGCTCTCGGCAGCGCCGTCCCTTCGATCGCGGTCGCTGTGAACCCGCTGCCGGTGTCCGTCAGCAGCAGGGCCGCCTGCGGGACCGCGCCTCCCGCGACGCGGTATCGCACGGTCGCGACGAGTCTGCCGTCCGGCAGCGCTGCGAGGGCTCTGAACGGAAGACCGCCGGTGTCGACCTCCGGGTAGGTGCTGGCGGTCCACGCTCCGGGACCGCCGGAGACGACGGTCACAACCGGGTTCGTCCCCTGGTCCTCGGCGGCGAAGTAGGCCTTGCCGCCGGCGAGCGCAACCAGCCCAACCCCGTGGGTGCCCGGCAGCGCCTCGTGCGTGTACGTGTCGCCTGTCCACGTGTACACCGACGCTCTGCCGTTGCGGTGGGAGGCGAAGATGCGGCCGGCGTCGGCGTCGAAGGCCGTCGCGACGATCTGGTCGTCGTCGACGAGGCCGTGGGCGAGCGGTGTGCCTCGCGTCTCCAGGGTCACGGCGTCGACCGCGTTGACAGCGTCGGAGCCGGCCTTGTGCACCAGCCCGCGGGTGACGTCATGGAAGACGTTGCCCTTGCCGGGCGTGTCGGAGTCGGTCCGCGCGAAGAAGTTCGTCGCGGGCGCGGTGAAGTTCTCCGGCACCGGCTTGCCGCCGTTGCCTTCGTAGCTGAACGTCACCGGATCGAGCGACTCGCCCATCCGGTAGAAGCCGCCGAATGCAGGCGCTCCCGCGCGCGTCAGCGTCGCCGGGATTCTGCTCCACGTCGTGACGCCGCCCGCCGTGACGGGAGAGACGGCGGAGATGTCCAGGTCCGCAAGGACGACGTCGGGGGTGTCGATCGGCTCTCCGCCGTCTCTCTGCGCGCTGCGCACGTCGGCGCGCAGGACCGCGCCCTCGGGCAGCAGCTCTACCCGGAGGTCGGAGATGCGCATGTCGAGCGTGCCACCGTGGCCGGTCATGCGGACGTTGCCGGCCGTGTTCGCAACCGTGCCGTTGATCCCCGGGTCGAAGACGCCGCCGTTGACGGGGAACGAGAACGTGCCCGCGGGCGTCCTGCTGACGCCGCCGTCGAGCGTGATCGACCCTCTCGCGATCCCGCCGACGACATAGGTACGGAAGCTCTCCTTGACGCCCCATTCGACCGTGCCGGCCGTGATCGGCTCGGGTGGCGGATCCGTGGCGCGGGCCGCGGACGCGGCCAGACCCGCGAGCAGGATCGAGAGGAACGCGACGAGCAGGGGTCGTCGCGAGCGGCTGGTGCGGCTCGTCATCGGCATGCCTCCGGCCCCGCTGCGCAGCGGTGGGGGCTCACGCGGCGACGAGGTCTCGTTCAGATTTCGTTAGGCGACCCTAACTCGTGACGGAAGCTATCAGACCGCCGCCGTCGGGCGAGGTCGTCCTGGCTTGATGTCGCAGGACGACCACAAGGCAGGACGACCGACGACCCGCGACCCGACCGTAGACTCGTCCGATGGATCAACTGAGCATCGGCGCGGTCGCAACTTCGCGCAAGCAGGACGAGCTTCGGCTCGCGATCCATCCCGCGCACGTCGAGCGGATCGACGCCGACGTGCGCGCGCACCTCTTCCTGGAGCGCGGCTACGGCGAGCGCTTCGGCTTCCCCGACGATCGGCTCGCCCCGCTCGTCGCCGGACTGCGCGAGCGCGAGCAGCTGTTCGCCGAGTGCGACGTGCTGCTGCTGCCCAAGCCGCTCGCCGAGGACCTCGAGACGCTGCGCGCAGGCCAGGTCGTGTGGGGCTGGCCGCACTGCGTGCAGGACCGGCATATGACGCAGCTCGCGATCGACCGCGAGCTGACGCTGATCGCGTGGGAGGCGATGAACCACTGGACCGCGAGCGGCCACTTCGACGTCCACGTCTTCCACAAGAACAACGAGCTGGCCGGCTACTGCTCGGTCCTCCACGCGCTCCAGCTGCTCGGGACGACCGGCGACTACGGCCGCCGGCTGCGCGCCGCGGTGATCAGCTTCGGCGCGACCGCGCGCGGCGCGGTGCGGGCGCTCTCGGCGCTCGGGATCAGCGACGTGACGGTGATGACGCAGCGCAGCGTTGCCGCCGTCGCCTCGCCGTTCGCCTCGGTGCGGATGCAGCACTTCGAGCGCGACCCCGCCAACCCCAGCCGCACGCTCGCGCTGAAGGCGCCGGAGCCCGGCCCGCTCGCCGAGGTGCTGGCCGGCTACGACGTCGTCGTCAACTGCATCCTGCAGGACACCGACGAGCCGCTGATGTTCGTGATGGACGAGGACCTCGGGCTGTTCCCGTCGGGCACGCTGGTCGTCGACGTCTCCTGCGACGAGGGCATGGGCTTCGAGTGGGCGCGGCCGACGTCGTTCGCCGACCCGATCTTCACCGTCGGCGACGGCGTCCGCTACTACGCCGTCGACCACAGCCCCTCGTTCCTGTGGAACTCCGCGACGTGGGAGAACAGCGAGGCGCTGCTGCGGTACCTGCCGGTCGTGATGGCCGGACCGCCCGCGTGGGACGCGAACGAGACGATCCGCCGCGCGATCGAGATCCGCGACGGCCGCGTCCTGAACCCGCGCATCCTCTCGTTCCAGCAGCGCGCGCCGGACTACCCGTACCCAGCGGCCTGAGCAAGCCCGAGCAAGCGCTAGATCCAGCCCTCCTCCCACGCGATCCGCGCCGCCTCGACGCGGGTCGGCGCGGCGAGCTTCGCCATCGCGCTGGAGAGGTAGTTGCGGACCGTGCCCGGCGCGAGGTGGGCGGCGTCGGCGATCGCGCCCGCGCTCAGTCCCTCGCGCACGAGCCGCAGCACCTCCAGCTCGCGCTCGGTCAGCGGGCAGGCGTCCTCGGTCAGCGCGGTCGCGGCGATCTCGGAGTCGACGTAGCGGCCGCCGGCGTGGACGTCGCGGAGGATCCGCGCGAGCCGGTCGGCCGGCGTCGTCTTCGGCACGAAGCCGCGCACGCCGCTGGCGAGCGCGCGGCGCAGCACGCCCGGGCGCGCGTGACGCGTCAGCAGCACGACCGGCACCTGGCGGCGCGAGAGGATCCGCCGCGCCGCCTCGACGCCGTCGAAGACCGGCATCTCGAGGTCGAGCACGACGAGGTCCGGCGCATGCTCGGCCGCGAGCGCGACCGCGCGCTCGCCGTCGCCGGCCTGGGCGACGACGACGAGGTCGGGCTCCAGCTCCAGCAGCGTCGCGAGCGCCTCGCGGATCAGGTCCTCGTCGTCGGCGAGCAGCAGGCGGATCATGCCGGCGCCCGGCCCGTCAGCGAGAACCCGCGCGGCTCGCGCGGCCGCGCGTCGAGCCGGCCGCCAGCCGCCGCGAAGCGCTCGCGCAGCCCGTCGAGGCCGGCGCCGCCGCCGGCGCGCCCGGCCGCGGTCGCGGCGGCGGCGAGCGCGACGCCGTCGTCGTCCATCCGCACGACGACGTCGGCGCCGTCGCGCACGATCGCGATCTCGCAGCGCTCCGCGCGCGTGTGCCGCAGCAGGTTCGTCGCGCCCTCGCGCACGAGCGAGCCGAACAGGGGCTCCAGCGCCTCGGGCACCGGCGCCGGCTCCGCCGCGATCGACGCCTCGACGCCGGCCGCGCGCAGGATCGCGACCGCGTTCGACAGCTCCGTCTCCAGCCCCACGCGGCGGTAGCCGTGCACGATCGCGCGCGTCTCCGCGAGCGCGGTCAGCGCGAGCTGCTGGACGTCGGCGGCGTGCGCGCGCGCCGCGTCGTCGTCGGAGCCGACGAGCCGCCGCGCCAGCTCGGCCTTCATCGCGATCGCCTGCAGCTGGTGACCCTGCACGTCGTGCAAGTCGGCGGCGAAGCGCAGCCGCTCGCGCAGCACCGCCACCTCCGCCTCGGCCGCGCGCGCCGCGTCGACCTGCAGCGCCACGTCCCAGATCCACACCTGCGTGACGGTCAGCCCGCCGAAGACCGCGACCATCAGGGCGCTCACCGCCACCGTCAGCGCGACGTCGTCGGTCGTCGCGCCGAGCGCAGCGGCGACCGCCGCGGCGACGGCGGTCAGCACCGTCGCGCCGACGATCAGGAGGTAGCGGGCGCGGCGGTCGGAGCCGAGCGCGGCGCCGGAGACGACCGCGGCGAACGGCAGCGTCCAGCCGACCGTGATCGTCGCCGTCGTGAAGCCGAGCGCGACCATCAGCACGAACGCGACGGCCGTCGCGGCGATCACACGCGGCGTCGCCCACGCACGTCCTTCGAAGCCCTCGACGCCGCCGAGCAGCAGCCGCGTCGCCTCGGTCACGACGAACGCAAGCGCGGCGACGGCGGCGACCAGGAGCGCCGGGTCGAGGTCGCGCGAGAACAGGTGCGAGACGGGCGCGAGCACCGCGACGATCGACACGGAGGCGAGCGACCAGCGCGTATACCGCCGCAGGCCGGCGAGCCGGTCGGTGAGGGAGGCGTCGGCCATCGCCGCCAATGTAGCCCGTGGCGGGACGCCCGGGCGGTCGCGAGTGACAGACGCACAGGAACGGGTGACAGCCGGCCACTACCGAGCGCGGCGCCCGCGCGCCAGCATCACCTCCCATGGACGAGCTTGCGATCGAAGTGCACGACCTTCGCTGCGCCTACGGCGACCACGTCGCAGTCGACCGCGTCGACCTGACCGTCGCCCGCGGCGAGCTGGTCGCGCTGCTGGGCACCAACGGCGCCGGCAAGACGACGATGCTGGAGACGATCGAAGGCCACCGCAGACCGGACGCCGGCAACGTCCGCGTGCTCGGCCTCGACCCGGTGCGCGACCGCCTGAAGATGCTGCCGCGGGTCGGGATCATGCTGCAGGAGAGCGGCTTCTCCGGCGAGCTGACGACGTGGGAGACGGCCGACCTCTGGCGCGCGCTGCGCAGCCGCGGCGGCGACCCCGACGCGGTGCTGGAACGGCTGCAGCTGGCGCACCGGCGCGACGTGCAGGTCAAGCAGCTGTCGGGCGGCGAGCGGCGCCGGCTCGACCTCGCGCTCGCGATCCTCGGCGAGCCCGAGGTGCTGTTCCTCGACGAGCCGACGACGGGGCTGGACCCGCAGTCGCGCCGGCGCACGTGGGAGGTCGTCGGCGCGCTCGTCGCCGCCGGCACCGCCGTGCTGCTGACGACCCATTACCTGGAGGAGGCGGAGGAGCTGGCCGACCGTATCGCGATCCTCGACGGCGGTCGCATCGCCGCACGCGGGACGATGGCGGAGCTGGTCGCCGGCATGGCGGCGACGATCTCGTTCCTGCACCCGTCCGGCGCGCCGTCGCTCCCGCCGCTCGCCGGCAGCGTAGCGACCCGCCACGGCGACGAGATCGTCGTCACGACCCCCGAGCTGCAGCGCGACCTGCGCACCCTGCTCGCGTGGGCCGACACGCACGACCTCAGGCTCCAGCGGCTGCGCGCCCGCGACGGGTCGCTCGACGACGTCTTCGACGCCGTCGCCGTCGCCGAGCCGGTGGCGGCATGAACGGCATCGACGGGATCGACGGGGTGACGCTGCGCGCGACGCTCGCGCTCGCCCGCTGCGAGCTGAAGCTGCTGTGGCGCAACCGGCTCGTCGCCGCGACCGCGCTGCTGCTGCCGCTGCTGCTCGGCCTCGCGCTGTCGCAGAACGACGGGCAGTTCGGCGACGGCGGCTGGGGCGCGGTCGTCGGGCTGCAGATCCTCACGATGCTGCTGTTCGCCGTCTATGCGTCGGCGACCACTGCCGTCGCGGCTCGCCGGCGCGAGCTGGTGCTCAAGCGGCTGCGCACGAGCGAGCTGCCCGAGCTGGCGATCCTCGGCGGGATGCTCGCGCCGATGGTCGGGCTCGCGATCGTGCAGGCGCTGCTGCTGTGCGCGATGGTGATCGCGCTCGGCGCGCCGGCCCCCGCGCAGCCGCTGCTGCTGCTCGTCGCGGTGCTCGGCGGCGCGCTGCTGTGCTCCGCCGCCGCGCTGCTGACGACGCGCGTCACCTCGACCGCGGAGATGGCGCAGGTGACGACGATGCCGCTGTTCTTCCTCGCGCTCGGCGGCGCGATCTGGACGATCTCGGTCCCCTCCGACGATGTCACGCAGCTGATGCTGGCGATCCCCGGCAGCGCCGTCGCGGAGCTGGCGCGCTGCGCCTGGAACGGCGGCGGCGACCCGCTCGCGGCGCTTGCGATGGTGGCCGTCTGGACCGCTGTCCTGAGCGAGCTCGCGAAGCGGACGTTCCGCTGGGAGCCGCGGACGTAGCGCCGACGGCCCCGCCGGCGCGCGCCTACGCGCCGGCCACGATCGCGGCGGCGGCGTCGAGCGCCGCGGGCACGTCGTCGTCGTGCGGGAACAGCAGCGAGCGCCCGAGCACGAGGCCGCGCACGTTCGGCTGCTCGAACGCGGCCGCCCAGCGCCCGTACGTGCGCGCCGGGTCGTCGCTGACCTCGCCGCCGAGCAGCAGGCACGGCAGCGTCGTCGCCGCCACCGCGCGCTCGATCCCCTCGACCCACGGCACCTTCAGCCACGTGTGGCTGGAGGTCGCGCCGAGGCCGGCGGAGATCGAGATCGCCTTCACCATCGCCTCCGCCGTCAGCTCGTTCGCGACGTGGCCGTCGACCCGGCGCGACATGAACGGCTCGACCATCGCGATCAGGTCGCGCTCGGCGAGGCCGGTGACGGCGTCGGCGCAGTTCTCCAGCGCGTCGGCCGTCGCCGGGTCGAGCATGTCGATCCGCAGCAGCAGCTTGCCGGCCTCGCAGCCGAGCGCCTCGAGCGACGCGGGCGTGAACGCGGTGTAGCGGTCGTCGATCTCGAACGCGGCGCGCTGGAGCCCGCCGCGATTCATCGAGCCGACGAGCAGCTTGCCGTCGGCCGCGCCCATCAGCAGCAGGTCCTCCAGCACGTCGGGCGTGCCGAGCACCCCGTCCACGCGCGGGTCGGCGAGGACCGCCTGCAGGCGGCGCAGCAGCTCGCGGCGGTCGGCCATCGCGGCGCCGCGCGCGCCGGCGCCGAGCGCCCCGCGGGCCGGGTGGTCGGCAGCGACGATCAGCAGCCGGCCGCTCTCGGGCACGATCCGCTGCGGCCGCACGCGGCGCGCGGTGGCGGCCTTGATCGCGCCCGGGTGCAGCAGGCGCGCGGTCGTCAGGTCGTCGATCGCGACAGGGGCGTCGAGCAGCGGGGCGGTGCTGGGAGCAGGCATGGGTCTCCGTCGGGTCGGTGCGGCGGCGAGTCGTGATGATGCAGCGGTATCCCGGCGGTACCGGCACGGAATGGTACCCGTGCGACGCGAGACCGACCTCGCGGCTTCAGGAGGCATCTCCTTCTAAGGTGCTCCTGTGACCCAGGATCCCGACGAGCAGGCGCGGGCGCTGGCCGCGCAGATCGACCACCACCGCGGCCTCTACGCACGTGGCGCGCCGGCGCTGGTCGACGCCGACTACGACGCGCTGGAGGACGAGCTGCGAGCGCTGCTGGCGGCCAGTCCCGAGGTCGTGCTGGACGACAACCCGCTCGACCGGCCGTGGGCGCCGGAGCTGGTCCCGGGCCAGACGATCCGCCACAGCCGGCCGATGCTGTCGCTGGAGAAGGCGACGACGGCCGAGCAGCTCGACGCCTTCTGCGCGCGCTTCCCCGGGCAGGCGTTCCGCGTCACGCCGAAGCTCGACGGGATCTCGATCGCGATCGTCTACCAGGACGGCGAGCTGGAGTACGTCGCGACGCGCGGCGACGGCCGCGACGGCGAGCGCGTGACCGACAAGGCGCGGCTCGTCGTGCTCGGGCTGCCGCTCACGCTCGGCGCCGCCGGCCGCGTCGAGGTCCGCGGCGAGGCGGTGATGCTCGACTCGATCTGGCGGGCGTACAACGACGCGCACCCCGACAGACCGTTGACGAACCCGCGCAGCGCGGCGGCCGGCACGTTCGTCGTCAAGTCGCCGGAAGCGTGCGTCGCCGAAGGCAGGACGCTGCGCTTCTTCGCGTTCGACCTCGACGAGGCGGAGGTCTCTGACGGCGACGTCAGCGAGCGGCTCGTCGCGCTCGGCTTCGAGGTCCCGGACGTGCTGCCCGCCGCCGACGCCGAGCAGGCGCGCGCGGCGATCGAGCAGGTCGCTGCGCGCCGCGGCGAGTACGACTTCGGCATCGACGGCGCGGTCGTGCGGCTCGCCTCCAGGCGCGCGTTCGAGGCCGCCGGCGCGACCAGCAGCGCGCCGCGCGGCGCGCTCGCGTGGAAGTACCCGGCGGAGGAGCGCACGACCGTGCTGCGCGCTGTCACGTGGCCGGTCGGCAAGATCGGCCGCGTCGTGCCGCGCGCCCAGGTCGACCCCGTCTTCGTCGGCGGCACGACGGTCACGTTCGCCTCGCTGCACAACCCGCGGCTCGTGAGAGAGCGCGACATCCGCATCGGCGACACCGTCCGGATCATGCGCCGCGGCGACGTGATCCCGTTCATCGCCGGCTCGGTGGTCGAGCAGCGGACGGGCGACGAGGTCGAGATCGAGCTGCCGACGCACTGCCCGTCGTGCGGGACCGAGCTGGTCGTGCGCGGCACCGGCGAGGAGCTGTGGTGCGAGAACCTCCAGTGCCCGGCACAGGCGGTCCGCCGCCTGATCCACTGGTCCTCGCGCCACGCCTCCGACATGGAGGGCGTCGGCAACACGTGGATCGAGAAGCTGGCCGAGGACGGCGTGCTGGAGCGGCCGTCGGACTTCTACGCGCTGACGGTCGAGCAGCTGGTCGGCTACGAGCGGATGGGCGAGGTGTCGGCGAACGCGATGGTCGCCTCGATCGACCGTTCGCGCGGCGTCGGGCTGCGCCGCGCGCTGATCGGGCTGGCGATCCCGATGGCGTCCGAGGGCGTCGCGAAGCGGCTCTGCCTCGCCGGCTTCGAGCGGATCGAGGAGATCGTGGAGAGAACGGCGGAGGAGCTGGAGGCGATCCGCGACATCGGCCCGAAGGTCGCCGCCTCGATGGTTGCCTACTTCGCGCGGCCCGAGGTGCAGGAGGAGCTGTGTGCGCTGCGCGCCGCCGGCGTCGACCTCGACGTGCGCGACGAGGACCGCCCGATCGAGGTCGCCGACGCCGCCGAGACGCCGCTGAAGGGCGCGACCGTCGTCGTGACCGGCGCGTTCGCCGATCCCGACAGCGGCGCGAAGGTCGCGCGGCCCGCGGTCGTGCGGCTGCTGGAGCAAGCCGGCGCGACGTCGGTGTCGTCGGTCAGCGCGACGACGACGATGCTGATCGCGGGCAGCAACGTCGGCGCCGCGAAGACCGACAAGGCCGCGAGACTCGGCGTCCAGGTCGTCGACCAGGAGCAGGCGTGGGACTGGCTGGCGGAGGCCGGCGTGCGGTGAGATGAGCGGCGCGCACAGCGAGCGACAGCAGTCCCGCATCTCTCCGCGCACGCTCGTGATCGCGAGCACCGCGTCTGCTTCCGCGGCCTACGTCGTCTCGCAGCTGTGGGCCCCGGGGACGCTGATCGGCGCGGCCGTCACGCCGGTGATCGTCGCCGTCGTCTCCGAGCTGCTGCGCAAGCCGGTCGAGGCGGTCCCCTCGCCGAGCGCCGCGCTCGCACCGTTGAAGGGGGTCGTGGGAGCGGACCCCGGAGCGGCGGAGGGGGACGTTGTGGCGGAGCAGCCACCGCCGGACGAGCCGCCGCCGGACGACGCGACGCCGAGCGAGCCGCGCCCGGCCGCGCCGCCCGAGACCGCCGCGCCGCCGCCGGTCGCGCACGCTGGCCCCTCGGCGGCCGCCGCCGCAGCCGGCCCTGTCGTGCGCGAGTACCGCCGCACCGACTACTCGACCTACAACCGCGACCGCATCCGGGTCGTGCTCCTGACCGCCGCGCTCGCGTTCGCGATCGCCGTCGGCTTCTACGTGATCGCCGACATCACGACCGGCAGCCCGATCACCGGCGGCGGCGGCTCCAGCTCGCTGTTCGACACCGGCGGCCGCAAGAAGCGCGACGACAGACCCGCGACGACGACTCCGACGACGCCCACGCAGACGCAGACGCAGACGACGCAGCAGCGGACGACACCGACGACGCCCGCCCCGGAGCCTGGCGCGACCCAGACGACGCCGGCGCCCGACTCGCGCACGCCGGCCGCGCCGCAGACCACGCCCGCCCCGGCACCGCAGACGCCGGCGCCGGCGCCGGCGCCGGCCGCGCCGGAGGGCCGCGACGCGGCGCCTCCGCCCGCCTCCACGACGCCCTGAGCGGCGGCCGCGACCGCGCGGCCCGCGCTCACGCCGCCGGCACGCGCCGCTGCTCGGACTCCGCGACCGTCGGGTGGACGCCCCAGAGGCGGTCGCCGAGCAGCGTCAGCGACGCCGGCGCGAGCACCAGCCGCACGAGCGTGATGTCGACGAGGATCGCGCTCGCGAGACCGATCCCGGTCATCTTGATCGTCGAGTCGGGATCGGTCGCGAAGCCGAGGAAGACGACGATCATGATCGCCCCCGCCGCCGTGATCGTCCGCCGCGTGCGCGCGCTCGCGACCGCGACCGCCGGGCCGACGTGGCCGAGCCGCTGCCACTCCTCGCGCACGCGCGAGAGCAGGAAGACGTTGTAGTCGGTCGAGAGGCCGAACAGGATCGCGAACATGAAGAGCGGCGTGTAGGGCACGATCGGCTGCACGTCGACGCCGATCAGGTTCGCGCCGGTCTCGGTCTGGAAGAAGAGGTGGATCACGCCGTAGGCGGCGACGATCGAGACGAGGTTGAAGACCGCCGAGAGGACCGCGACCTTCAGCGAGCGGAACGTCATCGCGAGCAGCAGCAGCGAGAGGCCGACGACGACGAGCGCGAACAGCGGCAGGCGGTCAGCGATCCGCTGCGCCTCGTCGACGATCCGCGCGGTGTAGCCGCCGACGTACGCGGTCGCCGAGCTGCCCTCCAGCGCAGCCGGGATCGTGTCGTCGCGCAGCCGCTTGACGAGGTCGGCCGTCTGGTCGTCCTGCGGCGAGCTGCGCGGATACACCGTCACGAGCGCCGCGTCCCCTTCTCTGTTGAGGGCCGGCTCGCTGACGGAGACGACGTCGGGCGTATCGGCGAGCGCGGTGCGCAGCTTTCCGGCGACGCCCGCAGCGTCCTGCGGCGCATCGACGGCGACGACGAGCGGGCCGTTGAAGCCCGGGCCGAACGCGGCCGCGAGCCGGTCGTACGCCTGGCGCTGCGTCTCGTCCCGCGGGAGGTTGCCGTTGTCGGGCTGACCCAGCTCGATCCCCGCCGCCGGCACGCACAGGACGACCGCGACGATCGAGCCGAGCACGAGCGCGAACCACGGCCGGCGGACGGCCCAGCCGGCATGCCCGGCGTCCGCGGCGTCCGCGGCGTCCGCGGCGTGGCCCGCGTCGGCCTCCGCGGCGGCGCCCCCGCCCCCGGCGGCAGCGTCGAAGCCGTTCGCCTCGAACGGGTCGGCCGGCGCGGCGGGCTGCGCCCGCTCGCGGCGCGGCAGCATCTTCCGGCCCGCCGCGGCGAACAGTGGCGGCAGCAGCAGCACGCCGACGAGCGCGGTCAGCAGCACCATCACGCCGGCGGCGACGCCGACCTTGCCGACGAACGGGATGCCGGTGACGAGCAGGCCGCTGATCGAGACGAGCACGATCCCGGCCGCGGTGACCGCCGAGTGGCCCGCCGTCTCGTTCGCGCGCGTCGCCGCCGCGGCCGGCGTTCTGCCGGCGCGCAGCTCCTCCTGCACGCGCGAGGCGCTGAGCAGCGCGTAGTCGATCCCAGCGCCGAGGCCGAGCATCGCCGCCATCGTCGGCGCGAGGCTGGGGATGTCCATCCCCGCCGCGGCCAGCCCGAGCGCGGCGAAGCCGAGGCCGAGGCCGACGAACGCCGTCAGCAGCGAGGAGAGCGCCGCGCGGGCGGAGCGCAGCACGAGCAGCAGCAGCACGAGCGCGACGACGACGCCCGCCAGCTCGCCGATCGGCAGCGCGCCTTCGTTGCCGGCGTCGACGATCGGCCCGGCCATCGCGACGCCGACGCCCGCTCTGGCGAGCGGCTTGGTCGCCTCCTCCAGCCGCTCGCGCGGCTCCTTGCCGAGGTCGTCGGCGTCGCCGTCGTACGTGACGGTCGTGAACGCCGTGCGCCCGTCTCTGGAGAGATGGCCGGCGGAGAACGGGTCCTCGACCGAGCTGACGTGCGGCTGGCGCTCGATCGCGGCGGTCGCGGCGGCGATCGCGCTGGCGCGGCCGGCCTGCTTCAGCGGGCCGCCGGAGGTCAGCACGACGGTGGCGGAGTCGCCGCCTTGACCGGGGAAGCGCTCGCCGATCAGGTCCTGCGCCTTCTGCGACTCGATCCCCGGGACGGTGAAGTCGTCGACGAAGTCGCCGCCGGCGGACGTGCCGGCGCCGATCAGCGCGATCGAGAGCAGCAGCAGCGCGGCGATCGAGACGCGCGGCCTGCGGGTCGTGGCCTGCGCGAGGTTCCGGAGCATGGCGGTCATGCGCCGGCATATTATCAGACGCCGTCTAGTTTTCGATGCTGTCTTGTTTTCGATCGGGTCGGGTGACTACGCGCGCTCCTCCAACCGCGCGAGCCCGCCGTCGACGAACGCGACGGCGGTGTCCAGCAGCGCGTCGACCTCGTGGTCGGCGAGCGCGCGCCCGCTGCTCGCCATCCGCGTCGCGGCCTCGCTCTCGACCGTCGCGAGCGCGGCCGTCAGCGAGCCGGCGACGAGCCGCGGCGCGAGCGTGTCCTCGCCGCCCATCGTGCGCTCGAGCGCCTCGGCGATCACCGCCTCGACGGCACGCAGCAGGCTGGAGCGGGCCGCGCCGACGGCTGGGATCTCCTCTGCCAGACGCCGCTGGAGCAGGATGTCCGGCTCGACCCAGCCGCTCAGCGTGCGCAGCCATCCGCGCACCGCGAGGACAACCCCGGCGCGCTCGTCGATGCCGTCGAGCGCGGCCGCCAGCGACTCGACGGCGAGCGGCGCCTCGCCGAGGACGATGTTCTCCTTCGCCGGGTAGTAGGTGAAGACGGTCGCGCGACTGACGTCGGCCGCGTCGGCGATGTCAGCGACCGTGACGGCGGCGTAGCCACGCTCGGCGAACAGCTGCATCGCCGCCTCGTGGATGGCCGTCAGCGTCTTGCGTTTCTTGCGCTCGCGAAGTCCGGACATGGTCCCTTGAGTCTAGAAGACGACGTTTGATGAAATTCGACGCCGTTGATTTTCAGACTTCGTCTAGTATTATCGCATGATGGCTACGAGAACAGCTCCACCCGTCACCCCGGATGACCTGCGCGCCGCGGTCGCGGCCAACGCTGAGCTCGGCCGCGACTACGAGGACGCGCTGACCGACTCGCTGCTCGAGCGCTTCGACGCGCAGGTCCAGCACCGGCTGCGCCAACGCACGACGACGATGCTGCACGACGCCGTGACCGTGCTGATCGCGCTCGGCTCGATCGGCCTCGGCGTCGTCTTCGTCGCGGCCTCCGACGGCCTCGGCGCGTTCGGCGCCACGGTCGCGACGATCGTCGCCTGGATCGGCATCGCGGTCGTCAACGTCGCGCACGCCAGAGCACGCTCGCGCGGCGGCTGAGCGAGGACGCGCGGCGCGGTCGCCGCCGCGCGCTCAGCCGCCGCGCGCGCCACGCGTCGCGAACCGCTCCACGCGCTCAGCTGCCGCGTGGCAGCTGGTGCATGGCGATCTCGTAGCGGTCGCCGCGGTAGAGCGAGCGCGCCGACTCGATCACGCGGCCGTTGTGGCGGCGCGTCGTGCGGCGGAACAGGAACGCCGGCTGACCCGCCTCGGCGTCCAGCAGCGCCGCCTCCTCCGCGGTCATCGCCACCGCGCTCGCGCGCTGGTCCGCCTCGCCGAAGGTGACGCCGTATCTCTGCCGCAGCAGCGCGTAGAGCGAGCGGCCGTCGAGCGGCGCCCGCTCCAGCAGCGGGAAGTCGTCGCTCGGCAGGTGGATCCACTCTTCCGCGATCGGCTCGCCGTCGGCTGTGCGGACGCGGTGGATCCGCACGACCGGCACGCCGGGCGGGCGCTCCAGCGCGGCCGCGACGGCATCGTCCGCCGGGACGACCTCCTGTGCGAGCGTCCGCCCGCCGGGCGTCATGCCGCGCGCGACGATGTCCTCGCTGAAGGAGGAGAGCGCGTCGCTCTGCACGATCCGCCCTTCGGCGACGAAGGTTCCCTGCCGCTCGACGCGGTAGGCGAGGCCGTCGGCCGTGAGCCGGTCCAGCTCCCGCCGCACCGTCATCCGGGCGACGCCGAAGCGCTCGGCGAGGATCCGTTCGCTCGGCAGCAGCGCGCCCGGGCCGAGGCCCGACATCAGCTGCTCCAGCGCGTGCCGCAGCTGCTCGCCCTTGGGCTTGGAGCCGACGAGCGGCGCAAGCGCCTCGGCAGCGGCGTGGCCGGTGCGACGAGATCCGTCCATGCTGATGGTATATACCAGCTCCCGACGTTCAACGGTGGATAGACAGGACTCCCGGTGACCGCACTGGAACGTTGATCCTTGACTGGTATAGACCAGAGCGCTACGGTCCGCAGCGGCTGCCTCTGGAGCGGCGGCCGGCCTGCAATACGACGAGGAGAGTTCGGTATGTCGATCATCCGCACGGGGACCGCGGTTGTGCTCGCCGGGGCGCTCGCCCTCGGTGCCAGCGCCTGCGGCAGCGACGACGACGGGGGCGGCTCGACGACCGCCGCAAGCAGCGGCGGGGGCGGCGGGGGCGAGAAGATCGCGCTGCTGCTGCCCGAGTCCAAGACGGCGCGCTACGAGAATCAGGATCGACCGCGCTTCGTCGAGAAGGTCAGAGAGCTGTGCCCAGACTGCGAGGTGCTCTACTCGAACGCCGAGCAGGACCCCGCCCAGCAGCAGCAACAGGCCGAGCAGGCGATCACCAACGGCGCGAGAGTGCTCGTCGTCGACGCCGTCGACGTGAAGTCGGCCGCGGCGATCGCGACGAACGCGAAGTCCCAGGGCGTGCCGGTCGTCAGCTACGCGCGCCTGATCTCCGACGCCGAGCTCGACGCGTACGTCTCGATCGACCCGTTCAGAGTCGGCCAGCAGCAGGGCGAGGCGCTCGTGAGAGCGCTCAGAGGCGGCAGAAGAATCGTGATGGTCAACGGTTCGCCGACCGACTCCAACTCGGCGCCGTACAAGGAGGGCGCGCACGACGTCTTCGACAGATCCGGCATCGACGTCGTCAAGGAGTACGACACGCCCGACTGGAGCCCAGACAGAGCCCAGACCGAGATGGAGCAGGCGATCACGAGCGCCGGCAAGGACGGCTTCGACGGCGTCTACTCGGCCAACGACGGCATGGCCGGCGGCGTGATCGCGGCGATGAAGTCGGCCGGCGTCGACCCCAGAACGCGGCCCGTCACCGGACAGGACGCCGAGGTCGCGGCGCTGCAGCGGATCCTCACCGGCGAGCAGCTGATGACGATCTACCAGCCGATCAGCGAGATCGCCGCGACCGCCGCCGAGCTGGCGGTGCCGCTCGCCAGAGGCGAGGGCGTCCCGTCGATCACGACGACCGAGGTCGACAACGGCGGCCCCAGAAGAGTGCCGGCCGTCCTGCTCGACACGATCGTGATCACGAGAGACAACATCCAGGACGTGATCATCAGAGACGGCTTCGCGACCGCCGAGCAGATCTGCACCGACGAGTACAGAGCGGCGTGCGCCGAGGCGGGTATCAGATAGCGATGACCGCGGGCGCTCGCATGACGGCCGAGATGGCCGAGCAGCCGGCTGTGCTGGAGCGGCTGATCGCGCGAGCGGACGCGGTGGGGGACGCGGCGCGCACGGTCGCGCCGCGTCCGTTCGCCGGCACGACGATCGTCGCGCGCGGCTCCTCCGACCACGCGTCGGTCGTCGGCCGCTACCTGCTGGAGCTGGCGACCGGGCGGCCGGTCTCGCTCGCCGCCCCGAGCCTCCACCTGCTCTACGGCGCGCGCGTCGACTACACCGGCCAGCTCGCGATCGCCGTCAGCCAGTCGGGCCGCACGCCGGAGATCGTCACGACCCTGCGGCGGCTACGCGAGGCCGGCGCGTGCGGGCTCGCGATCACCAACGACGCGGACAGCGAGCTGGCGGCCGCGGCAGACGCGCTCTTCGCGCTGGAGGCCGGCGAGGAGCTGGCGGTCCCGGCGACCAAGACCGTGACCGCGCAGCTGCTCGCGTTCGCGCTGCTCGCGCGGGGACTGGCGGGAGCGGGCGCGGCGGGCGGCGGCGCGGCGGGGGCGATCGGGTCCCTCCCGTTCTCCGATGCCGACCTCGCGGCGCTGCCGGGTGCGGTCGCGGCGGTGCTCGCCGACCCCGAGCCGGCGCGCCGCGCCGCCGCGGCGCTCAGCGACGCGACGCGACTCGTCGTGACCGCCCGCGGGCTGCTGTACGGCGCGGCGCTGGAGGCCGCGCTGAAGCTGCAGGAGACCTCGGCGGTCGCGGCCGACGCGTTCTCCTCCGCGGACCTGCGCCACGGGCCGATCGCGATCGTCGGGGAGGGCTTCCCCGTGCTCGCGCTCTCAGCGCCGGGACCCGCGCAGGAGGACGTCGCCGAGCTGGTGACGACGCTGCGCGAGCGCGGCGCGCGGGTGCTGACGATCGCCTGCGACGACGACGCCGACCTGGCGCTGCCGCCCGTCGCCGAGGCGCTCGCGCCGATCGTCGCGGTCGTCCGCGCGCAGCAGCTCGCGCGCGAGCTGGCGCTCGTGCGCGGTCGCGACCCCGACGCGCCCGCCGGCCTGCGCAAGGTCACCGCGACATGAAGGCCGCCGCGTGAGCGCGGTCGTCGCGCTCGACGTCGGCGGGACGGGGCTGAAGGGAGCGGTCGTCGACCGCTCCGGCCGCCTGCTGTGCGCCGAGCGGCGCGCGACGCCGCGCGACGAGGGGCCGCAGGCGATCGCCGAGGCCGCGCTCACGTTCGCCGGCGACCTGGCCGCCGGCGGTCCCGCGCGCGACGCCGGCGGCACCGTCCATGTCGCCCTCGCCGTGCCCGGGCTCGTCGACGACACGGCCGGCTGGGTGCGGCTCGCGCCGAACCTCGGCTGGAGCGACCTCCCGCTGCGCACGCTCGTCGAGGAGCGGCTCGACCTGCCCGCGCTCGTCTGGCACGACGCGCGCGCGGCCGCGCTCGCCGAAGGAATGCTCGGCGCGGCGCGCGGTGCGAGAGACTGGCTGCTGGTGACGATCGGGACCGGCATCGGCGGCGCGGTGATCGCGGACGGACGGGCGCTGCACGGCACGCGCGGCGCGGCCGGCGAGCTGGGCCACATCGGCGTCGCACCCGACGGCCCGCTGTGCGCGTGCGGCAAGCGCGGCTGCGTCGAAGCGCTCGCCTCCGGCCGCAACCTCAGCGTGCGCTACGCCGAGCTGACCGGCGAGGCGGACGTCGCGGCGGAGCAGATCGTCGCGCGCGCCGAGCGCGGCGACGTGTCCGCTCAGCTCGTCTGGGAGACGGCCGTCGGCGCGCTCGCAGCCGGGCTCGCGGGCTGCGCCGCACTGCTCGATCCCGAGCTGATCGTGCTCGGCGGTGGCGTCGCGTCGGCCGGCGACCGCCTGCGCGACCCGCTCGCGCGCCGGCTCGCGACGGAGGTCCGCTTCCCGCCCGCGCCGCCGCTGCGAACGGCGGCGCTCGGCGAGCGCGCCGGCTGGATCGGCGCCGCGCTCGCCGGCTGGCAGGCGGCCGGCGCCGAGCCCGGGGAGGTGGCGCGGTGGACGCTGTGACGCTGCGCGGCGGACGCGTCGTGACGCCCGGCGGCGTCGTCGACGCGGACGTGGTGGTGGAGCACGGCCGGATCGCCGCGGTCGAGCCGCGTCGTCCTGCCTTCGTGTCGCAGGACGACAGCAATCCAGGACGACCGGGTCAGAGCCCGGGCGGGAGCGTGGACCTCGAAGGGCGGTGGGTGTTGCCGGGGTTCGTCGACGTGCACGTGCACGGCGGCGGCGGCGCGCAGTTCAACACCGCCGACCCGGAGGAGGTCCTGCGCGTCGCCCGCTTCCACGCGCAGCACGGCACGACCGCGCTGCTGGCGACGACGGTCGCGGCGCCGGTCGACGACCTGCTCGTCGCGCTCGGTGCGATCCGGACGGCCGTCGAGACGCCGGCCGCCGACGCCGCCGAGCTGCTCGGGATCCACCTCGAAGGGCCGTTCCTCAGCCGCCGCTGGCCCGGCGCGATGGATCCCGGCCACTTCCTCGACCCCGACCCCGCGCTGCTCGACCGGCTGCTGGCCGGCGGCCGCGTGCGCTCGATCTCGCTCGCGCCGGAGCTGCCGGGCGCGTGCGGGCTGATCGAGCGCGCGGTCGACGCCGGGCTGCTCGTCTCGCTCGCGCACTCCGACGCCGGCTACGACGACGCGGCGGCGGCGGTGCGGGCCGGTGCGCGCGCGGTCACGCACGCGTTCAACGCGATGCGGCCGCTGCACCACCGCGACCCCGGCATGCTCGGCGCCGCGCTCGACCTCGACGAGCTGACGTGCGAGGTGATCTGCGACGGCGTGCACGTCGCGCCCGCCGCCGTGCGGCTGCTGCAACGGCTGAAGGGGCCGGCCCGCACCGCGCTCGTGACCGACGCGATCGAGGCGACGGGCCTGGCCGACGGCGAGTACCGCCTCGGCGACCGCCGCATCGCCGTCGCCGACGGCCGCGCGACGCTGCCGGGCGCCGAGACGATCGCCGGTGCGACGTTGACGATGGACCGCGCGCTGCGCAACGCGGTCGTCTTCTGCGACGTGAGCGTCGCCGACGCCGCGCGGATGGCCGCCACGACGCCGGCCGAGCTGCTCGGCATCGCCGACCGCAAGGGCTCCGTCGCCCCCGGCCGCGACGCCGACCTCGCGATCCTCGAGCCCGACCTGTCGCTCGCGGGGGTGATGGCGCGCGGCGCCTGGGTCCGCCCGCTCGGCGCGGACCCGGCGGCCGTTCAGCCGCCGAGCCCGTCGAGGTAGGGCGCGAGGTAGCGCGCGGCGATCTTCTGCGGCGGCGACCACGGCGGCGTGCGCGACGCGCTGGAGGCGACGCAGCGCGCGCCCTCGATCAGCGCCTGCAGGTACAGCGGCTCGTCGCCGGTCAGCAGGATCGAGCGCAGGCGCGCGCGGGGGGAGGCGTCCGGCCCGGCGACGCGCGCGATCAGCGCCGCCGCGAGGTCGGCCTGCTGCGTCGCCAGACCGCCCTGCTTGACGGGGAACGTCGTCGCGTCGCCAACCGCGTAGACGCCGTCGAGGCCGGGCACGCGCATGTGGTCGTCGACGTGGACGAAGCCCTCGGCGTCGGCCGGCAGCCCGTCGATCGCCGGGCCCACGAGCTGCGGCAGCGCGACGACGCGATCGGCCAGCAGCGGCCCGTCGCCGGGCGGCTCCAGCTCGACCGTGCGGCCGTCGTGACCGCAGACGCGCCGGCCGTGGAGGACGCGCACCCCGGCGTCGTCGAGCAGCCGCGCGACGGCGGCGCCGCCGTCGCCCGCGACGATCGCCAGCGGCTGCGGCTCGTGCGTGACGACGGTCAGCTCGACGTCGCGGAGGCCGCGCTCGCGCGCGTGGTGAGCGGTCAGCAGCGTCAGCTCGTAGAGCGGCAGCGCCCAGCCGCTGCCGGGCGGCACGACGAACGCGACGGAGCGCACGGCGCCGTCGTCCAGCTCGCCGACGAGCCGCCGCAGGTCGGCGCCGCCGGCCGCGTCGAGAAACGTCTCCGCACGCGCCAGCGCCGGCCGCCGGCGCGCGCCGGCGGCGACCACGAGCACGTCGTAGGAGATGCGCGAGCCGTCGCCGAGCATGATCGCCCGCGCGGCGCCGTCGACCGCCTGCAGCGTGCCGCGCACGAGCGCGGCGTCGCCATCGGCGGCGATCGCGGCGAGCGGGTAGCGCCGCGTCGGCGCCGGCCCGAACGGCTCCAACACCGCCAGCGGCCGGTACTCCAGCTGCTCGTTGGGAGCGACGAGCGTCACGTCCAGCGCGCCGCCGCGCGGAGCGGCCCGCAGCGCGAGCAGCGTCTCCGCCGCGGCGACCCCGCCGCCGACGATCACGACGTGCCGACGCGGCGCTGCGGTGCCCCTGCCCATCGTCCAACTGTAGTCACTGCGCGTCCACGCGAGTGTTCGCGCAATCGGCGTCGTGCCAGGCGACCCGCTCCGCGGTCTGGCGCGTCTGCAGCACCAAACACCGGGCTTTTGGCACCATTGATGTGTGAACGAGGTGCTCATGGTCCACGTCGCCAGAAGCGCGATGACGAACCTCAACCTCGGTCTGAGTCAGGGACGCTGGGCGTTCCCGCCCGACGTGCGCAGCAAAGCCCTGGACACGGTGGCGATCGGCGACCTGCTCTTCTTCGGGGTCGCCGGCAGGCCGCGCGGCGGAGGCGGCTTCGGGGCATGGCAGGAACGCCGGCTGCCCGAAGCCTTCCTCGTGCGCGTCACGAGGCTGCCGTTCGAGAACAAGGAGCCGTTCTGGAGCGACGAGGTGAAGTACGACGTCGTTCGTTGGAACCCGACGATCGAGATCGAGCTGGTCCAGAGCTTCGTGAACGTCCCGCTCGCCGCCGGCCAAGGTCTGTCATTCAGTGCGACAGACGCCCTCTACCGCGGCGGCGTCTCGCACAAGGCCTTCCGTGTGTCGACCGAGGGATCGTCCCTGCTGGAACACGCGCCCCCATCCGTCCTGTCGACGCCGCTCGTCGGGCGCCGCTCGGCCGATCAGTCGCGAGGACTGGATCTTCCGGCAGCGCGGATTGTCGCCATCGAGAGCGAGCAGCTGAGAAGAGCGCAAGTCCGATCGCGTCCGTCGACCGTCGCCGACCCGGTCGAGTCCCGGCTCGTCCACACATACGCTCGGCATCTGCGCGACAAGGGAGAGGAGGTCGCGCGGCTGCGCATCGACGTCACGGCGACTGAAACCATCTACGCAGACGTCTACAGCCGTACCCGGCACCTCCTCGTGGAGGCGAAGGCGACGCCCAGCCGCTCCGCGATCCGGACGGCGATCGGCCAGCTCCTCGACTACGGCCGGTACTGCGAGGGCGCTTCACGCGCAGTGCTCGTGCCGGAACAACCGAGCGACGACCTGCTCGCGTTGCTCGCTGCCGTCGACATCGGCGCGATCTGGCGCGGGCCGTCCGGGTTCCTCGACACCCGGCGCGGCCACTACTGCTGAGTTGCTCGACGCCGAGAACGTCGCGGCGAAACGGCGCGGCGAGCGGGCTGCCATCCTGAGGGCATGAGCAGCACGCCACTCGCCCCCGCGGCGGCCGGAACGCTCGCCGTGGAAGCGGCGCGTCGGCGCACGTTCGCGATCATCTCCCACCCGGACGCGGGCAAGACCACGCTGACGGAGAAGCTGCTGCTGTACGCCGGGGCGCTCGGCGGCGCGGAGGCCGGTGCGGTGAAGGCGAGAGCGGGCCGGCGCGACTCGACGTCGGACTGGATGGAGCTGGAGCGGACGCGAGGCATCTCGGTGTCCTCGACCGTGCTGCGCTTCGAGCACGAGGGCCACGTCTTCAACCTGCTCGACACCCCTGGTCACAAGGACTTCTCCGAGGACACGCTGCGCGTGCTGTCCGCCGTCGACGCCGCCGTGATGCTGATCGACGCGGCCAAGGGCGTCGAGCCGCAGACGCTGCGGCTGTTCGAGGTCGCGCGCGCCCGCAGAATCCCGCTGCTGACGTTCGTCAACAAGTACGACCGGCCGGGCATGGAGCCGCTGGAGGTGCTCGACCACCTCGCGACCACGCTCGAGCTGGAGGCCGTCCCGCTCAACTGGCCGGTCGGCCTGCCGGGTGCGTTCCAGGGCGTGATCGACCGCGAGTCCGGGCTCTTCCACCGCTTCACGCGCACGGCCGGCGGCGCGCGCGTCGCGCCGGAGCAGATCCTCAGAGCCGGCGACGCCGACGACGACCCCGAGTGGGCGAGAGCGCGCGAGGAGCTGGAGCTGCTCGACGCGGTCGCCGACGACTTCGATCCCGACGCCTTCCGCGACGGCTCCGCGACCGCGCTCTTCTTCGGCTCCGCGGTCTCGAACTTCGGCGTCGGCCCGCTGCTGAGCGCGCTCGTCAGACTCGCGCCGGCGCCGTCGCCGCGGCGCGAGGTCGATGCGGCGGGCGAGCCGAACGGCGCACGCGAGCTGGACGCGCCGTTCGCCGGGCTCGTCTTCAAGGTGCAGGCGAACATGGACCCGCGCCACCGCGACCGGATCGCGTTCGTGCGCGTCTGCTCGGGTCGCTTCGAGCGCGGCATGCGCGTCGTCAACGGGCGCACCGGCCGCACGCTCGCGATGGCGCACGCGCACGAGGTCTTCGGGCGCGAGCGAGCGCTGATGGAGGAGGCGTTCCCCGGCGACGTCGTCGGCGTCGTCGGCGCGCAGGACCTGCGCGTCGGCGACACGCTCTACCTCGACGTGCCGGCCCGCTTCCCCGCGATCCCGTCGCTGGCGCCGGAGTTCTTCGTCTTCGTCCGCAACCGCGACTCGGCCCGCTACAAGCAGTTCCGCCGCGGGCTGGAGCAGCTCGACGAGGAGGGTGTCGTGCACGTCCTCAGACGCGAGGCGGCCGGCGATCCGGTGCCGGTCCTCGCGGGCGTCGGACGGCTCCAGTTCGAGGTCGCGGTCAACCGCATGGAGAACGAGTTCGGCGCCAGAGTCGGGCTCGACGAGGCGCCGTGGACGGTCGCCCGCCGCACCGAGCCGGGCGACGTCCCGACGATCCGCGAGGCGACCGGCGCCGAGGTGCTCGTGCGCGCCGACGGCACGCAGCTCGCCGTCTTCCGCAGCGAGTTCGTACTCCAGCGGCTGGAGCGCGACCACCCCGAGCTGACGCTCGACCGCCTGCTGACGCGTTAGTCGGCCAGCCCCATCGCGTCGAGCTGCAGCTCCTCCAGGTCCAGCTCGCGCTCGAGTCTGTGCATCACGTCGTCGCCGATCGCGCCGTCCTTGCGCAGCGTGTAGACGGCGTCGCGCTGCGCCCGCAGCACCTCGCGGATCACCGCGGCGCGAGCGCGCGTGTGCTCCTCCAGCGGCACGCCGTCGCCGTCCTCCTCGGCGGCCTCCCCCGCCCGCTGTGCCAGCCGGCGCTGGCGCACGTCGTAGTTGCGCAGCAGGTAGTCGACCGTCGAGTCGCGCGTCCACTCCTCCTCGTGCAGCGCGTGCAGCCGCGCGATCGCGGCGTCGGTCGCGGCGCGGCGCGCGAGCAGGTCCTCCCGCTCGGCGCTGCCGTCGTCGCGCACGTCGAGCTTGCGGATCACGGCCGGCAGCGTCAGCCCCTGCAAGACGAGCGTCGCGAAGATCACGCACAGCGCGAGGAACAGGACGAGGTCGCGCTCGGGGAAGTCGAGCGGCAGCGCGAGCGCGGCAGCGAGCGAGACGGCGCCGCGCATGCCGCTCCACGCGACCACGATCCGCGGTCTCCAGCCGACGCGCCGCGTGCGCTGGACGGCGCGGCGGTCGAGCGCGCGGATCACGTACGGCGCGGTGTTGAGCCATGCCAGGCGCGTGACGATCACGGTCAGGCTGACGGTCGTGCCGAGCAGCAGCAGCGTCCCGGCGGAGCGCTCCTGGTGGTCGAGGATCTGCGCCAACTGGAAGCCGACGAGGATGAACAGGACCGCGTTCAGCAGGAAGACGAGCACGTCCCAGAAGCCGTAGCCGCTGACGCGGCCGCGCGCGTCCGAGATGTACGGCGAGTACCAGCCGAGCACGAGGCCGACGGTGACCGACGCGAGCACGCCGGAGACGTGCAGCTCCTCCGCGGAGATGTACGCGATGTAGCCGTTGACGAGCGACAGCGTCACGACCAGCAGCGGGTCGACGCGTGCGCGTCTGAAGAGCGGGACGAGCGCGTAGCCCATCACCAGTCCGATCGCGATCCCACCGGCGACGTCGACGACGAAGTCCGTCCCGGCGTCGAGCAGGTCGAAGCTGCCGCCGACCGCCGCCGCGACCGCGGTGCGGTAGATCACGAGCGCGGAGCCGTCGTTGATCAGGCTCTCGCCCTCGATCACCGACGTCAGCCGCGGCGGGACGCCGAGACGCCGCGTGATCGTCGTCGCCGCGAGCGGGTCGGTCGGCGCGCAGATCGCGCCGAGCGTGAACGCCGCCGCCCACGACAGGTCGTCGATCAGCGCGTGCGCGACGAGCGCGACCGTCACCGCCGTCAGCACGACGAGGCCGATCGAGTTGAGCAGGATCGGCCGCAGCTGTCTGCGCAGCTCCTGCACGGAGGCGAAGTAGGCGGCATGGAACAGCAGCGGCGGCAGGAAGACGAGCAGCACGAGGTCGGGGTCCAGCTCGACGTGCGGCAGGCCCGGCACGAAGCCGAGCAGGCTGCCGCCGATCACGAGCAGGATCGGGTACGGCACGTTGAGCGCCCGCGCCAGCGCCGTCAGCCCGGCGACCGCGATCAGCAGGCCGAGGAGGGTCAGCTCGAAATGCTCCATCTGCTGGCGTGACGCTAGCTGGCGCGCCGCAGCCGCGCGAGCTGTCGTTCCGCCCAGGCGCGGCGGTCCGGATGCGTGCGCGCGATCTCCACGCCCCAGACCGTCGCCTGGAAGCGCCGCGCGGCGACGTACGCGTCGAGCACGCGCAGGTCCGGATCGCCGATGCCGTAGCCGCGCTGCGTCGCGGCGATCAGCGCGGGGTCACGATGGCCGAACGGCGGCGCGGAGGCGTGAAGGCAGCCGAGGTCCCACGCGCGCGGGCCGAGGAACGTGTCCTCCCAGTCGTTCCACAGCGGGCCGCGGGCGGTGTTGAGGACGTTGCCGAGGTGGGCGTCGCCGTGCACCGGCTGCAGCGGCAGCACGAGCCGGTCGACGCGCGCGGTCACCCGCGCGCCGGCCCGTCGCAGCACGCCGGCGTCGTCCGGGCTCAGCACGGCGTCCGCCGCGAGCCGCTCGACGATCGCGCGCGCCTCGCTCAGCGCGGCCATCCGCGGCAGCTCGCCCTCGAACGAGCAGAGCAGCTCGTGGCAGCGGCGCAGGCGCCGGCCCGCCTCCTCGCCGTCGAGCGGCGCGTCGACCTCCACGACGTGCTCCCAGAAGCCGATCGAGAGGCCGTCGAAGCCGTGCGGCCCGGGCGGCAGCTCCGCGCTCGGCGCGACGACCGGCGCACCGGCGCGGGCGAGATGCGACGCGACCGCCAGCTCCCGCGCGCGCCACGCCGCGCCGCCGCGCATCGCCAGCGTCGCGGTCGCCACGCGCGCGACGACCGGCGCCGGCCGCAGGTGGATCAGGACGTTGCTGACGTCGCGCAGCACGACCGCGTCGTGCACCCGCACGCCGTGTGCCGTGGCGACCGCGACGGCCGCCCGCACCGCCCGGTCGGCGGCGAACGTGCGCGTGCTCAGCGCTCCTCCGTCACACCGATCGAGAAGACGGCGGTGTCGCGCGCGCCGGGCGCGACGGACCGCAGGCCGTCGTGGCTGACGAGCGCGTTCGTCGGCGCCGTCATCGGTTCGAAGCAGACGACGTCCTCTGCCAGTGGCGCGAACACCTGCGCGGCCGGGTAGCCGCGCTCGAAGCGGACCTCGACGCGGCGCCCGCCGCCGGAGACGGCGAAGAGCGCGCCGGGCTCGACGCCGGTGAAGCCGTCGTCAAGCGCGCGTTCGGCGAGCGCGTACGCGGTCGCCGCGACCGGCTCGCCGGCGCCGGTCGGGATCGAGCGTGCGTCGAGCCGCAGGTGGCGCAGCGCCGGCAGCTCGACCCGCCACTGGGCGCGCGGGACGCCGGGCAGCCGCAGGTACGGGTGGAAGCCGTAGGAGAGCGGGACCGGCCGCTCGCCGGTCGCGGCGACGGTCGTGGCGATCGTCAGCGTCCGGCCCCGGAGCGTGACGTCGAGCCGGATCGTGTGCGGGAACGGGAAGCCGGCGAGCAGCTCCGGGTGGGCGCCGAAGTCGAGCTCCGCGCTGAGCGTGTCGGTGGGCGCGTCGCCGCTCGCGCCCGGCGCGGTGGGCGCGTCGCCCGGAGCGGCCGCGGATGCCGGCAGCGTCCGCCAATGCGGCGAACCGGCCAGCAGGCCGTGGATCGGCAGGCCGTTCGGGTCACGTCGCAGGCCCGGCTGACCGGGCGCCAGCTCCACCCGCACACCGTCGACCGCGTAGCCGTCGCCGGCGAGTCGGTTCGCCCACGGGTGCAGCAGCGGCACGCCCATCGTCTTGCCGTCGTGCGCGTACGCCGCCAGCCCCTTGCGTTGGCCGAGCAGCTCCTCCTCACCGTCGCGCAGCGACACGCAGACCATCCCGGCGGCCGGTGCGAACGTCGCCGCCAGCCCGTCCGGCGAGCGCAGCGTCACCGCCGCGAAGCCCTCGAACTCCGTCGTCTCGATCACCGCCACATCCTCCCAGCGACGGCGGCGCGCAGCGGCGTCAGAGCGACGGCGCGCCGGAGTCGAGCGGCCGCGCCTGCACCGTCGCGCCGGACGGACGGTGGACGAGCGGCGCCGAACCGTCGCCGCGCAGGCGCACGAGCGCGAGGCCGTCGAAGCAGACGCCGCTGGTGATCGTGCCGGCGGACGGGCCGTCGGCGCCGCCCAGCAGCTCGTCGCCCGGCGCGAGCAGGACCGGCGCATGCAGCCGGCAGATGCGGCGGTGGACGGTGCCGGAGCGCTGCTGGCGCAGGACGGTCTGCATGCCTGGGTAGAGGCCCTTCTCGGTCGCGACGAGCGGCGGGCTCAGCGCCAGCTCCGCCGGCAGCATCGTCTCGGCGACGTCGACGCCGTAGGCGAGCCGGCCGGCGATGACGCGCCGCCAGTCCCAGTCGCAGCGTTCGAGCGGCGCGGCGCCGGCGCCGGCGCGGGCGGCGATCGCGGCGGCCAGTGCGTCGGCGTGATCGGCGCGCGCGACGAGGTCGACGCCCGCCCACGAGCGGACGGCGCGCAGCGGCACGCCGTCGAGCGCGGCGGCGGCGTGCGCGTGCTCACCCGCGCCGAGCGCCTGCGCCAGCCCGAGCCGCGCGACCGCGTCGTCGCCGAGGACCGTCACGAGCGCCTGCTGGAGCGTCAGCTTGTGCAGCTCGACGCGCCAGCCGATGCGGCCGTTCCAGAGGCCGCGGAAGAGGCCTTCGAGCGCCGCCCGCTCGCAGTGCAGCAGCCAGCCGCGCTCGAACCGCAGCACGCGTGCGAGCGCCCGCACCTGACCTCTCGGCGTCAGCAGCGCGGTCGCGCTGCCGGCACCGACCGCGACGCCGCGCAGGTCGGCCGACAGGTGCGCCTGCAGGTAGTCGAACGCGTCGGGGCCCGTGACGCTGAGCTTGCCGGCGTCCGACCGATCGGTCCACTGCAACGCGTCCGAATTCACACGCACACGATGACACCTCAAGGTGACTTGAAGTCAAGTCCCCCGTCCGGCGAGACGCGGCGGGCACCTGTCACGATCAGGCGATGGCCGACTTCCCCTCCACGGTGACGACCGAGCGGCTCGTCGCCAGCCGCTGCGACGTCGACTCCGAGCTGGGCCAGTACGCCGCCGTCTTCGGCGACGAGCGGGTCGGCGGCCCGATGTGGCCCGCGCACCTCGGCGGCGCCCGCACGCGCGCGCAGACGCACGACTTCCTCAACCGCTTTGACGCGCACTGGACGGCGCACGGCTTCGGCCCGTGGACGGTGCGCGAGCGCGACGGCGGCGGCTTCGTCGGCCAGGTCGGGCTCGGCTACGCGATCGTCGGCGGGAGCGCCGAGGTCGAGGTCGGCTTCGTGCTCGCGCACGAGCACTGGGGCAAGGGCTACGCCGCGGAGGCGACGCGCGCGGCGCTGGAGCACGCCCCCGCGCTGCGCGGCCTCACCTCCGTCGTCGCATTCGCGATGGCCGACAACGCCCGCGCGCTGGCGACACTCGACCGCTGCGGCTTCGCGCACGAGTCCGACACCGTCATCTTCGACCTCGACGTGCGCAACTACCGCGTCGCGGTCGGCCAGCGGTCGGCTGGCGCCGCCTAGATCGTCTTCAGCAGCCCGCCGTCGATCACGAACTCGGAGCCGCGCACGCTCGGCACCGCGTCGGAGGCGAGCAGCAGCACGAGCGCGGCGATCTCCTCGGGTGCGGCCATGCTCTCGGTCGTCATCCCGGCGAGCGCGGGCAGCTGCTCGACCAGCTCCGCCGTCGTCACGCCCATCGCCTGCGCCATCGACGCGCCGGCCGAGCCGGGGTCGGTCCACAGCGGCGTCAGCACCGGGCCCGGCGAGATCGTGTTGACGCGCACGCCCTGCGGGCCGAACTCGTCCGCCAGTGCCTTGCCGAGGTTGAGCATCGCAGCCTTCGCGGCCGCGTAGGCGACGACGACCGGCTGGGCGAAGTGGGCGTTCGCGGAGGCGACGTTGACGATCGCGCCGCGCCGCTCGATCAGGCTCGGCAGCGCCGCGCGGGTCGCGCGCACGGTGCTGAGCAGGTTGAGGTCGAGCACCTCCTGCCAGTGGTGGTCGTCGACGCTGAGGAAGCCGCCGACCGGCGACGGGTTGCCGCCGACGTTGTTGACGAGCAGGTCGATCCCGCCCAGCTCTGCGAGCGCGTGCTCGACGAGCCGCTCGGGTCCGCCGGCGACGGCGAGGTCGACGGCGAGCACGTGCGGCGTCGCGTCCAGCAGCTCAGGTGTCGGCGTGCGCGCGCCGGCGACCACGCGTGCGCCCTCGTCCGCCAGCGCCTGAACGATCGCGAGGCCGATGCCCTTGCTGGCGCCGGTGACGACGGCGGTTCTACCTGTGAGGTTCAAGTCCATTCCGGTGAAGCTCCTGTGTCGGTGGGAGCTTCAGCGTCGCGCGCCTGCGGGGTGGCGGCTAGCCGTTTTCGGACGCGGCGTTCGGGTCGCTCTCGGGCTCGCCCTGGCGGGCCCGGACGAGCACCGCGATCCCGTCGAGCACGCGCGCGAGACCGAACTCGAATGCGTGCTCGGGGCCGTACGCTCCGCCGTGCGCCTCGCCTGCCGCCTGACCAACGCGACCGGCGACCGGCCAGCGCTCGAAGTCGATGATCCGGTCGAGCAGCGGCGCGTGCGCCTCCCACCACTGCTCGTCGGTGATGCCGGACGCGCGCTCGGCCTCGGCGGCCTCGACGGCGCCACGCACCGCTCCGTGGACGAAGCCGGTCAGGAGCGTGACGACGGCGTCCATCTCGACGTCGGTCAGACCGATCCCTTCGACCGCCCGCAGCTCGTGGTCGTACTTCGCCGTCACGTTCGGCCCGAGCGGCGGCCGGCTCGTCGCGATCTGCAGCAGCCACGGGTGGCGCAGGTAGAGCGCGCGGTTCTCGCGCGCGATCGCCTCCAGCCGCGCGCGCCAGTCGCCCGCACCGCCCGCGCCGGCGTCCGCCGCGCCGGCCGCCTCCGCCGCCAGCTCGCCTCCCTCGACCCCGGCCGCCTCCCCGAGGACCGTGTCGAGCATCACGTCGAGCAGCTCGGCCTTGCCGGGCACGTGCGTGTAGAGCGACATCGTGCCGACGCCGAGGCGCTCGGCGACGCGCCGCATCGCGAGCGCGCCGAGCCCTTCCTCGTCGGCCAGCTCGATCGCCGCCTGCACGATCCGATCGACCGTGAGGCCGGACTTGCGGCCCCGCGTCGGCCGCTCGCCGGTCCGCCAGAGCAGCGCGAGGCTGCGGGCGGGATCGCCGTTTCCCGTGAACTCGGTCGCCATGTGTAACCGGAAGCATAGTTATCCGTATGCTGTACGGTACGCTGTACGGAAATGATTCGGCGTCGCCTCACACACCAAAGGAGCGGTTTGCCCACCACACCACTCGCGATCGAGGCCGAGGGCCTGCGCAAGCGCTACGGCGACGAGCAGGCGCTCGACGGCTTCGACCTCGCCGTCCCGCAGGGGACCGTCTGCGGCCTGCTCGGACCCAACGGCGCCGGCAAGACCACGGCCGTGAAGTCGCTGACGACGCTCGTCCGCTTCGACGCCGGCCGCGCGCGCGTCGCCGGCTTCGACGTCGCCCGCGATGCGGTCGAGGTGCGGCGCCGGATCGGGCTCGTCGGCCAGGAGGCCGCCGTCGACGAGATCCTCAGCGGCCGCCAGAACCTCGTCATGTTCGGCCAGCTGCTGCACCTCGACCCGCTCACGGCTCGTCGGCGCGCCGACGAGCTGCTGGAGCGGTTCGGGCTCGAAGACACCGGCCGCAAGCCGGTCGAGCAGTACTCGGGCGGGATGCGGCGCCGGCTCGACCTCGCCGTCAGCCTGATCCTCGCGCCGCCGGTGCTGTTCCTCGACGAGCCGACGACGGGCCTCGACCCGCGCGGCCGCAGCGAGGTGTGGGACGCGGTGCGCACGCTCGTCGCCGACGGGACGACCGTGCTGCTGACGACGCAGTACCTCGAGGAGGCCGACCAGCTCGCCGACCAGATCTGCATCGTCGACCACGGCCGCGTCGTCGCGCGCGGGACGCCGGACGAGCTGAAGTCCGCGCTCGGCGGCGACGTCGTCGAGACGGTCGTGCGGCGGCCGACGCTCGACGAGGTCTTCCTCCACTTCACCGGGCACGCGGCGTGAGCGGCGCGATCGACCGCGCCCGCTGGGCGCTCCTCGACTCCCGCACGATCGCCGTGCGCGCGCTGCTCCACTGGTCTCAGAAGCCGGCGCCGCTCGTCGTCGGGCTGCTGTTCCCGGTCCTGCTGCTGCTGATGTTCGGCTACCTCTTCGGCGGCGGGATGGTCGTCCCCGGAGGCGGCGACTACATCGACTTCCTCGTGCCGGGCGTGCTCGCGATGACGATGGTCTTCGGTCTGGAGGCGACCGCGATCGCCGTCACGACCGACGCCGCGAAGGGCGTCACCGAGCGCTTCCGCTCGCTGCCGATGGCGCCGAGCGCGGTCGTCGTCGGCCGCAGTGCCGCCGACATGCTGAACTCGCTCGCCGGCCTCGCGGTGATGCTCGTCGCGGGACTGCTCGTCGGCTGGCGCTGGCACGAGGGCGCCGGCGACGCGCTCGCCGCGGTGGCGCTGCTGCTGCTCCTGCGACTGGCGTTCGTGTGGGTCGGCATCTACCTCGGGCTGCTGTTGAAGGACCCGCAGGCGGTCGTGGCGGTGCAGATCCTCGTGTGGCCGTTCGGCTTCCTCTCCAACGCATACGTCTCGCCCGAGACGATGCCCGGCTGGCTCGGCTTCCTGGCCGAGTGGAACCCGCTCTCCTCGACGGTCGCGGCCGCGCGCGAGCTGTTCGGCAACCCCGGCTGGGGCGGCGACTCGTGGATCGCGCAGCACGCGATCGAGATGGCGATCGTCTGGCCGCTGCTGCTGATCGCGGTCTTCCTGCCGCTGTCGGTGCGGGCCTACCGGCGGCTGGGGAGCTGAGCCGCCAGCTCGACGCTCGGAGTGTCGCGGCGGCGACAGACGCGGGGCGCGCGCAGGAGGAGGGTTGGTCCATCGCATCAACCCACCAGAAGGAGCAGGTCATGCGCACCACGTCCAACAGCCGCCGCCTCACGCTCGTCGCCCTGCTGGCCGCCGCCGGCATCGGTGCAGCGACCGTCCCGACCGCCTCCGTCGCCCAGCCGATCGGCGGGACCGCCCCGAAGAAGGACTGCAACCTGCTCGGCACGAGAATAGGTCACGGCCAGAGAGGCAGACGCGACGGCGTGCAGTACGAGTGCAACGACGGCGTCGCCTGCCAGGTCGAGGGCGGCAGAACGACGACGAGATGCTCCCACGCCTCCCGCGTCAAGGTCGGCCTCAGAGGCGTCCGCGCCCCGGTCGTCGGCCTCGCGCGCGGGTGATGCGAGCCGGTTGTCCTGCCTTGCTGTCGCTCTACGACACCAAAGCAGGACGACCGCCGGTCAGGCAGCCGCGTCCTGGACCAGCAGCGCGATCTGGACGCGGTTGTCGACCTCGAGCTTCGCCAGCAGGCGCGAGACGTGGGCCTTCACCGTCGCGACGCTCATGTGCAGCTCGGCGGCGATGTCGGCGTTGGCGCAGCCGCGGCCGACCGCGAGCGCGACCTCGTGCTCGCGCGCGCTGAGCGTCGCGAGCCGCTCGCGCGCCTGCTGCTGATGGGCGACGGCGTCACTGTCGCCGGCGACGAGCGCGATCAGCTTGCGCGTGACGACCGGCGACAGCATCGCCTCGCCGGCGGCGACCAGCTCGACCGCGCGGACGATCTCGGGCGGCGGCGTGTCCTTCAGCAGGAAGCCGGCCGCGCCGGCCCGCAGCGCCCGCAGCACCAGCTCGTCGGCGTCGAAGGTCGTCAGCACCAGCACCTCCGGCGGCGACGGCTGCGCGCGCAGCAGCGCGGTCGCGGCGATCCCGTCGAGCTGCGGCATGCGGATGTCCATCAGCACGACGTCGGGCCGGTGGCGATCGACGGCGGCGAGCACCGCCCGCCCGTCGTCGGCCTCGCCGACGACCTCGATCCGCTCCGAGCCGGCCAGCATCATCCGCAGCCCGGAGCGGACGAGCGCGTCGTCGTCGACCAGCAGGACGCGGATCCGGCCGCCCGCCGCGCTCATCTGCCGTCGCCTCTCGCGGCGGCGAGCGGGAGCGTCGCCAGCAGCCTGAAGTCGCCGCGCGCGTCGGGCCCGTGCTCCAGCTCTCCGCCCGCCAGCGTGACCCGCTCGGCGAGGCCGACGAGCCCGGTCCCGGCGCCCGGCAGGGGCTCGGCCGCAGCGACCGCGACGACCGAGCGGCGGCTGAGGACCGCGACGACGAGCCTGTCGGGATCCTCCGCCGCGGCGATCTCGACTTCGACGGCGGCGCCGGGCGCGTGCTTGCGCGCGTTCGTCAGCCCTTCCTGCACGACGCGGTAGACCGTCCGCCCAAGCGTGTCGGGCAGCGCGTCGCGCTCGCGTCCGCCGAGGTCGATCCCGCAGCGGACGCGCATGCCGGCGTCGCGCGACTCCTGCACCAGCGCCGGCACCTGCGCGAGCGTCGGCTGCGGCGGCTCAGGCATGCCGGCCTCGGCCTCGCCGTCATCGTCGCGCAGCACGCCGATCACGTCGCGCAGATCCTCCAACGCCGCGTGCGCGGTCGCGCGCACGACGCCGGCCGCCTCGGAGATCTCCTCCCGCGGCGCGTCGGGACGGAACTCCAGCGCGCCCGCGTGCAGGCTCAGCAGCGAGATGCGGTGGGCGAGCACGTCGTGCATCTCGCGCGCGATCCGGCGCCGCTCGGCCTCGCGCGCCTGCTCGACCCGCAGCCGCTGCTCGGACTGCAGCTGCGCCGCGCGGTCGTGCAGCGAGCGCACCAGCTCGCGCTGCGCGCGCACGAACAGCCCCCAGCCGAGCGCGATCGCCGTCACGAGCAGCCCGAAGCTGACCTCGAACAGATAGGACTCGGGATTGTCGTAGAGCAGCGGCGTGAGGAACGCGGCGCCGAGCGCGAGCAGTGTCAGCGCGCCGATCGCGCGCGGCGAGACGCGCAGCACGGCGCCGAAGTAGGCGACCAGCCCGGCGCCGGCCGCCATCGAGAAGGCGATCCCGATCACGCCCGTGAACAGCGCGATGCCGAACGGGTGCGAGCGGCGCAGCCACAGCGAGCTGCAGGCGATCAGCCCGAGCAGGATGTCGAGCGCGATGCGCTCGTCGGACAGCTGGCCGGAGGTCTCGCTCAGTATCAGTGCGCCTATCAGCAGCGCGAGCACGAACATCGTCACGTCGACGATCCAGTCGCGCGCGGAGCGCTTCCCGCCACGCTGCTCGCGCAGGTCGCTCGGCAGCAGCGCGCCGTGCCAGCGCGGGAGCGCGGCGGCTGCGGCTGGCGCGACGGGCGCGGCAGGCGCGATGGGCGCGGCGGACGGATCGACGGGCGTGGCCACGAGAACAGCCTACGACCGCCGGCCACCGGCGACCCCCTACCGAAGTCGATCCGGGCCTCGACCCGCGACCGTGGCGGCGACCGCGCCGATCGCCGATCCTCCTGTCCATGATCGAATCGGATGGCCTCACCAAGCGCCTGGGCGGGCGGGCCGTCGTCCAGGACGTCTCGTTCCGCTGCGAGCCCGGCACCGTGACGGGGTTCCTCGGGCCCAACGGCGCCGGCAAGACGACGACGATGCGGATGCTGGTCGGACTGTCCGAGCCGGACGCCGGCAGTGCGACGATCCTCGACACCTCCTACCGCGCGCTGCCGAACCCCGGCCGCCGCGTCGGGATCCTGCTCGACGCCGCCGCGCAGCATGCCGGCCGCCGCGGCCGCGAGGCGCTGGCCGTGTCGGCCCAGCTGATGGGCGTCGAGGAGCAGCGCGTCGACGAGCTGCTGGATCGCGTCGGGCTGGAGCGCAGCGCCGCGAGCAAGCGCGTGCGGCAGTACTCGCTCGGCATGCGCCAGCGGCTCGGGCTCGCACACGCGCTGCTCGGCGATCCGGAGGTGCTGATCCTCGACGAGCCCGCCAACGGGCTCGACCCGGAGGGCATGCGCTGGATGCGCGAGCTGCTGCGCGACTTCGCCGACCGCGGCGGGACCGTCCTGCTCTCCTCCCACCTGCTGCGCGAGGTCGAGGCGGTCGCCGACCGGATGGTGATCATCGGCAACGGGAAGATCGTCGCGCAGGGCACGCGCGACGAGCTGCTGTCCGGCGGCGGCACGCTCGTGCGCGCGAGCGACGTGACGGCGTTGCGCGCCGCGCTCGACATCGCCGAGCTGGCCGCGCACCCGGCGACCGACGGCGGCTTCCTCGTCGACGCCGAGCCCGAGGACGTCGGCCGCGCCGCGCTCGCCGGCGGCGTCGTGCTGAGTCACCTCGGCCCGTCCGAGAGCGCCGGCCTCGAGAAGCTCTTCTTCGACCTCACCGCGGAGTCGCCGGCCGACGCCGCGCCCGCGTCCGACACCGACCTCGTGGAGGCCTCCGCATGAGCGCCGTGACCGCCCCCGAACCCGCCGGCTTCGGCACGGCAGCACCGCGGACGGGCGCCGACGTGCGCCCCGGCCTCGCACGCCTGACGAAGGTCGAGCTGCGCAAGATGACCGACACGCGCGCCGGCTTCTGGCTGCTGGTGACCGTCGCGCTGCTCACGCTCGCGATCGTCGCGATCGTCTGCATCTCGGGCGACGCCGCAGACCACACGTTCGACAACATGCTCGAGGTCGCGCTGGCGCCGTCGAGCGTCCTGCTGCCGATCGTCGGCATCCTCGTCGTCACCTCGGAGTGGACGCAGCGGACGTCGCTGATCACGTTCGCGCTCGTCCCGCAGCGCGAGCGCGTGCTCGCGGGGAAGCTGCTCGCCGGCGCTGTGCTGGCGCTGCTCGCGCTCGTCGTCGCGCTGATCGCCGCGGCGATCGGAACGCTCGTGATGTCGCCGGACGTCGACGACGTCTGGTCGCTGCAGCTCGGGCTGCTCGGGCAGGACGTGATCGCGATGGTCACCGGGATGTTCACCGGCGTCGCGTTCGGCGCGATGCTGCTCGCGACCGCGCCGGCGATCGTCCTCTACTTCGCGCTGCCGATCGCGTTCGGCGCGATCGGCTCGATCTCAGCGCTCAACGACGTCGCCGAGTGGGTCGACGCTTCGCGCGCGCTCGCGCCGATGACGAGCGAGCTGCTCAGCGGCACCCAGTGGGCGAGAGCGCTCGTCGCGCTCGCCGTGTGGGTGGCGCTTCCGCTCGCGATCGGCCTCTGGCGCTTCCTGCGCGGCGAGGTGCGCTGAGCGGTCCGCGCGCATCGAGAAACCCCGCAACTTGCCGATCCACCTGCCGTTGGTGCATCGACTCGGATTCCAACAGGGGGTCTCACAGAGATGTTCTTGAAGCGCGCGTTGACCGCGTCGCTGCTCGCTGCCGCGCTCGCCGCGCCGGCGAGCGCGAGCGCAAACGTGCAGGTCGGCTCGTCGGGCTGGGAGTGGGGCAACCCGCTGCCGCAGGGCAACACGCTGCGCGCGACGTCATTCGCCGGCACGACCGGCTACGCCGTCGGCGACTTCGGCACGCTGCTGAAGACGACCGACGGCGGCGGGACGTGGAGCGGGCTGCGCGTCAGCACGTTCGCGCCGCTCACGATCGTGCAGACGCTCGATGCGAACACGGTCCTGGCCGGCGGCGGCTGCGTCGCGCGGCGCTCGACCGACGGCGGCAGAACGTTCACGTCGATCGCGTTCACGCCTGTGGAGACGAGCTGCCGAGCGTCGCTGACCGACATGTCGTTCGCGTCGCCGACCGTCGGCTTCCTGCTGCTCAGCGACGGCAGCGTCTTCTCGACCGACGACGGCGGCACGCAGTTCACGCCGCGCACCGCCGTCCCGGGCACCGCGGCGGCGGGCGGCAGCGTCGCGCCGGCCTCGGTCGCGTTCACCGGTCCGGCGACCGGCTTCGCCGCCACCACCGACGGCCGCATCTTCGCGACGACCGACGGCGCGGTCTCCTGGAGAGTCGTCGCCGAGACCGGCCGTGCGATCCGCCAGCTGTCGTTCGCCGACCCGGCGCACGGCTTCGCGGTCGGCCAGAACGGCCTCTTCGCGCGCACGGTCGACGGCGGCCAGAGATGGACGCCGAAGGATCTCGGCGCCGGCGCGCTGGACTACACGGCGATCCGCTGCGCGAACGCGGAGCTGTGCGTGCTGAGCACCGCGACCGGCGCGCAGCTCGTGCGCACCTCCGACGCAGGCGAGACGGCGGGCGCGGTGATCACGCCGTCGACCGACCCGATCTACGCGGCGGCGTTCGCCTCGCCGACCCGCATCGCGGCGGTCGGCGCGAGCGGCTCGACCGTCGTCTCCGACGACGCCGGCACGACGTTCAGAGCGATCGGCGGACGGCTGACCGGCAGCTACGGCGCCGTCTACGACGGCGCCGCGCGCGGCAGCGCGTTCGCCCTCGGCGAGGCGGGCGCACTCGCCAAGACGCTCGACGGCGGCCGCACGTGGACGCGCGGAAACGTCCCGACGACGGCCGGTCTGCGCCACGTCTCGTTCCCGACGACGTCCGTCGGCTACGCCCTCGACGACGACGGCGGGCTCTTCCGCACCGCCAACGGCGGCACGAGCTGGAAGACGCTCGGCACGGGCAGCGCGGCGCGCCCGGCGGCGGTCCACGCGCCGAGCGAGAGCACACTGCTGGCGATCGGCCCGCGTGGCGTGCGGCGCTCGACCGACGGCGGCGAGACGTTCTCCCCGGTGAGAGCGAGAGCGATCTCGCGCGCCGCGCTGTACGGCGCCGCCGCGCCGCGCGGCGCGATCGTCGCGTGGGGTCCGACGACGTTCGCGCGCAGTCGCGACGGCGGCCGCACGTGGACGACGCTGCGGAAGCCGGGGGGCACCAGAAGAGCGCGCAGCGGGATGCGGATCGCGCTGGTCGCGTTCTCCTCCGCCGACGCCGCGCTCCTGCTCGACCGCGCCGGCACGGTCTGGCGCACCACGAACGGCGGACGCACATGGAGCACCCTGCCGGCGATCGGCACGAGTGCGATCGACGGGCTGGTGGTCGACGACGACCGCACCGCCTACGTCGTGCCGCGGCGGTTCGGCGAGGTCGAGGGCGGCTATCTGCTGCGCACGACCGACGGTGGCGCGACCTGGCAGCCGCAGCTCGTCGTCAGAGAGGCGATCAACGGCATCGCGACGTCGGGCAGCGCGACCGACTACCTGCTCGGCGGCAGCTCGCAGCTGCTCTCCAGCACGACGGGCGGCAGCGCCGGCAGACGCTCGACGTTGACGCTCGCGACCTCGCGGCGGACGCTGCGCAAGCCGGCGCCGGTCACGGTCACCGGGCGGCTGCGCCCGGCCGGCCCCGCCGCGCGCGTGACCGTCTCGATGCGCGAGCCGGGCGGCCGCTGGCGCAGCCAGACCGTCGACGTCGCCTCCAACGGCACGTTCGCGTCGCGCTGGCGCGTCGCACGCGGCACGACGACGTTCGTCGCGCAGTGGTCGGGCGACTTCACGTCCGCCGGCGCCGGCTCGCGCGTGCTGACGGTGACCGCGAGAGCGCCGCCGAGAAGAAGCGGTGGGAGAGGACGCAGAGGACGGCGCGGCTAGGCCGCGGCCAGCTCCCGCGGCGGTCTCCCGACCGCCGCGGGAGCGTGTGCGGGCTCGCGCGCGCCGTCCTTCCCCCCATCCGGCAGCGCGAGGCGCACGATCTTGCGGACCACGCTGCCGAACTGCTTGTGCAGTGGTCCTGCGTTGTACGGCAGCCCGTAGCGCTCGCAGATCTCCCGCACCTCGACCGCCAGCTCGCCGTAGCGGTGCGCGGGCAGGTCGGGGAAGAGGTGATGCTCGATCTGGTGGCTGAGGTTCCCGCTCATGACGTGGAAGAGCGGACCGCCGGTGAGGTTGGCGGAGCCGAGCAGCTGGCGGCGGTACCACGCGCCGCGCGACTCGCCGGCCGTCTCCTCCTCGGTGAACTCCTCGACGCCATCGGGGAAGTGACCGCAGAAGATGATCATGAACGCCCACACGTTGCGGACGAAGTTGGCGGTCACGTTCGCGGTCAGCGTCGTCGGCGCGGCGGGGCCGGCGAGCAGCGGGAAGAAGACGTAGTCCTTCAACGCCTGGCGGCGGCCCTTGCGCCAGATCGCGCCGACCATCTCCAGCTTGTCCCTCCAGCCGGTCTTGCCCGCCGCGATGCGGTCCATCTCGAGGTCGTGGAAAGCGACGCCCCACTGGAAGAACGCGGCCAGCACCGCCGCGTAGAGCGGGTTGCCGAGGTAGTACGGATGCCATCTCTGGTCCTCGGACATCCGCAGCACGCCGTAGCCGATGTCACGGTCCTTGCCGAGGATGTTCGTGTGCGTGTGGTGCATGTAGTTGTGCGAGTGGCGCCACTGCTCGGAGGGGCAGGCGCTGTCCCACTCGAATCTCTGGCCGTTGACGGCGGGATCGTTCATCCAGTCGTACTGGCCGTGCATCACGTTGTGGCCGATCTCCATGTTGTCGAGGATCTTGGAGAGCGACAGCGCGACGGTCCCGGCGATCCAGGCGGGCGGGAAGGCGCTGAGGAACAGCAGGCCGCGGCCGCCCACCTCGAGGCCGCGCTGCGCCTTGATCACCTTGCGGATGTAGGAGGCGTCACGCTCGCCGAGGTCGGCGACGACGCGCTCGCGGATCGCGTCCAGCTCGCGGCCGAAGGCGTCGAGCTGCTGCGGCGTGAGCTGCGGTGCGGTGCTCGTCATGCGTCGCTCCCAGGTGGCCTAGATGTCGAGCGTCACGTCGCCGAGCGGCACGTTGACGCAGATCTGGATCTGCTCGTCCGGCGCGGTCGAGACCTCGCCGGTGCGGACGTCGCGGACGGCGCCCTCCAGCTTGCGGCAGCTGCACGTGTGGCAGATGCCCATGCGGCAGCCGGACTGGGGCGTGAGACCCGCCGCCTCGGCCTGGTCGAGCAGCGTGCTGCCGCTGTTGGCGGCGACGGCGCCGCTGCGGGCGAAGCTGATCGCGCCGGTCGCGACGCCGCGCGCGTCCGGGTCGGCGAGTGCCGCCGGCGCGACGAAGCGCTCGACGTGCAGGCGCTCCTCCAGGCCGTCGGCCGCCCACGTCGCGTGCACGGCCTCGACGAGCGCCGCCGGCCCGCAGACGTACGTCTGCGCCGTCGCCGGGTCGATCCCCGCGGCGGCGAGGTGGTCGCGCGAGAAGCGGCCCGCCAGCTCGCCGGCGTGCGAGCCGCCGGCGCGCGTGTAGCCGCGCAGCAGGCGCACGTTCGGGTGCGCCGCGGCGAGCCTTCCCAGCTCGGACGCATATGCGACGTAGCGCTCGTCGGGCGCGTAGTGGAGGAACGCGACCGGGCCGTCGTGGCCTTCCTCGCAGAGCGTTCGCAGCATCGCGATCACGGGCGTGATGCCGCTGCCGCCGCTGATCAGCAGCAGCTCGCGCGGGCGCTGCGACGGCAGCGCGAAGTCGCCCTCTGCCTGCGAGAGACCGACGACGGCGCCGGGCGCGAGCGACGCCTTGAGGTGCGGCGAGACCGTGCCGGACGGCTGGGCGTGCGCGGTGATCTCGATCAGCTCGCGCGTGTGCTCGGAGCCGGCCGGCGAGTACGGGCGGGTGTGGCGCACGCCGTCGATCTCGACGCTGAGGCGGACGTGCTGGCCGGCGCGGAAGCCCCGCCAGTTGTCGTTGCACCGCAGCGTCAGCGTGACGCTGCGCGGCGTCGCGTGGCGGACCGCGACGACCTCGGCGCGCACGTCGCGCAGCGAGAAGGCGGGCTTGACCAGCTCGACGTAGCGGTCGACCCCGTGCGGCGTCGTGAGCGCCTGCGCGAGCTGGGAGCCGAGCAGCCGGCGGGCGAGTCGCGGCCCACGTGTCTTCGTCGTTTCAGTGAACACTCGTGCACAGAGTACGCACCGGTTTCCGATCTGTCCAGTGACGATGTAGACTCAACTGTCACGCAACCGTCAAAGTTTCAGTGAACACCGAGACACCCAGCCCCCCACGTCTGACCCGGAGAGAGCAGAAGGAGCGCACCCGCAACGCGCTGCTGGACGCGGCGCTGCGCCTGCTGGAGCAGAAGAGCTTCGGCAGCCTCGGTCTGCGCGAGGTGGCGCGCGAGGCCGGCGTCGTGCCGACCGCCTTCTACCGTCACTTCGACTCGATGGAGGAGCTGGGGCTCGTCCTGATCGACGACTCCTTCCGAACACTGCGGCAGATGATCCGCGCAGCACGCGCCGAGCCGCAGAGACCGGAGCACGTGATCCGCCGCTCGGTCGAGATCCTCGTCCGCCACATCCATGAGCACCGGCTCCACTTCCGCTTCATCGCGCGCGAGCGCTCCAGCGGCGTGCCGGCGCTGCGTCAGGCGATCCGCACCGAGATCCGCCTCTTCTCCAGCGAGCTGGCGATCGACCTCGCGCGCTTCCCCTACCTCGACAGATGGCCGGCGGAGGACCTCGGCGTCGTCGCGACGCTGATCGTCAACACGATGGTCTCGACCGCCGAGGGGATCATCGACGCCCCGACCGACAGTCGCGAGGGCGAGGACGAGGTGATCCGCCAGACCGAGAAGCAGCTGCTGCTGATCGCGCTCGGCATCTCGGTCTGGCGCAGCCCGTAGCGGCCGCTATCTCTTCCCGAGCAGCGCGACTGCGGCGTCCTGGTACTGGAACGTGACGAGGTCGTCGCAGGCGAGCTCGTCTCGCAGCGCGCCGACCTCCTTCGACGTTCTGAGCGTGTAGTCGCACAGCTCGCGGTCGAGCGAGCCGTTGACGGGCCAGTCGTCGAGCTGCTCGACGAGGACGCCGTAGTTGGCTCTCGCCTGCGCGGGCGTCAGCCCGTCGAGCTGCTCGATCGCAAGCGCCTGCCAGCCGGCCGGATCCTGCTTCGTCCAGCGGGCGGCCTGCAGCTCGGCGATCGCGACCGCCTGCGCGACGTCGCCGTTGTCGGCGAGCCACTGCTCGTTGGCGGCGACGACGTCGTTGAGCTGCGGGTCGGCCTCCCAGCCGTTGCACAGCACGTTCCACTCGCCGGGCGATCTCTCGTCCAGCTCGATCTGCCGGAACGTCGCGGAGACGCCGCCGTCGAACGTGCCGGACTCGAGCCCTTCGACGATCGAGCCGACGTTGTCGAGCTGCAGCAGCTGCGTGTCCTTCTGCACGTCGAGACCGGCGTCTCTGAAGCACTTCGCCGCCGTCTGCCCGACGATCGAGGTGAGGCTCTGCGAGATCGCGAACTTCTTCCCCTTCAGCTCCTCGATCGATCTGATCGGTGCTCTCGCGGTGACGAGGAAGATGTTCTTCTGATCGTCGCCGGCGATCGCGCGCAGCTTGCCGCCCGCCTCGACCGCGGACGCCAGGCCCGCCAGCGAGACGTGGCCGAGCTGGACGTCGCCGGACAGCAGCGCGGCGGTCAGCGGCGCGGAGTCGAGCAGGCGCAGCTCGACGTCCAGCCCGAAGTCGGCTCTGAGGATCTCGGCGACCTTGTAGAGGCCGACGAGCGACGGGTTCGGGAAGGCGGCGGAGCCGATCGTGATGCTTCTGCCTTCCAGTCTGGAGCGCAGCTGCTCGACGGTCGGCGCTCTGCCGTCGGCGGTCGTCACGACCGGCGGGGCGGCCGCGGCCGAGCCGGAGCCGGAGGAGTCCTCGCCGCAGCCGGCGGCGAGCAGCGCCGCGGCGCCGATCGCCGCAACCGTGAGCGTGAGCCGTGTGCGCGCGGCGCGCTTCCGGCCAGCCGTCATCCCCATCGCTTCGTCCCTCCGTCGCACGTCGTGTCAAAGTTGACCATTCCGATCGGGATACAATACACAGGATCATGTCGCCCGCATCCAGGGACCGGCGCGAGACCGCCGAACAGCCGGTACCGTGGCGTACCATGGCTCATGGAACAGTGGTCAACGGCCGCACCGCCGTCGTCACCGGCGCGGCATCGGGGATAGGGCGCGCGCTGGCGCAGCGACTCGCCGCCAACGGCTGTCCCGTCGCGCTCTGCGACTGGGACCAGGAGGGGCTGGAGGAGACCGCCGCAGCGATCTCCGGGCCGGTCCTCACGCGCAGACTCGACGTCAGCGACCGGCACGGCCAGATGGCGTTCGCAGCCGAGGTCAAGGAGTGGGCGCCGGCGCCGATCGGCCTCGTCGCCAACAACGCCGGCGTGACCGTCTCGCAGACGGCCGCCGACGCCGCCGTCGAGGACGACGAGTGGGTGCTCAACATCAACTTCTGGGGCGTCGTGCACGGCACGCGCGCCTTCCTGCCGATCCTGCTCGCGCAGGGCGACGGCGCGATCGTCAACGTCTCGAGCGTCTTCGGCCTGATCGGCTTCCCGACGCAGAGCGCATACTGCGCCTCGAAGTTCGCCGTCCGCGGCTACACCGAGTCGCTGCGCCACGAGCTGCGCGACACGCGCGTGCGGGCGATCACCGTCCACCCCGGCGGGATCAAGACGAACATCGTCAAGAACGCCCGCTTCCACGTCGACGACCAGGGCAACAGAGACCACGGGGCGATGGCGGACGAGTTCGCCAGAATCGCGCGGACCTCGCCGGCGAGCGCCGCGAAGACGATCCACACCGGCGTCGAGAAGGGCAAGGACCGCATCCTGATCGGCCCCGACGCCGCCGTCATATCGCTCCTGTCGCGTGCGGCGCCGGTGCGCTACTTCGACGTGATGGAGCGCGCGATGGGGCTCGTCCGCCGCTGAGCGGGGAAGGCTGCCCTCCATGAGAGGGCAGCTCCGCGGCCACGCCCACCTGCTCGCCGGTTGGGCGACCGTGCTCGCGTTCGCGCTGGCCGGCGACGAGCTGCTCGGGAACCTCGACCCGCTGCTCGCCTCGCTGGCGCTGTTCGCCTGGATCCTCGGCGTGATCCTGTGGTGCGCGTTCGGCGTGATCGAGCAGGCCGACGCACTCGCCGAGCTGCTGGGCGAACCGCTCGGCACGCTCGTGCTGACGTTCTCGATCGTCGTGATCGAGGTGATGCTGATCTCGGCCGTGATGCTGAGCGGCGACGCCAACCCGACGGTCGGCCGCGACACGATGTTCGCGGTCATGATGATCGTGCTGAACGGCGTTGTCGGCCTCGGGCTGCTGGTCGGCGGGCTGCGCCACGGCGAGCAGTCGTACAACCTGCCGGGCGCCGCCGCCTACCTCGCCGTGATCGTCCCGCTGTCGGTGATCGCGCTCGTGCTGCCGGACGCGACCGCCCGCGCCGACGGCACGCTGACGACGTTCCAGGCGATCGCGTTCTCGCTCTTCACGATCGGGCTGTACGGCGTCTTCCTCGCGATCCAGACCGGCCGGCACCGCGGCTTCTTCGTCGAGGCGGGCAGCGACGGCGGCGCGCAGGCGCTGAGTGGCGAGGCGAGCGGCGCCGCAACCGCCGCCACGCCCGCCGCCGAGCGCCCCGACCGCCGCGCCGTCGCCCGCCACACGCTCCTGCTCGTGCTCAGCGCGCTGCCGATCGTGCTGCTCTCGAGACCGCTCGCGAGAGTCGTCGACCACGGCATCTCCGCGCTCGACGCGCCGGTCGCGCTGAGCGGCGTGCTGATCGCGCTGATCGTCTTCACGCCCGAGGCGGTCACCGCGCTCCAGGCGGCGTACCGCAACGAGCTGCAGCGGATGGTCAACCTCTGCCTCGGCGCGTTCGTCTCGACCGTCGGCCTGACGGTTCCGGCGATCCTCATGATCGGCCTCGTCACCGGCAAGACGGTCGTGCTCGGGCTCGACCCGAGCGGCGTCGTGCTGATCGCGCTGACGCTGCTCGTGAGCATGTTGACGTTCTCCGGCCCGCGCACGACGGTGCTCGAAGGCGCGGTCCACCTGCTGCTGTTCCTCGTCTACCTCACGCTCGTGTTCAGCCCGTGACACCGAGCCCGTTGGGCTTACACTGGCCGATCCGATGAACGGCCCCGAAGCACAGAGCGCGCGCCGGACCCGCCTGCTGCGACTGGTCTACCTGTCGATCGCGGCGGCGATCGTCACGATCGCGATGAAGTTCACGGCGTGGGCGCTGACCGGGTCGGTCGGCCTCCTGTCCGACGCCGCCGAGTCGGTCGTCAACCTCGTCGCGGCGCTGTTCGCGCTCGTCGTCGTGCAGTGGTCGACGCGGCCGCCCGACGAGGAGCACGCGTACGGGCACGAGAAGGCCGACTACCTCTCGGCGGGCGTCGAGGGCGCGCTGATCCTGCTCGCCGCCGTGACGATCGGCGTCTCGGCGATCGACCGCCTGCTGCACCCGCAGGAGATCGAGAGCGTCGGGATCGGCCTCGCGGTCGCGCTCGCCGCGACAGCCGTCAACCTCGGCGTCGGGCGCAAGCTGATCGGCGCCGGACGCGAGTACAGCTCGGTCACGCTGGAGGCCGACGGCAAGCACCTGATGACCGACGTCTGGACCTCGGTCGGCGTCGTGATCGCGGTCGCGGCGGTCGCGCTGACCGGCTGGGAGCCGCTCGACCCGCTGATCGCGCTCGCGGTCGCCGGCAACATCGTCGTCACCGGCGTGCGGCTCGTGCACCGCTCGACCGACGGCCTGCTCGACCGCGCGCTGAGCGACAAGGAGCTGGCGACCGTCGACCGCGTGCTCGCGACGTTCGCCTCCGAGGAGGTGCAGTTCCACGCGCTGCGCACCCGCCGCGCCGGCAGCCGCGCGTTCGTCTCGATACACGTGCTCGTGCCCGGCGACTGGACGGTCCAGCGCGGCCACGACCTCGCCGAGCAGGTCGAGGAGGCGCTGCGCGAGGCGCTCGGCCACGCGACCGTCTTCACCCACCTGGAGCCGATCGAGGACCCGGCGTCGTTCGCCGACACAGGACTCGACCGCTGGTCCGATCCGCACCCGGCCGCAGAGCCGCAGCCGGCGCCGCCGGCCGACGGCGACCGCGCCTGACTCAGCCGCCGCCGTTCCAGACGACCGGGCCGGGGCCGAAGCGGGCGACCTGGTCGTTGGGGTTCGCGAGCTTGCAGCGTGCGAGCGACAGGCAGCCGCAGCCGATGCAGTCGGTCAGGCCGGTCTTGAGGCGCTCCAGCTCGGCGATCCGCTCGTCGATCCGCGCACTCCATCTCTTCGACAGCTTCATCCAGTCGCCGCGCTTGGGGACGCGGTCCTCGGGCAGCTTCGACAGCTCCTCGCCGATCTCCTCGAGCGTCAGCCCGACGCGTTGGGCGAAGACGACGAAGGCGACGCGGCGGATGACGGGGCGGGCGTAGCGGCGATGGCCGGAGGAGTTGCGCTCGGCGCGGATCAGGCCGCGCTCCTCGTAGTAGCGCAAGGCGGAGGTGGCGACGCCGCTGCGCTCCGCCACCTCGCCGATCGTGAGCATGTCCTGCATGCCGGACAGGGAATCACGTCCGGGACTTGACTTCAAGCGCGCTTTAAGAGATCACGCAGGCAGCGCGGCCCCCAGCCGCGCCAGCGCCCCCTGCATGCGCTCGCCGTCGATCGCGAGCGACGGATCGACCAGGGCCTGGAACAGCAGGCCGTTGAAGAGCGCGAGCACGAGCCCGGCGGAGTCCTCGCCCGCCTCGTCGTCGCCCAACGCCAGCAAGGCGGCGACGCTCGGACGGGTCCGCCGAAAGCCCGCGACGAGCGTCTCGGCGACGCGGTCGTCGTGCTGCGCCCTCGCGACCGCGCCGAGAAACGTCCGGGCGAGGCCGGCGTGCCGATCGCGCGTCTCCTCGACCGCCGCTGCGGCGCGGCGGATCCGCACTCCCGGCTCCTCGGCGGCGACGCCGGCGAGCACGGCGGCGATCTCGGCGAGCCAGCGGTCGAGACCTTCGACCACCGCCACCGTCACGAGCTCGTCCTTGGAGCCGAAGTGGTAGGCGATCGACGCGAGGTTGGCCCCGGACTCCTCGGCGATCGCACGCGCCGTGATCCGCTCGGGCGGAAGCCGTTCGAGGCAGCGGAGCGTGCCCTCGATCAGGTTCGCGCGATTGCTGCGCTGCGGACTCACGCACCGGCCTCTCTTCCATTCAATTTGAACATATGTTTAGATTGACAGCTCGGTCTCGCACACGGGAGTCCTCATGTTCGCCGCCACCGTCGTTCTCTCCACCCTCCTCGCCGTGCTTCTGACGGCCTCCGCCGCGAGCAAGCTGGCCCGCCGCCCGCAGATCGTGGCGAGCGCCACCCGCGTCGGCTTTCCCGCCGACCGGCTCGACCGTCTCGCGGTCATCCTCCTCGCCGGCGCGGCGGGACTGCTGCTCGGCCTCGCGTGGGCGCCGATCGGCGTCGCCGCGGCGATCGGCGTGGTCCTCTACTTCCTCGTGACCGTCGCGTTCCACCTCCGCGCCGGCGACGCCGAGCATCTGCCGTCGCCGCTCGCGTTCGAGCTGCTTGCGGTCGCCGCCCTCGCGCTCCGGGTCGCGACGCTCTAGCGACAGCGGCCGGCGGTCAGGCCATCAGCTCCGCGCGGACGATCGCCGCAGCCTGCGCGCCGACGACCTCCAGCGCCTCCGTCGAGCGCGCGGCGCGGCACAGCAGGAAGGCGCCTTCGAGCAGGGTCAGCATCACGATCGCCAGCTCGCGCGCGCGGTCCGGCGCGATCCCCGCGTCCGCCAGCCGTCTGGCCAGCGCGGCCAGCCAGCTCTCGAAGACGTCGTGCGAGGCCTGCCGCATCGGCTCGCTGACGCTCGCGGTCTCGAGCGTGATCGTCGCGATCGGGCAGGCGTCGGCGTAGCCGCTCGCGGCGAGGTGCTCGGCGGCTCCGGAGAAGAACAGCTCGACACCGGAGACGATGTCCGGCGCGGGGTCGATCACGACCTCCACGAGCGTCGCGTAGAACGGGCCCGCGAGCCGGATCACCTGCTCGCCGAGCTGCTCCTTGCCGCCCGGGAAGTGGTGGTAGAGCGAGCCGAAGGGCGCGTCGGCGGCCGCGACGACCTGCTTGACGCCCGTGCCCGTGTAGCCCTGGCGGCCGAACAGCTCGGCGCCCGCGTTGACGATGCGCTCCTTCGTGGTCGACACGGCGGTCCTCGGGATCGTGGTTGCCAGGCGGTTGCCAGCCGAGCCGAGCATAGCTAGTCTGCGCTAGAGCGATCTACCTAATCGTCCACGGAGGCCCGCCATGCCCGACGTCCGCCTGCCGCAGGGCACGATCGAATACGAGGACAGCGGCGAGCCGCCGGGCGGCGGACCGACCGTCGTGCTGCTCCACGGCCTGTTCATGGACGGCACCGTCTGGCGCAAGGTCGTGCCGGAGCTGGCACACGACGCGCGCGTGATCCGCCCGACCCTGCCGCTCGGCGCGCACCGCATTCCGATGGAGCCGGACGCCGACCTCTCGCTGCGCGGCATGACGCGCCTCGTCGCCGCCTTCCTCGACGCGCTCGACCTGCGCGACGTCGTGCTCGTGCTGAACGACTGGGGCGGCCCGCTGCTGCTCGTCGAGGAGGGGCTGGACGAGCGCGTCGGCCGCTTCGTCTTCGTCGCCTGCGAGCTGTTCGACAACTTCCCGCCCGGGATCCCCGGCCGGCTGGCGGCGCTCGCGGGGCGGCTCGGCCCGGCCGGCGTCCGGTTCGCCGTGCAGCCGCTGCGCTCCCGCACGCTGCGGCGCTTCCCGCTGCTGTTCGGCTGGATGAGCAAGCGCCCGGTCGACCCTGAGGTGTCCGACCGCTGGTTCGAGCCGGTGCTGACCCAGCACGCGATCCGCCGCGACCTCGCGAAGTACGCCGGCTCGCGCTTCACCGCGGACGAGACGACGGCGGCGACCGAGCGCCTGCGCGACTTCGATCGGCCGGCGCTCGTCGTCTGGGCGCCGGAGGACAAGCTGATGCCGCGCGACCACGGGCGCCGGCTCGCGGAGCTGCTGCCGCAGGGCCGCCTCGTCGAGATCGAGGACAGCTACACGCTGATCCCCGAGGACCAGCCGGCCGCGCTCACCGCCCACCTGCGCGACTTCGTCGCCGACGCCGATGACGCCGCAGCAGCGGCGTAGGGGCGCGCTGCTCGCCGGCGCCGCCGCGCTCGCGGCGGTCGCCTACCCGCGCGCGATCGCCGTCGCGCTCCAGCACAACCTCGCGCGGCTGCGCGCCGGCGACCCCGGCCCGCTGCTGCGCTTCTACGCCGACGACGTCCGCTTCAGCTTCCCGGGCGACAGCTCGTGGTCGGGCGAGCTGACGTCGAAGGCGGAGCTGCGGGCGTGGCTGGAGCGGTTCGTGCGGATCGGCCTCCAGCTCCACGCCGACGAGATCGCGATCAGCGGCGGCCCGTGGAGAACGACCTTCTGCATCCGCTGCAGCGACCAGCTGCGCGACGACGACGACACGATCGTCTACGAGAACCGCGCGGTCATCTGGGGCACGATGCGCTGGGGCAGAGTGCGCGCCTACGAGGTCTACGAGGACACGCAGAGAAGCGCCGCGCTCGACGCCTGGGTCGCCGAGCACCGGCCCGGCATCTAGATCGTCTAGCCGTTCAGCACGAACCGGCTCGCCTCGCGCAGCCGCTCGACGAGGTGGGGCGGCGCGCTCTGCGCCGAGCCGGCCGCGTATGGCGGCTGCGGGTCGTACTCGATCCCCAGCTGGATCGTCTGCGCGACCTCGTCGCCGGCGATCCGGCCGGCGAGCGTCAGCGCCATGTCGATCCCGGCCGAGACGCCCGCGGCGGTGACGTACTTGCCGTCGAAGACGACGCGCTCGTGCGCCGGCTCGGCACCGCGCCCCGTCAGCTGCTCGAGCGCGAGCCAGTGCGAGGTCGCGCGGCGGCCTCTGAGCAGCCCCGCGGCGGCGAGGATCAGCGAGCCGGTGCAGACCGAGGTCGTCCACGTGCTCGTCGCGTCAGCGGCGCGCAGCCACGCGTGCAGCGGACCGTCCTCCATCTGCTCCATCTGCCCCGGTCCGCCGGGGACGAGCACGACATCGGGCGAGGGCACCGCAGCGAGCGCGACGTCGGCGACGAGGCCGAGGCTGCCGACGTCGGTCCGCACCGTCCCCGCCTCGACAGCGGCGAAGACGACCTCGGCGCCCGGCATGCGGCTGAGCACCTCGTAGGGGCCGATCGCGTCGAGCGCGGTGACGCGGTCGTAGAGGACGATCACGATCTGCATGGCTGATCCCTTCATCGGGTGACGAGCTGGAAGCGGCGGCGGTACTCGGCCGGCGAGACGCCGAGCGCCTTCGCGAACGCGCGGCGCATCGTCTCCGGCGCACCGTAGCCGGACGCGCGGGCGACGACCTCGACCCCGTCGCGCGACTCCTCCAGCAGACGGCGCGCCGTCTCCAGGCGCGTGCGGTCGACGTAGCGGCCGGGCGGGACGCCGACCTCGGCGGCGAACGCGCGGGCGAACTGACGCGGCGACAGGTTCGCGCGCAGCGCGAGCGCCTCGACCGACAGGTCCGCGGCGGGGTGCTCCGCGATCCACTGCTGCACCTCGCGCAGCGGCTCGCGCTGGGCGACCTGCGCCGACAGCTGCGCGCTGAACTGCGTCTGCCCGCCCGGCCGGCGCAGGAAGACGACGAGGTGCTGCGCGACGGTCAGCGCGACCTCGCGGCCGGCGTCCTCCTCCACCAGCGCGAGCGCCGCGTCGATCCCGGCGGTGACGCCGGCCGAGGTCGTCACGGCGCCGTCGCGGACGTAGATCGGCTCCGGGTCGACCTCGACGCGGGGGAAGCGCCGCGCGAACGCGGCGCACGCGGCCCAGTGCGTCGTCGCGCGGCGGCCGTCGAGCAGGCCGGCCTCGCCGAGCAGGTAGGCGCCGGTGCAGACCGACAGGACGCGCCGCGCGCGCGGCGCTCGGCGGCGCAGCCAGGCGACGAGGCGCGGATCGGGCGCGCGCGTGCCCTCGCCACCGGGCACGACGAGCGTGTGCGGCGTGCGCGCCGCGCCCAAGGCGACGTCGGGCGTGAGCGTCAGCCCGCTCGTGCTGCGGACCGGCGCGCCGTCGAGGCTCGCCGTCCGCACGCGGTACGGCGGCCGGCAGGCGGGATGGCGCGCCGCGCCGGCGAAGACCTCCACCGGCCCGCTGACGTCGAGGCTCTGGACGCCGTCGAACAGGACGACGAGCACGTCGCGCGCTTCCATCGGTCCATCATCGCGCCGCGCCACGATGGCAGCAAGGACACGCACCCCACCTTTTCTGCCGTCGTCAGGTCGCGGACAGCACGCCGGTCGCGACGAGCAGCAGCACGAGCGTGCCGAGTACGACGCGGTAGACGATGAAGACCGTGTAGGTGTGTCTGGCGATGAAGCGCAGCAGCCACGCGACCGCGGCGTAGGCGACGACGAAGCTGACGGCGGTGGCGACGATCGTCGGACCCCAGCCGACGCCGTTGGAGATGTCGTCGAACTTCGTCACCGTCTGCAGCAGGCCGGCGGCGCTCAGCGCCGGGATCGAGAGGAAGAACGACAGCCGTGTGACGGTGACGCGGTCCAGGCCGCGCAGCAGACCGGCCGACATCGTCGCGCCGGAGCGCGAGACGCCCGGGATCAGCGCGAGGCACTGCGTGATGCCGATGATCAGCGTGTCGCGCCAGGTCACGTCCTGCTCGTGGCGTTCCTGCGTCGCGTGGCGGTCGGCGAACCACATCACGCCGCTCCACAGGATCAGCGCCGTGCCGACGAACCAGAGGCTGCGCAGCGTCGTCTCGATCTGGTCCTTGAACAGCAGGCCGACGATCCCGATCGGGATCGAGCCGAGGATCACCGCCCACGCGAAGCGGTAGTCGAGGTCTCTGCGGTGCTCGGGCCGGCGCAGGCCGCGGAAGAAGGCGCTCACGAGCCGCACCGCGTCTCTGCGCAGGAACAGCAGCGTCGCCAGCACCGCCCCGACCTGGATGATCGCCGTGAAGGCGGTGATGTCCGGATCGTCGAGCTGGTAGCCGAAGGCGCTCTCGAGGATCGTCAGATGCCCGGTGCTGGACACGGGCAGGAACTCTGTGACGCCCTCGACGGCTCCGAGGACGATCGCGTGCCACAAGTCCATCGGCGGGCACCCTACTATGCCGGCGCGCGCGGTCCGATTCCGGCGCAGCCGATAGCATCGACCGTCTGGGTGTGCCGGGAAGACTGGTCGGCGACACACGTCGTCGACCCCGAAAGCGTCAGTTTGTCCTCACCTCCCCAGCCACCCGAGCAGAGCCGCGCCGGCGCCGTCAAGGAGACGGTGCGCGCGAAGGTCGTCGACCCGCTGACGGACTTCCTCCAGGACGAGACCGCCGGCGGCATCGTCCTGTTCGTCGCCGCGCTGATCGCGCTCGCGTGGGCGAACAGCCCCTGGAGCGACGCCTACTTCGACCTCTGGCACACGCACGTCGAGATCGGGATCGGCAGCGCGTCAATCGATCTCGACCTGCACGGCTGGGTCAACGACCTGCTGATGGCGCTGTTCTTCTTCGTCGTCGGGATGGAGATCAAGCGCGAGCTGGTCTCGGGCGAGCTGCAGGACAAGCGCGCCGCCGCGCTGCCGGCGATCGCCGCGCTCGGCGGGGTCGCGCTGCCGGCGCTGATCTTCACGCTCGTGATCTCCGGGGGCGACGTCGCGAGCGGCTGGGCGATCCCCGCCGCGACCGACATCGCCTTCGCCGTCGGCGTGCTGGCGCTGCTCGGCGACCGCGTCTCCTCCGGCGTGCGGCTGTTCCTGCTGACGATCGCGATCGTCGACGACATCGTCGCGATCGCGATCATCGCGCTCTTCTACGCCGACTCGCTGTCGCTCGTGTGGGTCGCCGTCGCCTACGCCGCGTTCCTGGCGATCGTGCTGTTCCAGCGCTTCGGCGTCGCGCGCTTCGCCGCCTACGTGCCGCTCGCGCTGATCGCCTGGGTCGCGGTCTACGAATCGGGCGTGCACGCGACGATCGCCGGCGTCGTGCTCGGCCTGCTCGTGCCCGCGCGCCCGTTCAAGGGCCGTGACGTCCACACCCCGCTGGAGCACCGCCTCCACCCCGTCAGCGCGTTCGTCGTCGTGCCGCTGTTCGCGCTCGCGAACGCCGGCGTCGACTTCGGCGGGGGCGTCCTCGGCGACGCGCTCTCCAGCAGACTGACGTGGGCGGTCGTCGCCGGCCTCGTGATCGGCAAGCTGCTGGGGATCGCCGGCGCGACGCTGCTGGCGCTGCGGCTCGGCGTCGGCACGCTGCCGGAGGGGATGGCGCGCGCGCAGGTGTGGGGCGTCGCCGCGCTCGGCGGGATCGGCTTCACCGTCTCGCTCTTCATCGCCGACCTCGCCTTCGACGACCCGCTGCTGACCGACACCGCGAAGGTCGGCATCTTCATCGGCTCGATCGTCAGCGGCGTGCTCGGCGCCGCCCTGCTGACGCGCCGCGCGCGCAACGGCGCGCCCGCGCCGCCGATCCCGCCGGCGCCGCCCGCCCCGCCCGGCTGACTACGCCGCGCGGCTCTCGTCGCGGATCTCGCCGACCAGCTCCTCCAGCACGTCCTCCAGCGCCGCGACGCCGAGCACGTTGCCGGCCGCGTCGAGCACCTGCGCGAGGTGGGCGCCGGAGCGCTGCATCGTCGCGAGCACGGCGCGCAGCCGATCGGTCGCGGCGACCGACGGCAGCGGCCGGATCCAGCGCTGCGCGATCGGGCGGGTGCGGTGGCGCTCTCTCAGCTCCAGCGCGTCCTTCAGGTGCAGGTAGCCGACGAGCCCTCCCTCCGCGTCACGCACCGGGAAGCGCGAGAAGCCCGTCCGCGCGGCCAGCTCCTCGACCTCGGCTGGGGTCACGTCGAGCGGCACCGTCTCGAGCGTGTCGAGCGGCAGCAGGACGGAGCGCGCATCGCGCTCGGCGAACTTCAGCGCCTCGACCAGAACGTGCCCCTCGGACGGGTCGAGCAGACCCTCGCGCCGCGACTCCTCGACCAGCCCGGCGACCTCGTCGCGCGTGAACGCGCTCGTGACCTCGTCCTGCGGTCTGACGCCTGCGAGCCGCAGCACCCCGTTCGCGACCCAGTTGAGGCCGGCGATCGCCGGGTGCAGCACCCGCACGATCAGCACGAGCGGGGGCGCCAGCACGAGCGCCGAGCGGTCCGGGCCGGCGAGCGCGATGTTCTTCGGCACCATCTCGCCGAGCACGACGTGGAGGAAGCCGATCAGGCCGAGCGCGATCACGAACGCGACCGGGTGGATCAGCGCCGACGGCAGGCCGGCGTCCTCGAACGGGACCTCCAGCAGGTGCGCGATCGCAGGCTCGCCGAGGACGCCGAGACCGAGCGTGCAGATCGTGATGCCGAGCTGGGCACCGGCCATCATCAGCGAGACGTGCTCCATCGCGTAGAGCGCGACTCTCGCCGGCCGCGAGCCCTCCTCCGCACGCGGCTCGATCGAGCTGCGGCGGGCGGAGATGAGCGCGAACTCGGCGCCGACGAAAAACGCGTTGAGCGCGAGCAGGACGACCGTCAGGCCGATCGCGAACAGGTCCCCGCCCATCAGTCGTCGTCCTCGTCGTCGTCGGGGTCGACGCACTCGGACTCGAACAGGACGCGGTCGACGCGCAGGCCGTCGAGCCGCACGACGGTCAGCGTCACGACGCAGTGGCGGCCGTCGAGGTCTCTCGTCTCCAGCTCGACCTCGTCGCCGACGGCGGGCATTCTGCTCAGCTCGTCCTGGATCAGCCCGCCGATCGTCTCGTACTCCTCGTCCTCGGGCAGCAGCACGCCGGTCGCGCGCGACGCCTCGTCCGGCCGCAGCAGGCCGGAGAGGATCCAGCTGCCGTCCGGCCGCCGGCGCGCCGACATGTCGCGGCGGTCGTGCTCGTCGACGACCTCGCCGACGATCTCCTCGACGACGTCCTCCAGCGTCACGATCCCGTCGACGCCGCCGAACTCGTCGACGACGATCGCGATCTGCAGCCCGCCCTCGCGCAGGATCGCCAGCAGCGGGTCGAGCTCGATCGAGGACGGCACCAGCACCGGTCTCGCCATCACGGTCCTGATCGGGACCTCGCCGCGCTGCTCGTGCGGAACCGAGACGGCGTGCTTGACGTGGACGATGCCGACGACCTCGTCGGTCGAGTCGCCGACGACGGGGAAGCGCGAGAAGCCTGTCGCACGGGCCGCCTCGATCACCCGGATGACCGGCTCGTCGTCCTCCAGCGAGCGCATCCGCACGCGCGGCGTCATCACGTCGTCCGCGCGGCGGTCGCCGAACGCCAGCGAGCGCTGCAGCAGCGCCGCGGTCTCGAGCTCCAGCGTGCCCTGCTCGGCGGAGCGCCTGACGAGCGACGTCAGCTCCTCGGCTGAGCGCGCGGAGGCCAGCTCCTCCTGCGGCTCGATCCCGATCCGCCGCAGGATCGCGTTGGCGACGTCGTTGAACCAGCGGATCAGCCGGTGGTTGACGCGCGTGAACGTGCGCATGTAGCCCTGCACCGCGCGGGCGGTCGGGAGCGGGCGCGCGATCGCGAGGTTCTTCGGCACCAGCTCGCCGAGCACCATCGTGAACGCCGTCGACAGCACCAGCGCGATCGTCAGCGCGAGGCCGTCGACGCCTCCGGCAGGGACGCCGAGCGATTCGAGCGGCCCGTCGATCAGCTGCGCGATCGCCGGTCTGGAGAGGAAGCCGATCAGCAGGTTCGTGACCGTGATGCCGAGCTGGGCGCCCGACAGCTGCGTCGAGAGCGTTCTCAGCGCCAGTTGGACGCCGCGCGCCTTCGCGTCACCGCTCTCGACGGCGCGGTCGACCGTCGCGCGGTCGATCGTGACGAACGCGAACTCGGCCGCCACGAAGGCGCCGCAGGCGCCGACGAGGGCGATCGCGACAGCGATGAGGAGCAGCTCGATCAACGCGCACCCGTTCCAGACCGTCGGAGACGGATGCGCTTGGGACTGCTACCTGGAGGTTCGTCTAGGGCGGCGTCGCTCATCGAGCGCTTAATGGGTACCACAGCCGGCGGCGCAGCTGCGCACTGCCTCCGCCACGACGTCCGGGTGGACGAGCGGAACCATGTGCCCTCCGGGCACCCCGACGAACCGTGCCCGCGGCAGCTCCGCCGCCAGTCTGCGGCCGTGCTCGGGCGTCACCGAGCGGTCGCGATCGCCGTGGATCACGACCGCCGGGACCTCGATCCGCCGCAGCTGCTCGTCGGTCTGCTCGATCACGTCGCCGGCGACGAGCGTCTCGGCGGCGTACGCGTCGAGGTCGTCGTGCTGCATCGTGACGGCGAGCAGCCGCCGCTCGTAGGCGTCGTCGACCGGGTCGGGGCCGAACGCCTCCTCGGCGCCCATCTGGGCCGATGCCTTGCGCATCACCTGCGCGAAGGTGACGTCCGCGAGCGGCTGCACGACAGGCAGCGAGAGGCCCTGGACCAGGCGCGCCTGCGCGCGCTCGAACCCCGTCGTGCTTGCCCCGGCGGCGGCCGCGTCGACGAGCACGAGCCCGCGCACGCGCTCGGGGTGGCGGGCTGCGAACGCGAGCGCGAGCGTGCCGCCGTAGGAGTGGCCGACGACGATGACGCGGCGGATCGCGAGCTGGTCGAGCAGCGCCTCGATCGCGGTGAGCTGCTCGGTGAGCGGGTGGTAGCCGCCGTCGGAGAAGCCGAAGCCGGGCCGGTCGAGCGCGATCGTGCGATGGCCGGCGAGCAGCGGCGTGACGCGCTCGAAGTCCTCGGCGGTGCCCGGCAGGCCGTGCAGCAGCAGCACCTCCGGCCGCACGCCCGGCCGCTCGACGTAGCGCACGCGGACGTCGCCGAGCTGCGCCTCGCTGCCGCTGCGGCGAGGCTCGTCCGGCAGATTGCCCCACGTCCAGTTCAGCACCACGACGAGCGCGGCGAGCCCGAGCAGGACGCCGAGCGCGATCCGCTTCCTGCGGCTGCCGCGTCTCGGTCTCGTCGGCTCGTTCGCGTCCATACCGTCTTCAGGACGCTCGTCGCTCTGCAAACCGGACACGCGGCGAACCTACTCGACGGCCGCCTCTCTCTGCGCCTGTTGCGCGGCGCGGTCGTTGAGTCCTCTGGAGGCCTCGACGACGTCGGAGCGGTCGTAGAAGTCGACCGCGACGACGTTCGCCCGCATCCCCCGCTCTCGCTCGCATCTCGCGATCCGCCTGGTCAGGAAGCCGTCGCCGATCTCGCGGTTGCGGCGCGGGTTCGGCGGGAACGCGTCGATCCAGTGGTTGATCAGCAGCAGCGGACTGTCGGCGTCGCCGCGGGTGCGGCGGCAGGAGAACTCCGACGGCTTCGTCGCCCCCAGCGGGGTGTCCTGGAAGAACGACCACGCGGGCATGTACCACGGCGGCACGCCGCCCTCGCCCTCGGTGAAGACGAGCAGGCGGCGATCGGCGCGGACGAGGTCGCCGAGCGTCGGCAGCGGCGCGGCGCGGTCGAGCGTGACGACGTCGTCGCCGAGGCCGGCCTCGCGGAACAGCCGCGCCATCTGCGCCGGCGGCAGGTACGGCTCCATCATGAACAGCAGCACCTCGCCGCGGTTGCGGTCGAGGAAGCGGCCGAACGCGCGCAGCTGCTCCTTCGCCGGCACGGCGCCGAGCTCGCAGAGCGTGTGGCAGAGGAACGGCTCGCGGCGGCCGCGCAGGTCGCCGGCGCCGACGCGGCCGGCGAGCCGCTCGGCCGTCGCGAGGTTGGCCGGGCCGATCACCTTGCCGACCTTGTTGCGGTCGCTGCCCTCGGCCTGCAGGTCGGTACGCACGAGCTGGTCGGTCTTGACGCCGACGTGGACGTCGAGCAGGAAGGCGCGGATGCCGGCGTCGAGCTGGCGCGCGATCCCGAAGCGCTGGTTGGGGATCAGCCAGCCGGGCTCGTGCGCGGCGCTGAACGAGTTGTGCGTGCCGGGGAAGGTGTACTCGTCGAGTCGCAGGTCGCAGTAGGCGCGCGGGCCGTTGCAGCCGGTCGCGGGCGCGGCGGCGACCGTCGGCGGCTGGGGCGCGTCGTGCGTCAGCAGCGCGGCGATCGCGATCGCCGCGACGACGGCGGCGAGCGGGATCGCGATCCGCGGCGCGAACGCGGCCGCGCCGCGGCGCGCTCTCGCGGGCGCGGCGCCGGCGGCCTTCGCGGTCTTCGCCCGTCTCGCCTGGCGTCTGCGGCTCGTCGCGTCGAGCACGGCCGCGAGCTCTGAGATCGCGTAGACGGCGAGGCCGATCGCGGTCAGCCGCAGCGCCAGCGCGGGCTCCCACGCGATCAGCGCCGCGGCGGCGAGCAGCGCGCCGGCGCGGGCGGCACGCCAGCGCGGCGTGCCGGCCGTGCGGACGCGCGAGACGGTGCCGAGCAGGCGGCTGACCGCGCCGCCCTCCTCGCGCCGCGCGGCGGCGACGACGGCGAGCACGGCGCCGGCGAGCAGCAGCGTCTGCGCCCACACGCCGAGGTCGCCGAACAGCGCGTCCCACAGCGCCCCGGCGGCCGCGGCGACGTCGGGATCGGCCTCCGCGCCGGGCACCGCGGCGCCGCGCCCGATCGCGAGCGCGACCATCAGCAGCGCGGAGGCGACCGCGGCGGCGGCGCCGAGGCCGACGAGCACGCGGCGGCGGTCGGCCGCGCCGAGCACCAGCGCGCCAGCCGCGCAGGCGAGCGCGAGCAGCGGCGCGATCCAGGCGAGCGCGCCGCCGAGGTCGGCGAAGCGGCGCACCGAGGCGAGCGCCGGATCGTCCGCGGGTATCCGCAGAACCTCCGGGTCGAACCCCTCCGGGACAGCGCGCGCGACTCTCGGCGAGACGCTGCGCAGCCCTTCGAGCACGAGCGAGGTACCGCGGCCGAGGTCGAGCACGAACGTGCCCTCCTGGCCGGTGAGCAGCGAGTGCGCGTCGGACGCGGCGCCGCGCGCAAGTTGGCGCACGACCGGGGTGCCGAGCAGCGCCTCGATCCCGGCGATCGCGATCGGCCGTGTGACGAGCAGCTCCTCGGCGCCGGCGTCGACGGCGGCGTCGACGATCCGCTGCGCGGCGACCGTGCGGACAGCCTCGGAGGTCACGGCGGTGCCGACGCGCTCGGACAGCTGGTTGCGGTCGAGCAGCTGGGTGCGGACGTAGATCGCGGGCAGCGCGACGAACACCAGCAGGCCGGCGAGACAGACGAGGGCGGGGACCGCGATGCGCCGCATGCGGCGTAGTTCATCACGGTCCCGCCCCTCCCTGCTCAGGGCGTGGCCGCGGCGCTCACGCGGCGGCCGGCTCGAGGAAGCCCGTGACGGCCGCGAGGCGCCCGTCGGCGGCGACCGTCGCGAAGTCGACGCCGACCGCGGCGGCGGCGCCGGTCTCGACGCCGACGAGCGTCCAGGTGAAGCGGACGACGTCGTTGTGCGCGTCGGGCCCAAACGTCAGCTCGAAGCGATGGCCGGGGAACTGCTGCTGCGCGGCAGCGACCATCGCGTCGATCCCCTCGACGCCCTCGCCCGCCATCAGCGGGTCGACGTACGTGCCCTGCTCGGTCCAGGTCTGCGCGATCAGGTCGCGACGGCGGGCGGGATCTGCCTCGTTCCAGACGGCGATGTAGTTGTCGACGACGGTGGCGATGTCAGCCATGACGGCTCCTTCGGTGGGCGGTTGCTGTGTGCGAGCAATCTCCCAACGCGAGGTCGTCGCGTCGATTACCTCGGAGGTCAGTGCGGCAGCGCGTCCTGTATCGCCAGCTCCAGCTCCTTGCCGACGTCGTCGAGCGGGCGGGTGTCGCGGCGGGCGCGGGAGAGGACGACGGCACCCTCGATCGCGGCGACGACGATCGTCGCGAGGCGGCGGGCGCGGGCGCGGGGGACGCCGGCGCGGCGCAGCGAGGCGGCGAGCGCCTCCTCCCAGCGGGCGAAGGCGGCGGCGGCCGCGTCGGTCAGCGCGGGCAGGTCGTCGGGCGCCTCGGTGGCGACGGCGAGCACCGGGCAGCCGGCGCGGTAGCCGCTCGTCTCCAGCCCCTGCTTCCAGATCGTCACGAAGGCGCGCAGCGTCGCGACCGGGTCGTCGGGCGGGCTCTGCTCGATCAACCGCGTGACGACGTCGCCGGCGTAGCCGACGGCCTCCTCGGCGAGCTGCGCCTTGCCGCCCGGGAAGTGGTGGTAGATCGACCCCCACGGCGCTTCGCTGTGGGCGATCACGTCACGGAAGCCGGTGCCGGCGTAGCCGCGCTCGCGCAGCAGCAGCGCCGCGCTGCGAACCATCCGGTCACGACTGTCCGATGCCATCCACGTGCTCCCGATCGAGGCTTCCCGCTTGACTAGGACACCCATCCTAGTAGGCTCGGCCAGCACTAAGACGTGTGTCCTAGAGCGGCGACCGAAGCGCGTGCATCCCTCTGCGAGTGCAACTGCGGGATCGAGGTGCAGGTCGGCGATGACCGCCGCCTCACGCGCATCCGCGGCGACAGAGCGCACCCCGCCTCGCAGGGCTACACGTGCAACAAGGCGCTGCGGCTCGACCACTACCAGAGCTACGTCAGGAGTATTGGTCCGTTTGGCGTCATCCCTACAACCCCTAGGTGACGTGTGCTTGACAACCCGGCGCGTCGGGGCGGGTATGCGCCGGCGCCCAGTTTCGCGTGGGTCGATTATCCAGACCGCAAGATGGGCAGCTTTTCATAGCTATGCGAATCGGGCCGGGCCAGTTACGTGGTCGGCCGCGACGGACTCTGATCGCGCGGCGCGCGGTGCGCGCGGCGCTGGTCGGCTTTGCGGCAGTGATCCTCATGGCGCTGAGTGCGCCGTTGGCGTTCGCGGGCGAGAAGCCGGACGACAAGGCGCCCCGGGAGAAGCCGACCGCGCACGTGACCGTCGTCAAGAAGGTCGTGCCGCTGAGCACGACGGGCGAGGACGTCACCGGCGCGGCGCCGGCCGCGGGTTGGGCCTTCACCGGCACGAGCGCGACGCCCGGCGTCGAGGGCCTGCCGGCGACGCTCACGACGGGCGACGACGGCGCGGTCACGTTCGACGTGACGTTCCCCAGCGACATGTCGAGCGTCGACCTCACTGTCGCCGAGACGCAGCAGGCCGGATACGAGCTCGTCACGCAGGGCGGTGCGGATGCCGTCTGCGTCGACACCGAGAAGGGCCACGCGGTGCCGGTGGTCGACGACGACTCCGTGCCCGGCAGACCGGCGTTCCGCCTCGACCTCGCCAAGAAGCAGAAGGTCACGTGCGTCGTCTACAACCGGCCGGTGAAGGCCGAGGTCACCGTCGAGAAGCAGTGGGTGATCAACGACCAGACGTATGGGAACGGCAGCCGGCCGGCCGGGTTCGACGCCGTGCTGACGCTGACCGGGCCCGGCGACGCCGGGCCGACGGCACAATCCTGGGGCATCGCGCGCGGCGGGTACCGCGAGGGGGAGACGGTCACGATCGACGAGACGATCGCGATCGCGGATCCCGCCTGCACGCTGGACGCGCGTCGGGTGACGGCCGCCAACGGCGTAGCGGTCGACGCGGCGCTGCCCTACAGCGCGGCGTTGGCCAGAGGAGCGAACACGTTCACGGTGACCAACCGGATCACGTGTCCGACGCCTCCGCCTCCGCCTCCGCCTCCGCCCGCGCCGCCGCCCGCGGCTCCGCCGACGCCGAGCGCGAGACCGGCGCCCGTGGGCGAGGTGCTCGGCGAGGTAAGACAGGGGAGACCGCGCCTGGGGATCGAGAAGCGCGCAAGCAGGAGATCGGTCGTGGCTGGCGAGACCGTGCGCTTCACGATCGTCGTGCGCAACACCGGCAACGCCGTCGCGCGCGGGCTCCGCGTCTGCGACCGGCTGCCCCGCGACGTCACGGTCGTCGACAGCAACGGTGGGCGGATGGTCGCCGGCGGTCGCGTCTGCTGGCGGATCAGACGGCTTGGCGCCGGCGCGTCGACGCGGCGTGTCCTCGTGGTGCGCGTCGACCGTGACGCGAGCCCCGGAACCATCGTCAACAGAGCGACGGTTCGGGGCGAGGGCCAGAGAAGAGGCGCGCGCCGGAGAGTCACCGTGCGGCAGCCCGGTCCGGGGATGGGCGTGGGTGGCGTGCTCGTGACCGGATGAGCGGCCGGCGGCGGACGCGCGGTCCGGCCCTCGCCGCGGTGCTGCTCGTGGCGCTCGGCATGTCGGCGGTGGCCGACGCGCCTGCGGCGGTGCCGGCCGGCCCAGCGCTGGGCGCGCCGGCCGATCCCGCTCGTGCGGTGGCTCGCCGGGGACGGCCCGGTGCGCGGATCGCCCTGCCCGCGCCGTCGCGGGCGCGCGGCGCGTGGGTGGCCAAGGTGCTGCGTCCGGCCGCGATGCGCGAGCGTCCGGCCGCCGGACGCCGCTTTTGGACCGCTCGTACCGCCACGCTGCACTCGCGCGGCGCGATGCGCCTGATGGTGCTGGCAGCCCGCTACGACCGGCACGGCCGGCCGTGGCTGCTGGTCGACGCACCGCTCCGGCCCAACGCCCGCGCCGGCTGGATCGCCGCGCGCGACGTGCGGCTGAGCCGCACGCGCTGGTACCTGTCGGTGAGCACCGGCCGACGCGAGCTGCGCGTCTACAGCGACGGCACGCTGCGCCGTCGCGCCCGGCTCGTCGTGGGGGCGCCCGCCACGCCGACCCCGCAGGGGCTGTTCGCGGTCTACGAGATCACTCGCCAGGCGGACCCCGACGCGTTCGTCGGGCCGTACGCGATGCACCTCACCGCGCTCTCCGAGGTGCTCGAGGACTTCGGCGGCGGCCCCGGTCGCGTCGCGCTGCACGGGCGCGGCCCCGCCTCGCTCGTCGACCCGCTCGGCTCGGCGCGCTCCCACGGCTGCCTGCGCGCCGACAACGCCGTGGTCGACTGGCTGCGCACCCGCACCCGCCCCGGCACGCCGATCCGCATCGGGCCCTAAGACTCCGGGCGCGCGAGACCTACCGGGGCGATGCGACGGCGACGACGTCGGGCGGGCTGGTGGTCAGCCGCTCCACGCCGTCCGCTGTCACGACGACGGTGTCCTCCATCCGCACGCGACGGAGGGCGGCGCGGTCGAGACGCTCGTCGAGGTGACCGACGCGATGCAGCCGGGCCACGTCTCGCTGCCGAACGGGCTCGGCGTCGACTACCCCGGCGACGACGGCGCGCCCGTCACGACCGGCGTCGCGCTCAACGAGCTGACGTCGCTGGGCTGGCGCGATCCGCGCGCGCTGACGCCGTGGCACAAGCACGTGCCGGCGCGGATCGAGTCGCTGCCCAGAACGTGAGCGCCAGCGCGCTGATCGCCGCGCCCTGCACGCAGACGCCGGTCCAGCCGGCGGCCGCGTAGGTCGCGGTCGCGGCGATCGAGCCGGCGGCGCTGCCGATCGAGTAGAAGACCATGTAGGCGGCGGTGACGCGGCTGCGCGCCTCCGGGTTCGCCGCCAGGATCATGCTCTGGTTCGTGACGTGGACGGCCTGCACGGCGAGGTCGAGCAGCACGACGCCGGCGACGAGCGCGAGCAGCGTCACGTCGAGCAGCGCGATCGGCAGCCACGAGACGAGCAGCAGCGCGAGCGCGACGCCAGTCGTGCGCTGGCCGAGCCCGCGGTCGGCGAGCCGGCCGGCGCGCACCGCGGCGAGCGCGCCCGCCGCGCCGGCGAGGCCGAAGAGCCCGATCGTCGCGTGCGAGAGCGAGTGCGGCGGCGCGCTCAGCGGCAGCACGAGCGCCGTCCAGAGCGTCGTGAACGCGGCGAAGACCAGCAGCGCCAGCACGGCGCGGACGCGCAGCAGCGGCACGGTCGCCAGCAGCGTGACGCTCGACCGCACGAGCCGCGCGTAGGGGATCGCCTGCGGGCGCCGCTCCTCGCGCGGCAGCACGCGCAGCAGCAGGCCGGCGACGATCAGCGTGAGCGCGGCCGAGACGAGGTAGACCGCGCGCCAGCCGGCCAGCTCGGTGATCGCGCCGGCGAGCGTGCGCGCCAGCAGGATCCCGACGACGACGCCGCTCGTGACGACGCCGACCGCGCGCCCGCGCCGGTCGGGCGTGCTGAGCGCCGCCGCGTAGGCGACGAGCACCTGGGTCACGACCGAGGCGGCGCCGAGCGCGGCCATGCCGATCAGCAGCACCGCGACGCTCGACGAGGTGCCGACGACCACGAGCGCGGCGACGCCCGCGAGCAGCTGCGTGACGACGAGGCGGCGGCGGTTGAGCACGTCGCCGAGCGGCACGATCAGCAGCAGGCCGAGCCCGAGCCCGACCTGCGTGAGCGTGACGACGACGCCGATCGCCGCGTGGTCGATCGCGAACGTCGCGGCGATCTGGTCAAGCAGCGGCTGGGAGTAGTAGGCGTTGCCGACGGCCAGCCCGCAGGCGACGGCGAACAACAGCATCAGTGGCGGCACGGCGGCTCCTGGCGACAGTGGAGAACGATCGTTCTCCAGGTCGGCGCTAGGATAGAGAACGATGGTTCTCCGCGCAACGACCTCGCCGTCCGGCGCCGCGGCGCCGGCGTCCGGTGCCGCCGACGCGACGTCCGCCGCCGCGGTCGACGCCGAGGCGCGCGTGCTCGACGCCGCCTCGCGGCTCTTCTACGAGCGCGGCATCCAGGCGGTCGGGATGGACGCGATCCGCGACGCGTCCGGCGTGTCGCTGAAGCGGCTCTACAGACTGTTCCCGGCGAAGGAGCAGCTGGTCGAGGCGACGCTGCGCCACCGCGAGGCGGGCGTGCGCGAGCAGCTGGCGCGCGCGACCGCGGGCGGTGCACCGCCCGCCGAGCGGATCCTCGCGATCTTCGACCTGCTGCGCGACTGGTTCGACGCGCCCGGCTACCGCGGCTGCGCCTACATCAACGCGTACGGAGAGCTGAGCGCCGGCTCGCAGCTCGTCGCGAGCGCGGTCGAGCAGCACAAGGCGCTGTGGCGCGAGCTGCTCGGTGAGCTGGTCGCGGAGGCCGGCGGACCGCCCCGCCTCGCCGACCAGCTCGCGATCCTCGTCAACGGCGCGATGGTGACCGCCGCGATCACGCGCTCGCCGGCGCCCGCCGACGACGCCCGCGCGGCGGCCGAGCAGCTGCTGAGCGCGGAGCTGCCCCCGGGACCGCCCGGCGGCCGCCCCGTGCCCTAGTCGCGCGGGGTGATGCGGTCCAGCTCGATCTCGAAGCCCTCGCGCGTGTCCGGGAAGACGATGTAGGCGAGTGGCGGACCGCCGAAGAACGTCGCGTTCTCCCCGCCGCCGACGTAGATCGCCTCGCGCTGCGCGCCGTCTGGTCCGTGGACCCAGACTCTCTGCCCCTGGTGGAAAAGCCCGTCGGTCGACATGCGCCCAACGCTACCGGGTAGAACTGCGCGATGCCCACCCTCGTGCTCGGTCCGCTGCTGCGCTACGTCGATCATGCCGAGGCGACGGTCTGGGTCGAGACCGACGGCGCCTGCGAGGTCGAGCTGCTCGGCCACCGCTCGCGCACGTTCTGCGTCGCCGGCCACCACTACGCGCTCGTCGAGATAGGCGGTCTGGCGGAGGACAGCGAGCACCACTACGACGTCAAGCTCGACGGCGAGCGCGCATGGCCGGCGGAGGACGAACCGCTCGGGGTCGTGCGGACGCCGCGCGGCGACGACGAGCTGCGGCTCGCGTTCGCCTCCTGCCGCGTCGCCGCCCCGCACAGGCCGCCGTACACGCTCTCCAAGACCGACGACGACCGCGGCCGCGGCGTCGACGCGCTCGCCGCGCTGCAACGGCGGATGCGCGCGCGGCCGAGCGGCGAGTGGCCCGACGCGCTGCTGCTCGTCGGCGACCAGGTCTACGCCGACGAGGTCTCGCCGGAGGTCCACGAGCGGATCCTCGCCCGCCACGGCCGCCGCGAGGCGCCGCTGGAGGTCGCCGACTTCGAGGAGTACACGTGGCTCTACCACGAGGCGTGGGGCGACGAGTCGATCCGCTGGCTGCTCGCTTCGGTGCCGAGCGCGATGATCTTCGACGACCACGACGTGCGCGACGACTGGAACACGTCGGGCGCGTGGGTGCGCGAGATGCGCGCGTTGCCGTGGTGGCACGAGCGCTTGCTCGGTGCCTACATGTCGTACTGGATCTACCAGCACCTCGGGAACCTGCCGCCGGCCGAGCTGCGCGAGGACGAGTTGCTGGCGCAGGTGCGCGCCGCCGACGGCGACGCCGAGCCGATCGTGCGCGCGTTCGCCGAGCAGGCCGCGCGCGAGGTCGCCGGCACGCGCTGGTCGTTCCGGCGCGACTACGGGCGCACGCGGCTCGTCGTGCTCGACTCGCGCGCGGGCCGGATCGTCACGGACGACAGCAGACGGCAGATGCTCTCCGACGAGCAGTGGGAATGGGTCGGCGAGCAGCTGACCGGCGACGTCGACCACCTGCTGATCGCGACCTCGCTGCCGTTCCTGCTCGCGCCGGCGCTGCACGACGCGGAGGCGTGGAACGAGGCCGTCTGCGCGGGCGCGTGGGGCGGGCTCGCGGCGCGCGCCGGCGAGAAGCTGCGCCAAGGCGCCGACCTCGAGCACTGGGCGGCGTTCCAGCACTCGTTCGCGCAGCTGGCCGACGAGCTGCGCGCGGTCGGCAGCGGCGAGCGCGGCGCGCCGCCCGCGTCGATCGTGCTGCTGTCCGGCGACGTCCACCACGCGTACGTCGCCGAGGTCGCGTTCCCCGCCGGCAGCGGCGTCGAGAGCGCCGTCGTGCAGGCAGTCTGCTCGCCGATGCGCAACCCGCTCGACCGCAGAGAGCGGCGCGCGATCCGCTTCGCCCACGGCCGCGTCGCAGCGCGGGTCGCGCGGCTGCTGGCCCGCGCGGCGGGAGTGCGACCGCCGCGGCTGCGGTGGAGGTTCCTCGCGCCCGCCACGTTCGACAACCACGTCGGCGTGCTGGAGCTGCGCGGGCGCGGCGCGCACCTGCGCGTCGAGTGCACGCGGCCGGAGGAGTGGCAGGCGCCGGCGCTGCACGCGACGTTCGAGCGGACGCTCACGCGGCCATAGCGGCCGCGGCCGCCGCGCACGCCGCGGCGTACTCAGCGGGCGGGCGGCCGACGACGGCCTTGAACTCGTTGATGAAGTGGGCCTGGTCGAAGTAGCCCAGCTCGACCGCGAGCGCGCCGAGGTCGAGCGCGGGCCGGTCCGCGATCCGCTCCGCCGCCGTGTGCAGCCGCTGGCGCTGGACGACCCACTTCGGGCTGACGCCGACGTACTCGCCGAACAGCCGCTGGAGCGTCCGCGGCGAGACGTGGCAGCGGCGCGCGAGCTGGTCGACGCGCGTGATCTGCGGCTCGTCGAGCAGCAGTCTGACGATCGCCGCGACCTCCGCCGCGCGCGCGTCGGGGCCGTCGCTGCGCGCGCGCAGGAACGCCTCGACGCGCTCGATCCGCTCGGCCATCGTGGCGCACGCGCGCACGCCGCGGTCGAGCGCGTCCGCCTGCGCCGGGTCGAAGACGTCGCGCAGCGGGACGATCCGGTCGGTGATCGCCGCGGTCGGGAAGGTGACGAAGGGACGGAAGGCGCCGGCGCGGAATCTCGTCCCCAGCACCCAGCCGCGACCCTCCAGCGGATGGCGCGTGCGGGTCGTGCCGACGCCCCAGACGAACGCGCCGCCCGGCTCGAAGGAGATGTTGACGTTCGGGTGGTTGAGGATCTCCTGCGTGAACGGCGGGCGCCCGCGCAGGTCCCAGGCGACCGACCAGTGGCGTTCGAGCGCGTGGGCGAGGTCGAGCGCGGGCTTGTAGCGCGCGAGCTGGAACGTCGCCTGCCCGGCGTCCGGTTCGAGGATCCCGCGCGTCGACTCCATCTCGCGCCCTACGCTAGCGGCGGCCGTCGCCGGTGCCGTTGCCGGCGCCGTCGCCGCCCGCGAGGCCGGCGACGATCCCGCGCAGGACGGCGCTCATCTCGACGCGCGCGCTCGCGCGGTCCTCGGCGCGGGCGACGTAGAGCGCGGCCTCGTCGAGCGCGCCGATCAGCACGTGCGCGAGCGGACGGACAGGCTGGGGCCGGATCCGCCCGGCCTCGATCGAAGCAGCGATCGCGGCCTCCACGAGCCCGCCGCCGTAGGTCTGCCCGAGCGCCCGCCAGCGCTCCCAGCCGAGCACGGCCGGCGCGTCGATCAGGACGATCTGCTGGACCGCCGGGTCCTCGCACGCGTCAAGCCACGCCTCGACGCCTGCCTCCAGCACCGCACCGGGATCGGCGAGGCCGGCGAGCTGGGCGCCGATCCGCTCGACGACGTCCCGCTCGACCTGCTCGAAGACGGCGACGAACAGCTCGGTCTTGTCCGCGAACTGGTGGTAGAGCGCGCCGCGCGTGACGCCGGCCGCGCGCACGATCGCCTCGGTGCCGACGGCGGCGAAGCCCTGCTCGGCGAAGAGCGGGCGGGCCGCCGCGAGCAGGGCCGTGCGGGTGGAGCTGGATCGTTCTCTCTGTGTTCGGCGCTTGACGCTCATACAGTCTGTATGTAACTTGCAGACAGGCTGTCCGTAAATGTAGACGAAGGAGCCGCCGATGCCCGCGCCGCTGTCCGAGATCACGCTTCCGCAGGGAACGATCCGCTACCGCGAGCAAGGCCCGGCCGACGGCCCGCCCGTCGTATTCGTGCACGGCTTCCTCGGCGACGGCACGCTCTGGAGCGGCGTCGCCGGCGACCTCGCCGCGCGCGGCTATCGCACGCTCGCGCCCGACTGGCCGCTCGGCGCCCACACGATCGCGCTCTCGCCCGACGCCGACCTCACGCCGCGCGGCGTTGCGCGGCTGGTCGCCGGCTTCATCGCCGCGCTCGAGCTCGACGACGTGACGCTCGTCGGCAACGACAGCGGCGGCGCGGTGACCCAGTTCGTGCTCGACACCGACCCCTCACGCGTCGGCCGCGTCGTGCTGACGAACTGCGACGGGATCGACGTCTTCCCGCCGAAGCCGTTCCACCTGATCCTCAAGGCGGCGCGCCACCCCGCGCTGTTCCGCGCGCTGATGGAGGGAACGCGGATCACGGCGATCCGCCACAGCCCGCTCGCGTTCGGCCTGCTCGCGAAGCAGCCGTTCGACCCGGCGCAGACGCGCGGTTGGGTGATGCCGTACCTGACCGACGCCGGCGTCCGCCGCGACGCCGCCGCCTTCTGCCGCGGCGTCGACCCGCGCGAGCTGGCCGGGATCGCGACCCGGCTGCGCCGCTTCGACGGCCCGGTCCTGCTCTGCTGGGGTCGGGACGACCGCTTCTTCAACGTCGAGCTGGCCCGGCGCCTGCAGGCGTGCTTCGCCGACGCCCGCCTCGTCGAGGTCCCCGACGCGAGCACGTTCGTCGCGCTCGACCAGCCCGCCCGCGTCGCCGCCGAGGTGGCTGAGTTCGCCGCACGCGTGCCCGCCTGAGCGGCGCGCGGCAGGACGCGGCGCTGAGCGGCCACAGGCGGCGGCGCACGCGCGTCGCGCGCGCCGCCCGCCGTCGCTCAGCGCCCGATCGCGACGCTCGCCGACGCCTGCGCGCGCTGCCCACCGGCGCTCACCGTGACGCGCACGCGCACTCTGCGCACGTCGCCGCGCGGCTGCACGGCGAGGCGCGTCGCGGCCGCGCGGTCTGCGCGCACCGCGACCGTCTTGCGCGCGAGCGTGCGGCCACTGCCGTCGGTCAGCTCGACACGCGCGCGGCCGTCGCGCGTCGCGACGAGCGTCAGCGGCAGTCCTGCGCGCAGCTCCGCCACCCGCACACGCGGCGGCGCGGCGACGCCCGCCACCAGCTTCGGCGCGGCGGCCGGGCCGGGCCGCTCCACCGTCCGCTCCGGCCCCGGCACCGTCGTGGCCGGGCCGGGGACGGTCGTGGTCGTGGCCGGGCCGGGGACCGTCGTCGTCTGCGTCACGGTCACCGTCTCGGGCTGCTCCAGCTCCGACGGCGTGCGCTGGAACGAGATCAGCGGGAAGAGGTCGGTCAGGTCGTGCGCACCGGAGACGTTCGCCGCCTGCGGGCCGATCGCCATCACCGGGACCGCCGAGCCCGTGTGCTGCTGCGTCTTCGCCTTCTGCGGGAGCGCGACGCCGCCGGCCGTGCCGTAGGTGAGCATCATCGGCGTGCCGTCGCGCGTCACGATGATCTGGCTGTAGCCGGGCGGGCCCGCCGTCGTGTCTGTGGTCGGGCTGACGATCAGGCCGGCGTGCGCGTGGTCGGCCGCGACGACGACGAGCGTGTCAGGGTGCTCGCGCTGGTATCTCAGCGCGACGCCGATCGCCTCGTCGAAGGCGATCAGCTCGCCGATCTGCCCGCAGCCGGCCGCTGTGTGCGCCTGCTTGTCGATCGAGGCGCCCTCGACCTGGAGGAAGAAGCCGCTCGGGCTCTCCAGCAGGTCGATCGCCTTCTGCGTCATCTCCGACAGCTGCGGCATGTGCGGCTCGAGCGTTCTGCCGTGCGTCTCGTCGCATCTGATCGTCTCGATCTCGCCGAGCCGCTTCGCGCGATCGTCGTTGTACTGCTGCTCGAAGATGCCGTCGTCGAAGACGCCGAGCACGGGGCCGCCGTCCAGCGACGTGATCGCGGCCAGCTCGTCCTTGTTCGCGACGCGCCGGAAGCCTCTCTCGGCGGCGTAGTCGAAGACGGTTCTGGCGGAGCCGTCGAGCGTCTGTCTGAAGTCCTTGCCGCCGCCGCCGAGCAGGACGTCCATCCGCAGGTCGATCTGCTGCTCGGCGATCGAGCCGAGCCCACCCGCCGCCTTCGTCTCCTGCGGACAGAGTGTGCGGGTCGCCTCGGGCCCCTTGCAGTCGCGTTCGCTGATGTGCGCCGACATCGCGGCCGGCGTCGCGTCGGTGACCTCGGAGGTGGTGACGTTGCCGGTGCGCTTGCCGAGTCGCTTGGCGATCTCCAGCGCGGTGTCGTAGCCGGCGTTCGTGCCGGGCACGGCGGGATCGTCGGTCGGCGCCTGCGAGATGCGGCTGGCGAGCGTCTTCCTGCCCGTCGACCACTGGCTGCCGCCGCCGGCAGAGTCGGTCACGAAGTTCGGCCGCGTGGCGGCGGCGTCGTTGACCGCGTACGTCGTCGCGACGCCACGGAACGGGATCGTGTCCATGTTCAGGCGCGCGGTCGTGACGCCGACGTAGTTGCGTGCCGCGGTGATCTCCGACTCGCCCATCCCGTCGCCGATCAGCAGGATCACGTTCTTCGGCGTGCTCGGGTCGATCGCGGAGGCGACCGCGGCCGAGCGGTCCTCCTTGCCGTCGAAGGTGAGCGCGGTCGCGGTCGCGCCGCCGGCGAGCGCGAGCACCGTCGCCAGCGCCAGGGTGCGGGTCGGTCGTTTCATCGAAATCCAGTGGTGAGAGGTCTGCAGAGGCCGGCCGACGGTATGTGGCGGCGATGTGACGGTTCGTGACGGACCCGTGTCGCGAGCGTGACTTTCGTGTGATCGTTTCGCCGATCATTCGCCTATTCGCATAGGCGAATGATCGGCTAAACTGCTCGGCGTGATCTTCGCGACCCCCAGACCGAATCGCACCACCAGACGCCTGCTCAGGGAGCTGGACGGCGTCCGCCGCGAGCTGGGCGAGTCCGCGGCCCGGCCCGCGCGCTGGCTCGGACCGCTGCGGCGCGAGTTCCGCGCGACCGACGTCGCCAGCTCGACCGCGATCGAGGGCTTCACGGTGCCGCGCACGGAAGTCTCCGCGCTGCTCGACGGCCGCACACGGCTCGACCCGGCGGACGAGGACCGGATGGCGGTCGCCTGCTACGGCCACGCGATGGACCATGTCGTCGCGCTCACCGATGACGACGCCTTCCGCTGGCTCGACCGCGTCCTGCTCGACCTCCACTTCGACGCCTGCTCGTTCCAGCGCGACATGCGGCCGGGCCGCTGGCGCCGAACGGGCGTCGGCGTCACACGCGGGGACGGCGGACTCGTCTTCGAGGGGCCGCCACCCGAGCAGGTGCCGGAGCTGATGGACGAGGTCGTCGCGTGGCTCGCCGAGAGCGACGACGGCGCGCATCCGGTCGTGCGCGCGGCGATGGCGCACCTGCACGTCGTCTCGGTCCATCCGTTCGCCGACGGCAACGGCCGCGTCGCCCGCATCGTGCAGTCGCTCGTGCTCGCGCGCGAGGGGCCGCTGGCGCCCGAGCTGTCGTCGATCGAGGAATACCTCGGCGAGCACACCGCCGACTACTACGACGCTCTGCAGGGCGTGCGCACGACGTACGACCCCACGCGCGACGCAAGCGCCTGGGTCGAGTTCTGCCTCCACGCGCATCTCTCGCAGGGCCGCCGGCGGCTGCAGCTGCTCGACGCGGCCGGTGCCCGCTGGGACAAGCTCGAAGGGCTTGCCGAGGAGCGCGGCTGGCCGGACCGGCTCGTGATCGCGTTGGAGCAGAGCCTCTTCGGGCCGACCGACCGCACCGCGTACGGCAACGAGGCGGGTGTCTCAGCGGCGACCGCGACGGCCGACCTCCGCCGCCTGCTCGACGCCGGCCTCGTGACCGCGGTCGGCAGAGGGCGCAATGTGCGCTACCGCGCGAGCGACACGCTGCGCGAGCGGATCGCCGCACGCTGACGCCGCCGGCGCGCTTGCGCCGGCCCCGCTCGCCGTGCTAGGGTGCCCGCCGGCCTTCGGGCCGTTCTTATGCGTACTTCCCACTGACAGCCACCCCGAGAGCCCCGATCGCGGCTCTCCCACTGTCCTCGGAAACACGCGTACCAGGAGTCTCGTATGTCATCGGCGTTGCTCGACGCCACACGCATCACCCGCCGTCACGGCACCCGCACGGTGCTCGACGGCGTCGACCTGCGGGTCGACAGCAGCAGCCGCATCGCGCTCGTCGGCCCCAACGGCGCCGGCAAGTCGACGCTGCTGCGGATCCTCGCCGGGATCGAGGAGGCCGACGGCGGCAGCGTCGCCCGCCACGGCACGATCGGCTACCTGCCGCAGCTCGCGACTGACGCCGCCGCTGCCGCTGAGGGCAGCGACGACGCGACCGTGCGTGCGACGATCCTCGAACGGATCGGCGTCGCGGCGGCGACGCGCGAGCTGGACCGCATGACGGCCGCGCTCGACCGCGGCTGGCTCGACGCGATCGACGGACACGCCGAGGCGCTGCTGCGGTGGGTCACGCTCGGCGGCGCCGACGCCGAGGCGCGGCTCGCCGCCGCGGCCGACCAGCTGGGGCTCGCGCCCGAGCTGCTCGACCGCCCGCTGCGGACGCTCTCCGGCGGGCAGGCGGCCCGCGCCGGCCTCGCCGCGCTGCGCACGTCGCGCTTCGACGTCGTGCTGCTCGACGAGCCGACCAACCACCTCGACGCCGACGGGCTCGACCGTCTCACGCAGCTGCTCGCCGAGCGCGACGGCGGGATCGTGCTCGTCTCGCACGATCGCGCGCTGCTCGCCGCCGCGGCGCGCGAGATCGTCGCGCTCGACGCGCGCACCGGGAAGGCGACCGCCTACGCGGGCGGCTGGGACGCCTACGAGCGCGAGCGCGACGCGGCCCGCGAGCGGGCGTTCTCCGAGCACGCCGATGCGCTCGCCAAGCGCACGCAGCTGACCGCGGCCTCGACCGAGGCGCGGCGTCGCTCCGCTACGACGACACGCAAGATCAACCGCCGCCCCAGCGACGGCGACAAGCACGTGAAGGAGTGGTTCGCCTCGCGCGCCGACGGTGTCGCGCACCGTGCGAGCGTGATAGCCAAGCGCGCCGAGCGCGTCGAGGTGCCCGACAAGCCATGGCAGGATCGCCCGCTGCGGCTGCGGCTGACCGCCGCCGAGCGGCGCGGCGGCGCCGTCGTCGAGCTGAGCGGCGCGGTCGTGCGGCGCGCGTCGTTCGCACTCGGCCCGCTCGACCTCGAGCTGCGCCACGGCGACCGCGTGCTGCTGAGCGGCCCCAACGGCAGCGGCAAGTCGACGCTGCTGGCGGCGCTGATCGGCGACCTGCCGCTCGACGCCGGCAGCCGCCGCGTCGGCCCCGGCGCGGTCGTCGCACAGCTCGGGCAGGAGCGCGACCGGCTCGCGCGCGACCCGCGGCCGCTGGCCGCGGCCGTGCGCGAGCTGACCGGCCTCGGCGAGGCGGACGCCCGCACGGCGCTCGCCTCCTACGGGTTGGAGGCGGACGCCGCGGAGCGCCCCGCCGACACGCTCTCGCCGGGCGAGCGCACGCGCGCGGAGCTGGCCGTCCTCGCGCACCGGCGCGCGACCTGCCTGCTGCTCGACGAGCCGACCAACCACCTCGACGTCGCCTCGCTGGAGACGCTGGAGACGGCGCTCGACGCGTGGCCCGGTGCGCTCGTCGTCGCGACGCACGACCGGCGCCTGCGCGCGGCGCTGAGGCTGGAGCGGGAGCTGGCGTTGTGAGCCCCGCTACGCCGGCGCCCGCTCCTCCAGCCGCGGGTACGCGATCAGCGTCAGGAACTCGGGGAACTCCTCCGCGAGCGCGACCTGCTCGAGGATCTCCTGCGCCGTCGCGTCCTCCACGCCCGTCCGCGCGACCTCCTCGGCGAGCAGCGCCGAGACCAGCTCGCGCGTGACCGGGCGGCCGTCGTCGAGCGGGGTCGCGTGGCGGATCCACTGCCACAGCTGCGCGCGGCAGATCTCGGCCGTCGCCGCGTCCTCCATCAGCCCGTCGATGCCGACGGCGCCGCGGCCGCCGAGCCAGGCGGAGAGGTAGAGGAAGCCGACGCGGCAGGCGCCGCGGACGCCCGCCTCGGTGACGGCGCCCGGCGTCGCGCCGAGGTCGAGCAGCGCGGCGGCGTCGGGACGGACGTCGTCGCGGCGGCGCTCGATCTGGTTCGGCCGCGCGCCCAGCACGACGTCGAACGCCTCCTCCGCGACGGCGACGACGCCGGGGTGCGCGACCCACGTGCCGTCGAAGCCGGCGCCCGCCTCGCGCTCCTTGTCCTCGCGCACGGCGGCGACCGCGCGCGCCGTCGCCTCGGCGTCGCTGCGCGACGGGATCAGCGCCGCCATCCCGCCCATCGCGAACGCGCCGCGGCGGTGGCAGGTGGCGACGAGCAGCTCGGTGTAGGAGCGCATGAAGGGGACCGTCATCGACACGTCGGTGCGGTTCGGCAGGACCATGTCGGCGCGGTCGCGGAACGTCTTGATCGCGGAGAAGAGATAGTCCCAGCGGCCGGCGTTGAGGCCGTAGGAGCGCTCGCGCAGCGCGAACAGGATCTCCTCCATCTGGAAGACCGCGGGCAGCGTCTCGATCAGCACCGTCGTGCGGACCGTCCCGTGCGGGAGCCCGAGTGCCTGCTCGCACCAGCTCAGCACGTCGTGCCACAGCGCGGCCTCGTCGTGGTGCTCGAGCTTCGGCAGGTAGAGGTACGGCGCCGAGCCGCGTTCGAGCAGGCGGCGACCGTTGTGGAACAGGAACAGGCCGGCGTCGACGAGCGCGCCCGCGAGCGGCTCGCCTCCGGCGGTCACGTGCTGCTCGGGCAGGTGCCAGCCGCGCGGGCGCACCAGCAGCGTCGCGACCTCGTCGTTCAGCTCGTAGCGGCGGCCGTCGGCCTCCTCGTGGACGATCGTGCCGTCGATCGCCTCGGTCAGGTTGCGCTGCCCCTCCAGCACCGTCCCCCACAGCGGCGTCGTCGCGTCCTCGAAGTCGGCCATGAAGCCGCGTGCGCCCGAGTTGAGCGCGTTGATGACGAGCTTTCGGTCGGTCGGCCCGGTGATCTCGACGCGGCGGTCGGCGTAGTCGCCGCGCGGCGGCGCGACCGTCCAGTCGCCCTCGCGGATCTCGCGCGTCGCGTCGAGGAAGCCGGCCGGCGCGGGACGCTCGCGGCGGGCGGCGAGCAGGCCGTCGCGCCGCTCGCCGAACCGGCCGTGCAGCTCGGCGAGGAACGCGAGCGCCTCGGGCGAGACGACGGCGGCGAGCCGCTCGTCGTGCGGCGGGCGGGCGAGTGAGACGGTCAGGGGGGTGATGGGAGGCTCCTTCAGGACGGTTCGATCAGGGTCATCGCGAGCGGGACGACGTCGTCGCTCAGCTCGCTGCGGCCGACCAGCTCGCCGAGCAGGGCGGCCGCGGTGGTGCGCCGCTCGCCGGCGGCCTCCGCCAGCTCCGCGGCGAAGCGTTCGGGCGTGAGGTGCGTGCCGTCGTCGAGCGCGACGCCCCTCTGCACCCACGACCACAGCAGCGCGCGGGCGATCTCGACGCACGACAGCTCCTCGGGGCGGCCGGCGATCGTGACGAGGCCGCGGCCGCCGAGCCAGCTGTCGAGGTAGCGCGTCGCGACCGCGACCGCCTCGCGCAGTCCGCTGACGGCGAGCGGGCCGTGCCACGTGTCGCCGAGGTCGAGGATCGCCTCGACGGGCGCGTGGGCGGCGAGCGCGTGGGCGGCGGGGGCCGCACCGGCGGGGGCCGCGCGCTCGACGGCGGTCGTCGCGAACGCCTCGCGGACCGCGTCGGTCATGCCGGCGTGGGCGACGACGGCGCCGTCGAAGCCGAGCGCCGCCTCGCGGCGCTTGTCGGCGACGACCGCGCGCACGACGTCGGCCGACAGCGGGCCGACGGCACCGTCGGCCGGCGCGGCCGGCGCCATCCCGCCGATCGCGGCGGCGCCGCGGCGGTGGGCGACCTCGACGATCCGCCGCTGGTAGGCGACGAGGAACGGCAGGTCCATCGACAGCCGACCGCGCTCGGGCAGCGTCGCGCGCGCGTCGCTGCCGGCGCAGCGGACGAAGTCGAACAGGTAGTCCCAGCGGCCGGCGTTGAGCGCGGTCACGCGCGCGCGCAGCGCGTAGACGATCGCGTCCAGCTCGACGACACCGCCGACCGTCTCGACCAGCACCGAGACGACGACCGTGCCGGGCTCCAGCCCGAGCGCCGTCTCGACCGCGTCGAGCACGTCGGACCACAGCGCCGCCTCGTCCGCGCTCTCGATCTTCGGCAGGTAGAGGTGCGGCCGCGCGCCCGCCGCGAGCAGCAACGGCGCCGCGCCGGCGAGGAACGTCGCGACGTCGAACAGTGCGGCGGCGACCGCCTCGCCGCCGACCCGCACGCGCGGCTCGTCGAGGTGCAGCCCGCGCGGGCGGACGACGAGCGCGGGCCGCCCGGCGGCGACCGTGCCGGCGTGCTCCACCAGGCAGGCGTGGGCGGCGACGATGCGCTCCCCACGTCGGCACGAGCGTGTCCTCGAGGTCAGCCATCACGACGTCGACCTGCGAGCGCATCGCGTCGCCGAGCACGTCCGGCTCGGCCGGCGCGCACAGCTCGACGACGCGCCGTGGGAATACCGCCCCGCCCCCGGCGGGTGCGGCTCCGACGGTCCAGTCGCCGGCCGGCCCGTCGACGGTCCTGCGGGCGTCCAACCCGGCGCGGCGACGCGTCACGCGCTCGGCGAGCAGCGCGCGACGCCGCACCGCGAAGCGGCGGTGCAGCTCCTCCGCCAGCGCGGAGTCGATCGCCTCGCCGACGCTCACGCCGACGCAGCCGGGAGGTCGGCGACCCAGGAGCTGGCGGTCCGCCCGGCGACGACGCGGCCGCGCTTGACCGTCGTGCGCGCGCCGCCGAAGCCGCGCACGATCGTCGTGCGGTCGGCCGCCTCGAAGACGACGAGGTCGGCCGGCTGCCCGGCGGCGACGCTGCCCGCCGCGGTCCCCAGCGCGCGCGCCGCGTTGACCGTCAGCATCTCCCACACGAGGTCGACGCCCTCGACGTGCGAGAGGCCGAGCGCGTGGTAGGCGAGGCGCGCGAGGTCGGCCGGGTCGAGGTTGCCGAACGACTCCCAGTTGTCGTGGAAGTTGCCGGTGCCGGCGGTCACGTTGACGCCCGCCGCGCGCAGCTCGTGCGGCCGCGAGACGCCGCGGTATCTCGTCCCGCTCGACAGGTTCGTCGGGCAGATCGTGACCGACACGCCGGCCTCAGCGACCTTCGCGATCACGCGCGCGGCGTCGGCGTCGGCGTACGTCTCCAGCGCGCCGACGTGGTTGGCGCTGACGCGGCCGCCCATCCCGAGCGCGAGCGTCCGCTCCGCCATCGGCTCCAGCATCCGCTCGGTCGGGTCGGTGAAGTAGTCGATGTTCGCGTCGATCGGGACGCCGAACTCCTGCGACAGCTCGAAGACGAGGTCGAGGTGCGCCAGCTCGTCCTCCTTCGAGTTCTCGTTGTTGGGCCAGCCGCTGACGCAGTCGGCCCCGTCGCGCAGCGCCACGCGCAGCAGGTCCAGGGCGGCGGCGTCCTTCATCAGGCCCTCCTGCGGGAAGGCGGTGACGTGCACGTCGAGCAGGTCGCGGCAGCGCTCGCGGGCGCGCATCACGCCCTCGAACGAGACGAGCCGCGTGATGCTGTCGATGTCGACCTGCGCGCGCAGCAGCCCGATCCCCTGCGCGGCGGCGAGCGTGAAGAAGCGCGTCGCGCGCTCCTCGACGTCCGCGACGGTGAAGCCGGCCTTGAGCGCGACCTGGCGCCGCATCAGGTCGTCGGCGAAGCCGACCTCGCCGATGCGGCTGCGGCTGAACGACTTGTCCGGGTGCGTGTGCGGCTCGACGAACGACGGCGTCACGAGCCCGCCGCGCGCCTCGATCCGGCGGACCGCGACGCGACCGTCGCCGGCGCGCGGGCCGGCCGCCGCGATCGTCTCGCCCTCGACGACGACGTCGACGAGCCCGTCGTGCCCGTGCAGGCGCGCGCCCGCGATCACGAGGTCGGCGAGCGGCGCGCTCATCCGCGCACCCCGTGGCCGGCGGCGCCGAAGCCGTCGCGGTTGACGTCCTTGTAGAGCAGGTAGGTCGTGCGGCTCCAGCCGAGCGCGGCGTAGTGCTGCGGGCAGTACGGCGCCATGTAGACGAAGTCCTCCGCCGTCACCTCGTGCGTGTCGCCGTCGAGGTGGTAGAGGCCCTGTCCCTCCAGCATCCAGAGGCCGTGCTCGTGGTGGTGCAGCTCGACCATCGGGAAGTACGCCCCGGGCTCGAACCGCATCAGGTTCATGCCCATGTCGTAGCGCTGGTCGGTCTCGGTCGGCAGCAGCAGCGCGTAGCTGCCGCCGTCCATCGTGTCCGGCAGCCAGGCGGTGTCGTCGATGTGGCCGGTGAGCGGGTCCGGCGGCTCGAGCGCCTCCACTGCGTCGTAGCGGCGCGTGACCCACAGCGCCCGCGCCGGGCCGTCGACCGCGCGCAGCTCCAGCCCGCGGCCCGGCGGCAGATACGTCCAGCCGCCGGCCTCGAGGACCGTCTCGCCGACCGCGACGCGGCCGTCGAGGCACCAGGCGAAGTGCTCGCGCTCGGGCGCGAGCGGGCGCGACGTCGCGCCGTTCGCCGCCAGCTCCAGCAAGTACTCGCCGAACGCGGCGGGTCGCAGGCGCGGCGTCACGAGCGGGCGGACCACGACGTCGTGCAGGAACGGCAGCGCGTCCTCGACGCGGTTGTCGGGGGTGACGAGCGTGTAGGCGGACGTCAGGCGGCCGCGGGAGCGGCTGACGTAGTCCGCGCGGGGCAGCGGTCCGGTCACGGTGCGGTCCTCGTGTCGGGGTCGGAGGTGGTGACGTAGGCGCCGGCGCGCAGCAGCGCGACGCCGTCGACGGTCAGGTCGGGACGCGCGACGACGACGTCGACGTGGACGTCGGAGCGGTAGTCGGCGCCGGTCCACTCGGGGAACGGGTGACCGAACGCGATGTGGACGCCGGGCACGTTCTCGTCGAAGAGCAGGTTGCCCGAGATCGATGTCAGCGCCGTGTTCGTGCCGATCGCCAGCTCGCCGACGCGGACGCCGTTCTCGTGCTCGGTCAGCCACGCCCACAGCTCGGCGGCGAGCGTGCCGTCGGGGTGTGAGAGCTGGGTCGCGCGGCCGGCGGCGACCTCGATCCGGACCGGCTCGTCCAGCAGGCCGAGGCGGGCGTTGAACGGGTAGCCGATCACGCGCGTGGCGATCGTCCCGTCGGCGCTCAGCGGCGCGCAGAAGGTCTCGCCCTGCGGCAGCCGGCCGCCGCGGCCGGGCTCGGTGTAGAGCCCGGTCATCGGGCTCCAGGCACGGCGCCCGGGCTCGCAGCGCAGCAGCACGTCGGTCCCCTCGGCGTCGCGCACGTGGACCTGCTCGGCGCCGGCGAGCCGCGCGCACGTCGCCTCGGTGAAGCGAGCCACCTCGGCGTAGTCGATCGCCATCCCCTCGCCGAGGCAGCGGGCGTCGAGCCCGGGCATGTGCGCGTGGCGCGTGCCCAGCTCGTCCAGCAGCGACTGGAAGCCGTCGTCCCATGCGAGCAGGTCGGCGTCGTCGACGCCGGCGAAGACGGTCACCGTCGGGCGCTCGGCGCGCAGCGCCGATGCGAAGCGATCGCGCACCTCCTCGTACGGCCGCTCGCCGACCGGGCCGGCGAGCACGAGCGCCGCCGGCGCCAGCTCGCGCGCGGCGACGAGCAGGTGCCGCGCCAGCTCGTGCGTCGGCTCGTCGGTCAGGATCAGGACGCGGTCCTCCAGCCCGACCGCGAGGCACTGGCCCATGACGGTGCGCGCACCGGCGAGCAGCATGTCGGTCGCGACGCTCATGCCGCGGCTCCCCGCGCGAGCGGCGTGAAGCGGCCGCGGCCGGGCGCGGCGCGCACCTCGCCGTCGGCGAAGACGGTCTCGCCGCGGGCGATCGTCGTGACGACGGCGCCGCGCAGCTCGCGCCCCGCGTACGGCGACCACTGGCTCTCCGACAGCTGGCGCGCCGGGTCGAGCACCCACTCCGCGCCCGGGTCGAGCAGCACGAGGTCGGCGTCGGAGCCGAGCGCGATCGCGCCCTTGCGCGGGTACAGGCCGAGCCGTCTCGCGGGCCCGGCGGCGGTCAGCGCGACCAGCTCCGGGACGCCCATCCCGCGGCGGCCGACGGCCGCGTCGAACAGCAGCGGCAGGTACTCCTGCAGGCTCTGGACGCCGTGCGGGCGGTCGAGCGGCGAGCGCTCGCCGGCGAGCTTGTCGGCGACGTCGTAGGGGCAGTGGTCGGTCACGACCATGTCGCCCTCGCCGGCCAGTACGACCTCCCACAGCCGCTCGCGCGCGCTGCGGTCGCGCAGTGGCGGTGCGCAGGTCGCGAGCGCGCCGACGCGCGCGAGGTCGTCGCGGTCGAGCAGCAGGTGGTGGGCGGTCAGCTCGTAGCTGACGTCGAGGCCGCGGGCGCGGGCGGCGAGCACGAGCGAGACGGCCTCCGGCGTGGAGAGGTGGAGCAGATGGACACGCGCGCCGGTCTCGGCGGCCAGCTCCAGCACGAGTCTGACGGCGATCGTCTCGGCGACGGCGGGGCGCGCGTCGGCGGCGGCGAGCGCGTCGGTGCGGCCGCTCGCGCGGATCTCGGCCGTCGCCGCGTCGACCGTCGCGCGGTCCTCCGCGTGCACGAGCGCGAGCCCGCCGACGGCGGCGACGGCGGCGAAGCCCTCGCGCAGCGTCGCCTCGTCCGCCGGCGGCCAGTCCATGTCGTTGCTCGCCATGTACGCCTTGAAGCCGCCCGCGCCGAGCGCGGCCTGGCCGGCGATCTCGCCGATCGAGCCGGCAGCGAGCCCGCCCCACAGGCCGAAGTCGACGACCGCGCCGCGGGCTGCCGCGACCGCCTTGTCGGCATAGCGTTCGGCGGTCGTCACGAGCGGGTCGGTGAACGGGTGCTCGACGACGAACGTGACGCCGCCGGCCGCCGCGCAGCGGGTGCCGTGCGCGAAGTCGGTCGCGACGTCGTCGCCGGGGACGTCGAAGTGGACGTGCGGGTCGATCGCCCCGGGCAGCACGAGCAGGCCGCTCGCGTCGATCGTGCGGTCGGCGCGCAGCGGCGCGGCCGGGTCGAGCAGCTCGGCGACGTGGCCGCCCTCGACCGCGACGTGCAGCCGCTCCAGGCCGCGCGGCGTGAGCACGCCGCCGCCGGCGATCACGGTGCGCACGCGGCGCACCTCCCGCCCACCGACCAGACCGCGCTCTCGCGCGCGGCGACGACGCGCCCGCGCTTGATCGTCGTGCGCTTGCCGGGCAGCGCCGCCAGCGCCAGCTCGACGTCGGGCGCGTCGAAGACGACGAGGTCGGCGGGCGCCCCGGCCTCGACGCGACCGGGGGTCGTGCCGATCGCGGCGGCGGCGCGGTCGGTCACCAGCTCCCACAGCAGCTCGGTCGGGAGGTGCGTGTAGCGGCCGCCGAGCCCGGCGCCGTGGTAGGCCAGCACGGCGCGGTCGAGCGGGTCGAGGTTGCCGAGCAGGTACCAGCCGTCGAACATGTTGTCGCTGCCGGCGCTGACCGGGACGCCGGCCGCCAGCAGCTCGCGCGTGCGCGAGAGCCCGCGCGGGCCGTACTGCGCCGACGTGTTCGCCGGCTGCACGCAGACGTGGATCTGCGCCGCGGCGACGCGGCCGATCACGCGCCGCGCGTCGTCGTCGGGGTAGACCTCCAGGCCGCAGCAGTGGCTCGCCAGCACGCGGCCCTCGAAGCCGCGCGCGAGCGTGCGCTCCGCCAGCGGCTCCAGCATCCGCTCCGCCGGGTCGCAGTAGCAGTCGACGTGCACGTCGAGGTCGGCGTCGAAGCGCTCGGCGAGATCGAAGACGAAGTCGAGGTGGGCGAGCTGCGCCGCCTCGCCGTCCTCGACGTTCGGCCAGCCGCCGACGACGTCGGCGCCCTCGGCCATCGCCTGCACCAGCAGCTCCTGCGCCGGCGCGTCGCGCAGCAGGCCTTCCTGCGGGAAGGCGACGACCTGCACGTCGATCAGGTCGCGCACGCGCTCGCGCGCGGCGAGCACGCCGCGGACGTTCGTCAGCCCGGCGATCGAGTCGACGTCGACGTTCGCGCGCATGCTGCCAACGCCCTGGGAGACCGCGAGCCGGAACGCCTCGGTCGCGCGCGCCTCGACGCCCGCCTCGGTGAAGCCGGCCTTGATCTCGCGCGCCAGCTCGAAGCCGTCCGGCTGCTCGACGCGCCCCCGGCGGCTGAACGCCTTGTCGGGGTGGTAGTGCGGCTCGACGAACGACGGCGAGACGAGCCCGCCGCGCGCGTCGATCCGCTCGATCGCGGGAGCCGGAACGACCGGAGCCGCACCCGCCGCGCCCGCTCCCGCCGCACCGCCGCCGTCGCGCGGCGTCACCGAGCGGATCACGCCATCGGCGATCGCGACGTCGAAGCGCCCCTCGCGGCCGAGCACGCGCGCGTCCTCGATCGACAGATCGGCCGGGGTCACATCAGCAGACACGCTCACCATTCCCATTCGTTGGACGGAAGCCGCACGTCGACCGGGTTCAGGACGACCGCGCCGATCACCGCCTCGACGCCGCGCACCTGGTCGTCGAGGCACATGCTCGCCGTCGGGCGGCCGAGCCGGGCGACGTGCTCGGGCGGGTCGGGCAGGTGCACGAAGCCGGCACGCGTCGGCAGGCCGCGCGTCGCGACGAGGTGCAGCGCGCAGTACATGACGGAGTTGCAGCCGTGCGTGGAGGCGCTGTTGGAGACGACCGCCGGGACGCCCGCGGCGCGCACCGCCTGCACCGCCGCCTTGATCGGCAGCGTCGAGAGGTAGGCGGCCGGACCGCCCTCCACGACCGGCTCGTCGATCGGGCGGCGGTCGCCGTCGGCGAACTGGAAGTCGCGCACGTTGACCGCGACGCGCTCCAGCCGCAGCGTCGTTCTCTCGGAGAAGACGCCGCAGGAGACGATCGCCTCCGGCGGACCCGCCCCGCCCGTGCCGTCCTCGCCGGACAGCAGCGGCTCCAGCGCCTCCAGCGGCGAGTCGTCCCAGTCGAGCGCACGCCCGACGACGCGCCGTCCCTCGACGACGCGGCCGTCGAGCCGCTGCGCGACGAGCGCGCTCGGATTGACGTCGTAGCGCAGCTCGGAGCGCTCGGCCGTGTCGCCGAACGCTCCGTTGCCGGTCACGAGGATCCAACGGTCGGACATCGCGCTACCCCGTCGCTCCCAGGTCGGCCGCCCACGAGTAGGTCAGGTTGACCGCGCTCGTCGGCGCGCCGGTGATCCGCTTGTTGAGGAAGACCGGGTTGTACGGCGTGTAGAGCGGGATCCAGATCTGCGCCTCTACGGCGCGCTCCTGCGCCTCCGCGATCAGTCTGGCGCGCTGCTCCTCGTCGGCCGTGCCGGCCGCCTCGGAGGTGAGGCGCATGAAGTCGGGGTCCTCCCATCTCGCGTAGCCGTAGAAGTTGTCGCCACGCATGTACTGATAGAGCTGGAGCGGGTCGGGGAAGTCCGGCACCCACTGCGAGAACAGCATGTCGACGCCGTCGCGCGCCTTCGCGTCGGAGTAGAGCGCGTTGTAGCTGTTGCCGGCGAGGCTCTTGATCTCCAGCTGCAGCCCGATCTCTCTCGCCGCGCGCTGCATCTCGGCCGCGATCGTCGGCATCTCCTCGCGGTCGCGCGTGATCGCGACGGTGATCGGCTCGCTCGGAGCGCCCGCCTCCTGCACCAGTCTCTTCGCCTCCTCGACCGAGCCGGACGGCTCCGGCAGCGCGTCGTAGGCCGCTCTGTACGTCTCCTTCGCGTAGCCCCACGCGCCCGGCGCGACCGGCGCCTTCAGCGGCTCGGCGGCGCCGTCGAGGACGCTGGAGATGATCCCGTCGCGGTTGATCGCGAGCGACAGCGCTCTGCGGATGCGGACGTCTCTGAGCGGCCCGTCGAGGCTCGTCACCATCGCGACGTAGCTGCCGGCGGCGCGGCCGAACGAGAGCGTCCCGGTCGGCGAGGAGCCGAGTCTCTTGAAGCCCGAGGTCGGCACCTGGTAGGTGCCGTCGATCGTGCCGGAGGCGAGCGCGTTGACGCGCGCGGCCGGGTCGGCGATGAAGTCGACCTCCAGCTGCGCGATCTTCGGCACGCGCTCGGCGTCCCAGTAGCCATCGAAACGCTCCAGCGTGACCGACTGGCCCTTCGTCCAGCTGCCGAAGCTGAACGGCCCGGTGCAGTCGATGCCGCCCTCGGGCGTGCCGTAGCTTCTGCCTCTCTGCTCAAGGAACGCCTTGCTCTCGATCCGGCCGGCGGGCGTCGCGAGCGCGCTCGGCAGCTGCGCGTCGGGACGCTCGAGCTTGATCGTCACCTCGTTCGGGCCGGTCGCCTCGATCTTGCTCACGTTCGCGTAGGCGCCGGCGTAGTAGGAGCCGACGCTTCTGTCGAGGTTGCGGCCGAGGCTGTAGGCGACGTCCTCGGAGGTCAGCGGCGCGCCGCTGTGGAATCTGACGCCGTCGCGCAACGTGTAGACGAGCGTCTTCGGGTTCGGCGCTCTCCAGCCGGTCGCGAGCGCGGGGACGATCTCCATCTCGGGCGTGACCGCGGACAGGCTCTCGCAGACGTTCGCGCCGATCTCCAGCGGCGGGAAGTCGTTCGCGAACGCCCAGTCGAGCGACGCGGGCTCGGCGTAGACCGCCCACGTGACCTTGTCGACGTCGCCCGCCGGCGCCGGCGTGCCGTCGCTCAGCGCGACGCCGCCGCCGGCGGTCGTGCCGCCGCCTTGGGTCGAGGACGACGATCTCGTCGCGCCGCCGCAGGCGGTCGTGCCGGCGGCCAGCAGCGCGCATGCCGCGATGGCCGCGAGCGGCCGCTTCCGAATGCTCTCCACGACTATCCCTCTCGTCCTTCGGCGGCGAGGAAGCGACTCCGCGCCGCCGAGATCTCGTCTGGCTGCCAGCCCGGTCCCGGGAGGGAGTCGAGCAGCAGCTTGGTGTAGGGGTGCTGCGGTGCGGACAGCACCGTGCGCGCCGCCCCGCGCTCGACGATGCGCCCACGGAACATCACGACCACGTCGTCGCAGACGTACTCGACGACGCCGAGGTCGTGACTGACGAAGACGTAGGCGATCTCACGCTCGGCGCGGATCGCGGTCAGCAGGTTGAGGACCTGCGCCTGCACGGAGATGTCGAGCGCCGCGACCGCCTCGTCGAGCACGAGCACGCGCGGCTCGGCCGCCAGCGCCCGCGCGATCGCGGCGCGCTGGCGCTGCCCGCCCGAGAGCTGCCGCGGCAGCGCCGCCGCGTTGCGCTCGGTCAGGCCGACCTGGTCCATCAGCTCGGACGCTCTGCGCCGCCGGTCGGCCGGCGAGAGGTCGAAGTGCAGCCGCAGGACCTCCTCGATGCAGCCGCCGGCCGTCTGGCGCGGGTCGAGCGACAGGTACGGGTCCTGGAAGACCATCTGGATCGCGCGGGCACGGGCGCGGCGACGGGCGCGCGACAGCCAACCGCTCGCGCGCGGCTCGCCGAGCAGCGCGATCCCGCCGTCGTCGGGATCCTCCAGGCCGACGAGCATCCGCGCCGTCGTCGTCTTGCCGGAGCCCGACTCGCCGACGATCCCGAGCGCGCCGCCGGGCGGCACGTCGAAGGTCACGTCGTCGACCGCCACCAGCGGGCCGAAGGTCTTGCGCAAACCCTCGACGCGGACGACCGGCGCCGTCTCAGCGACCGCTGCCATGTCCCACCTCCTGCGTGCTCGTGGTCGTCGGCAGCAGCGCGCCCAGCTCCGCCTCGCGGCGACACGCCGACCGTCCGCCGGCGATCGCTGCCAGCGGCGGCCGCGCCTGCTCGCAGGCGTCGGTGACGTAGGCGCAGCGGGTGCTGAAGACGCAGCCGGCCGGCGCCTCGTGCAGCCCCAGCGGCCGCCCCGGGATCGCCGACAGGCGCTCGCCGTCGGCGACGCGCCGCGGGCTCGACGCGAGCAGCCCGGCCGTGTACGGATGGCGCGGGTTCTCGAACAGCGCCGCGGACGGCTGCTGCTCGACGATCGTGCCGGCGTACATCACGTTGATGCGGTCGCAGACGGCGGCGGCCAGCTCGAGGTCGTGCGTGACGAGCAAGACGGTCAGTCCGCGCTCGTCGCGCAGTCTGCGCAGGATCGCCATGATCTCCGCCTGCGTCGTGACGTCAAGCGCGGTCGTCGGCTCGTCAGCCAGCAGCACCTCCGGCTCGCACGCGAGCGCCGAGGCGATCATCACGCGCTGCAGCATGCCGCCCGACAGCTCGTGCGGGAACTGCTTCAGGTGGTGCTCGGCGCGCTCCAGGCCGACGGCGAGCAGCAGCTCCTTCGCACGCTCCCGCGCCGCATCCTTCGCGACGCCGTTGCGGACCATGCCCTCCGTCAGGAAGTCGCCGATCCGGCGCGCCGGATTGATGTGCGCGCGGGGGTCCTGGAAGATGATCGAGACACGCTTGCGGCGGATCTCGCGCAGCTCCTCGGGCGGGCACGTCAGCACGTCGACGTCGCCGACGGTCACGCTCCCGCTGACCTGCGCGCCGCGCGGCAGCAGGCCGAGCACGGAGCGCAGCGTCATCGACTTGCCCGAGCCGGACTCGCCGACGAGGCCGACGACCTCGCCGCGCTCGCAGCGCACGCCGACGCCGCCGAGGATGTCGCGGCGCGCAGCGCCCTCGCCGAGCGCAAGCGAGAGGTTCGTGATCTCCAGCGCCGCGCTCATCGGTCGGTCTTCCCGACGCGCGCGGCGATACCCTCGCCGACGAGGTTGAACGCGACGACGGTGACGACGATCACGATGCCGACCGACAGCGGGCCGATCGTCGCGCCCTGCAGCAGCGCCGACTGCGCCTCGGAGATCATCGTCCCCCAGTCCGCCGTCGGCGGCTGCACGCCGAAGCCGAGGAACGACAGCCCGGCGAGGTCGATCAGCGCGTAGCCGAACAGCAGCGCCGACTGCGCGAGCAGGAACGGCGCGAGGTTCGGCAGCAGGTGGCGCAGGCAGATCCACCACGCGCTGAAGCCCTGCAGGTCGAGCGCGGCGAGGTACGGCCGCTCGCGCTCGCGCAGCGCGACGCCGCGCGTCAGCCGTGCCATATAGGGGATGTAGGCGAAGATCAGCGCCGGCACGACGGCCTTCAGGCCGGCGCCGAACATCGCGACGGCGAGCATCGCGAGCATCAGGCCGGGGAACGCCCATGCGATCTCGATCACGCGCGAGAGGACGCGGTCGGTCCAGCCGCCTCGCCACGCCGCGAGCACGCCGAGCAGGACGCCGAACGTGGTCGCGCCGACGACGACGAGCAGCGGCGCGATCAGGCTCGTGCGGCTGCCGTAGATGATCCGCGAGAGCGTGTCGCGGCCGGCCTCGTCGGTGCCGAGCGGGTGCGCGGCCGAGCTGCCCGCGAGCGACTGCGAGAGGTCGACGGCGTTGGGGTCGTGCGGCGCGATCAGCGGCGCGAAGACGGCCGTCAGCGTCAGCAGCACCAGCACGGCGACGCCGAACCAGAACAGCGCGCCGCCGCCGAGCCGGCGGAAGACGCCGAGGCCGCGCGACAGCTGCGGGGTGGGGATCTCGACTGCGGTGCTCATCGCTTCCTCCCGCGCACGCGGGGATCGATCCAGGGGTAGGCGATGTCGACGATCGCGTTCGTCACGACGAAGGCGCCGACGATCAGCAGCACGCCGGCCTGCACGACGGGGAAGTCCTTCGCGTTGACCGCCTGCACGAGCAGGGAGCCGACGCCGCTGAGGCCGAAGACCGTCTCGACCAGCGTCGTGATCACGAGCAGGCTGGAGACCAGCAGGCCGGCGAGCGTCGCGATCGGCCCGAGCGCGTTGCGGAAGGCGTGACGCCAGATCACCGCGCGCTCGGGGACCCCGCGCGCACGGGCGGTCTCGACGTACTCGGCGTTCAGCTCCGACTCCATCGCCGAGCGGGTCGCGCGGGCGACGAGCGCGACCGAGCTGATCGCGAGCGCGATCGCCGGCAGCGTCAGGTGCCATACGCGGTCGAGGAAACCCGAGCCGTTGCCGAAGGCCGGGAACCAGCCGAGCTTCACCGAGAAGATCGTGACGAGGAAGATCGCCGCCACGAACGCCGGCGTCGCCGTGCCGATCGACGTCACGACGAGCACGATCGAGTTGACCGTGCCGCGCTTGACGGCGGCCAGCACGCCGAGGCCGATGCCGACGACGAAGATCAGCAGCGCCGCGTAGCCGACGAGGAACAGCGTCGTCGGCAGCCGCGACTCGATCAGCCCGGAGACCGACTGGCGGAACTGCAGCGAGCGGCCGAAGTCGCCCTGCACCGCGTTCGTCAGCCAGTTCCAGTACTGCACGATGAACGGGTCGTCCAGGCTGTACTGGGCCCGCACCGCTCTCAGCGTCTCGGCCGTCACGGAGTTGCCGCGCACGAGGAAGTTCTCCGGGCTGCCCGGCGCCAGATGCAGCGACAGGAAGACCAGGAACGACGCGGCGAGGCAGATCAGCACCAGCGTCGCGAGCCGCCCGAGGATGAACGTTCGCATCGTCGCGCTCGCTCAGCCGGCGGAGCCGATCGCGGCGGCCCACGGGTAGTGGAGCTGGACGTAGCTCGCCGGCGCCCCCGTGATCCGCTTGTTCATGAAGAGCGTGTTGTAGGGCGCGTAGAGCGGGATCCACAGCAGCTCGTCGACGACGATTCTCTGCGCGCCGGTCACCAGCTCTGCCTTTCTCTGCTCGTCGGTCGTGCGCGACGCGTCGTTCAGCAGCGCGTCGAGTCTCGGGTCCGAGAAGCCGGCGAAGTTGTAGAAGTTGCCGCTCTTGAAGTACTCGTAGATCTGGAGCGGGTCGGCGAAGTCGGTGCCCCACGCGGTCAGGTAGAGGTCGATCCCCTTGCGCGCGTCCTCGCTCGTGTAGACGGCGTCGTACTGGTCCGGCGGGATCTGTCTCTGGACGACCTTCAGCCCGATCTGCTCGCCGGCCGCCTGGATCGCGGCGCCGATGACGGGGACCTCGGCGTCACGCGAGGTGACGGAGATCGTGATCGGCTGCTTCGGCGCGCCGGCCTCCTGCACCAGTCTTCTGGCCGCGTCGACGTCGCGCTGCGTGACCTCGAGGCCGTCCCACGCGCTTCTGAACGTCTCCTTCGCGTAGCCCCAGGTGCCGGGGACGGCGGGCGCCCGCGACGGCTGCGCGGCGCCGGCGAGGACCGATCTGACGATCCCCTCGCGGTCGATCGCCATCGACAGCGCCTGACGGATGCGGACGTCTCTGAGCGGCCCGTCGGTGTTCAGGACGATCGCGTTGAAGCCCTGCGTCGAGGGGCCGTAGAAGACTCTGCCGGTCGCCGAGCCGTTCAGTCTCGCGAGCGCGGACGGCGGCACGAACCACGAGCCGTCGACCGTGCCGGACAGCAGCGCGTTGGTGCGCGCGGCGGGGTCGCGGATGATCTGGAAGACGAACTCGCCCGCCTTCGGCTTCAGCGCCGTGTCCCAGTAGGCGTCGTCGGCGGCGAGGGCGATCTCCTGGCCCTTCTCCCACTTCGCGAGCTTGTAGGGGCCGACGCAGTCGACGCTGCCCTCAGGCGTGCCGTACGACTTGCCCTCGGCTTTGACCGTTCTCTCGCTGCCGATGATCCCGGCGGGCGTCGACATGTACGCGTTGAACATCGAGTCGGGTCGTCTGAGCGTGACGGTCACCTCGCTCGGACCGGTCTTGGCGATCGTCTTGACGTTCGCGAAGGCCTGGCCCCAGAACGAGCCGACCTTCGGGTCGATGTTCCGCTTCAGGCTGAAGACGACGTCGTTCGCGGTCAGCGGCGCGCCGCCGTGGAAGGTCGCGCCGTCGCGGATCTCGTAGACCCAGGTCGTCGGCGTCGGGTTCGAGAATCTCGCGGCGAGCGCGGGCTGGAGCGAGAAGTCGGGCGCCTGGCGGACGAGCCCGTCGCAGACGTTCGCGAGCACCTGGCCGGCGAAGAAGTCGGCGTTGAGGACCCAGTCGAGCGAGGCGGGCTCGGCGGTCAGCGCCCACGTGACGCGGTCGGTCGTGCCGCTCGCGGCGGGGGTCGTGACGGTCGGCTCGGCGCCGGCCGGCGGGCCGGCTCTGGCGCCGTCGCCGGAGCCGCTGTCGGTCGCGCCGCCGCAGGCGCTGAAGAGGGTTGCCGCGGCGACGGCCGCGGTGGCCAGGGAAAGGGTGGTGGTACGACGGGTCATCTCGCCTCCGTGGGGGGAACGCGCGGGCCGGGCGACGCGGTCATGCCGCGCCGTCGCGCTCGAGGGACGCCTGCGAGAGCGCGCCGGAGACGAGGCGACTGATGTTCGCCTGCGCCCCCTCGATGTGCTTCTGCATCAGGTCGGCGGCACGTGTCGGTTCGCGCGCCGCGATCAGCTCGAGGATCTGCTGGTGGTCGTGGCGCGTGCGCTCGACGCGGTCGGCGTCGAGGAAGTCGAGCTTGCGCAGCACCGAGATGCGGTCGTTGATCCGCTCCAGCGTCGTGATCAGGAGCTCGTTCTGCGACAGCCGCGCGATCCCCATGTGGACGCGCAGCTCGGCCGCCAGCGCCTCCTCGGCGCCGGGGTTCTCCGTCCGCAGCGGCTCGTCCCACGTCTCGCGCAGCTTCGCGAGGGCTCCCTCCCAGCCCCGCTCGCAGGCCTGCTCGACGGACAGCCGCTCGATCGAGATCCGCACGCGGTACATGTCCTCGAACTCGCGCAGGTCGAACGGCCGTGCGACGCGGGCGCCGTTCATCGCGACGACGAGGCCCTCCTGCACGAGCCGCTGGAGGGCGCTGCGGATCGGCGTGCGGCTCGTGTTGAAGCGGGCCGACAGCTCGGTCTCCGTCAGGCGCGCGCCGGGGCTCACGCGGAAATGCGTGATCTCCTCCTTGAGCACCTCGTAGACCTCGTCGTCCTGAACTCGCGGCATCCCTCTCCTCGGGCACCTCGTTGTGTACAACAAGCATGCAGAACGTACTCAGGGACCTCGTCGTGTGTCAACCCTCACACAGGAGTGGGCGCGCAAGAGCACCCCGCACGACGACGAACTCCCTGCAAAGAGGGAGTTTCAGCGGAAGGTCAGAGGACCCGTCAGTGGCGGCCGGACGCGCGGTCCACGAGGCTGCCGAGGCGCGACGGACGGCCGCTGCGGGTCTCGATCCGGTCGGCCTGGCGGTAGAGCGCGTAGACGCCGTGGATCATCGGCCAGCGCAGCGGCTCGGGCTCCCACTTCGCCGGCCGGCGCCCGACCCACGGCAGCGCGGTCAGCTCGCTGCGGCGCCCGAGCACGAGGTCGCGCAGCGTGCGGCCGGCGAGGTTCGTCGTCGCGACGCCCTCGCCGACGTAGCCGCCGGCCCACGCGATCCCGGTCGCCTGATCGGCCGCGGCCGAGATGCACCAGTCGCGCGGCACGCCGAGCACGCCGGACCAGGCGTGCGCGATCGGCGCGGCGGCGGTCGCGGGGAACAGCGCGTGCAGCTTCTCGCGCAGCGCGGCGACCGTCTCCGGGGCCGTCACGCCGGCGCGCTCGGTGCGCGAGCCGTAGCGGTACGGCACGCCGCGGCCGCCGATCGCGATGCGGTCGTCGGCGGTGCGCTGCGCGTAGACGTAGACGTGCGCGCCGTCGCTCAGCGTCTCGCGCCCCTCCCAGCCGATCTGCGCCCACGCCTCGGCGGGCAGCGGCTCGGTCACGATCATCGAGCTGTTCATCGGCACGAGCGCACGCTTGAGGCCGTGCAAGGTCGACGTGTAGCCCTCCGTCGCGCGCACGATCCAGCGCGCACGCACGTCGCCGCGCGCGGTCCGCGCGACGCGCGGCGCGATCTCCGTCACCGCCGTCTGCTCGTGGATCGTCACGCCGAGCCGTTCGACCGCGTCAGCGAGCCCGTGCACGAGCTTCGCCGGGTGGACGCGGGCGCAGTGCGGCGTGAAGGTGCCGGCGCGCGCCCCGGCGACGCGCACGCGCGCCGCCAGCTCGGCGGCGTCGAGCAGCCGCAGGTCGTCCTCGCCGACGCCCCATTCGCGTCCGGCCGCGACGCCGCCCCGCAGGTGCGCGGCCTGCGCCTCGCCGACGGCGACCGCGACGTTGCCGCCCTTGACCCAGTCGGCGTCGATCCGCTCCGCCGCGACGACGCGGCCGACCTCGTCGACCGTCGCGAACATCTCGCGCTGGAGCGCGGCCGCGGCGCCGCGGCCGCCGCGGCGCGCGTAGACCTTCGGCGGGCCGGAGATGAAGCCCGAGACCCAGCCGCCATTGCGACCGGAGGCGCCGAAGCCGGCGAACTCGCGCTCCAACACGACGATCCGCAGCGACGGGTCGGCCTGTTTGAGGTAGTACGCCGTCCACAGGCCGGTGTAGCCGGCGCCGACGATCGCGACGTCGGCCTCGATCGAGCCCGCCAGCGGCGCGCGGCGCGCGCCGCCACCGCCGAGCGAGTGCATCCAGAAGCCTGTCTCGTCACGCATGGGCGCCATTCTGCGTTGCACCGGACGCGTGACCCAGTGACGCCCTGTCATGCACGGCAGACGCGAACGTGACGGTCTGATCGCATGCGGCGGATCGCACCGCTCCTATGCTCGCAGCATGAGAAGCCCCTTCGCCGTGCGCGTGAGCGAGCTGACGCTCACCCCGCTCGATCCACAGCCCGACCACGACGTCGTCGCGGGCGATCCCGTCGTCTCGCTGCTGGAGCTGTCGACCTCGGACGACGGCCGCGTCGAGCGCGGCGTCTGGCAGATCACCCCCGGCGTCGTGCGCGACGTCGAGGCCGACGAGCTGTTCGTCGTGATCTCCGGCAGCGCGACGATCGAGTTCGACGACGGCGCGCCGGCGCTCGACGTCGGCCCCGGCGACGCCGCGATCCTGCCGGCCGGCGCGCGCACGACGTGGACGATCCACGAGACGCTGCGCAAGGTCTACCAAGCGACCGTCTGAGCGCCCGGGGGCGCCGGGCAGCGCCGCCGTCTAGCTGTCGAAGCCGAGCCCGAGCCGGTCGAGCGTGCGCAGCCACAGGCCGCGCTCGCCGGCGTTGCGGTCGGCGGCGGCGAGCCGGTTGCGGGTCAGCTGGATCACGCCCGAGCGCAGTGGCTCGGGCGGGAACGGGACCGGCTTGCTGCGCACGTAGCGCAGCGCGGTCGCCTCCGTCTGGCGGCCGTCGACGAGGTCGAGCGCGACCTGCGCGCCGAAGCGCGTCGCGCCGACGCCGAGGCCGGTGTAGCCGACGGCGTAGGAGACACGGCCGCCGTGCGCGGTCCCGAAGAAGACCGAGAAGCGGCTGCACGTGTCGATCGCGCCGCCCCAGCGGTGCGTGAAGCGCACGCCGTCCAGCTGCGGGAACGTGATCGCGAAGTGCTGCGAGAGCCGCGCGAAGGTCGCGTCGTGCTGGTCGTGGTCGGGTCCGACCGGACCGCCGTAGCGGTAGACGGCGTCGTAGCCGCCCCACAGGATGCGGTTGTCGTCGGTCAGGCGGTAGTAGTGGAACTGGTTGCCGGGGTCGCCGATCCCCTGCCGCTCGGCCCAGCCGATCGACGTCAGCTGCGCGGCGCTCAGCGGCTCGGTCACGAGCACGTAGTCGTAGACCGGCGCGATGTAGTGGCGCAGCGAGCGCAGCAGTGGCGGGAAGGCGCTCGTCGCCAGCAGCACGCGGCGCGCGCGCACGCTCCCGCCCGGCACCGCGACGTCGACCGCGTCGCCGGCCCGTCTGAGCCCGGTCGCGGGCGTCTGCTCGTGGATCCGCACGCCGAGCCGGCGCGCCGCGTCCGCGAGCCCGACCGCCAGCTTCGCCGGGTCGACGATCGCCGCGCCGCTCTTGTCCCAGACGCCGCCGCGGTAGATCGGCGAGGCGATCTGCTCGCGCATCGCGGCGCCGTCGAGCAGCTCGACGTCGTGGCCGTAGCGGCGCAGCAGCTCGGCCTCCTCCTCCAGCCACGGCTCCTGGTGCGGCTCGACGGCGACCATCAGCTCGCCGGTCTCCTCGAAGTCGCACGCGACGCCGAGCCGGTCGAGGTCGGCGCGCAGACCGGCGTAGTTCTCCTGCCCGAGCCGTTCGAGCACGGCCAGCTCGTCGGCGAAGCGTGCCTCGCCGTTGGAGATCCCGTGCGTCAGCGAGGCGACGAGGAAGCCGCCGTTGCGGCCGCTGGCGCCGAAGCCGATCGTCTGCGACTCCAGCAGCACGACGTCGCGCGCGGGGTCGGCGGTCTTGGCTCCGATCGCCGCCCACAGGCCGGTGAAGCCGCCGCCGACGATGCAGAGGTCGGCGTCGGCCGGCCCGGTGAGCGGCGCGTCGGGCACGCGCCGCGGCAGGCGGTCGAGCCAGAACGAGCGCCCGACCGCGTCGGCGTAGGCCGCGCGATGGGCGTGCGTCGGAGGTGACTCGGGCCAGACGGATGGCGTGACGTGCGTGCTCATGGTGCGGGATGGTCGCCGCGCGGGCCGCGCGAGCGCAAGCGCCGGAACGTCGCATCACCGCCGCGGCGGTGACACGGAACGTCAGACGGAGCGGTCCTCGGAGTGCGCCGCGAGCCGCGCCTCGAGCCCGTCGAGCAGGCAGCCGAGGCCGAACTCGAAGCTGTCCAGTCTCGTCTCGTAGCCGCCCTCCGCGTAGGTCGCCGAGATCGTCGGATAGCGCTCAGGATCGAAGTACTGCTGCCAGAAGTCGGTGCGCTCCTCCCACCACTGCTCGTCGCTGATGCCGGTCTTCGCCTCCGCCTGCTGCGCCTGGACGACGGCGCGCGCCGCGCCGGCGACATAGGTCGCGAACAGCTCGACGGCAGCCTGCGTCTCGGCCGCGTCGAGGCCGCTCTCGTGCACGATCGCCATCAGCCACTCATAGGTGTCCATCACGTTCGGGCCGAGCGGCGGCCGGTTGCCGGCGACGACCTCCAGCAGCCAGGGATGACGCAGGTAGGTCGCGAGCGATTCGCGCCCGGCCTCCTCCAGCCGCGCGCGCCAGCCGCGGCCGGCGGCGGGGTGGCGCGGCTCGTCACCGAGCGCGCGCTCGAACATCAGGTCGAGCAGCTCGCCCTTGCCGGGGACGTAGCGGTAGAGCGACATCGCGCCGACGCCGAGCCGCTCGGCGATCCTGCGCATCGAGACGGCGGCGAGCCCGTCGCTGTCGGCCAGCTCGACCGCCGCCTCGACGATCCGCTCGACGCTGAGGCCGGGCTTGGGGCCGCGGCTCCGCCGCTCCCGCCCGCCCCAGAGCAGCTTCAGCGTTATCTCGGCATCGCCCATGCCGGTGCGGGGTTCGTCGGCCATTGCAGGAGAGCGTACAACTGCGTATGGTGTACGCACTACATCGTACAGCGTACTCAGTAACGCGAAAGGAGGCATGCGTGCCAACGACGAGACTCGCGATCGTCGCCGAAGGGCTGCACAAGCGCTACGGCGAGACGAACGCGCTCGACGGGATCGACCTCGCCGTGCCGGAAGGGACGGTGATGGGGCTGCTCGGTCCCAACGGCGCCGGCAAGACGACGGCGGTGCGGATCCTCAGCACGCTGCTGCGGCGCGACGGCGGCCGCGCCGAGGTCGCCGGCTACGACGTCACGACGCAGGCGCGCCAGGTGCGCTCGCAGATCGGCCTGACGGGCCAGACCGACGCGATCGACGAGATCCTCAGCGGCCGCCAGAACCTGATCATGTTCGGCAGACTGCACCACCTCTCGCCGCGCGAGGCGCGGGTCCGTGCCGACGAGCTGCTGGAGCAGTTCGGACTGACCGAGGCGGCCGACCGGCAGGCGAGAGGCTATTCGGGAGGGATGAAGCGCCGGCTCGACCTCGCCGCCAGCTTCATCACGAGACCGAGAGTCCTCTTCCTCGACGAGCCGACGACCGGCCAGGACCCGCGCAACCGGATGGAGGTCTGGACGACCGTGCGCGGGCTCGTCGCCGGCGGCACGACCGTGCTGCTGACGACCCACTACCTCGACGAGGCCGACCAGCTCGCCGACCAGATCTCGGTGATCGACCGCGGGCGCGTGATCGCCAACGGGACGCCGAACCAGCTCAAGAGCCGGCTCGGCGGCAGCCAGGTCGACCTCGTGCTGCGCGATCCCGACGACCTGCCGGACGCGGCGGCGATCGTCGCGCGCGTCAGCGACGGCGAGCCGGACGTCGACCTCGAGCGGCGACGCGTCTCCGCGCCGGTCGGCGACCGCGTCGCGAGCCTCACGGAGATCCTGCGCGCGCTGCAGGACGCGCGCGTCGCGGTCGAGGACGTCGCGCTGCGCCAGCCGACGCTCGACGAGGTCTTCCTGCGGCTGACCGGGCACGGGGCCGACGATTCCGACGGCGCCGACGGCACGCGCGAGACGACGGAGGTGACGGCATGAGCACGGTGAGATGGGCGGTCCGCGACACGTGGACGATCACGGTCCGCGACATGCTGCACTGGCGCTACGAGCCGGCGCGGATCGCCTGGACCCTGGCGTTCCCGATCATGTCGATCCTGCTGTTCGGCTACGTCTTCGGCAGCGCGATCGTCGTGCCCGACGGCGGCAATTACCGCGAGTTCCTGATGCCGGGCCTGTTCGTGATGGCGATCGCGTTCGGGATCACCGAGACGCTGTTCGCGATGGCGACCGACGCCGAGCGCGGGATCACGAACCGCTTCCGCTCGATGCCGATGTCGCCGGTCGCGATCGTCGCCGGCAGCAGCGTCGCGGCGATGATCAACGCCGTCCTGAACCTGGTCGTGATGATCGGGATGGGGCTCGTGGTCGGCTGGAGCTGGAACGACGGTATCGGCAACGCGCTGGCGGCGGTCGCGCTGCTGTTGCTGCTGCGCTTCTCCGTGCTGTGGATCGGCATCTACATCGGGCTCGTGATCCCGTCGGTCGAGACGGCCGGCAACATCGCCGGGCTGCTGTTCCCGTTCACGATGATCTCGAGCATCTTCGTCTCACCCGCGCAGATGCCCGGCTGGCTCGGCACCATCGCCGAGTGGAACCCGCTCTCCTCGACGGTGACCGCTGCGCGCGAGCTGTTCGGCAACCCCGGCAGCGCCGCCGACTCGTGGGTCACCGAGCACGCGATCCTGATGGCGGTCGTGTGGCCGCTCGTGCTGATCGCGATCTTCGCCCCGCTCGCGGTGCGGCGGTACCAGTCGATGAGCCGGTAGGCCAGTCGGGCGCGCCGAAGACGCTCCATCCGGCGAAAGCCGGCGCGATCGACGGGGGCGAGAATCGCCGGCAGCGATGTCCTCTGCCCCCGCGATCGACGGCCACCAGCCGCAGGCACCGTTCCTCGACGAGCTGTTCGAGCGCGACGGGCGCCCACGGCCGGCCGCGGCGGCGCTCGTCGCGGAGCTGGAGCGGCTCGGCGCCGACGGGCTCGCCGAGGCCGGGCGGCGGCGCGACGCGACGTTCCTGCGGCAGGGGATCACGTTCGAGACGACGGGCGAGGACGGCGCGGTCGGGCGCGGCGGTCGGGCGCGCGAGCGGCCGTTCCCGCTCGACCTCGTGCCACGCGTGCTGAGCGGCGAGGAGTGGCGCTCGATCAAGCGCGGCCTCGCGCAGCGGATCCGCGCGCTGAACGCGTTCGTCGACGACGTCTACCACGGGCGCGAGATCGTGCGCGAGGGGATCGTGCCGTGGCGGCTGGTCGCCGGCAGCTCGCACTTCGCGCGCGCGGTCCACGGGATCCGGCCGCCCGGCGGCGTCTACACGCACGTCGCCGGCTGCGACCTCGTGCGCCACTCCAACGGCGCCTGGAAGGTGATCGAGGACAACGTCCGCACGCCGTCGGGGATCTCCTACGTGCTGGAGAACCGCGCGGCGATGACGCAGCTCGTGCCGCAGCTGTTCGCGAGCTACCGCGTGCGGCCGGTCGACCACTACCCGCAGCTGCTGCTGAGCGCGCTGCGCTCGGTCGCGCCGTCGGCCGACAGCGAGGCGACCGTCGTCGTGTGGACGCCCGGCTCGCTCAACTCGGCCTACTTCGAGCACGCCTTCCTCGCCCGCCAGATGGGCGTCGAGCTGGTCGAGGCGAGCGACCTCGTCGTGCGCGACGACGTCCTCTACATGCGCACGACGCGCGGGCTGGAGCGCGTCCACGCCGTCTACCGCCGGCTCGACGACGACTTCGTCGACCCGCTCGAGTTCCGGCCCGACTCGATGCTCGGCGTGCCCGGTCTCGTGCGCGCCTACCGCGCCGGCTCGGTCGCGATCGCGAACGCGTTCGGCACCGGCGTCGCCGACGACAAGGCCGTCTACCACTTCGTGCCGCAGATGATCCGCTTCTACCTCGGCGAGGAGCCGATCCTGGAGAACGTCGAGACGTACCTGCTGAGCGACCCCGATGTGCGCGAGCACGTCCTGTCGCGGATCGACCAGCTCGTGATCAAGCCGACCGACGAGTCCGGCGGCAAGGGCGTCACGATCGGCCCGCACGCGAGCGAGCAGGAGCTGGCGCAGGTCGCGGCGGCGGTGCGCGCGCGGCCGGAGGCGTGGATCGCGCAGGAGGTCGTCCACCTCTCGACGGTGCCGACCGTCTGCGCCGACGGGCAGCTCGCGCCGCGCCACGTCGACCTGCGCCCCTTCGCCGTCTTCGGCGAGCGGATCGACATCGTGCCCGGCGGGCTCACGCGCGTCGCGCTGCGCGAGGGCTCGATGATCGTCAACTCCTCGCGCGGCGGCGGCTCGAAGGACACGTGGGTGCTGGAGGACGGCGACGACGCCGACCGCGCCGGCCCGCCGATCGCCGACGCCTCGCCGCCGGCGCTGCCGGACCTCCGCTACGGCGACACGTGGTCCGCCCAGCAGCAGCAACAGCAGCAGGAGCGCCACTGTGCGAACGAGCGCCCCCGGAGCGGCTGATGCTGGCGCGGATCGCCCACGAGCTGTACTGGCTCGGCCGCAACCTCGCGCGCGCCGAGTTCACCGCGCGCGCGGTCGACGGCGTCTTCCGCGCCGAGCTGCAGAGCCCGTCCGACCGCGGCCCCGGCGTGACGCTCGGCTGGAACGGGCTGCTGGCGATGCTCGGCGGCGGGGGCGGGGCGGGCATGGCGGGAGCGCGCGGCACGGCGCGCGGCGACGCGCTCGCCCGGCTGACGCTGGACGCCGACCGGCCCGACTCGATGCTCGCGAGCGTCGAGCGGGCGCGCGAGGGCGCCCGCACGGTCCGCGACGTCATCTCCGCGGAGATGTGGGAGGCGATCAACACGACGACGCTCGCGCTGCGCGGCGACGGCACGACGCGCTGGGCGACGCCGTCGGGCCCCTATCTCGCGTCGCAGTACGTGAAGCAGCGGATGGCGCTGATCTGGGGGATCGCCGACCGCGCGATGCTGCGCGACGAGGCGAAGTCGTTCCTCGACGCCGGCTCCTTCATCGAGGTCGCGGACATGATGCTGCGGCTGCTGCGGATCGCGCTGCCGGCCGGCGAGGACCCGCGCCGCGACGGCCACGCGCTGGCGCTGCTGCAGGCGGTCGGCGGCTTCCACGCCTATCTGCGCGCCGTCACCGCGCCGCCGAACGCGCAGCCGGTCGCGCGCTTCCTGATCTTCGAGCGCGCCTACCCCGACAGCGTCGCCGCGTGCGTCGACTCGCTGCACGACGCGTTCGCCGCCGCCGACGCGAGCCCGCGCGACTCGCAGCCGGTCCTGCGCGTCAGCCGGCTCGCCGCCGACCTCGACTTCCAGCGGCGGGTGCTGCCGCCGGACGCGGAGCTCGTCGGGATCTGCGAGCGCGCGCAGCTGGAGCTGGCGTCGGTCGACCTCGACGTCGCCGACCACTACTTCGCGGGGATGGCGCCCGGCGAGCGTGCGATCGCGATGGTGGTGTGAGGTGCACTTCTCGATCAGGTACCGGACCGAATACACGTACAGCACGCCGGTCTCGGACAACCTCAACGCGCTGCGCGTGCGGCCGGCGACGACCTCGTCGCAGCGCTGCGACGAGTTCCACACGCGGATCGACCCGGAGGCGCGCGTGATCCGCCACCTCGACTACTTCGGCACCGAGGTGCTCGAGTTCGGCATCCCGACCGCGCACGAGCAGCTGACGATCGACGTGCGGGCGCGCGTCGTGACGTCCGCGCCGCCGGAGCCGCCGCACGGGCCGTGGAGCGCACTCGCCTCCGAGGCGTACGTCGAGGCGGCCGGCGAGTTCGTGCTGCCGTGGCACGACCAGCCGGCGATCCCGGGGCTCGACGAGCTGGCCGCGTCGCTGAGCGCCGCCAGCGACCCGCTCGCCGCGCTGCGGCTGCTCACCGAGCTGATCCCCGACACGTTCGCCTATCGCCGCGGCGCGACGTACGTCGGCTCGACGGTCGCCGACCTGCTCGCGGCCGGCGCCGGCGTCTGCCAGGACTTCGTCCACGTCTCGCTGCTGCTGCTGCGCCGCCGCGGGATTGCCGCCCGCTACGTCTCCGGGTACCTGTGGGCGGCGCCCGAGGACGAGGGCGCCGACTCGCTCGAGGTCGACACGCACGCATGGCTGGAGGCGCTGCTGCCCGGGATCGACGGGCGCGGCGAGCCGGTCTGGGTCGGCGTCGACCCGACCAACCGCCGCTTCGCCGGCGAGACGCACGTGAAGATCGGCCACGGCCGCTTCTACGCCGACATCCCGCCCGTCAAGGGCGTCTACCGCGGCGGCACCGCCTCGACGCTCGACGCCGCCGTGACGATGTCGCGGCTGGACCCGCAGGCGGGCGCGCGGGCCTAGCTAGTCGTCCTCGATGCCGAGGTCCTTGTGCTTCGGCAGCACGAACCACAGCAGCAGGAGCAGCAGCGCCGCGAGCGCGCCGAAGACGGTCGTGCCGACCCAGCCGAAGAGGATGTCGGCGATCAGGATCATCACGCCGACGAGCGCGATCGCGAGGAAGACGATGCCGGCGATCGCGAGTCTGTTGGAGATCATCACCAGCTCGCGCTTGCGGCTGGCGCGGAAGTTGAGACGGTGGTACGCGGTCGGGGCGATCATCAGCGCGATCGCGATCAGCGCGCAGCAGAGCGTGGCGAAGTAGACGTCGCGCTGGAACGCCGTCACCTCGTCCCAGCGCGCCTGGAACGGGACGGCGAGCAGGAACGCGAACAGCACCTGGACGCCGGGCAGCGCGACGCGCAGCTCGTTCAGCAGCTCGAGCAGGTTGCGGTCGAGCCGCTGCTTCTCGGTCTCGTCGCGGTCGTCGCGCGCCGGTTGCTCCAGGGATTGGTCGCTCATGGAGGCTCACCGTACCCGGAGAACCCCTCAGGGTCCCATCCGGGTGATACCCCATGTTCAACACGCGCGGGAGCGTCCATAGTCGTCAGCGTCATCGCACACCCCCTCCGCAGGACGCCGACCATGTCGCACACCAGCTCGCTCTCCACCACTCCGCTCACGCGCCCGGCCGCCGGCCGCGGCCTCGGCCGGTCCGCCGCCGCGCGGCGCGCGGCGCAGCCGAGCCTCGCCGCGCGCGGCTGGACGATCGCCCGCGTGCTGTTCATGCCGGGCGCCGCCGCGGACGAGCTGCGGGCGATCCCGGCGCCCGGCGCGCACGACGGCGCCTGAACCCTCCTCCTGCCGAAAGGACTCACCGTGAACTCCGACGCCTCCGCGGCGGCGCATCCGCCCCTGCGCCGCGCCGCCGACGACCACCTGCTGCTCGGCGTCTGCGCCGGCATCGCCCGGACGCTCGACGTGCGCCCGCTGTTCGTGCGGGTCGCGGCCATCCTGCTGAGCGCGATCGCGTTCCCGCTGCTCGTTATCGCCTACGCCGCGATCGCGCTGATCGTCCCGCGCGACGACGGCCGCGCGCTGCTCGGCGGTGAGCCGCGCGACGGACGCGAGCAGCTGCTGGGCTGGTCGGCGGTCGTGTTTGCAGGAGTCCTCCTGCTCGCCGCCGGCTTCGACCCCGAGCAGCTCGTCTGGCCCGCGCTCTCCGGCGCCGGCCTGCTGCTCGCCGCCGGTGGCGTGATCGCGCTCGCCGTTCGCGAGGGACGTCGCACCGCGGCGCCGGCCGTCCCCGGGGCACGCGCCCCGGGGACGCCGCCCGCAGCCGCACCTCCACGCGAGCCCGCCCCGCCGGCGCCCGCCACGACGGTCGTCCTGGCTTCTGGTCCCCCAGCGACACCAATCCAGGACGACACGATCGTGATAGACCCGCCCGGCCCGCCCGCCGACGCCACGGTGCAGCGGCGCCGGCGCGGCCGCACGTGGTTGATCGCGACGGGCGTGACGTTGCTCGTGCTCGCGGCGATCGTCGCCGCCGGCGCTGTCGCGCTCGGGGCGATCGGCGGGATCGGCGACACGACGAAGCGGCCCGCGACCATCGCCGACCTCGACTCCGAGTACCGTCTGGGCGTGGGCGCGATGGACATCGACCTGCGCGAGCTGAAGCTGCCGCGCGGCACGACCGACGTCCGCGCCACCGTCGGCGCCGGCAACCTGACCGTGTTCGTGCCACCCGGCGTCCACGTCGAGTCGATCGGCCCGACCGAGCTGACCGGCGTCGATCGCGTCAACCGCGCGGCACGCGTGCTGGAGCTGCGCGAGCGGCGCGCGCTGAGAGCCGCGCGCGGCGGCGCGACGGCGGGCCGCGGCAGAGCCACGCCGGGCGGCAGAGCGGCGCGCGGCAGAGGCGCGGAACGCACGAGAGCCGCCGCGCCGCCGGCCCGTGAGCCGCGCACCGTCAGCATCGACGCCGACATCGGGCTCGGCTCCGCCTCGGTGATCACCACCGGTGGCTGAGGAGCCCCCCGCACCGGCGCCCGCACCGCGGCAGCCGCTCGCCCGCTCTGCCGAGCACCGTGTGCTGCTCGGCGTCTGCGGCGGGATCGCGGAGGCGCTCGACGTCGATCCGGTGCTGGTGCGGCTCGCCTTCGCGGTCGCGACCGCCGCGGGCGGCATCGGCATCGCCGTCTACTTCGCGGCGGCGCTGCTGCTGCCGAGCCCGCCGGCCGACGCGCCGCGCCGCCCCTACCGCGCGCGAGCGCAGGAGGCGACGGGCATCGGCCTGCTGCTGATCGTCGGCGCGGTCGTACTCGCGCAGACCGGGATCCTGCTCCCGATCGACGTGCTCGGACCCGGCGTGCTGCTGCTCGGCGGCCTCGCGCTGATCTGGCGCCAGGCGGCACCGGACGCGCCGCTGCCGGTCCCCGGCACCGCCGGCATGGAGCCGCGCGACGCCGCGCGCACCCTGCTCGGCCTGATGCTCGTCGGCGGCGGCGCGCTGCTGTTCCTGCGCCTCGGCGCCGACGCGACGGCGTTCGTCTCGGCCGCGATCGCGGCGTCGATCGCCGCCGCCGGGATCGGCCTGCTCGTCGGCCCTCGGCTGCGCCGCGCGCGCGTCGAGGCGGAGGCCGAGCGGCGCGAGCGCGTCCGCACCGAGGAGCGCGCCCGTGTCGCCGCGCGGCTGCACGACTCGGTCCTGCAGACGCTGGCGCTGATCCAGCGCACGCCCGACGCGCGCCAGGCGCAGCTGCTCGCGCGCCGGCAGGAGCGCGAGCTGCGTGCGTGGCTGTACGGCGGCGAGGATGCCGACGCGCCCGTCACGTTCGCCGCCGCGCTGCGGCACGCGGCCGACGAGGTCGAGGCCGACTACGGCGTCGGGGTAAGACTCGTGCAGCTGCGCGACGCGCCGCTCGACGAGCACCTCGAAGCGCTCGTCGGCGCGAGCCGCGAGGCGATCACGAACGCCGCCAAGCATGCCGGGGTGCAGGAGATCTCGGTGCTCGCGCGGGTGACCGACGGCGAGGCGTCGGTCTTCGTGCGCGACCGCGGGGCAGGCTTCGACCGCGCGCTCGTCGCCGCCGACCGGCGCGGGCTGCGCGAGTCGGTCGAGGGGCGGATGGCGCTCCACCGCGGCCGTGCGACGATTCACAGCGTGCCCGGCGAGGGCACCGAGATCGAGCTGATGCTGCCGAGGCACACGACATGAACGTTCCGCTGCGCAAGGTCGTCCTGATCGACGACCACGCGATCTTCCGCGCCGGTCTCAAGGCCGGGCTCGGTCCGACGATCGAGGTCGTCGGCGAGGCCGGCACGGTCGAGGAGGCGGTGCCGCTGATCCGCACGCTCGACCCCGACGTCGTCGTGCTCGACGTGCACCTGCCCGACGGCGGTGGCCAGGCGGTGATCCCGGCCGTCCACGCCGAGCGGCCGGGCGTGCGCTTCCTCGCGCTGTCGGTCTCCGACGCGGCCGAGGACGTCGTCGCCGTGATCCGCTCGGGCGCGCGCGGCTACGTGACGAAGTCGATCGCCCCCGACGAGCTGGTCGACGCGATCCACCGCGTCGCGGACGGCGACGCCGTCTTCTCGCCGTGGCTCGCCGGCTTCGTGCTCGACGCGTTCGGCGGGGGCGGGGGCGGGGGCGAAGGCGGCGGGAGAGGAGCGGGCGCCGCGGGCGCGGGCGGCGGCGACCCCGAGCTGGACCAGCTGACCGCGCGCGAGCAGGACGTGCTGCTGCTGATCGCGCGCGGCTACATGTACAAGGAGATCGGCGCGAGACTCCACATCTCGGTCAAGACGGTCGAGTCGCATGTCTCCAACGTGCTGCGCAAGCTCCAACTCTCCAGCCGCCACGAGCTGACGCGCTGGGCCGCGCAGCGGCGGATGATCTAGCGCCTAGCTGGCCGCGCGCGCCGCGGAGCGGCGCCGCAGCAGCCACCAGACGCCCGCGAGCAACAGCAGCACGACGGCGATTCTGAGCGGGAGGCCGAAGCGCTCGACGGCGTCGGTGACGTCCTCCCAGTTGGCGCCGAGCTGCTTGCCGGCGTAGACGAGGATGACGTTCCAGATCAGGCTGCCGAGCGTCGTCAGGACGATGAAGCGAGCGAGGCTCATCCGCATCATGCCGGCCGGGATCGAGACGAGGCTGCGCGCGATCGGGATCACGCGCGCGCCGAGCACGACCCAGTCGCCCCAGCGCTCGAACCAGACCTCGGCTCTGTCGAGGTCGCGCTCGGTGACGCGCAGCACCTTGCCCCAACGCAGCGTCAGCGGACGCCCGCCGTAGAGGCCGATCGCGTAGAGGATCAGCGCGCCGGCGAGCGAGCCGAGTGTCGCCGCGACGACGACGAGGATGAAGTTCAGGTCGCCGGCGTCGACCTCGAAGCCGGCGAGCGGGAGGACGACCTCGGAGGGGATCGGCGGGAAGACGTTCTCGGCGACCATCGCCGCGAAGATGCCGGGGTAGCCGGCACTCGTGACGGCGTCCCTGGCCACCTGCGTGATGTTGTCGAGCACGCCAGCCAGGCTAGCGGTCGCCGTCCGGCGATGCGGTGGCGGCAGCCGGCACGTGCTCGCTGGTGCTGCCTGCACCGTCGGCGGCGGCGACGGCCGCCTGCGCGCGTCTGCGGCGCGCGAGCCGCTGCGGCCGCTTGACGCGCACCTCCTGCGCGAGGAAGTACGAGCCGATCACGAACGCCATCGCCGCGAACTGGGCGCCGACCGTCTCCCACGTCGGGTAGATCCCGAACCAGAGGCTCGCCCAGTAGGGCGGGTCGAAGCCCATCGGCGTGATCGGCAGCCAGCCGGTCCCCTGCATCGTGCGCGCCGTCTGCCCGACCATCACGACCAGCACGAAGCCGATCATCACGCCGGTGACTATCAGCATCTTCTTGTACGGCAGCTTGCGCTGGAGCGCGAACGTCAGGACCGCCACCGCGAGCACCATCGCGAGCCCGAGGCCGGCGCCCTCGACGACCGTCGCGGTGCCGGCGCTCAGCTCCAGCGACTGCAGGAAGAGGACGGTCTCGAAGCCCTCGCGGTAGACGCTCGTGAGCCCGAGCAGGACCAGCCCGATCACCTGCGCGGAGAGGAAGCCGACCTTGTCGAATCTCTCCAGCCGTCTGCGCTGGCGGTGGAACTTGCCGATCCACTCGCTCCAGTAGACCTTGTGGAAGAACCAGTTCGTGATCAGCAGCAGGACCGCGATCGCGATCACGCCGACGACGGCCTCCAGCTTCTCGCCGTACTGGTCCAGCGACGTCAGGATCGTCTGCGCGAGCACCCACGTTATGACCGAGGCGAGCAGGCCGAGCCCGGCGCCGATCAGCACCGGCCGCCGCATCCGCCGCTTGGCGCCGACGAACGAGGCCGTGATCGCGGCGAGGATCAGAACCGCCTCCAGCCCTTCGCGGAAGACGAGGATCGCCGAGTTGACGACGACCTGCGTCTTGTTCGCGCTGTCGCCGAGCGTCGCGGCCGAGTCGGCCAGCTTCTCGTCGAGCACGAGCCGTGTCTCGCGCACGTCGCGGCGGCCGGCGCGCTTGTCGATCAGGTTCGCGAGCCCCTCCTGGTCGAGCGCGCCGAACCAGATCAAGCCCTCGACGTCGAGCGCGAGGGTGGGATCGAACGCCTTCAGCCGCCGTTCGGGACCGAACTCGAAGAACGCGTACGCCTCCAGCCGCGCCTGCTCGGCCTGCTGGTACTGACCGGCGCCGACGGCCGCCTCCATGCGGTCGAGCGTGAGCGCGATCAGGTCGTAGTCGGACTCGTCGGTCTCCTCCTTCCAGGCCGACGGCATCACCGCCTCGAGCCCGTCCTCGATCTCGCCGGTGAGGTCGTCGACGTCGCCGGAGGACGTGACGCCCTCCTTTCTCTTCGTCGCCTCGTCGACGATCGTGCCGAGTCTCGCGAGCTGCTCCGCGACCGTTCTCGTGCGCGCCGGGTCGCGCTTGGCGAGCGTTGCCTGGAGGTCCTGGAAGGCGGCGTCCGCGCCCGTCTGGAAGGCGACCGCCTCCTGGATCTCGAAGTCGAGCGTGACGCGGTCGTCCTTCACGCCGCGGCCGTACTCGACCGGCACGAGCGCGAGGAAGCGCAGCAGCTGCTGCGCCCGGCGAGCGGCCTCCTCCTCGGTGAACGGTGCGGCGGTGAAGCCCTCCAGCGACGCGACCGCGTCGGCGTGCGCCGCTCTGAACGCGGCGCTGTCGCCCGCCTGCGCCGCTCTCTGCATCGCCGCGTAGGCGGCGAGCGCCTCGTCGGCTCTGGCGTCGCCCATGTCCTGCAGGTAGCGCGGCAGCAGGATCCCGAAGTAGCCGGCCGCCTGCGCGGACGCCTCGGCGCGACGCGCGGGGAGGTCGCGCTCGTCGCCGCGGGCGGCGTCGTCGAGCAGCTCGCGCAGCCGCCCCTGGTAGGCGTCGAGCAGGTCCTTCGCGACGATCTGGCGCGCCTCGGCGGGCGGGATTCTTCTGCGCCCGAGCTGGTCGACCGCGAGCGTCGCGTCGGCGCCGGGGCGCGTGAAGCGCGTCGCGGTGCGGAACTCGCGGAGCAGCAGCCAGGCGCGCGCGGTTCTCGCGTCGCCGTCCTGCACCGCGTCGAGCGTGACGTCGTAGGCGCCGGCGAACAGTGCCGCGCGGATCGTCCCGCGCGCGCCCGCGAGCGCGACCTGGTCGCCGGCGCGCGCCGCGCTTTCCGCCTCCGCGAACGCGATCCGGATCGCTCTGTCTGCGTCCGGATCGGCCTTGCGGATCGCGGGCGCGAGCGTGCCCCCGTAGCGGACGCGCGCCCGCTCGACCTGCCGCGCCGCCGCCGCTCTGGTGCCGAGGATCAGCTCCGTCTGCGCCTCGAACAGCTGCGAGCGGACGTCGTCGGCCGCCTGCCACGGCGGCGCGGTCCCGGTCGCGCCGGACGCGGCCGCGCCGGGCGCCGCCGCGCCCGCCGTCGCGGTCGCCGCCGCGCCGCACGCGATCAGCAGCGCGACGAGGGCGAGCAGGTGCTTCGCACTGCGAGTTCCACGGCGGCGCCCCTTGGCCCGCCACGCCCCGGGAACTCGCGGTTCGTGGCGGGGGGCCATGCGGTCCTAGTTCTCCAGCGTGATGTTCAGCTGGCCGGCGGCCTGCGAGATCTGCCCCGCGACGGCCTCGGCCTGGTCCTGCGCCTCCCCGCCGAGCGTGTCGGCGTCGCCGGCGGTGAATCTGCGGCCGTCGGCCTCCTCGTTCTCCAGCCGCGTGGCGAATCTGTGCAGCTGCTTGAGCGAGCGGCCGGTCTGTCTCGCCTGGTCGGCGTCGACGCCGGCGATCGTCGGCTCGACGCTGTCGTAGACGAGCACGAGGCCGCCGAGGATGTCGGTGATGTCGCCGAGCCGCGAGGAGGTCACGAACGCCTTCTCGGTCGCTCTGTCGCCCGCGACGAAGCGCGAGTTCTTCCAGCTCTCGAAGTACTCCGACATCGTCGGCGTCATCACGACGAGCGCGGTGAAGACGTCCTCGGGCGCCGGCTCCCACTTGCGCGCGGCGGCGTCCAGCTCTCTCGCGGTCGAGGCGAACTGTCTCGCGGTCGCGACGACGAAGTCGGCGTCCGGCACGGCCTCGCCGAACTCGACTCTGCCGTCGCCGTCGAGGTCGGGTCTGACGCCCTTCGCCTGGAATCTCGGCTCGGTGCCGTAGACGGCGGTCTCGACGAGGAAGTTGAAGTTGCCGGGCTGTCTGAAGGTTCTGCCGGCGGGCGTCTCGATCGAGAACGGGACCGCGTTCTCGGGGTCGCTGGCGTCGCCGCCCGCGTCGATGATCACGTCGAAGTCGGCCAGCTCCGGGACGCCGGCGACGACGCCCTCCATCTCCTCGTAGGAGGGGTTGGCGACGTGGAAGTCCTGCTGCAGTCTGCGCACGAGTCGCTCGACCTCGGGGCGTCTGGTCGCCAGCAGTCTCGCGTAGTCGAAGCCGGCCGCCTCGGCGAGCGCGTGGTAGGCGACGGCGTCCCGCTCGATCGCCGCGGTGTTCTCGACGAGCGCCTCGGTGTGGGCGTACAGGTAGTCCTGGATCGCCGCGTAGTCGATCGCCGCGGTGGCGTTCGTCGCGGTCGTGGAAGCGTTCGTGTCGCCGGACGAGGAGTCGTCGCCGCCGCACGCGCCGAACGCCAGTGCGGCGCCGACTGCGAGCACTGCGGGGGCCTTCCGCCAGCGCGTCATCAGGTTCGTCATCGGTCTCCGTTGTGGGGGTCGGGATCGGGCCCGCCCTTGGGGACGCAGCTTAGGGCAACCTAACATAAGGATTCCCTAAATCAGCCGGTCTCGCAGGGCCGGGAGGTCAATTCGGCGCGTGCACGCCCGCGTCGTCGTTCGGGCGGTTGCGCCCGAAGACGCGCTCCTGCAACGGCGGCCGTGACGACGTGTCGACGGTCCCGACGAGCTGGCAGAGGGCGCCCGCGAACGGCTCGGTCGACGCCTTCCCGCCATACGGGTCGGTCCAGTACAGGCGCGTGCCGCCGGCGTTTCTGAGCGTCGTCTCGCGCAGATAGACGTCGCGATGGGTGCCGTCGAACGGCGAGCGCGGGTCGCCGAAGTCGTACGCGATCGCGATCGAGCCGGCGCCGGTCGCGAGATCGCACGCCGAGCCGCGCGCGCGGTCGCCGTTGGGCTCGACCTCCCAGCAGAGGTCGAGCGTGCGGCCGATCCCTCTCGCGCCGGCGGCGTTGCCGTAGCGGCTCGGGTCGAAGACGCCGAACGCCGGGTCGTAGGCGGCGAGCGTCTGCCCGCCGGCGGTGCGCAGCTCGTTCGACGCGCTCCACTTCTCGTACAGCGCCCACGCCGACGTGGTGCTGCCGGCCGGCACGAGCGTCGTCTGCTCGACACACGCGCGGTCGGGGATCTCGCGCCTGCCCGCGCCGCTCGGGTAGCCGTTGTCGGTCGTCGCGACCGTCGTGCCGGGCGCGCACGCGCGGGCGTACTCGCCGGGCGCGCCGAAGCGGCTGACCGTGTCGCTGATCAGCTCGGTGCCGTCGTCGCAGCGGACCGCGTAGAGCAGCTCGTGGACGTTGTTGGAGAGCGCGTCGGGCGAGTGCGAGCCCTGGTGGACGGAGACGAGGTAGTCGCACGCGACGCCGAGGTCCGAGCCGTCGCGCGCGAGCAGCCGCACGTCGTTCTCCCAGTCGACCTTGTAGCCGACGTGGTCCTCGTGGCGGGCTCTCGTGCCCGGGTTGGCGGCCGCGTAGACGTCGAGCGACTCGGTCGCGAGGCCAAACGGGATTCCGGCGTAGGCGCTCGCGGCGGGCGCCGCGAGGTGGTCGGCGACCCAGTCGCGGATGTCGGAGCCGCGCGGGTCGCGGCCGTGCTCGTGCCCGAAGGTGCAGCTGCGGCCGGTCGCGGGATCGGTCGCGGTGGGCGGATGCCAGGTCGGGTAGCGCTTGCCGTCCGGCCCGATCACCGAGAAGCGTTCGTGCACGGAGGTCGGGCAGCTGTCGTAGGCGGTCGGCGTCCAGTTCGCGGCCGCGTAGGAGTTCGGTGCGGGCGGCAGCTGCGGCGGCAGGCCGTCGTCCGGCGGCTGCTCGGGGGCGGGGCCGGGCGGCTGCGGCCCGGGAGGGGTGGGCGGCACCGGCGCGGGCGGCTGGCCGCCGGGCGGCGCGGCCGATTGCGGGGCGGACGCTCTCGGCTTCGGCTTCGGCTTCGGCGTAGGCGCCGCCGCACGCACGACGCGGATGCGAATCGTGCCGCGATACGTGCGCCCGTCGCGCCGGACCGTGAAGCGCAGCGCGTCGGTGCCGGCGAAGCCGGCGCGCGGCGCATAGCGGACGCGGCCGGCGCGACGATCGAAGCCGGTCAGGCGGCCATGCCGCGGCGCGCTCACGAGCACGCGCACGGCGCCGCGGCCGCGCGCGACCCAGCGCACGCCGGCGCGGCAGTCGAGCGCGAGCGCCGCGCTCCTGCCCACGGTGACGGTGACCTTCGCGGTGCGGCAGGCGGCGGCGTTCGCGGCAGCCAGCGCGACTGGCGCGGCCGAGCCGCCCTGCGCGGGAGCGGCCAGCGCGGCGGCGCGCCAGGCGACCGAGCCGGCCGGAGCGGCGGCTGCCGGCCCGGCCGCGACCGCCGGGGCGGTGAGCGCACCGGCGGCGGCCAGCCCGAAGAGGACGGCCCGGGGACGGGCGGACGCGCTGCTCATCGTGAGCCTCGCAGCGTCGCGCGCCACGTCCCCGAGCCCCGGCGGCCACCTTCGTCGCGCGTGACGACGCGTACGACGAGGCTCCCCCTGGCCGACCGCTTCAACGCGCTGCGTGCGGCGGGCGGCAGCGTCGCCGACAACCGCACGGAGACGCCGCGGCGCAGCGTCTTCGGCGCGAGCTTCAACGTCCAGCGTCTGCCGCCGACGCGCACCGTCACGGTCGCGGAGACCGTGCAGCGCGCCACGGCGGCGGTGCAGCGGACGCTGCCGAGCGCGAGCGTCCCGCGCACCGACGGCACCAGCGTCCCGCGCGGGACGCGCAGCGTCGCCGCACCGGCCGCGACCGTCCGCTCACGCGGCACGCCGGCTCTTGCCGGCGGCCGTCTGCCGCCGGTGGCGGGCGGCGTGAGCGGCCCCGTCCCCGCCCCGCCCCCGCCGCCCGCGCCACCCGGCTGGCCCGGCCCCGGTCCCACCGGTCCCCCCGGCCCACCCGGCCCCCCCGGACCCCCTGGCCCACCCGGCCCACCGGGCTCCCCCGGTCCCCCCGGCCCCGGCTCGTACGCCGGTGCCGCCGCCGGCAGCAGCGCGACGGTCAGCTCCCCGGCGCGGTCGCGCTCGCGCCGCGCGGCGCTGTCGGAGCCGATCGCAAGGTCGCGCGCGCCGTTGCCGTCGAGGTCGCCGACGCCGGCGACGGCGCGGCCGAAGCGCTCACCGGCCGTCTGCGCGTCGAGGCGGCTGCCCTCCTGCGGCGTCAGCGTCGCGAGCGCGAGGTAGCGCGTCGTGTCGGCCGCGTTCGCAGGCAGGAGCCCGGAGGCGGCGTCGTTGGCCGGCAGCGTCACCGGGTCGGGCCGCCCGTGGACGACCCACGCCGATCCGCCCGCGCCGGCCGAGTAGGCGCCGACGAGCACGTCGTCGTAGCCGTCCCGGTTGACGTCGCCGATGCCGTCGACGCCGTAGCCGGTCGCCGACCCGGCCGCGCCGAGGATCCGGTACCCGCGCTCCCCGAGCGCGGAAGTGTCGATCGGCGCGGCCTGCGTCCCACGCGCGCCGTAGACGACGTATGCCGCATCGCTGTCAGCCGTGACCGTCGAGTCGGCGCCGATCACGAGGTCGCCGAGCCCGTCGCCGTTGACGTCGCCGGCCGCCCCGAGGCCGATGCCGACGCGGTGGCTCTGGAACGCGCCACCGACGACGAACAGCCACGAGGAGCTGTCGGCGAGGTCGACGCGCCCGCGCGCGGCGCCGCTGATCGCGAAGACCGCGCCGGCCGCTCTGCGGCCGAGCACCGTCGCCGTGTAGGAGCCGATCCCGAGGTCGGGTACGCCGTCGCCGCTCACGTCGCCGAGCGGCACGACGGTGCCGATCAGCCCGAACGGCTCGACCGCGCTGCCGGGCGAGGCGCCGTGGATCTGCGCGAGCGTCGTGCCGGCCGCGCCGACGTCGACCGTCGCCGAGCCGCGCTGGCCGGGGACGAGGTAGAGGATCCCGTTGTTTCTGCGCGCGGGCGTCGCGTCGGCGGAGTCGGCGGTGTTCGCGAGCAGCGCGAGGTCGGCGAGGCCGTCGCCGTCCACGTCGCCGATCCCCGTCGCCGCGTAGCCGAGGTGGTCGTGCGCGGGCAGGTCGCGGCCCTCGATCCGGAAGCCGCGGTCGCCGAGGTGGCCGAGGTCGAACGGGCTCTGCTGCGCGAGGTCGGCGGCGCCGAAGACGACGTACGCGACGCCGCGCGCGGCGGCGGTCCCGCTCGGGCGGCCGTCGTACTCGTACGCCCACGCGCCGACGGCGAGGTCGTCGATCCCGTCGCCGTTGACGTCGCCGGCGCAGCCGACGCCGGTGCCAGCCTGGCTGCGGCGCTTCTCGCCCTCCAGCAGCAGCACGCGGCCGTCGCCGTGCGCGGCGAGGTCTGCCGAGCCGACCTCGGGACCGCCGAAGCGCACGTAGACGCCGCCCTCCCACGACGCGTCGACCGGCGTGCGGCTCCAGGTCGACGCACCCGCGAGCAGGTCGTCGTAGCCGTCGCCGTTGACGTCGCAGGCACCGGAGGCGACGTTCGACGCGCCGTCCTCGCCGTCGCCGGTGAGCCGCAGGAGCGGCTGGTCGGCGAGGTCGAACAGCTCGCCAAGCGGATCGCTGTCGGTGCCAGCGCCGGAGCCACGGCCGGACAGCCGCGCGCGCACCGGCGGCGCCGCCTCGACGTCGGTCGGAAGCTCCAGCGTCGCGCTGCGCCAGCCGCCGCGCTCGGGCGCGAAGACGACCGCGACGTCGCAGCCGCGGCCGACCGCGACGGTCGTCTCCGAGCAGCCGTCGGAAGTGATCGAGAAGACGCCCGCGTCAGCACCCGCGATCGCGGCGCGGCCGACGGCGAGCGGCCCGCTGCCGCTGTTGGTGAGCGTGAACGTGCGCGCCGTGGAGGCGGCGCCGGGCGCGAGCACGCCGAAGTCGCGCCGGGCCGGTGCGAGCGCGGTCGCGGGCTGGACGCCGGTGCCGGCGAGCGCGACGGGCGCGGGGCCGAAGCCGGCGAGCGCGAGCGTCGCGGCCTTGGCGCCGGCGCTCGTCGGCGCGAACGCGACGGTCACGTCGCAGCTGCCGCCGGCGGCGAGCGTCGCGCTGCTGCACGTGTCGGCGGTCTTGGAGAACTGGCTCGCGTTGGAGCCGCCGACGGTCACCGCACCGAGCGTGTAGGGCGCGGCGTCGCGGTTGGTGAGCGTGACGGTGCGCGTCGGCGCGGCCGCGCCGACGCGCACGGCGCCGTGCGTCAGCGTCGCCTCCGACGCCAGCAGGTCGCGTCCGTGGCCGGCGATCGCCGCGCTCTCGAGCGCGGGGCCGTTCGTCGCGATCCGCAGCGTGGTCGAGCGAGCGCCGGTGATCGCCGGCGCGAACGCGACCTGGACGGTGCACGTCTGGTTGAGCGCGAGCGGATTGGCGCCGTCGCGCGCGCTGCACGTGTCGGCCGCGATCGCGAACTGCGCGGCGTCGGGGCCGGAGAGCGAGATCGCGCCGATCGCGAGCGGATCCGCGCCGGTGCTTCTGACCGTGTAGGTGCGCGCGACGGGCGCGCCGATCTGGCGGCCGCCGGCGTCGAAAGCGGTGGCGGGCGTCAGCGTGGCGGTCGGAGCGGCTGCGGCGACGGCAGGCGTCGAGAGCGCGGCGACGGCGCCGAGCGCGGCGCATGCGAGCACGCGGCGTCGACGCGCCCGCGAGCGGGCGGCGAGGGGATCCATGGAAGAGGCGGGCCTTGGGACGAAGAGTTAGGTGACCCTTATTAGGTTACCCTAAGTCGTGCTCGCATGGCAGTCCCGCGCACGGCATGAGCGCGCGGACGGCGGCGCCGGCTAGCCTCTCGCGCATGTCGCAGCCGTCCGTGCTCGTCGTCGACGACGACGCCCCCGTCCGCCGCATGCTGGAGCGGACGCTCGCCGCCGAGGGCTACGACGTGCGCGCCGCGGCCGACGGCGGCGCCGCGCTCGCGGCGGTCGAGCAGTCGGTCCCCGACGCCGTCGTGCTCGACGTCTCGATGCCGGGGATGGACGGCCTCGCGGTCGCGCGGCGCCTGCGCGGCAAGGGCCTCGCGACCCCGATCCTGCTGCTCACCGCGCGCGATGCGATCGACGACCGCGTCGCCGGCCTCGACGCCGGCGCCGACGACTACCTCGTCAAGCCGTTCGCGGCCGAGGAGCTGAGCGCGCGCCTGCGCGCGCTGCTGCGGCGCGGCCGCGCCGTGCCGGAGCTGCTCGCCTTCGCCGACGTCACGCTCGACGTCGCGACGAGCCGCGGCGAGCGCGCCGGGCGCGACCTCGAGCTGACGCCGCGGGAGGCGGAGCTGCTGGCGCTGCTGCTGCGCGACCCGCGCGCCGTCGTCTCCCGCGAGCAGGCGCTCGAGGAGGTATGGGGCGGCGAGTGGGAGGCGCAGCCGAACGTCGTCGACCGCTACGTCGCCTACCTGCGCAAGAAGCTCGGCGACCCGCCGCTGATCAGAACGATCCGCGGCGTCGGCTTCGTGCTCGACGCCTGACGCGGCTCACGCCCGCACAGCCGCCTCCGGCTCCTGCTCCGCCGCATCCGCCGCATCCGGCGCGGGCGGCGGTGCCGGCAGCCGCCCTCCGCCGCGCGGCAGCGACATCAGCGCGAGCGCCGCGAGCACCGCGCCGACGAGCGCGAGCGAGCCGACGCCGATCCCCGTCGCGCGCGCGGCGTCGGTCTCGCCCGCGTGCAGGCGGCCGACGTACACGGTCTCGGCAGCAGCAAGCGCGACCGCCCCGCCGACCTGCCGCAGCAGCAGCAGCGTCCCCATCGCGCCGCCGATCGCAGCCGGCGCGACGCTGCGCTGGATCGCGATCTGGACGCCCGAGAGGAGCGGTCCGACCCCGAAGCCGAGCAACGCCATGAAGAGGAGGCTCTGCCAGTCAGGCGTGCCGGCGTCGAAGCCGGCGAAGCCGAGCGCGCCGAGCGTCGTCAGCGCGCAGCCGCCGAGCAGCACGCGGCGGAACTCCAGCCGCCGCACGATCAGCGCCGCGCCGACGTTGACGGAGACGACGAGCCCCAGCAGCAGCGGGTAGATCAGCAGGCCCGAGTGGGTCGCGCTGACGTCGCGCACGAGCTGGAAGTAGCGCGGCAACAGCAGCACGCCGGCGTACAGACCGAAGCCGCCGGTCGCGGCCGCGGCGAGCAGGACCGCCGTTCTGCGGCGGGCGAACAGCGACAGCGGCACGATCGGCGCCGCCGCGCGCCGCTCGACCGCGACGAAGGCGACCAGCAGCGCGAGGCCGGCGGCGATCAGCCCGCCGGTGCGCGGCTCCGTCCAGCCGGGCGGCGCCCCGCCCGCACTCGCGTGTCCGCGCTCCCCGAGGCCGACGAGCAGCAGCCCGACGCCGACCGTCAGCAGAGCGATGCCGGCGAGGTCGAGCGGCGTGTCGCGGCGCTCGCTGCGGCCGAGCTGCGCCGGCAGGACGGCGGCGACCGCGGCCATCGCGGCGATCCCGATCGGCAGGTTGACGTAGAAGACCGACCGCCAGCCGACGTGGTCGGTGAGGAAGCCGCCGACCAGCGGACCGGCGATGAAGCTGACGCCCATCAACCCGGCGAGCGCGCCCTGCAGCGCGGCGTTGCGGCGCCCGCCGAAGAGATCGGCGACGAGGATGAACGGCAGCGCCTCCAACGCGCCGGCGCCGAGCCCCTGCAGCGCGCGTGCGGCGATCAGCTGCTCCATCGTCTGCGCCGCCCCGGCCGACGCCGAGCCGAGCAGGAACAGCGCCATGCCGCACAACAGCAGCGCCCGCCGCCCGTAGCGGTCCGACAGGCGCGCGTAGAGCGGCAGCGAGACGGTGGCCGGCACGAGGTACGCGGTGATCGCCCAGACGTACAGCGAGCCGCCGTCGAGCTGCTCGGTGATCGTCGGCAGCGCCGTCCCGACGATCGTCTGGTCGAGCATCGCCAGCAACAGGCCGGACATCACAGCGGCGAGCAGCAGCCGCTGCCGCGCCGGGGAGAGCGTCGGAAGATCCATATATCGAGATTTACATGTCGAGTTCGACATGTCAAACGCGACGTAGACTCCCACCATGTCGCTCAGACACGCCGTCCTCGGCCTGCTCGCAGTCCAACCGTCGACCGGGTACGAGCTGACGCAGCGATTCGACCGCTCGCTCGCGCACGCGTGGCACGCCAGCCACAGCCAGGTCTATCCGCAGCTCGCGCAGCTGGAGAGAGCCGGGCTCGTCGAGGTCCTCAGCGAGGGGCCGCGTCGCAGCCGCACCTGGGAGATCACCGACGCCGGGCATGAGGAGCTGCGCCACTGGCTCGTCGAGACCGAGGTCGACCGCGGCCAGCGCAACGAGTCGGGCGTGCGCTGGTTCTTCTTCCAGCTGCTCGACCCGGCTGACCGGCGCGCTGTGGTCGCGCGCGAGCTGGAGTACGTCGAGCGCAACGGCGCGATGCTCGACGAGCTGGCGGCGAAGGCGGGGCCCGAGACGCAGCCCCCGAGCCCGCTGGCGCCGACGATCGACCTCGGCCAACGCATCAACGCGGTGATGGCCGGGTGGCTCCGCGACCAGCTCGCCGCGCTGCCCGACGACGACTAGAGCCGCACCAGCCCGTCGCCAGCCCGAAGTCGCCCGGACCGGGCTCGCCGTCAGTCCCTCCAGGCGCCGCTCGCGGCCGCCGCCTTCACGTAGTCGGAGAAGTCGCGCGGCTCGCGGCCGAGCGCGCGCTGGACGCCGTCGGAGAGGTGCGCCTCGCGCCCCTCGGCGATCCAGCCATACAGCGCGTTGAGGACCTCGATCGTCTCCGGCGGCGCGCCGTGCTCGGCGGCGTAGGCGGCGAACGCGGCCTGGTCGACGGGCACGTAGCGGACGTCGCGCCCGCTCGCCGCGGCGATCTCGGCGACCGCGTCGCCGAAGGTCAGCAACCGCGGCCCGGACAGCTCGTACGTCTCGCCCGCATGACCGTCCTCGGTCAGTGCGGCGACCGCGACCGCAGCGATGTCGTCGGCGTCGATGAACGGCTCCAGGCCCTGTCCGGTGGAGAGGACGACCTCGCCGCCCAGGACCGGGTCGCGCAGCCACGGCGCCTCGCTGAAGTTCTGCGCGAACCAGGTCGGGCGCAGGATCGTCCAGGCGGTGCCCGCGCCCTGCACGGCGCGCTCACTCGCCAGCTCAGCCTCGCCGCCGGAGTTCGCCCAGTCGCGTGCCGACAGCAGCACGAGCCGCTCGACGCCGCGCGCCGCCGCGAGCGCGCCGAACGCGCTCACCCGCTCCGCGCCATCGACCTCCTCCGGGACGACGACGTACGCGGCACCGGCGCCGTCGAGCGCGGGCGCCCACGTGCCCTCGTCACCCCAGTCGAAGCGCGTCGCGCCGTTGCGCGAGGCCGCGCGGACCTCGACGTCGTGCTGCCGCAGCTGGGAGACGACGCGGCTGCCCGTCTTGCCCGTCGCGCCCAGCACCAGGATGGATCTTCTGTTCGATGTCATGCGAACAGTCAAGCGCGCCAGAACGAGACAGTCCATGGCTGCTCAGCTCAATTCGATGTCTGTGCGTCTCGTGCCACGGCACTACACTGCTCCGCCATGGACGCACTCGCCCATCTGCTGCACGAGGTGCGCGCGAACGGCGCGCTGTTCGGCCGCTCGATCATGACCCCGCCGTGGTCGGTCCGCTTCGAGGACAGCACGCCGCTGACGCTCGTCACGATGGTGCGCGGCGAGGGCTGGATCCACCCCGGGGACGAGAGTGACCCCGTCGCGATCGGCAGTTGCGACGTCGCGATCGTCGCCGGCGCGGCGCCGTTCTCGATCGCCGACAGCGCCGGCGCGATCGTCCCGCCGATGTATGTGATGACCGGGCCGAACACGTGCACCGCCGCGGACGGCACGCAGTTCGACGAGGACCTGATGCTCGGCCCGCGCACGTGCGGCGAGAGCCTCGACGGCCCGAACGCGCTGCTGACCGGCACCTACCAGGTGCAGGGTCGCGTCTCGGAGCGGCTGATGCGTGTCCTGCCGCGCGTGCTCGTCGTCCCCGACACCGGCGACATCGAGCCGCTCAAGGCGCTGACGATCACGGAGGTCGAGCGCGACGCGCCGGGCCAGCAGGCCGTGCTCGACCGGCTGATGGACCTGCTGATGCTGACGACGCTGCGCGAGTGGTTCGCGCGGCCGGAGGCCGACCCGCCCGAGTGGTACCGCGCGCTCGGCGACCCGGTCGTCGGCCGCGCGCTGCGGCTGCTGCACGACGAGCCGGCGCGACCGTGGACGGTCGCCTCGCTGGCGAGCGAGGCCGGCGTCTCGCGCGCGACGTTCGGGCGCCGCTTCACCGAGCTGGTCGGCGAGCCGCCGATGAGCTACCTGACCGGCTGGCGCCTCTCACTCGCGGCGGACCTGCTGGAGCGCACCGACGCGACCGTCGAGTCGATCGCGCAACAGGTCGGCTACGAGAGCGGCTTCGGCCTCAGCGTCGCGTTCAAGCGCGTCTACGGCACCCGCCCGAGCGACCACCGCGCGCTCGTCCCCGCCTAGCGGGCCGCTCAGCAGCCGGCGTCCGCGAGCGCGCGCTCGACGTACGGCTCGATCAGCGCCATCACCGTCGGGATCGCCTGCTCGGGCGGATCCTTCGGCAGCATCGCGTAGGAGATCGCAAGCCGCACGAGGCATTCGGCGAGCAGCTCGACCTCGGCCCGCTCGACCTGCGGCCAGCCGTCGTGGATCACCTCGGTCAGGCGCAGCGAGGCGAACGTGACGACCGGCTGCGACTGGGTCGTGACGAGCGGCAGCATGCCGCCGGTGCCGTCGTCGTGCAGCAGCGTGCGGACGATCGGGTCCTCGGCGGCGGCCGTCAGGAAGACGCCGAGCGCGGCGGCGAGCGCGGCGCGCGGATCGTCGAGGTGACGTCTGACCGCGTCCTCGACGGCGGCGAGGAAGCGGACGCCCTCGCGCACGACGAACTGCTGTGCGAACTCGTCGCGCGAGCCGAACTCCTTGTAGAGCGTCTGGCGGCTGACGCCGGCCGCCGTGGCGATCTCGGCCATCGTGACGTCCGCCCACGGGCGCAGCGCGAGCGCGTCGCGCGCGGCGTCGAAGAGCGTGTCGCGCAGCAGCTCTCTCGCCGCGACGGCGTACGGGGTGCGGGCCTGGGCCATCTCCCCAATGGTCGCATCTGCGACCCGGCCCACGGTCAGTCGTCCGCTTCGAAGTCGACCTTGTCGCGCACGCCGCAGTCCGGGCAGGCCCAGTCGTCGGGCACCTCGCTCCAGGGCGTGCCGGGCGGGAAGCCCTCACGCGGGTGACCCGCGGCCTCGTCGTAGACGTAGCCGCAGCCGGGGCAGCGGAAGGCGCTCACGAGCGCGCCTCCGCGCCGTAGCGCGTCAGCACCTTCGTGCGCGTGCGCGGGTTGATGTTCGCGCGCGCGATGTCGCCGTCGTAGTGCTCCAGCAGGCGGCGGTCCATCACACGGCGCCAGACGGGCGGGAAGGCGGCGAGCACGATCATCCCGGCGTAGCCCGTCGGCAGCTGCGGCGCCTCGTCGACGTGGCGCAGCGCCTGGTAGCGGCGCATCGGATTGGCGTGGTGGTCGCTGTGGCGCTGGAGGTGGTAGAGCAGCACGTTGGACGCGACGTTGTTCGAGTTCCAGCTGTGCTCCGGCCGGGTGCGCTCGTAGCGGCCGTCCTCGCGTCTCTGCCGCAGCAGGCCGTAGTGCTCGAGGTAGTTGACGACCTCCAGCAGCGAGAAGCCGAGGACCGCCTGCAGCAGCAGGTACGGCAGCACGACCCAGCCGAAGACGGCCGTCAGCACGGCGAACAGCGCGACCGTCATCAGCCACGCGTTGATGATGTCGTTCTTGAACGAGACGTGGCGGGCGCCGAGCCGGTCGAGCCGCACGACCTCCAGCTCCCAGCTCGACTTGAGGCTGCCGGCGACGGTGCGCGGGAGGAACTCCCAGAACGACTCGCCGAGCCGCGAGCTGGCGGGGTCCTCCGGCGTCGCGACGCGCACGTGGTGGCCGCGGTTGTGCTCGATGAAGAAGTGGCCGTAGCCGCTCTGCGCGAGCGCGACCTTGCTGAGCCAGCGCTCCATGCTGGCGCGCTTGTGACCCAGCTCGTGCGCGGTGTTGATCGCGATCCCGCTCACCATCGCCATCGTCAGCGCGAGCCCGATCGAGTCGATCACCGACAGGTCGCCGCTGGACCACAGCCAGCAGGCGAACACGAGCCCCGCGTACTGGACCGGAATGTACGCGTAGGTGCACCACCTGTAATAGCGATCTTGCTCCAGCCACTTGATCACGCTGTCGGGCGGGTTTCTCGCGTCGAGGCCGACGAGCACGTCGAGCGCGGGGAAGATCGCGAAGACGAGCACCGGGCCGAAGAACCAGAAGACGCCGAGACCGGTCGCTTCGACCAGGCCGTACGCGATGAAGGGGAGCGTCGGCACGAGCAGGCCGAGCAGCCATGCGTAGCGCTTGCCGTCCTTCCACGTGGCCGGCGTCAGCTCCTCAGCGACAGATTCCATCTGCACGTCTCCTCTTTGGTCGCACCCCTGCCCGACGTACGCAAGGTTTACACGAACCGGGTGTCGTGTCAACCGAGAACCGACAGCGCCGCAAGTACGCTTGCTGGATGTCCCGCCTCTCGCTGCGCGTGCGCGTGGCGCTCGCCGCGGCGCTCGCGATCGCGATCGCCGTGACCCTGCTCGGGGCGGCCACGCTGACGCTCGTCGACCGGCAGCTGCACCGCTCGCTCGACGACGGCCTGCGCGATCGCGCCGTCGAGGTCTCCCGCCTCGCCGCCACGACGCCGAGACTGCTGACCGCCGCCGGCGTGCTGGAGGGCCGCGTCGGCACGAGCGCGGCGTACGTCCAGGTGATCGACTCCGAGGGGCGGATCGTCGCCCGCTCCGGCGCGCTCGGCGGGCGCGTGCTGCCCGATGGCCCCGCGCTGCGACGGGCGCTGCACGACCGCGCCTCCGGCTACGGCGACCTGCAGCTCGGCGACGAGCCGCTGCGCGCCTACGCCGCGCCGCTTCCGCGCGTCGGCGGCGGCCCCGCCGCGGGCGGCGCGGTCGCGGTCGCCGGCGCGACGACCGGGATCGCCGACATCGTCGACCCGCTGCGACGGCTCGTCCTCTTCGCCGCGGTCGTCGCCGCCGTCCTCGCCGGCCTGCTCGCCGTGGCGCTGACGCGCCGCGCGCTGCGCCCGCTCACGCGCCTGACCGAGGGCGCCGAGAAGATCGCGCGCACGGGCGACCCCGGCCGGCGGCTCGGCGCTCCGCGCAGCGACGACGAGGTCGGCCGCCTGACCGCGACGCTCAACGCGATGCTCGACTCGCTCGCCCGCGCCCGCGCCCGCGAGCGCCGCTTCGTCGACGACGCGTCGCACGAGCTGCGCACGCCGCTGACGGCGCTGCGCGGCAACGCCGCGTTCGTCGCCCGTCACGGCGCCGATGCCGACGCGCTCGCCGACATCGAGACCGACGCGGAGCGGCTCGCGCAGCTGCTCGACGACCTGCTCGCGCTGGCGCGAGAGGACGCGGCCGAGCAGCCGCTCGCCGCGACCGCCGAGACGGTCGACCTCGTCACGCTCGCGCACGCCGTCGCCGAGGACCATCCGGCCGCGCGCGTGACGGTCTCCGGCGGCCAGGCGCGCGTGCACGGCGACCGTGCCGCGCTCGAACGGGCCGTCCGCAACCTCGTCGAGAACGCCGAGCGCCACGGTCCTGCGGGCGGGGAGATCACGCTCGCCGTCGCCGGCGGCGCGCGGACCGCGCGGATCGCCGTGACCGACGAGGGCGAGGGCCTGACCGCCGCCGAGGCCGAGCGCGCCTTCCAGCGCTTCTGGCGCGGCGAGCGCGCCGGCGCGGGCGGCTCCGGCCTCGGGCTCGCGATCGTGCGCGCCACCGCCGAGCGCCACGGCGGCGGCGTCGCGGTCGAGGGCGCGGCGTTCACGCTCGAACTGCCTCTCAAGGAACTCTCAAAGTCCGGGCATACAACTCCCGTGTCACCCGACGCGAAGGAACTCGCATGAACCGCCTCCGGACGATCTCAACTCGCAGACTCATCGCCGTCGTCGCCGGTCTCGTCGTGCTCGTCGCCGGCGTGGGCGTCGCCCAGGCGGCGCTCGACGGCGACGACCGCGTGCCGCCCCGCATCGGCCTCGCGCCGGCGGTCCACGACGCGCTGAACTCGCCGCAGGTCGAGGGCCTGAGCGCCCGGATCGAGTTCACCAACCGCCTGATCCCCTCCGGCGCGATGCCGTCGGGCGCGGCGACGCCGCTGCTGTCCGGCGCCTCCGGCCGGCTGTGGTGGAGCGACGGCAGATTCCGCCTCGAGCTGCAATCCCAAGGCGGCGACGCGCAGGTCACCTCCGACGGCGAGACGCTGACGATCTTCGACGCGCGCACCGACACCGCGTACCGCATCGCATTGCCGCACGACCCGAGCGCCGAGCAGCGGAGCGATCGCGAGCGTCCCGCTGGACCCCCGTCGCTCGACGAGGTCAGAAGAGGGCTCGCGCGGATCGCAGAGGCATGGTCGGTCGCCGGTCCCGAGCCGGTCAACGTCGCCGGGCGGCCGAGCTACTCCGTGCGGATCGCGCCAAAGGACGACGGCGGCCTGCTTGGCGCCGCGACGCTCGCCTGGGACGCCGCCAACGGCGTGCCGCTGCGCGCCGCCGTGTACGCCGAGGGACAGGCGGATCCGGTGCTGGAGCTGCGCGCGACCGACGTCTCGTTCGGCAAGATCGCCGCCGCCGACCTCCAGGCCGATCCGCCGTCGGACGCGAGAATCGTCGACCTCACCCCGCGGGTGGCGACGCTGCCCGGCGATCCCGGCGCCGCGCCGCGGCCGATCCGCGGCGTCAGAGCGGTGCAGGCGCAGCTGCCGTTCAGACTCGCCGCGCCCGACACGCTCGCCGGCCTGCCGCGCAGGGACGTCTGGCTCGCGCACGGCGGCAGCAGAGACAGCGCCGCGGCGGTCGTCACGTACGGCGAGGGGCTCGGCGGCATCGCGGTCGTCCAGACCGAGGCGAGCGAGCAGGCGCTCGGCGACCTCGGCGGCGGCGCCGGCGACCACGCGCTGAGACTGCCGCGCGTCAACATCGACGGCGCGACCGGCAGCGAGCTGGCGACCGCGCTCGGCACGCTGCTGACGTTCGAACAGGACGGCGTCAACCACGTCGTGATCGGCTCGATCCCGCCGCAGGCGGCCGAGACGGCCGCGCGGGAGCTGCGTTGATGTCCGCCGCGACCGCTGCCGCGCATCCGATCGAGGCGCGCGGCCTCGTCAAGCGCTACGACCATGTGACCGCGGTCGACCACGTCGACATCACCGTCGAGGCCGGCACCGTCTACGGCTACCTCGGCCCCAACGGCGCCGGCAAGACGACGTCGCTGCGGATGCTGCTGGGCCTGATCCGGCCGGACGAGGGACGGGCGCGGCTGTTCGGCCGCGACCCGCTGGAGGAGGGCGCGGCGGCGCTCGACGGCGTCGCCGGCTTCGTCGAGGCGCCGCGCTTCTACCCCTACCTGTCGGGCCGTCGCAACCTCGAGCTGATGGCCGCGCTCGACGGCGGCGACGCCGCCGACCGGATCGACGACGCGCTGGAGACGGTCGGCCTCGCCGAGCGTGACGGCGACAAGGTCAGCGGCTACTCGCACGGGATGAAGCAGCGGCTCGGGATCGGCGCGGCGCTGCTGCGCGACCCGCGGCTGCTGCTGCTCGACGAGCCGACGACCGGCCTCGACCCGGCCGGCATGCGCGACATGCGCGAGCTGGTCAGACGGCTCGCCGCGGACGGCATCACGGTGCTGCTCTCCTCGCACATCATGGGCGAGGTCGAGGAGCTGTGCGACCGCGTCGCGATCGTGCGCTCCGGCCGCGTCATCTACGAGGGCGCGATGGACGCGCTGCTGCACAGAGCGTCGGCGCACGGGCAGCGCTACCGCCTGCGCACGACCGACGACGTCCGCGCATGGGACGTCGGCTCCTACCTCGCCGGCGTCTCGGAGCTGGTCAGCGGCGACGACGGGCTGACGTTCGCCGCCGAGCACGAGCAGGTCGTGGCCGAGCTGTCGCTCGCGCTCGCGGCGAGAGGCGTCGGGATCGTCGCGCTCGTGCCGGCGACGGCGTCGCTGGAGGAGCTGTTCTTCCGCATGACCGAGGGCGCGGAAGCGAACGAGGAGGGGACCGCATGAGCGCACATGACCTGAGCACGGGCGGCGGTGCCCGCACCGCGATCGCGACCGCGGCCGGTGCCGGCGCGCCGCCGCCGGCCGAGTCGGCCGCGGCCGGCCGCAGCGCGTCGCGCAGCGCGACCGCCAGCCGCAGACGACCGCGCATGCGCACGATCTACGCGTGGGAGCTGCGCAAGCTGCGGGCGCAGAAGCGCACGTACCTGGGGCTCGGCTCGGCCGTGATCGTGCCGCTGATCTTCATCGTCGCGCTGGCGGCGGAAGGCGGTGGCCCCGAGGACGTGCCGTTCGGCCGCTACGTGACGGAGACCGGTCTCGCGATCCCGCCGGTGCTGCTGCTGTTCAGCTCGATCTGGCTGTTCCCGCTGATCGTCTCGCTCGTCGCCGGCGACATCGTCGCCAACGAGGACGGCAACGGCACGCTGAAGACGATCCTCACGCGCTCGGCCGACCGTCAGCAGATCTTCGTCGCGAAGACGCTGGCGGCGTTCTCCTACGCGGTCGTCGCGCTGCTGCTGTTCGCCGGCGTCGGCCTGCTCGTCGGCGGCCTGCGCTACGGCTTCGACCCGCTGACGTCGCTGTCGGGCACGCGGATCGAGACCGGCCGGGGCATGCTGCTGCTCGGCGGCGCGCTGCTCGCCTACCTCGTCCCGGTGCTCGCGATCGCGTCGATCGCGCTGCTGCTGTCGACCGTCACGCGCAACTCGGCGGCCGCGGTCGTCGGCGCGCTGATGCTGTCGCTCGTGATGCAGATCGTCGGCATCATCTCCGGCCTCGACGCGATCCGCCCCTACCTGATCTCGAGCCAGTTCGACGCCTGGCAGGGCCTCCTGCGCGAGCCGATCGACTGGTCCCCGATCGTCCGCTCGATCTGGGTCTGCGCCCTCTACGCGGTCCCGTCGCTCGGTGCGGCGCTGATCGTGTTCATGCGGCGAGACGTCACGGGCGGCTGACGCCGGGCGCCGCCGCCGGCCGCCCCGCGGCGGCGGCGCCGCTCAGCCGCTCCCGACGAGTCTTCTGATCGCCCGCGCGTTGCCGGGATCGACGCGTCGCAGCCCTCTCACGTGGTCGAAGCCCTTGTCCGCCGTCACGATCGTCCCAATCCCGTGGGCGAGGCAGGTGCCGACGTGGATGCGGTCGCTCGCACCGAGCCGCGGCGCCTCCACCGTGAGCGCCAGCGCGAACGCCTCGTCGGTCACGGGCACCAATGGGGTGAGCATGCGATGCGCGCCTTCGGCGACGCCGGTTTGCCCGCCGAGGCGCCCGTTGCGCTCGAGGTGCCAGACCTCTTCGAGCGCCGAAGCGGACGTCCGGCCATCCGCGCCCTTCGCGATCGCTTCGAGCAATCGCGCGCACGCCTCCTGCTGCACACAGTCGGTCACGCTGTAGACGATCACGTTCGCGTCGACGAAGAACGTCATCGCCGGACCTGCCGCAGCATCGCGTCCGCGTCCTTGTTCCGCTCCTCCTCGACGATGCGGTCCATCTCCTCGATCGAGAGGTACTTCGCTCTCATTCTCCGGAACCGCTCCAGCACCTCGAGTCTCTCCTCGACCGAGTAGCCGCCGAAGCGGGCATCGATCGCCTCGCGCACGAGGCTGCCGACGGAGACGCCGCGTTCTCTCGCCTCGCGCTCCAACCGCTGGCGCTGCAACGGCGTGACGAGAATCTGAAGCCGCTCATTCAACATGTGCAGACCATACACATGCGATGGCGGTGCTTTGAGCAGGGGAATCGTCATAGGCCAGAACCTAGATCGACGCAAGCGTCGCGTCTACCGCTCGGGTGTGTGACCTGTCGACGCCGACCCACCGTCCGCCCGGTCGAGTGGAATGCCGCGACGGTGGACGAGCGCGAGCGACAGCTGGAGGAGTACGAGCGCGGCTTCCGCCGCGCGGGCCTGCCGCTGCTGATCGAGGAGTTCTCCGCGCGCGAGGACGTCTACAACCGCGCGGCGCCGCTGCTGCTGTTCGTGCTCGTGCTGGAGCTGATCGCCGCGCTCGACGTCGACTGGCCGCTGCTGGCGAACGTCGGTGCGGTCGCCTCGGCGCTCGGGCTCACGCTCGCCGCGGTCGTGCTCGTCAACCGGGCGCGCGGGCGGCGGCCGTTCGCCGCGCCGGACAGCGTCGGCCCGTGGGAGCTGGCGGCGTTCGTGATCCTGCCCGCTGTCGTGCAGGGGATCTTCCACGGCGGCTGGGGGCTGGGCGTGCTCGCCTTCAACCTCGTGCTGCTCGGCGTCGTCGCGTTCGCGTGGGGGTTCGGGCTCGGGGCGATCGTCGTCTGGGCCGCGCGTCGGCTGACCGGCCAGCTGGCGCAGTCGCTGCTGCTGCTCGCGCGCGCCGTGCCGCTGCTGCTGATCTTCGCGCTCGTGCTGTTCGTCAACACCGAGATGTGGCAGGTCTTCTCCGGCCGCTCGGACGCGACGCTGATCGCCGTCGGTTTGCTGCTCGCCGTCGTCGCGACCGGGTTCCTCGTCGCGCGGCTGCCGAAGGAGGTCGAGGCGCTCGAGCGCGACATCCTCACCGGCGCCGGCTCACCGCCGCTGACCAGAGGCCAGCGCGCGAACGTCGGGCTCGTGCTGCTGATCAGCCACGGCCTCCAGATCGCCGTCGTGACCTGCGCGATCGGCGCCTTCTTCGTCACGTTCGGGATGATCGTGATCGACGCCGAGGTGATGGAGTCGTGGACCGGCAGCGCCGGCGAGACGATCGTCGCGCTGACCGTGCTCGACGTGCCGCTGCGGCTGACGTTCGAGCTGCTGCGCGTCGCCGGCGCGATCGCCGCCGTCTCGGGGCTCTACTACGCGATCGCGGTGCTGACCGACGGCGCGTACCGCGAGGAGTTCCTCGACGAGATCACGGCGCAGATGCGTGCGACGTTTGCGGCTCGCGCCGCGTACCTCGCGCTGCGCGGGTCGGGTCCAGCGCCCTGAGCACCAGCTCGACCGCGTCGGCGACCTCCGAGGAGCCGGTCAGCTCGACATCCGGCGCGACCGGCTTCTCGTACGGCGCGTCAACGCCGGTCATCCCCTTCAGCTCGCCCGCCGCGGCACGCGCGTAGAGGCCCTTCGGGTCGCGCCTCATGCATTCCTCGACGGGCGTGTTGACGAACACCTCGACGAAGCGCAGGCCGTCGCGCTCGTGCAGTGCGCGCGCCGCGCGCCGCCCGGCCTCGAACGGCGAGACGACGGAGACGATCGCGACCGTGCCGGCGTCGGCGAACAGCCGCGCGACCTCGCCGCAGCGACGGACGTTCTCGTCGCGGTCGTCGTGGCTGAAGCCGAGATCGCCGCAGACGCCGTGGCGCAGGTTGTCGCCGTCGAGCCGGTAGGCCGAGCGTCCCTCGCGCACGAGCCGCGCCTCGACCGCCGCCGCGATCGTCGACTTGCCCGACGCCGGCAGCCCCGTGAACCAGATCGTCGCGCCACGCTGCCCGAGCGCCTGCCAACGCTCCGCGCGGTCGACGGCACTCTCGTGCCAGGTGACGTTGGCGCTCGCCATCAGCGTTCCTTCCTCGTCGCCGCGTCCCGACCCGCGCATGCGGAGGGCGGCAACGGCCCCGCACACGACCAGTAAGGTGCTCCGCCATGACGAAGCCGACCTTCGACCTCCAGTCCCACTCGCTCCACTCCGACGGCGTCCTGCCCGCGGCAGACGTCGTCGAGCGCGCCGCCGCGGCGGGCGTGGAGCTGCTGGCACTCTCCGACCACGACACCGTCGACGGCGTCGACGAAGCGCTCGCCGCGGGGGCCCGCCACGGCGTCGCGATCCTGCCCGCGACCGAGATCTCCTCGGTCGACGGTCGCTACGAAGACCTGCACGTGCTGGGCTACGGGATCGACCATCACAATCCCCTGCTGGCCGAGCGGCTGCTCGCCGCGCGCGCCGACCGGGAGCTGCGCGCCGAGCGGATGGCAGCGAAGCTGAACGAGCTCGGGTTCGAGGTCGACGACGCCCCGCTGGCGGCGCGACGCGCAGCCGGGAAGCCGATCGGGCGTCCGCATCTCGCGCAGGCTGTGCTGATCCATCCCGCCAACGCAGCCCGTCTGGCGGAGGAAGGGCACGATGACGTGTCCTCGTTCATTCCTGCATACCTCATACCCGGGACGCCCGGATACCTTGCGCGCACCCATCCGACGGTCTTCGACGCGATCGGCTGGATCCATGACGCCGGCGGCCTCGCGATCTGGGCGCACCCGTACTGGGACCTCGACTCCGACGACGAGGTGCTCGGCGCGATCGACCGCTTCAAGGGCGCCGGCCTCGACGGCGTCGAGTGCTTCTACCCGACCCACGACGCCGACCAGACGCGCCTGCTCGTCGAGCGCTGCGGCGAGCTGGGGCTGCTGACGACGGGCTCCTCGGACTACCACGGTCCCGAGCACCGGCTCTTCTCGACCTTCCTCGCGCACGAGCTGCACGGCTTCACGCCGGACCTGAGCCGGCTGCAGGACGCCGCGCGCGCGGCGACAGCCGCCGGCGCCTGAGCGCATCACTGCGGCCGCTCCTCGCCGCCGGAGCGGCCGCCGCGGCGGCCGTCGGCGACCTCCGCGCGCAGGCCGCGCAGGGCGTCTTCCAGCTCGGCGATGCGGCCCTCGACGCCGCCGCCGTTGGGGACCGCGACGGCGCCGGCCGCGGCTTCGGCCGGCTGCCCGCCGACCGGGACGGGCGCCGGCGGCGGTGACGGCGGTGCGGCGGCCGCCGCCCGCTGCGCGGCCGCCATCGCGTTCGCACGCGCCTCGGCCGGCGTCAGCGTCAGCTTGCGCACGACCGGGATCATGAACAGCAGCAGCAGCGCGGAGAGCCGGAACGCCCAGCCGAAGCCGTCACGCGCTATCCCGGCCGCCTCCCGCCGCAGCCAGCGGTCGAAGCCGACCGGCGCCGTCTCCTTGCGCTCGACGGCGCCGGCGAACTCGGCGATGTCGTGGTGGATCACGCCGTGCGAGATGCCGTTCGGCACCGCCCACACGTAGGACGTGTCCTCGATGTGGTCCTTCTTGCCGTCGTAGTGCCACCCGGCCGTCGTCGTGAAGACCGTGATCAGCAGCGCGATGCCGAGCGCCGACCCGAGCTGGCGCGACGTGTTGACGACGCCGGAGGCGACGCCGAGGTTCGGTCCCATCGCGGCGTTCATCGCGCCGACGTTGAGCGTCGGGAAGCCGACGCCGATGCCCATGCCGATCAGGATCAGGCCCGGCAGCACGAACAGGTAGTCGCCGACGCCCTCGTAGGTCGACGGCATGAAGGAGAACCACAGCAGGCCGAGCGCCAGCGACCCGAGCGCCGGGACCGCGAGCCGGTACGCGGGCGCGTTGTCGGCGGCGCGCGCGACAAGCGGCCAGACGAGGCCGCCGCAGACGCCGATCGGCAGCAGGCTCAGGCCGGCCTCCAGCTGCGAGAAGCCCCACAGGTTCACGAACACCTGCGCGAGCAGGAAGATGCCGCCGACCGCGCCGGCGCCGAGGATCACCATCGCGAGGTTGGCCGAAAGGAACTGCTTGTTGGCCAGCAGCGCGGGCGGGATCATCGGGTTTCTCGCGCGCTTCTGCCAGACCACGAAGCCGATCCCGAGCACGATCGAGATCTGGATGAAGAAGAGGATCGCGGCGTCGTCCCAGCCGCGCACGTTCGCCTCGATCAGGCCGTACGTGAAGAGCGAGACCGAGGCGCCGAGCAGCACCATGCCCTGCCAGTCGATGTGGCGGCTGGCGCTGAGGTCGTACGTCTCCGGCCACCAGCGCCACGCGAGCACGACGCCGATCACGCCGAGCGGCAGGTTGATGACGAAGATCCAGTGCCAGCTGGCGATCTCGATCAGGCCGCCGCCGATCACCGGGCCGAGGCCGTTGGCGACGAGGGCGACGACGGCGATCATCGCGAGGCCCTTGCCGCGCTCTCTCGGCGGGAAGACGAGCGCCGTCATCGCGAAGCCGAGCGGCGCGAGCATGCCGGCGCCGATCGCCTGCAGCGCGCGGAAGCCTATGAGCCAGCCGATGTCCCAGGCGACGGCGCAGAGCGCCGAGCCGACGGTGAAGACGACGAGGCCGCCGATGAACATCTTCTTGCGGCCGAACTGGTCCGCGAGGCGGCCGGTCGCGATCAGCAGCACCGCGAAGACGATGCTGTAGACGTTGACGACCCACGACGCGTTCGGCAGGTCCGTCTCGAAATCGTGCTGCAGCTCCGGCAGCGCGGTGTTCATGATCGACATGTCGAGCATCGACATGAACCACGCGATCATCATGACCGCGAAGACTCTCCACTTGATCGCGTAGAGCCGTTCGGCCGGCGGGTTCTGACGCACCTTCGCGCTCATCGAAGCTCGTTCGCCTCCGCCTCGTCCTCGTCGAGCGTGCCGTCGTCGGCGACCTTCTTGTCGAGCGAGTCGGGCTGTGCCGGCCGTATCGCGGCCGTGTCGCCGAAGTCGGGCAGCGTGCCGCCGGCGGCGGCCAGCGCATACCGTCTCATCTCCTCGAGCACGGTCGGCGACTTGACGGTCTCGGTGCGGATCTCGTCCGGCTCGTCCTCGTCCTCGGCCTCGTACAGGCGCCAGCGGTCCTGGTCGGAGCGGCCGATCAGCAGCCACGTGCGGCTGCCCGTGACGATGTGCGTGTCGATCGCGGTCGTGTAGTACGGCCGCGCCGGCAGGTCGAAGTCGTCGAACAGCGTCGTCAGGTCCTCGCCCTGCATTCTGCCCGGGCTCGTGATGCCCCAGTAGGAGAGCAGCGTCGACGGGATGTCGTGCGTGGAGGCGAACCACTTGCTGGTGTCGCCGGCCCAGCGGCCGTCGGGGTCGCGGATCAGGAACGGCACGTGGTAGGCGCGCCGGTGCCAGACGCCGGCGGGGTGGCCGTAGACGCCCTGCTCGCCGAGCGCGATGCCGGAGTCGCCGACGAAGACGACGACGGTGTTGTCGGCGAGGCCGGCGTCGTCGAGCTTGTCGAGGAATCTGCCGACCCAGCCGTCGACCGACTCGACCTCGGCGGCGTAGCGGTCGCGCACCTCGCCCTTGACGTCGCCGTCGGCTCTGAACGTCTGCTGGTAGACGCGGTCCTTCGGCAGCGTGACGTCGTCGTGCAGCGGGCCGCTGCCCTCGACGAACTGGCGCGGCAGCCGGAACGCGTCGTTGGGGTCGAACGCGTCGAGCGTCAGGAAGAACGGCTGTCTGCCTCTCAGCTGGTCGAGCTGCTCGATCCCCTCGCGCAGGACGCGGCTCGTCGGCTCCTGGCGTCTGCGCTGGACCGTGCCGCCGAGCGGCAGCAGGTAGTCGCGCTCGGTCGACTCGAAGCCGGCCGAGGTCGCGAGCGGGCCGGTCCGCACGATCCGGCCGAAGCGCGGGCCGGTGAACGTCGGGTTGTCGGTCACGTAGACGGTCGTGATCCCGGCGGCGGCGGCCAGCTCGGTGACCATCGGCTGGAAGTCGTAGATCTTGTTGAAGCCGGGGATCGCTGGCATCCCCGCCGTCGCTCTCCAGTCGCGGAACGGGTAGCTGCGCATCCCGGTCAGCATCCCGCGGCGCATCGGGATCGCCGGCATGCCGTCCGGGACGGCGTACTTGAAGCGCAGCGCCTGGTCGGCCAGCTCGTCGATGTTGGGCGTCTTGGCGTGGCGGTCGTCGAAGACGTCGTCGTAGGCGCCGACGTAGTCGGCCCGCAGGCGGTCAGCGACGATCAGCACGACGTTGGGGCGCTCTCTCGCTCTGTCGCCGTCCTGCGCCTGCGCGGTCGCGGCGGCGCCGAGCACGCCGGCGCCGGTCAGCGCGGCGAGGCCGGCCGACGCGCCGCCGCCGCGCAGCAGGGCGCGGCGTGAGATCCGTCCGTCGTCCGCCATCAGCCGCCCACCACGCCGATGTGGTCGTGGAAGACGGGCAGCGTGCCGCCCGCCTCGTTGATCAGGACCGTCCAGAGCGTGTCGATCGTCGCCTGGTTGGCGGGATCGCTCGCGACGTCTCTCGTGTTGCCGGGGTCGTTGACGAGGTCGTACAGCTCTCTTCTGGAGCCGTCCGGCGTCGAGATCAGCAGCCAGTCGTAGTCGCCGCAGATCCACGTCTCCTGGTAGCAGGAGGTGTAGTACGGCCGTGCCGGCGGCTCGCGGCCGTCGAACAGGACGGTCAGGTCCTCGCCGTTCATCAGGCCGGGCGCGCGGACGCCCATGAACGACATGACCGTGCGGGCGACGTCGTGCGTGGAGGCGAAGTAGCGGCTCGTCTTGCCGGCCATCCGGCCCGACGGGTCGTGGATCAGGTACGGGATGTGGTGGATCTCGCGGTACGGCCGCGGCGTCGACTTGCCGATGATGCCGTGCTCGCCGAGCGTCAGGCCGTGGTCGCTGAGGAAGTAGACGACGGTGTTGTCGGAGAGCCCGAGGTCGTCGAGCTTGTTCAGCAGCTTGCCGATCCAGACGTCGACGAACGTCAGCTCGGCCGCGTACAGCTCGCGTATGAGCTGCAGCGTCTCGGGGTCGACGTCGATCTTGTCGAGTCTGGAGGCGGGCGTCAGGAACGGCTGGATCGGCATGATCCCTCTGTCGCGCTGGATCCCCTTCGGCTGGCCCTCGATCTCGCGCACGTAGAGCGGCGGCGCGTCGAACGGCTCGTGCGGGTCGAACGAGTCGACGCCGAGGAAGAACGGCTGCTTGTCCTTGAGGTCGTCGAGCGCGTCCATCCCGCCGCGCATGACGCGCGCGGCGGAGTAGTTGCGCTCGCCGACGCGGTACATGCTGTTCCAGCCGACGTAGTCCTGCAGGCGGCGCACCTCGACGGTGTCCGACAGCGCGGGCAGCAGGTACTTCTCGATCGCGCTGCGCGGCGCGGGGCGTCTGAAGGGCGTGTTGAAGGCGCGGTAGGCGCCCTGGGAGAAGTCGGGCCGGCCGATGTCGAGCGTGCGCCGGAAGTCGGTGTAGCGCGGGCCGACGATGAACGGGTTGTCGGTCACGTACGCGGTCTCGACGCCGGCCTTGCCGAGCTCCTCGGTCAGCAGCGGCTGGTGCGGCAGCGGGCGGGTCCAGCCGACCTCGGCCGGCATCGGCGGGGAGAGCACCCAGTCGCGGTTGGGGAACGAGCGCATGCCCGTCAGCACGGAGCGCCGCACGAGCCCGGTCGGCATCGCCTCCGGGATCGCCAGCTCGAACTTCAGCGAGCGTTTGAACAGCTCGTCGAGGTTGGGCGTTCTGGCAAGCGAGTTGGGGTTGTACGCACCGATGTAGTCCGCACGCGTGGAGTCCGTGATGATCAGCACGACGTTCGGCGCGCCGTCGGCGCGTCCGGACGTCTCCTCGTACTCGTTGCCACAGGCGGAGAGGCCAGCCGCGGCCGCTCCGGCCGCACCGACCTTCAGCGCACCGCGCCGCGTGAATCGCCGTGCCGCCATCGAACTACTTGTCCGTCGCGGCATACGCCGCGGCTTCGCCGCTCAAATTCTGCTCCAGCCTGGGGGATTCCGGTACCTACCGGCACTGCCAACACAGCGTGCGCAACAGAGTTGCGCACGCCCAGTCGACATAAATCTTCGCTGATGGAGCAGATGTTCGCGTGACCGACTGAGTTTCGGCTGAGAAAGCGCGCTTTCACGCTCCCCTCTGCCGGCCGCCGGCCCGCGATCACATCGCGCGGCTCATGGCATCGGCGCGCTCCTCGGCTGGCCGCCGTCCTTCCACGTCACAGTGCGGCCGTCGGCGCTGATCGCGAGATCCGTCAGCGGGCCCTCGCCGCTCGCACTGCCGAGGACAGCGGACCTTCCGTCGGCGGTACCGACGTGCACAGCCGTGCCGGCGAGCCACGCGACCGCGCCGCCTCTGCCCGCGACGGGCCACGAGCCGGCAGCTCGGACAGCTGTCGCACCGGTCGCCGAAACGTTCCACAGCTGGACGGACGAGGACCCTTCGGACCCCGGGTTGTTGGGCTGGTACGCCCACCGCCACGCCAGCCAGTTGCCGACGCGCGCGAATCCGGCCAGCGTCTCGCTGCCTCCGCCCCCGCCGCCTCCGCCGGCCCATGCCGTCCCGAGCGCCACCGACCGTCCGTTCGGCCGCGCGCAGGCGCGATAGTGCTCCTCGTGCTCGTCTTCGCTGGCACCCGCCAGCACGGCCACGAGCACGCGCCCGTCACGGAACGCCGCCCGCTCTCCGTTCGCGAGCCGACATGCCGGAGGGGCGCCGCGGCGCAGCCGCATCGCGGCGGTGACCGTCTCGGTGTTCTGCTCGTCCCCGGCGACGCGCAGCGCGCACAGCGTCGCCGCCGCCGCGACGTCGCGCGAGAGCGTGCCCGCGAGGACCCGCGTGCCCGGCACGGCCGGGATCCACCGACCAGCCTGCCGCACGAAGGTCGGCATCGGCCGCGATGCGTTGGGAGCCCCGACTCCCTCGCCGCACCGCAGCAGCACGCGCACTCTCCCGCCGCGATATCCGCTGAGCGGCTCGGCCAGCCTGATCATGAGCCGGCGGCCTTCCAGCCGCCAGACCGACCCGTCGCTCGATCTTCCCGCTGCCACTGCCGGCGCGCTCTTCGCTGTCGCCCCGCTCGGCGCGCCCGCACCACCGGCGCACACCGCCGCCAGCGCGGCGACCGCGACCGCGTTTCGTCCCGGACCTCGTCGCATGGCGATCACGGAACGCGAGCGCTTCTCGGCTGGCCGCCGTTCATCCACGTGACGGTGCCGCCGTCGGGGCTGATCGCGATGTCCGTCAGCGTTCTGGCGGGCGCGGTGTCGAGGGTGACGATCGTGCCGCTCGACGCGAGCACGTTGAGCCGGTCCGGCGGGGACGGCTGACCCCACGTCGCCACGACCCACGCGACGGCGCCGTTGGAGCCGAGCGCGAGCGCTGTCGCGCACGTGTCCGACGCGTCGTCCTGCGTCATCGGGATGCTCTGGGCGGGACCGCCGTCGAGATCCTTGCGCTGGATCGTGCACGTCCGCTTGCCGGCGTACGACGACGCGTCGTCCGTCCGCCACGCCACCCAGGCTCCGCTGACCACGAACAGCTCCTGGACCCACCCCGCGTACCGGTCCTGGTAGGCGTCGGCGAGCTCGTGCCACGTCGCCGACGACTTGTCGCACGCGCGGTAGATCGCCGCGCTCGTCCACTCGGTGCGGCGCGTGGCGGACATCACCAGCACGCGGTCGTTCTCGACCATCACGAGTCTGGGGTCGGCAGGTGAGCAGCCGGGCGGCGTGCCGCTCCGCAGCGTCATCTCCGCTTCGAGGGACAGCTGTCGCGCTGCGCTGTGCCAGCGCAGCTTGCACCAGTTCGCCCATCTGGCGATGTCGCGGTCGAGCAGCGCGCGAACCGTGCGCACACCGGGGTGGACGCGCAGGATGCGCCGAGCCACCACGGTGTCGAAGGTGCGAGGAAGCCTCGCCGCGGACCCGACGGGCACCGTCTCGCCGCAGACGAGCGTCGCCGACGGACGGCCTGCGAAGCCCTTGCGTTCGAGCCGACGGGCGAGGGTGACGGTGAGTCTCCGTCCTTCGAGCCTGAAGCTCGCGCGTCCGTCCTGCGATCTGCCGGTCGCGAGCGCGGACCGTCCGTCCTGCGCGGGTGCCGCGACGGCGCCGCTGGGCGCAACCGCCAGCAGCGTGAGGACGGTCGCAGCGAGCGTCGTTCCTTGACGTCGGTTCATGACCGGCTCAAACGCGCCGACGCGCCACAGTGTTGCGGTTAAGCCGCCGCTGCTTCAATGCTCCGATCTCCCGCCTCTCGCTCCTCGGCGCCGCGCGCGCCTTCATCGTCGTCGTCGCGCTCGGCACCGTCGTGGCGATGGCGCTGATGTGGCCGACGAACGTCGGCGAGAAGTTCTCCGAGGTCGTGCAGCCGAGCGACAAGGCGACCGTCACGGGGATCGACGACAGACCGTGCGGCGCGACCGTCAGCGACCGCTGCGTGCGCGTGCTGATCCACGTCGACAGCGGGTCGGACGACGGCAGCAGAGGCGTGATCCAGTGGAACGCGAACGGCGTCGACCCGCCGGTGCACGTCGGCGACAAGCTGCGCGTCGCGCGGGCGGAGGAGGTGCCGGGCTACGAGCAGGTCGGGCAGAACACCTACCAGCTCGTCGACTTCCAGCGCGGGCCGGCGCTGATCCTGCTGTTCGTCATCTTCGCCGTGCTCGTGCTGCTGCTGTCGCGGCTGCGCGGCGCGCTGTCGCTGCTCGGGCTCGGCGTCAGCCTCGTGCTGATCCTCGTCTACATCATCCCGGCGATCCTCGACGGCGAGCCGCCGGTCGCGGTCGCGATCTCGGGCTCCCTCGCGATCGGGCTGATCACGATCCTGCTCGCGCACGGGCGCGGCCCGAAGTCGATCGCGGCGATGCTGGGGACCTCCGCCAGTCTGCTGCTGACGGCGCTGCTGGCGGTGATCTTCACGAGCGCGACGCGGCTGACCGGGCTCGCCGGCGAGGAGGCGTTCGCGCTGCGGCTCGCCGACCCGTCAGTCTCGCTCCAGGGGCTGCTGATCGCCGGCATGATCATCGGCGCGCTCGGCGTCCTCGACGACGTCACCGTCAGCCAGTCGTCGACCGTCTTCGCGCTGCGCGCCGCGAACCCCGAGCTGGGCTTCCGCGAGCTGTTCCGGCGCGCGATGGACGTCGGCCGCGACCACGTCGCCGCGACCGTCAACACGCTCGTGCTCGCCTACGCCGGCTCGTCGCTGCCGGTGCTGCTGATCTTCGCCTCCGGCGCGCTCGGCGCCGGCGACGCGCTCAACCTCGAACTGGTCTCCGAGCAGGTCGTCGCGACGCTCGTCGGCTCGATCGGGCTGATCGCCGCGGTCCCGAGCACGACCGCCCTCGCCGCGCTGCTCGCGCTCCACACGCCGCATGCCGAGGTCGAGCGCGAGGCCGCGCACGGCCACGCGCACGTGCACTGAGCGGAGCGCGGCCCGCGCGCCGGGCTAGCCGGCGGCGGCGAGCGCGGCGCGGATCTCGCGCCGCCGCCTGCGGCGCGTCAGGCAGCGGGCGAGCAGGCCGTACTTCGGCGACAGGAACAGCGCGAGCGCGAAGCAGCAGGCAGCGACGAGGCCCATCGACCCGGCGATCGACGCGTCGACCTGCAACGCGGTCGTGTGGCCGGCGATCGCGCTCAGCCAGCCGATCGCGAGCGTGACGCCGATCATCGCCCAGAGGCGGTCGGTCAGCAGGTACGCCGTCGCGGCCGGGACGATCAGCAGCGTCACGACGAGGATCGCGCCGACCGACTCGAACGCCGTCACCGCCGTGACCGCGACGGCGATCAGCAGCAGGCGCGACAGCAGCGTCGGCGAGATCCCGATCGTGCGCGAGAACTCGGGGTCGAAGGTCGTCGCCTTCAGCTCCTTCCACAGCAGCCCGACGAGGATCGCGTTCGCCAGCACGACCGCGCCGATCAGCACGATCGAGCGCGCGATCTCGACGTCGCCGAACGTCAGCGTCTCGAACGGCGCGAACGCGATCTCGCCGTAGATCGTCGCGTCGAGGTCGAGGTGCGCGCCGCTGGCGAACTTCGTCACGCCGAGCACGCCGATCGCGAACAGCGCCGGGAAGACGAGCGCGATCGCGGCGTCGCTGGCAACGAGCCGCGTCGATCTGAGCGCGTCGATCGCGAGCACGCAGAGGACGGCGAAGACGCCCGCGCCGACGATCACCGGCAGCGGCGCGCGCGTGCCGAGCAAGAGGTAGACGGCGACGATGCCGGGCAGCACCGCATGGCTGACGGCGTCGCTCATCAGCGCGACGCGGCGCAGCACGAGGAACGGACCGAGCAGGCCGGCGGCCGTCGCGACGAGACCGGCGGTGAGGATGATCGTGACGTCGTCGCTCATCGCGCGCCCCCGGCGGCGCCGCCCGCGCCTGCCGCCGCGAGCCGCTGCAGCTCGTCCGCGTAGGCGTCGCCGAGGCTCCCGCGCAGGTCGCTCGGGTCCGGCTCGCGCGCGTCCGGCAGCGCGAGCTGCCAGCCGTGCTCCAGCCACGCGCTCCACAGGTCGCGCCGCTCCAGCACCGCGTGCGCTGCGGAGGCGCCCGCCTCCGACAGGTGGACGCGGTCGCCGTCGTGCGCGAGCATGCCGGCGCGGTCGAGCGCGGTCAGCGCACGCTGCACCGCGCGGCGCGGCCGGCCGCTGGCGAGCGCCAGCTCCTGCGGCGTCGGCGGCGGACCGGCGTGGATCGACGTCTCGAGGTCGACGAGCACGCCCTCGATCAACGTGCGGCGGCGGTCGCGCGCGAGCTTTCGCCCGCGCCACAGCACGCCACGCCCGGGTGCGAGCAGCACCGCGACGATCACGACGGCGACGCCGACGAGCACGATCACGGGCCCGGTCGGGACCTCCGCGCTGCCGGCGACGAGCGCGCCCGTCACGCCGACCGCCGCGCCGATGCCGGCCGCGACCGGCAGCAGGATGCTGAGGCGGTCGCACAGCTGGCGTGCGGCGACGGTCGGCACGACGAGCATCGCGACCATCAGGATCGCGCCGACGGTCCGCAGGCCGATCACGACCGCGACGACGAGCAGCATCGTCATGAAGACCTCCAGCAGCCGCACGGGCAGCCCGACGGCGCCGGCGAAGGCGGGGTCGAACAGCGTCGTCTTGAGCGCGCGGAACGTCACCGCGACGACCGCGAGCGAGACGACGGCGAGGATCGCCATCACGTTCAGATCGCGCTCCAGCAGGCCGGCGGCCTGGCCGAACAGGTACTTGTCGAGCCCGGCCTGGTTGGCGTCGTCGGACGCCGCGATGTAGGTCAGCAGCACGATCCCGAGCGAGAAGAAGCTCGACAGCACGACGCCGATCGCGGCGTCGGGGCGGATCCGGCTCGTGCGCTCGATCCCGACCATCAGCAGCGCGCCGACGAGGCCGGCGCAGGCGGCACCGACGAGCAGCGTCGTCGCGTCCTTGGCACCGGTCGCAAGGAACGCGATGCAGACGCCGGGCAGCGCGGCGTGCGCGAGCGCGTCGCCGACGAGGCTGCGCTGGCGCAGCACGGCGAAGACGCCGAGCGCGCCGGCCGTGATGCCGAGCAGCGCCGCGCCGACCGCGACGACCGCGTCGCTGTAGTTGAGCGGCAGCAGGTCGATCAGCCAGCCCACGACAGCGCCTCCTCGCCGTCGACGCCGACCGACGCCGCGCCGGCGCCGTAGGCGCGCGCGAGCGTCTCCTTCGTGATCACGTCGGCGACCGGCCCCTCGGCGACGGCGCGCACGTTCAGCAGCAGCGCCCAGTCGAACGCGCCGCGGACGGTCCCGAGGTCGTGGTGGACGACGACGACCGTGCGGCCCTCGTCGCGCAGCTCGCCGAGCAGCTCCAGGATCGACGCCTCGGTGCGCGCGTCGACGCCGGCGAACGGCTCGTCCATCAGCAGCAGCGGGGCCTGCTGCGCGAGCGCCCGGGCGATGAAGACGCGCTGGCGCTGGCCGCCGGAGAGCTGGCCGATCTGGCGGCCGCGGTAGGCGCTCATGCCGACGCGCTCAAGGCAGTCGTCGACCAGCATCGCGTCCCTGCGCGGCACGCGCCGGAACCAGCCGGTGCTGGCGTAGCGGCCCATCTCGACGACCTCGCGCACGGTGATCGGGAAGTCCCAGTCGACCGCGTCGCGCTGCGGCACGTAGGCGACCTGGTCGCGCGCGGCGCCGATCGGCCTGCCGGCGACGAGCGCCTGGCCGGCGTCGGAGGGGATCAGGCCGAGCGCCGCCTTCAGCAGCGTCGACTTGCCCGCGCCGTTGGGGCCGACGATCGCGGACAGCGAGCCGGCCGGGAAGCTGGCGTCGACGTCCCACAGGACGGGCCGGGCGCCGTAGGAGGCCGTCAGGCGGCGGACCTCCAGCGCAGGCGCCGCATCCGAGCCGCCAGGCGAGGATCTCGCACTCATCGGAGTCCCTCCGCGATCTTGTCGGCGTTCGCTCTGACCATTCCTATGTACGTCCCTTCCGGTGTGCCTTCGTCGCCGGCCGCGTCGGTGTACAGCTCGCCGCCGACGTGGGCGTCGGCGCCCTTCTGCTCGGCGGCCGCGAGGACCGCGTCGATCGTCTGCCGCGGGACGCTCGACTCGATGAAGACGGCCTTCACGTCGCGGTCGGCGATCAGCTGCGCGATCCGCTGGACGTCGGCGGTCGTCGCCTCGGCGACGGTCGAGATGCCCTGGATGCCGGCGACGTCGATCGCGTAGCGCTTGCCGAAGTACTGGAACGCGTCGTGCGAGGTGATCAGCACGCGCTGTCTGGGTGGGATCTCGGCGATCCGCCGCTCGACGTAGCGGTCGGTCGCGTCGAGCTCGCGCAGGTACGCGGCGAGGCGCTCGTCGTACTCGGCCGCGTGCGCCGGGTCCTTCTGCTTGAGCGTGTCGGCGATCGTCCGCGCGACGACCTTCCAGTTGGCGACGTCGAACCAGACGTGCGGGTCGTGCTCGGCGTTGAGCCCGGCGGGCGGCTCCAGCAGGTCGCGCTCCGGGATCTCCTCCATCACCGCCGTCGTCGTCTGCTTCTCGGCGAGCTTGCCGAGCAGGTCGCCCATCTTGCCCTCGAGGTGGAGCCCGCCGTAGAAGACGACGTCGGCGTCGCGCAGGTCGGCGACGTCGCGGGCGCTCGCCTTGTAGAGGTGGGGGTCGACGCCGGGGCCCATCAGGCCGGTCACCTCGACGCGGTCGCCGCCGATCTGGCGGACGGTGTCGGTGATGAAGTTCGTCGTCGTCGTGACCGCGACCTTGCGGTCGACGGGGACCGTGGCGCCGGCCGCGGTGCCCTCACTGGAGCCGCAGCCGGCGAGGAGAGCGATCCCCAGCGTCCCGAGGGCCGCCGCAATCAAGATGCGAAGCAGTCGCAGGTTCATCGTGGACCGAGCCTAGCAAAAAGTTTTGGCTTGCCAAAAACTCACTCTCGGGTCGGTGCGGACGGCACCGCCGCCGACAACGCCGTGGCGACCAGCAGCAGCGCGGCGCAGACGGCGAACGCGACGGTGAAGCCGTGCTCGGTCGGCCCGCCGCCGCTCGCGCTCGCCGCGACGCTGCCAGCCGCGCCGCCGGCCAGCACGAGCGCCGCGACGACCTGGCTGCCGAGCGAGCCGCCGACCGTGCGCACCATCGTGTTCATGCCCGTCGACTCGCCGGTCTGCGCGCGCGGCACGCCGACGAGGATCAGGTTCGCCATCGCGGTCAGCGCGAGCGTCAGCCCGAGGCCGTAGGAGAGCAGCGCGCCGAGGTAGACGTGCCACGGCGCGTCGTGCGCGAACGCGAGCAGCGCGAAGCCGGCCGCCATCGTCGCCGTCCCCAGCACGAGCGGCAGCTTCGGGCCGAAGCGGCTCGCGAGCGTGCCGCTCACGGGACCGAAGACGAGGCCCACCAGCATCGCGGGCAGCAGGAACAGGCCGGCGGCGGTCGTGCTCGCGTCGAAGCCGAAGCCGGCGTGGAGCGGGTCGGCCTGCACCAGCTGGGGCACGAGATAGCTCGTCGCATACATGCCGAAGCCGACGAACAGCGCGGCGGCGTTGACGGTCCAGACCGGCCGGCGGGCGAGCAGGCGCACGTCGATCAGCGGCTCGCGCCGGCGCAGCTCCCACAGCGTCCACAGCACGAGCAGCGCGGCGCCGCCGGCGAGCAGGCCGAGCACGGCCGGGGAGCCCCACCCCCATGCGCGGCCGCGCGAGACGGCGAGCAGCAGCGGCATCAGGCCGCCGCCGAGCAGGATCGCGCCGAGCCAGTCGAGCTGGACGCGGGTGCGCGCCGGGGATGCGGGCACGAACGCGCGCACGCAGACGATCGCGGCGAGCGGGATCGCGATTCCCACCCAGAAGATCCCGTGCCACGAGGCGTGATCGACGATCAGCCCGCTGAGCACCAGCCCGGCCCCGCCGCCGACCCCGAAGCTGCCCGACATCAGCCCGATCCCCATCGACAGCTTGTCGGCGGGCAGCGCGTCGCGCGCGATCCCGAACGCGAGCGGGAAGATCGCGCCGCCGAGACCCTGGACCACACGTGCGGCGATCAGCATCTCCAGCGAGGTCGCGAACGCGCCGAGCACGCCGCCGGCGGCGAACACCGCCAGCACGATCATCAGCATCCGCTCCTTGCCGAACATGTCGCCGAGCCGGCCGAGCACGGGCGTCGAGACGGCGGTGCTGAGCAGGAAGGCGGAGATCAGCCAGGCGACGCTGCTGGAGTCGGCGCCGAGATCGCGCTCGATCGCCGGCAGGGCGGGCACGACCATCATCTGCATGACGGCGTAGGCGAGCGACGCGAGCGTGAGGCTCGCGATCGTGCGATACGCCCCGCTCCGCCGCGCGGTGTCGGCGGCGGCCATGGCACTGACGATACGGCGCGGCGGCGGCGCGCGCTCGGCGGCGCGCAGCGGGCGCACCGACGGCCTTGATCGATCAGAAAGCCGGTGCGAAGCTCGTTGCACCAGGCCGGTCGACCCCGCGCCCGGCCGAGCAGTGAGAGGAGCATCTCATGGCCGACAGGATCCTCTGTCTGAGCTGGGGAGCGGTCGTACGCGGCCGGGAGCGGCGCTCGTTGGAAGTCTTCAACGATGCGGTCGGGTACTACACCGGGCTGCAACAGCAGGGCGGCATCGAACGGTTCGACCTCGTGCTGCTGACCCCGAACGGGTCTGTCGGCGGAATGATGCTGCTGTACGGCACGCACGCCCAGGTCGAAGCGATCCGCGAGGACGATCGCTTCCTGCGGATCACGCTCGACGCCGGCATGGTCGTCGACGACCTGCGCGTGGTCGACGGCTACGCGAACGAGGGGATCGCCGAGCCGATGGGTCGCTTCCAGGAGGCGATCGCCAACGTGCAGCAGCCGGCGCACGCCTGACGCACCCGACGCGGCGCGCTCCGTGAATCGGCGGGGGCCGGGCGCGCCGCTTATCGGCGCGATCAGCGATGCGACTTGGCGGGCCCGCTGAGGTGGGCGATCGTCGGACGCGCCCGATCGCGACCGACCCGAGGAGCCCCCGTGCAATCGACGCCCGCACCCGCCGTCCCCGCCACGACCGACGACCGCTTCGTCGCCGACGTGCTCGAATCCGACCTGCCCGTGCTCGTCGACTTCTGGGCGCCGTGGTGCCCGCCGTGCCGCGCGATGAGACCCGTCCTGGCAGCGATCGACGCCGAGCACGACGAGCTGCGCGTCGTCTCGCTCAACGCCGACGAGCAGCAGGCGACGGCGATCAGATACCGCATCCTGTCGATGCCGACGCTGATGCTGTTCCGCGGTGGCGAGCCGGTCGCGACGCTCGTCGGCAGCCGGCCGAAGGCGCGCCTGGAGCGCGAGCTGTCAGAGCTGCTCTGAGCCGCCGAGCGCGGCGCCCAGCTCCGCGCGCAGCAGCTCACCGGCCGGCGGCGCGCCGGCGGCCGGCGCCAGCAGCAGCGCGCGGTGGCGCGGCGCCGGCGCGGCGAGCCGCGCGACGGCGACCGCCGCGCCCGGTCGTGCCAGCCACGACGCCGGCACGAGGCTGACGCCGAGGCCCTCGTGGACGAGGTCGCGCACCGCCGCCGGATCGCCGACCTCGAACAGCGGCACCGGCCCGAAGCCCGCCGCCTCGCACGCCGCGGCGACGACGTCGCGCAGCGCGCTGCCCTGCTCGGCGAGGATGAACGGGCGCTCGCGCAGCTCCCAGACGGCGACCTCGCCGACGGCGGCGAGCGGGTCCCCAGGCGGCGCGATCGCGTGCAGCGGCTCGTCGGCCAGCGGGACGGCGCGGACGCCGTCGGGGACGTCGCTCGCCGGCAGCGAGGCGACGCCGAGGTCGACGGCGCCGGTCCGCACGAGCGCGGCGATCGCGCTCGGGGCGCTCTGCCGCAGCCCGATCCGGATTCCCGGGTGCGCGCGGTGGAAGGCGGCGAGCGCCGGTGGCAGCGCGAGCGCGGCGGCGGCATCGGCCGCGATCCGCACGACGCCGCGCAGCAGGCCGGCGTGCGCGTCCATGTCGGCGTGGGCGCGGGCCGCCTCGGCGAGGATCGCGTCGGCGCGCGCGAGCAGGTCCTCGCCCGCGGGCGTCAGCGCGACGCCCGCCGGCGCGCGCAGCAGCAGCTCGACGCCCAGCTCCTCCTCCAGCCGCCGCACCTGCTGGGAGAGCGCCGACTGCGTGACGTGCAGCTCGTCGGCCGCGCGCGTGAAATGGCGGTGGCGGGCGACGGCGGTGAAGTACCGCAGCTGACGCAGCTCCATGGCCGACATCCTGACGTGCCAAGCTCCCGCGCGTGCTGCCGCGTCTCGACCTCCGCGTGCTGCTCGCCGTCTTCGCCGGCGGTGCGCTCGGCACGCTTGCGCGCGCAGGCCTGGAGGAGGCGTTCGCGCACGATCCGGCGAGCTGGCCGTGGGCGACCTTCGCGGTCAACGTCGCCGGCGCCGCCCTGCTCGCCCTGGCGATCACGCGGCTGCCGTCGAGGCATCGCTCGGCGCACGTGCGCGCATTCGCCGGGCCGGGGCTGTGCGGCGGGCTGACGACCTTCTCGACGTTCCAGCTGGAGCTGGTGCGGATGCTCGACGCCGACCGCGTCGGCCTCGCGCTCGGCTACGCCGCGGCGAGCGTCGCGGCCGGTCTCGCGGCGGCGGCGCTCGCGACGCGGTTGGCGTCCGCGCGACGCGCGACGCCGGACGTGCCTGCGCGGGAGCGCGCGTGAGCGCGGCGCTGACGTGGATCGGCGTCGGCCTGCTCGGAGGCTGCGGCGCGGTGCTGCGTGTGCTGCTGACGGTCGGCGTCACGGCGCGGTTCGCGCCGGCCGGCAGGCTTCCGTTCGGCACGGTCGCCGTCAACGTCTCCGGCAGCGCGCTGCTCGGGCTGCTCGCGGGCCTGACGCTCAGCGACGACGCGATGCTCGTCGCGGGGACCGGCCTGCTCGGCGGCTACACGACGTTCTCGACGTGGATGGTCGACAGCGAGAGGTTGGCGCAGGAGCGGCGCAGTCGCGCGGTCGCCGCCAACGTCGTCGGCAGCCTCGTCGCGGGCCTCGTGGCGCTGCTGCTGGGCCGGGCGCTCGCCCGGCTGCTTGCCTGACACGGCGCTAGTTGAGCCGTGCGCGGACGGCGTCGAGCTGCGTCCGCAGCCGTTCCTCTTCCTCGTCGTCGACCGGCAGCTGGAGCGACAGCTCGGCGGCACGCAGCTCGTACGTCAGCAGGCCGGTCTCGTGCGTGCGCTCGACGATCAGGCCGAGCAGCAGCAGGGCGGCCTCGTGGGCCGACTGCCAGGCCAGCTCCTCGTCCTCCAGCTCGCGCGTGTCGACGAGCCGCCAGGGGCCGTCGCCGTCCGCGTTCAGCAGGACGGGCGCCTCCAGCTGCGGATGCGCGATGTAGACCGCGTCGACCGAGGCGACGAGGCCGAGTCTGAGGCCTGCGCGGCGGGCTGCCTCGAGCGCCACGAGCGTGACGGCCAGCTCGTGACCGCGGCCGACCGCGGCGACCTCGTGCGGCAGCAGGTCGTCGATGCCGAGGTCGCGGTAGCCCTGCGGCTCCGCGCGCAGGTGCCGCGAGAGGATCGCCTCGGCGGCGAGCAGCTGCTCGGCCGTGTCAGCCCGGGCGATCGGCACCAGCTCGGCGACGAGCGGGGCGAGCGCGGCGTCGAGCGACGCCGCGTCGACCGGCTCGAACTCGGCGCCCAGCGAAATCGCCAGGACGCCGTGCTCGACGTCGTCGGAACTGGTGAGGGCTTGGAACGGGACGGGCCCGTCCGCCATCGTCAGACCCGGCTGTAGAACTCGACTATCAGCTGCTCGGCGACCGGCGCGTCGATCTCGTTGCGGACCGGGAGGCGCAGGACCTTGCCGGCGAGCGAGTCGAAGTCAGCCTCGAGCCATGCGCCGACGCGGCCCATCTGCTCGGTCGCAACCGTCGAGACGGGACGGATCGCGGCTTCCGGCGCGACCATCACGACGTCGCCCGGCTTGACCTGACGCGACGCGATGTCGCAGCGCTGGCCGTTGACCAGCACATGACCGTGACCGACGAACTGGCGCGCCTGCGGACGGGTCGACGCGAGGCCGAGGCGGTAGACGACGTTGTCGAGACGCTGCTCAAGCAGCTGCAGCAGCTGCTCGCCGACGACGCCCTCGCGCTTCTTCGTGGCCGCGGCGACGTAGCGGCGGAACTGCTTCTCGCGCACGCCGTAGTAGCGCTTCGCCTTCTGCTTCTCGCGCAGCTGCTCCGCGTAGACGGACTCTCTGCGGCGCCGGGCGTTCCCGTGCTGGCCGGGAGGCTGCGGTCCACGCCGCTCCAGGGCGCTCTTGCCATTCAGTCGTCGCTCGCCCTTCAGGCAAAGGTCGACGCCCTCGCGTCGCGAGAGCTTCTCGACCGGGCCGGTGTAACGCCCCACGCAGTCTCCTTAGGTAGTCATGGAACAGCCTTCGTCGCGGCGCGACGAAGGCCGGTCCTTCGCAAGTTGGCTTGACATCGTACCGAGTCTTCCGTCCGGACGATGTGCTCCCGGGTCAGACGATGCGAACCGTCTCGTCCTCGACCGCGACGACGTCGCCGCGATGCAGCTGACGTCCGCGGCGCTGCTCGGTCTCGCCGTTGACCGTGACGAGCCCGTCCTCGAGCAGGATCTTGGCGTCGGCGCCGACCTCGACGAGGTCGGCCAGCTTGAGCAGCTGGCCGAGCCGGATCATCTCGCCGCGGATCGGGATCTCTCGCACCGGAGCGGTCATCCCGGAGTGCGGCGCCTAGGCCGCGGCGTCGCCGGCGGACGCGTCGCCCCCGGCGGGCGCGGCCTCGTCCCACTCCGCGTCGCTCGCGCTCTCCTTGCGCGGCGCGCCCGCGGCCGGGCCCGAGATCGTCAGCGGCTGACGCGAGGCGAGCTTGACGCCGCCGGCCTCGTCGGCGAGCACACCCTCGCGCTTCAGCTTCGAGACGGTCGTCGCGACGGTCGGCTTGGCGATCTTCGTGACCGACGCGATCTCGGCGACGGAGACGCCGGGGCGCTCCTCGACGAGCTTCAGGATCGCGTCGCGGTTGGCGCCGCGAGGAGCGCGGTCGCCGTCGGCCGGCGGCGTCGCGGCGGCCGTGCCGGCAGTCGCTCTCGCGCGCCGTCTGCGCGCGGGCGCGGCGCTGCCGCCGCCGTTGCGCGCCGGTCTGCGCTGCGGCGCGGGCCTCGCGGCCGCCGGCGGCCGCGGCAACTCCGAGCGCGCCAGCAGCGCCGCCTTCGCCGCCTCCAGCTGCTCGATCTCCTCCACGAGCGGCCGCAGCTCCGCCAGCCGTGCCTCTATCTCCTGCTTCAGGCGGGGCAGCAGCAACTCGGTCATCTGGGGGAAACCTCCGGCGGCAGTGAACGACAGACGCGCCCCATGCTAGGCGACCTCCCGGCCGGGAGCATCACCGGTCGCCGTCACTCGGACAGCAGCGTGCGCATGTCCTTCGCCAGATCCGCCGGTTCGAACGACGTGCCGGCGTCGACCTTCGCCGCAAGCCGGCCGCGCGCGTCGATCAGCCACACGACGGCGGTGTGGGCGCTCTCGGGATCGCCGGCGATCTGCGGCGCGGCATAGAACGCTCTCCAGACCGGCGAGAGCTCATCCTCGGAGCCGATCAGATAGTGGAAGTTCTGCGGCTGGCGCTGGCGTCTGAGCCACGTCCGCGCCGCCTCGGCGGTGTCGCCGCGCGGGTCGACGCTGACCGCCAGCACCGCCACTCTCTCCGCCTGCCCGCCCATCTGCTCCAGCGCCTCGCGGATCTCCTGGCCGATCAGCGGGCAGACGTCGGGACAGTTCACGAACAGGAACGTGACCATGTACGGCGTGCCTCTCAGCGACGCCGTGTCGAACGGCTCGCCGCTACGCGCGTCGGTCAGCCTGATCGCGGGCGCAGGTCTCTCCGCCAGCACCGGCGGAAGCGTGCCGGCCGCGGCGAAGCGGCTCGACGGCGTGCTCGGCGGCGGCCCGCCGCTGCCGTCGTCGTCACCGCCCGACGACGAGCCGCAGCCGACCAGCGCGACGAGCGCGAGCAGCAGCAGGGCGAGCGGCGCGAGCGTGCGGCGGCCGAGCGGTTCCACGCTCACGTCGAGACCGCCGACAGCAGCCACAGGCCCAGGCAGGTGAAGCCGACCATCACGACGAGCATCCAGTACTGGGAGCGGACCGCCTCACGCGCATCACGGTAGATCACCAGCGCGCGGTCGTGCGCGAGCGTCAGGCCGGCGACGTGGCCCGCGACGAGCGCCGCGACCTGGACGTACCAGATCGCCGACGCCGACAGGAGCGTGTAGTCGACCGTCGAGTTGGCGGTGCCGAACAGGTTCGAGCCGTCGCCGAGCGGGTCGGAGACGAGGTAGGAGAGCGCCTGCCCCTGGAAGACGAGCAGCGAGAAGTAGTGCGCGAGCAGGTAGCCGAACGCGATCGGCACGAGCGTGTGGACGAAGCGCTGCGCCAGCTCGCCGGTCGTGTGGTCGCCGCCGACCGTCTGCATCCCCATCACACCCAGCCGGTAGAAGCCGCCGACGAGCAGGATCACCGCCACCAGGCCGATCGTCCCGGTCACCTCGTTCGCCGCGGTGACGCCGAGGCCGAGGTCGCCGAAGAGCTCCTGCAACGGGTCGGCGATGCTCGTCCACAGCTCGCCGTTCGAGGCGCCGTCGAACGTCGTCGTGCCGATCATCACCGCCAGCAGCGCGATCGTCCCCGGAACCGCGCCGTCGAGCTGCGCGAGCCCGGACAGCGGCCGCCGCGTGAAGATCGCGCCGTCTCTCAGCTCCAGCGGCGCGATCCGGCCGAACTGCTCGAACAGGACGCCGAACGCGTCGCCGCGTGTGCGCCAGCGCTCGATCCCGAAGAGCCCCATCCCGGCGAGCTGGACGAGCGCGTACAGGAGCGTGATCAGCGCCAGCGTCGAGGGCACGTCGCGGTCGACGTAGACCAGCTCCAGCCACGCGAAGCCGGCGACGCCGATCACCGCCGGCCAGCGGCCGAGCCGCTCCGGGTAGGTCAGCGGGGCACGCAGCGCCTCGCCGCCGCGCAACCGCGTCGCGACCGCCGCGACGCCGCGGGCGAGCGCGTGCCACGGGCTCAGCACCCGCCAGACGTCGCCGAGGAAGATCGAGACGACCGGCACGCCGACCCACACGACGACGTAGATCGCGGTCGGCGCGAGGTTGGCGGTCGGCACCGACGTGCCGGCGAAGCCGGCGTAGAGCACGATCGCGAAGACGGCGATCGAGACCGCGCCCGCGAGCGCGCGCAGCACGAGCGGGACGGCGACGCGGCGACGTGCCGGCGCGTGCTCCAGCCGCGGCTGCGGCCACAGCAGGCTCAGCGCCGCGAACGACACGATCAGGACGACGGCCGCGACCCACGCGAACAGCCACTGCGGGATCGGCAGGTCCGTGCGCCCGACGAGGCCGTGCGCCTGCGCGCTCGCCGGCAGCGCCGCCCAGATCAGGAGCAGCGCCGCGGCGAGGAACAGACAGGCCCGCGCACGCCGCGCGGGCATGCGATCAGACAGCTTCGTGCTCCGGATCCGACGTCACGGACGGAGCGTACGACGAATCGTCGAACCGCAGCACGCGGATCGTCGCGACGATCGCGATCAGCGTCATCACGACGGCGCTGCCGACGCACCACTGGCAGATCGCCTCGATCGTGAATATCTCGCGATACGTCAGGTACATCGAGAACGCGAAGCCGATGTAGGCCATGCCGGCCGTCGCGACCTTCGCCAGCTCGTTCTTCACGAACAGCGAGGCCAGGATCCCGACGTAGCCGACGAGGCCGAGGTACGGAACGGGCACTCCAGCGAGCTTCGCCCACTCCGAGCTCTGCACTCTCTCGCAACCGCCGGTCGAGCACGCTGGATCGAAGCCGCGGTAGTGGATGTAGCTGAGATAGCCGGCGATGCCGATCCCGATCACGCTCAGGACCAGCAGCGTGCGCTGAAGTGCCCGGTCGGTCATCCGCTCATCTCGCGTTTCTCTCGATGACCGGGTCGATTCTCTCCTTGAAGGCGTCGGCGCTGAGCTGCTCCACCTCAAGCGGCTCGAGCGTTCCGCCGGTCGGCCCGATCAGGAAGGACGGGGTCGACAGCTGCGGGAACGCCGCCGTCGCCTCCTCCTGGGCGTCGGTCAGGAGTCTCTGGACTCTCGCCGTGCCACGGTCGTCCATCGCTCTCTGCACGTCGACACCCGGAATCGCGCCGGCCGTTCTCGTGAGGAACTCGTCGGTCACGTAGCCCGAGTTCTCCTCGCCCTGGTTGGCGTAGAAGATGTCGATGAACTCGTACAGTCTGTTCTGCAGCCCGACGGCCTCGGCCATCTGCGCGCCGCGCGTCGAGTCGGTGCCGAGGAAGGCGAGGTTGCGGAACTCCAGCTTCACTCTGCCGGTCTTGACGTAGTCGTTGACGATCGACGGCAGCACCTGCAGCGAGAAGTCGCGGCAATACGGGCACTGGAGGTCGGCGAACTCGACCAGCGTGACCGGCGCTCTCGGGTCGCCGAGCGACGTGCCTCTCTGCTCGATCCCGCTGAACAGCGCGATCGCGTCTCTCTGACCGGCGACCGACTCGCCGGCTCTCTTCGCCGGCGTCTTGTCGTCGCCGCCACCGGTCGCGATCACGATCACGATGATGATCGCCGCCGCGAGTGCGAGGGCGCCGCCGAGCTGGAACAGGCGCGTGCGCTGTCTGGCGCGGGCGGCTTCGGCGCGTTCGCGCTCCTGCCGTTCCGTTCGCGCCGCAGCGCGGCGCTCTCTTCTCGTTCCGCTGGTGTCCGCCATCGCGTCGTTCCTCGATCTCCTGTTCGATGCACACGGGGCGAGACTGCCCCGCCCCCAACTGCTCTGACTCGCCGACCTTCACCCCGTGGCCGCGAATTGCGGCCACGGGCGATGGTAACGGGAGCGCATCATCGCGGGGCGACCTTAGGTTCCGCTCAATGCGGCGCGCCTACTTCACACGGAAGCTCCACGAGCCGGTCTGGACGTGGCCGTCGGAGACGACCGCGCGCCAACGGGCGGTGTAGCCGCCCGCCGCCAGCTGACGCGCGAACGACGCCGTCACGCTCGCGCCGGCCGGCCCGCTGCGGGCCGGCGCGACGCGGGTCGAGCCGCGGTAGACGTCGAGCTTGCCGGTCACGAGCCGCTGCGAGAAGGTGATCGCGACGCGCTTGACGTTGCGCGCGGTCGTGCCCGGCGCGGGGGTGCGCGACGCGATGCCGGCGTGCGCGGTCTGCGCCTGCGGACGCGTGCTCGCGCCGTGCGCCCGCTCGGCTGCGGTGAGCCTCACGGTCGGCGCCGGCTTGTCGGCGTCAGGTCTGCCGGTCCAGCGCACGACGGTGCCGTTCGAGTAGGTCTGCAGCGCGCCGAACGTCAGCGTGTCGCCGGCTCTGCCCGGAACCTTCACCGAGATGCGGAAGTCGCGGAACTGCCCCGGCGCGATCCGGCCGAGGCCTCTGCGCGTGCCGGTCCAGGTGATCGACGCGACCTCCCGGTCGACCGGCCCGTACGCCGTCTGCAGCGGTCTCGCGAGTCTGCGCGTGACGAGCTTCGCCTTCCAGCCGGCCTGCGCCTCGTACGAGGCCGACGCGAAGCCGGCGGGGAACTGCAGCTGGACCTTCGTCGTCGCCGCCTTGTCGTCCTCGTTCGGGACGCGCACGGACAGCACCTGGTAGCTGTCGGCGGGAATGCTCTTGGGGTTCAGCGTGACATGCGCCTGCGCGGCGCTCGGCAGCGCGAGTGCGGCGGTCGCGGCGGATGCCGCGAGCAGGGTGCGGGTTCGCATGGAGATGTGCTCCTCGGTGTCTGGGTGAACGGAATCGGGACCGGCCGCCGTGCGGCGGCGCCCGTCCGGCCAGACGTGCGGCGACGAGCCGTCCGCCGCGCGGCGGGGTCGTGCGCCGCGCGTGCGCGCAGCCGCGGCGCCGCGCCGGGCGCGGGAGGCGCCGAGCGCGCACGAGTACCGCGGTCAGGGTCCGCTCGCCGAGGTACCGGCCGCGCAGCAGCGCCGCTGCGATCAGCAGCGCGGGCGCGAGATACAGCAGGCCGGCGAGCGTCGTCGTCATGCGCTCGGCGTGCCCACTCCGCGGTTGCGGCGGAGCGAGAGCGCGAGCGCGGCGCCGCCGAGCAGCAGGCCCGCGAGCCCGGCGGCGAGGCCGGCGATCGCCAGGCCCTTGCTGGCGCCGTCGTCGGACGCACGCTCGCCCGCGGCTGCCGCGCCGTCGCGCTCGCCGCCGGACGACGCGCCGCCCTCGGCCGCCTCGCCGCCCGCCGCCTCTCCGCCGCCGTCGCCCTCCGCGCCGTGGCCGGCGCCGGCGCCCTCGCCGGCACCGGCCGGGGCGACGACCTCGACCTGCGCGGCCGGCAGCTCGGCGTCGGGCGCGCCGATCCAGCGCACGACCTCGCCGCCGACGTACGTCTGCAACGCCTTGAACGTCAGCGTCGTGCCGACTCTCTCCGGGATCTGCACCGAGATCGGGAAGTCGGTGAAGGCGCCGGGCGGGATCCGCCCGCCGCTCCAGACGATCCGCGAGACCTGCTCGGAGATCGGCCCGTTCTCGGTCTCGATCGGGGTGCTCAGCCGCTCGCGGATCACGTCGACGTCCCAGCCCGGGACGGGCTCGAACGAGACGGACGTGAAGCCGGGCGGCAGCTTCAGGTCGACCTTCGCCGTGGCGGCGTCGTCGCGCTCGTTCGGGACGCGCACGTCGAGCACCGTGAAGGAGCCGGCGGGGGCGGTCTTCGGCACGACGCTGACGTGTGCCTGCGCGACGCCGGCCGATGCGAGCGCCGCGACGGCGGACGCGGCGACGGCGAGCGCCGCTGTGCGGGCCGCCGTGTGGGCGAAGCGGAGTCTCATGTCGTTCCTCTCGTGCGCGGGAGCAGGGCGTCGGTGCGCTCGGCGAGCCGCGCGTCGCGGCCGAGCAGGTCGATGAAGACGACGGCGAGCGCGATGCCGAAGATCAGGAACTCGGCGAGGCACATCGCCGCGCCCGCGATCTGCTGGTCGCGCAGCGGGTCGATGCCGTACGCCCGCGGCGCGTCGACGTAGCGCGGGTAGAGCGTCGTCGACAGCCACGTCAGCGGCAGGCAGACGGCGGCGGAGACGAGCCGCGTGAAGCCGAGGTAGCCGAGCCGGATCGGGTGCGGCTTGCGCCGCTCGCTCGGCAGCGGGTCGACGATCAGCCACCAGACGGCGAGGCCGGCGTAGAACAGCGTCGCGTGCTGGAGCGCGTGCAGCGCCGGGCTCGCGGCGGCGGCGTCGAAGACGGCCGGCAGCGCCCACACCCACGTCGCGATCGCCCACACCGGCAGCGCGACCCACGGCCGCGTCGCGACGTGGATGAAGCGACCGAGCTTGCCGCCCGGCGCGATCCAGCGCAGCCCCGCCTTCGGCAGGCCGAGCGGCAGGATCGGCGCGCGCAGGCCGAGCACCAGCAGCGCCGGCGCGAGGTCGGCGATCGCGACGTGCTGGAGCATGTGCGCGGACAGCAGGTACTGCTCGCCGATCTCGTCCAGCGGCGACATCAGCGCGATCGCGAGCACGCCGAGCCCCGCCGCGTAGGGCAGCCAGTGCCCGACCCCCGGCGGCTTCGGCGCGACGCGGCACGCGCGTCTGTATGCGACCGCGTACGACCACGCGGCGATCGCGATCGCCGCCACGACGAGCGGGTCGAAGGTCCAGTCGGTCCAGCTGGGAGCGTTCATCGAACGGGCACCTCCACCCGCGTCGTGTATTCGTCGAAGTCCGAGACGCGTGCGCTGACGCGCACGGTCCAGGTGCCGGGAACGCCAAGCGCGACGTTCGCGACGTAGTGGCCGGGTCCGGCCTTGTCGGCGGGCGCGTCGAGCGGCCCGATCCCCTCGTCCTCCTCGGTCGCGGCGATCGTCACCTCTCTGGCGCCGTCGAACTGGCTGCCGTCTCTCGGGTTCAACAGGTAGACGTGCAGCTCGTTGGAGCCGACCGCGGCCGGGTCGACCGTCAGCTGGAGCTGGATCGGGCCCAGCTCCGTCGTGCGGTCGAACGGACCGGAGCGCTCCGCTGTCGACGGCGCGTAGGCCGTCAGGAACGCGGTCGCGGCCAGCACGCCCGCGATCAGCAGCAGCTCGCCGCGCAGGGTGCGACGCAGCAGCAGGCCCGCACCGCCGGGCGCCGCGCCGGCTGCCGCGACCACGCGCAGCCGCGGCAGCACGCGCCGGCGCTGCACGGCGCCGAGCCCGATCAGCGCGAGCAGCAGCACGAGCTTGACGAGCACCGCGCGGCCGAAGGCAGTGTCGAACAGGTGCGCGACTGTGCGCACCTCGACGACGCCCTGGACCGTCCCGCTCAGCACGATCGCGATCACGGCGCACAGCGCCAGCGGCGAGAAGCGCAGCAGCGTCGCCGCCAGCAGGCGGCTGCGGTCGCCGCGCTCCGGGAGCGCCCGCGTCGCCGCCGGCAGCGCGAGCAGCAGCGTCGCGAGGCCGCCCACCCACACGCTCATCGCGGCGACATGGAGCGCGTTGGCGGGCAGCAGCAGCCAGACCGGCGACTGGACCGACGCGTGCCCGCTGAGCGCGGGGAGCAGCAACAGGAAGGCCGCGAGCGGCGCGAACGCGAGCAGCGCCACGGGCGACGGCGCGGCCGGCTCCCGGTCGACGCCCGCGCGCGGGCGCAGCGCGAACGCGGCAAGCGCCGCCAGCGCCAGCCATGCGACGACGCCGATCCCCCAGACGGTCCCGAAGCGGGTGCCGAGCGTCTCCTTCACGATCGACGGTCTGAGCGCGTCGAAGCCGGTGACGCCGGCCGCCTCGGCACCCTGCAGCACGACCCCGGCCGCCGCGCTGAACGCGCCGAGCAGCGCGGCGCCGGCGACGAGCCGGCGGTGGCGCCGGACGAACGCGGTGGCGGCCGCCGCCGGGGCGACGCCGGCCGCGAGCACGCCGCGCCAGACGAGCAGCAGGAACGCGAGCGCCCCGACCGCGATCGCGATCGCGGCGAACTGAAGCCCGCGCGCGACGCCGAACACGGCGTCGGTGACCGGTCCGGTGTCCTGCCCGCCGAGCAGCTCCGCGACGGTCTTGCCCGCCGCGCTCGCCTCCCCGATCGAGAAGACGACGCCGCTGGAGATCACGTGCGCGTCGGCGGAGACGACCCGGTAGGTCGCCGTGTACGTGCCGTCGGCGAGACCGTCGCGCAGGTGCACGGCGATCTCGTTCCCACGGTCGCCGGGATGGAAGGCGTCGCCCTCGTCGACGCGCCGACCGGAGGCGTCGAAGACGCGCACCGCGCCGAAGTTGCCCTCGACCGGCTCGCTGAAGCGGAAGACGACCTGCTCCGGCTGCTGTCGGAGGACGGCGCCGCGCTGGGGGACGGTCTCCTCCAGCTGCGCGTGCGCGGCCGCCTGCGCGGGCGCGATCAGCCCGAGCAGCAGGACGAGCCCCAGCAGGCGCTTCACCACGCCTCCCGCCCTCCGCCCGCGCCGGAGGCCGCACCGCCCGCGCCGCCGTCACGCCGCCGTCGAACGATCACGACCGCCAGCACGGCCAGCAGCGCGACGGCGACGAGCGCGACGACGGCAATCATTCCCCCGCCCGCCCAGCCGCTTCCGCCCTCCTCGCCGACCCACCACAGCGTCCCGCCGATCGCGGCTGCTCTGCCGCCGACGGAGATCGGGACCCTGTAGTCGAAGATCTTCGTTCTGACGTCCTCGTCTCTGACCTGCGGGGCGATCCCTCTCACCATCCAGTGCATGCGATGGTCGTGCCACTCGAAGCGGCCGGTTCTGTCCTGCACCTCCCACGCGGGCGCGGCGCGCGGGTTCTTGCGCACGGCGGCGGGGACCGGCACGTTCGCGTAGCGCTCGTCGTTGAGGAAGTACGCGGGCGATCTGCGGTTGACCTCGACGGTGCCGTCGGCCGAGATCCGCGCATACGGCTCTCTCTGGTAGCCGTAGATCAGCACGGTCTCGCCCGAGCGGTTGTCGAGCTCGAAGCGGTCGTCGTAGTTCAGGACCTGGACGCGCACGCCGCTCGCCTCGGGATCGACGCCCCTGAGGATCGAGCGGTAGCGCGGGTCGCCCTGATGCGCGGTGGCGGTCGCCGACAGCGCGGCGACGATCGCCAGCACGGCCGCGAGCGCCGCTGCGAGGCGGGGCATGCGTTGCTCCTATGGAAGATCGATGGTCGAAGCGCGCAGCGGCGCGACGACCCGACCTCGGGCTGTCGTGCGGCTACGCCGGGACGAGCGCGCGCACGGGCGGCGCACGACCGGCCGCGGCGCCCGCGAGCGGGTCGACGCGGCGCAGCAGGACGCGCGCCGGGCGCAACCGCGGCGCCGGCTCGGCGGCCGGGCGCGGACGCGCGGCGACCGCGCGGCGCACGAGCGCGAGCACGGCCTGGGCGCCCCGCAGCAGCAGCGCGAGCAGTCCGCCGATCGCGAGCGAGAGCGGCGCCATCAGCCAACCGCCGTGCCCCAGCACGCCCTCGACGCCCGGCGGGTGGCCGGCGACGAGGAACCCTTCGAGCAGCTCCTGGCCGGTGTAGATCCCGGCCAGCACGAGCGCCGCGACGGCCCACAGCTTCAGCAGCCCGCGGCGCGGCGACGGCGCGGCGTCCGTGCCGGCGGCGGCGCGACCGCACCAGGCGCTCGCGAGGTGCGTCAGGAAGCCGCCGAGCGCGACCGCGCAGAGCACGATCGCGACCGCCTCGATCGAGCCGAGGTAGGAGTGCCCCTCGTCCGCCAGCCGCTGCTCGGCGCCCGCGCCGAACGCGAGCAGGTAGCGCAGCTGATGGACCGCGAGCGCCGCCAGCGGAAGCAGCGCCATGCCGCGGTAACGGTGGAAGGGGCCCAGCATGGCGCGCAACGTTACCGCGTCTTCAGCGCAGCTTGAGGCAACCGGCCATACTCGGGTGGGTGAGGCCGCGGATCCCCGTCATCGCCGCTCTGCTCGCAGCTGCCGCACCGGGTGCCGCCGTGCTCGGCGGCTGCGGATCCGCCGACGAGACCGCGACGGGCGCGCAGCCGCCGCCCGCGCAGGCGACCGTCGGGCAGCCGCCCGCCTACGAGGAGCAGGCGGTCGACAAGCTGAAGCGCAACCCGCGCGCGGTCGACCCCGACGCCGGCGTCGCGGCCGACTTCGACCCGAACGCGAACGCCAGCGTCACGAACGCCGCGGAGCTGCCGCAGCCGCGCACCGACGCGGAGATCCGCGCGGAGCTGGAGCGCAGCGGCATCCCCTCGGGCGAGCAAGCGAGCGTGACCTCGGACGGGCTCGCGGTCGCGCCGCTCGGCGCGCCCGACGTCGTGCAGGCGGTGATCCAGGCGGGCAACCAGATCGCGCGTCTGCCGTACCGCTACGGCGGCGGCCACCAGACGTGGATCGACACCGCGTACGACTGCTCCGCCTCGATCAGCTTCGCGTTCGCCGCCGCCGGCATGCTCGACCGGCCGCTCGTCTCCGGCGACCTCGCCAACTGGGGCGCGGCCGGGCCGGGCAGATGGATCACGATCTACGCCAACGGCGGCCACGTCTTCATGTACGTCGCCGGCCTGCGCTTCGACACCAGCGGGCTGCGCGTGACCGGTTCCCGCTGGCAGGCCGAGCCGCGCAGCAGCGCCGGCTTCACCGTGCGTCATCCCGTCGGGCTGTAGCCGGGGCGGCGCGCGCCGAGAGCGCCCGTCACGCCACGGCGCGCAGGTGCCTGCGCGATCTGCCGTCGATCGCGGCGAGGAAGTCGTCGAGCATCCGCCACGTCGTGCGGCGCGCGGCGCGGCCAGTCAGCACGCCGAGGTGGCCGCCGGGGGCGGTCGCGGTCTTCACCTGCGCCGCGTTCGGGAGCAGCTCGGCGACCCGGTGCACGGCCGCCTGCGGCGCGATCCCGTCACCCTCCCCCGCGATCGACAGCACCGGCGCGGTCACGCCGGACAGCTCGATCGTGCGCTCGCCGAGCCGGATGCGCCCCTCCGCGAGGTCGTTGCGGCGCAGCATCCGGTGGTAGATCTGGCCGAAGGTGCGGCCGGGGTAGGCCAGCATGCCCGCCATGAAGCGGTCGACCGCCTCGACCTGTGCGAGGAAGTCGCGGTCGTCGAGGTTGGTCGCGAGCGTGAACGGCTTCATCACGTACTTGTCGAACCCGGCGAGCTGGTAGGCGCGGCGCACGAGCGGCGCGGGCGCGCCGCCGAGCGCCTTGTACGCGAGCGTCCCGACCGACCCGCCGGCGATGTTCACGAGCGGCCGCAGCGGCGCGACGAGCGGCACCGCGCTCGTGTCGAACGGGCTCGCGACGAGCGCGACCGACTGGACGCGCTGCGGCGCGTCGGCGGCAACCAGCAGCGCCATGATCCCGCCGAGGCACCAGCCGACGAGCTGCACCTGCTCGGAGCCCGCGTCCGCGGTCACCGCGTCGATCGCGCGCGGGATCACGTCGTCGATCCAGTGCTCGATCCCGAGGTTGCGGTCGCCGAACGCGATCGCGCCGTAGTCGAGCAGATAGGTCGGGTGGCCGGCGGCGAGCAGGTGCTCGGCGACGCTGCAGCCGCGCCGCAGGTCGAAGCAGGTCGCCGGCGCGGCGAGCGGCGGCACGAGCAGGACCGGCGGCCGCGCCGAGCGCGGCGCGCCGGCGCCGCGCTCCTCGCCGGGGCGCAGGTAGCGCCGCACGGTCCGCTGCGGGCCCTCGTCGACGATCGCGGACGGCAGCGGACGCAGGTCCGCGAGACCGCCTCTGACGAGCCGGTCGAAGACGTTCGCGGCGGCGGCGCCGAGCTGGTCCGGCGTGGGAATCAGGTCCATCGCCCGGAAAGTGTGCCACGCACGTGGCCGCGGCCGCCCCTCAAGGTGGTCTAGGCGGCGCGCGCGGCCTGCCGGCCGTCGCCGAGCAGCAGCTCGACGACGCGGTCGGGCCGCTCGATCTGCGGGCAGTGGCCGCAGTCCTCGAACAGCTCCAGGCGCGCGTCGGCGACCTCGTCGAGCACACGCGCGGCGCCGCTGGAGTAGACCATCCGATCGCGGTCGCCCCAGATCAGCAGCACCGGGCAGTCGATCGCCGCGAGGTCGAATGGGTCCCGCAGCTCCGGCAGCAGCCGCCGGCCGGACGCGAGCAGCCGCGCGACGGCGGCGCGGTCGCGATGGTGGCGGGCGAACGCCCGCACGACGCCGGGCTCGATCTGCTCGGCGTGCGCGAACGCGAGCGCGCGGTAGACGCGCCCGACGACCTCCTCGACGGCACGGCCCGGGAGCGGGACGGGGAGCGCGAGCAGCGAGCGCAGCACGGGGTCGCGCTCGACGAGGCGGAACCAACCGGCCATGTCGAGGCCGGCGGGCGCGAGCGCGACCACGCGCGAGACGCCGGCGCCGCGGACCGCGCCGCGTTCGGCGAGCCGCAGCGCGAGACAGCCGCCGAGCGAGTTGCCGACGACGACCGCGCGACGGCCGCCGCGTCTGGTGAGCGCGCGTCTGGCGCCGGCGCCGGTGCGACCGCCGCCCGTACGCCGGGCGCGGCCGATGTCGGCCGTCGCGTACGCGAGCGCCTCGGCCCCGAACGCGTCGAGCTGCGGCAGCAGCGGCCCGTCGCCTGCGCGATCGGCGCGGCCGAAGCCGGGCAGGTCGACCGCGATCGCGCGGCGGCCGCGGCGCGCCAGCAGGTCGAGCACGTGGCGCCAGGTGTCGGCGCTGTCCGACCAGCCGTGGAAGAGCACGATCGGCTCGCCGCCGCCCTCCAGCTCGAGCACGCGCGTCTCGACGCCGGCGAACTGCATGCGGTGCTCGAACAGAGGCTCCATGACGTTCTCCTCCACCCCCGTGGACGATCTCTCCTCCACGTTTGTAGCAAACGTCACGGTCTCCGCGCGCAGATGCGCCAGCTTCGCCGGACGGGCGGCGCATCGCCGCCCCGCTGCGACGCGCCGCCGTGGCTCCCGCGTGTCCGGTGCTGCGTGTGGGCGAAAGGGGGCCCGTTCGAACGGGCCCCCTTCCCCCTGCTGCCGGCCTACGGGTCGAGGGGGTGTCGCCGCGGCCGGCGGTTGCGCACGGAAGGCGTGCTCCGAAGACGTTGCGCGAACCCAAGCGCCGGACCCGGATCGCTGACGGGTCGACCGACTTGGTAGGTAGGTCCGCGCCGAACGTCCATGCCGTCTTCGTCTCATGCCCCCTGCTGATGAGAACGTACGCACGTGGCCCGAGCGACGCACCAGGCGTATGACCCTAGACTTTTAGCTCGCAAACCCTGGGTATTCCTGCGATCTGCCGGGAGCCCGTCGATCGACGCACCTGTGAGCCGTATAGGGTTCGGTATGTGAGCTCGAATGAGGCCCGCGGGGGGGTCGACGAGGGCCCACCCACCCCACCCACACCCGCGCCACGGCGGCGCGCGGGCGTCCACGCGCTCGACGACGACCCGCTGGAGCGCGATGCCGAGATCGAGGCGGTGCGCGAAGCGATCGACGCCGCCTGCGCGAACGACGGCCGCATCCTCTTCCTCGAAGGCGCCGCCGGGCTCGGAAAGACGCACCTGATGACGCTCGCCACGCGCGCGGCGCAGCAGCAGGGGATGGTGGTGCTGCGGGCGCGCGGAGGCGAGCTGGAGCGGCAGTACCCGTTCGGCGTCGCGCTGCAGCTGTACGAGCCGTACCTGTCATCGGTCTCGCCGCGCGAGCGGCGGCGGGTGCTGGCCGGCGCCGCCGCCCACGCCGAGCCCGCGCTGTCAGGCCGCGTGCGGATGCAGGAGGCCTCCGGCCCGCCCGAGTTCCCGCTGCTGCACGGGCTCCACTGGATCGCGGCGAACATCGCCGAGCACCGCCCGCTGCTGATCGCCGTCGACGACGCGCACACCGCCGACGACGCCTCGATGCGCGCGCTGCTCTACACCGCGCAGCGCAGCGAGGACCTGCCGCTGCTGATCGTCGTGACCGCGCGCCCGCGTCCGACCGACGACGACAGCGGCGACGCGCTGGCGGCGCTGGCGACGCATCCGCTCGTGCGGCGGCTGCAACTGGTCCCGCTCAGCCGAGCGGCGATCGCCACGATCGTGCGCGCCGCGCTGCCCGCCGCCGACGACGCCTTCTGCGACGCCTGCTGGCGCGTGACCGGCGGCAACCCCTTCTTCGCGCGCGAGCTGCTGGCGGAGCTGTCCAGCTCGGCGATCGAGCCGACCGCCGCCAACGCCGAGGCGGTCGCCGGCCTCGGGCCGACGACGATCGCGCGGGCGACCGCCGGCCGGCTCGAGCGGCTGGCGCCGGGAGCGGCGCCGCTCGCGCGCGCCGTCGCCGTGCTCGGCGACGCCGCGCCGCTGACGCAGGCGGCCGCGCTCGCCGGCATCAGCCCTCCGCAGGCGCGCGCCGCCGCGGATCAGCTCGCCGCCGCCGACGTGCTGCGGCCCGCCGGCGACCTCGGCTTCGTGCACCCGATCGTCCGCCAGGCGGTCTATCTCGGGATCCCCGGCGCCGAGCGCGCGCAGCTGCACCTCGACGCCGCGCAGCTGCTGCGCCGCGACGGCGAGAACGGCGTCGACCGCGCCGCCGCGCACCTGCTGCACACGCTGCCGACCGGGGAGGCGTGGATCGTCGACTGCCTCCACGCTGCCGGCCGCCGCGCGCTCGCCGGCGGCTCCCCCGCGACCGCCGCGCGGCTGCTGCTGCGCGCGCTCGACGAGGCGCCGCCGAGCGGCGTGCGCGCCGAGCTGCTGATCGACCTCGGCCGCGCCGACGCGCTCGCCGGGCGTCCGACCGGACCCGACCGGCTGCGCGAGGCGGTCGCGCTGCTGGAGCAGCCGGAGGCGCGCGCCCGCGCGCTCGGGCAGCTCGGCCAGGCGCTCTACGCGGCCGGCGACAACGACGGCGCCGCGGCCGCCTTCGACGAGGGCCTGCGCGTGCTCGACGGCGCCGACCCTGTGCTGGAGGAGGAGCTGACCGCGGGCTACCTGAGCGCCGCCCGGCTCGACTTCCGCAGACGCGAGGCGGCGCTGACGCGCTTCAAGGACCTGCTGTCCGGGTCGAGCGAGGCGACCACGCCGGCGCAGCGCGAGCTGCTCGCGCAACGCGCGACCGAGCACGCGATGCTCGGCACCTCGACCGCCGAGGAGGTGCGGACGCTGACCCACCGCGCGCTCGGCGGCGAGCAGATGCTGCGGGAGGTGACCGCAGACGGCACCGCCTACGTCGCCGCCGTCGCCGCGCTCTTCTTCGCCGGCTGGCTCGACGACGTCGAGCTGACCGCCACGGCGGGGCTCGACGACGCGCGCACGCGCGGCTCGGTCGTCGGCTTCGCCGCGATGTCGACGTTGCGCGGGGCGGCTCGCTACCAGCGCGGCGACCTCGTCGGCGCGCTCGGCGACCTCGAGGGCGGACGCGAGCTGCTGCCGGTGATGATGGTCGTGCGACCGTTCGCGCTCGGCTACACGGCGCTCGCCCACCTCGACCGCGGCGAGCCCGACGCGGCTGCGCGGCTGCTCGCCCACCCGCCCGAGGACGACCTTCCCGAGCAGTTCACCTACAACTGGATGCTGTGGGCGCGCGGCCGCCTCGCGCTCGCCGCCGGCGACCCGGCCGCGGCGCTGGAGGACCTGCTCGAATGCGGCCGGCGACAGGCCGCGATCCCGGCGCCGAACCCGGCGATCGTGCCGTGGCGCTCGGAAGCAGCGATCGCGGCGCTCAAGCTCAACCGCGCCGAGCAGGCGCACGAGCTCGCGCACGAGGAGCTGCGGCGCGCCCGCGCGTTCGGCTCCGCGCGGGCGCTCGGCACGGCGCTGCGCGCGGCCGGCCTGGTCGCCGGCGGCACGCCGGGGATCGCGCTGCTGGAGGAGTCGGTCGACGTGCTCGAGCAGTCGCCGGCCGCGCTGGAGTCGGCGCGCTCGCTCGTCGACCTCGGCGCCGCGCGCCGCCGCGCCCGCCAGCAGACGGCCGCGCGCGAGACGCTGCGGCTCGGGCTCGACGCGGCGTACCGCTGCGGCGCGGCGGGTCTCGCCGCGCAGGCGCGCGCGGAGCTGGTCGCGGCCGGCGCACGGCCGCGCCGACCGGCGCTCAGCGGCGTCCACGCGCTGACGCCGAGCGAGCGGCGCGTCAGCGAGCTGGCCGCGAACGGACTGACCAACCGCGAGATCGCGCAGGCGCTGTTCGTCTCGACCAAGACGGTCGAGTTCCACCTCCGCAACGCGTACCTGAAGCTGCGGATCCGCTCGCGCGGCCAGCTGGCCGCGGCGCTCGCCGGCGCGGAGCCGGCGTAGCGGCGCGGGCCGTGCCGCCGCGGCGAGCCGCGCGGGCCGCCGGCCGCGGCGGCCGTGCCTACGCGCGCCCGTAGACGGGGATCGCCGCGCCGCTGGTGACGGCGCCGTCGTCGGAGCAGAGGTGGGCGATCACGCCGGCGATCTGCGCCGGCGCGACCCACTTCGCGTGGTCGGCTCTCGGCATCGAGGCGCGGTTCGCGGGCGTGTCGATCACGCTCGGCAGGATCGCGTTGCAGCGCACCAGGTCGTCCTTGTACTCGACCGCGACCGCCTGCGCGAACGCGATCACGGCCGCCTTCGCGGTGACGTAGCCGGCCGCGCCGGAGAACGGCTGCAGCGCGGCGCGGCTGCCGACGCAGACGACCGCGCCGCCGCCGGCGGCGACGAGGTGGGGCAGCGCCGCCTGCGTGACGAGGTAGGTCGGCCGCAGGTTGAGCCGCAGCTGCGCCTCGAACTCCTCGATCGGCGCGTCGGCGACCTTCGCGCCCATCGCGAAGCCGCCGACGAGGTTGACGACGCCCTTCAGCGGAGCGGCGTCGTCGCCCGCCGCCTGCGCGACGACACCTGCGACGGCGCCGGCGTCGAACAGGTCTGCCTCGACCAGCACGAGCCCGTCGCGCCGCTCGACGCGCGCCAGCTCCCGCTCGGCGACCCATGGCACGACGACGCGCCAGCCGTCGTCGAGGAACCTGCCGGCGACGGCGGCTCCGAGACCGCCGGTGCCGCCTGTGACGAGTGCGGTGCGCGTGCGTGACATGACGACAACGCTAGCGCTCCGGGCCGTCCGCATCCGGCTCTATCGTCGCGACGATGCAGGTGCGTGAGCTGAGCGACGGCCAGGAGTTCGAGCAGGCGCTGCTGGTGCGCGCGGCTGAACCGCGCACCGCGCGCGACGGCCGCGCGCTGCTGCGCCTGCGGCTCGGCGATCGCAGCGGCTCGATCACGGCCGTCGTGCGCGAGCCGGGCGAGCAGGACCGGACGCTGCTGAGAGGCGGAGCGGTCGTCTGGGTCCGCGCCCGCTACGAGGTCGACGAGCGCTATGGGCCGCAGCTGGCGCTGGAAGCGTGGCGCGAGGCCGCGCCACACGAGTTCAACCGGCTGGATCTGACCGCCGGACCGCCACGCTCGCCCGAACAGATGGAGGCCGATCTGCGCGCCCTGCTGGCGACGATCCGCGACGAGCACCTGCGCACGCTGCTGGATGGCGTCTTCGGTGCGCAGACGGCGAGCTGGGAGCGCTTCCGCGCGGCACCGGCGGCGAAGTACTACCACCAGGCGTATCGGCACGGGCTGCTGGAGCATTCGCTGACCGTCGCGCAGGGCGTCAGCGCGATGGCGGCGACGTTCCCCGGCATCGACCGCGACGTCGCGGTGACCGGCGCGCTGCTGCACGACGTCGGCAAACTCGACGCATACACGAGCGAGGAGCCGATCGAGCTGACCGACGCCGGCCGCCTCCAGGGCGAGATCGCACTCGGCTATCACACCGTTCGGGAGCTGATCGAGCGGATCGACGGCTTTCCGCCGCCGCTCGCGCAGGCGATCCTGCACATCATCCTCAGCCACCACGGCTCGCTCGCGCACGGCAGCCCCGTCGTCCCGTGCACGCGCGAGGCGACGCTCGTGCACATGATCGACAACCTCGGCGGGCGGCTCGGCAGCTTCGACCGGATCGAACGCGAGCTGCCGCCGGGCGCGACCTGGTCCTCTTGGGACAAGGCACTTGGCGCGGGGGCGTACTTCCCCGACGCCGCCGGGTCGCCCGCGCCTGCTGACAGCGAGCTGGCAGCGTGACGCCCACAGCCGACTAAAGTCCGCAAATAGCGGGCGTTGCGGCGCCACACCGAAAGGGAGCAAAGCCCCGCTGACTACAGTGTCGCGACCACATGGCGAAGGACACTGAGAAGCTGATCCGCCAGCTCTCGCTCATCAGCTACCTGATGGCGGAGCGGCGGCCCGTCACAGCACCCGAGATCCGTCGCGACGTCGAGGGCTACAGCGCGATGAACGAGGACGCGTTCGCGCGCCGCTTCTACGCCGACCGCTCCGAGCTCGAGGCGCTCGGGATCCAGCTGTCGGTCGACAAGCCCGTCGAGGGCCTCGCGGAGCAGGAGAACTACTCGCTCCCGCCGGAGAACTTCCACCTCCCCGCGATCGAGTTCAGCAACGACGAGCTCGCCGGGCTGTCGACCGCGCTGAGCCTGCTCGACGGCGAGTTCGCCTACGCCGAGCCGCTGCGCCTGGCGCTGCAGCAGATCTCGTGGGGCCGGCCGAGCCCGCTCAACGCGCCCGAGCAGCGCTCGATCGCGCTCGGCATCACCGCCTCCGCCGGCGGCCATGACCTGTCGCAGCGACTGGCGAAGATCGAGACGGCGATCTTCCGCCGCAAGACGATCGTCTTCGACTACTACACGATGCAGCGCGACGACCTCGGCACGCGCAGGGTCGACCCGTACCAGCTGCTGTTCGAGGGCGGCCAGTTCTACCTCCTCGGCCGCGCGCACGAGCGCGACGCGATCCGCGTCTTCCGCCTCTCGCGGATCCGCGGCAAGGTCGCGTACGCGTCGAAGGCCGAGCACGACTTCCAGCGCCCCGAGGAGTTCGACCCACGCGACTACGCGAACCGCATCCCGTGGCAGTTCGGCGAGCCGATCGGCACCGCGGAGGTGCTGATCGCGGGGCGGATCGCGTGGCAGGTCGAGCGCCACTTCGGCCGCTACGGGACGTTCCGCGCGGCCGACGCCGCGGAGGGCGACGACGGCGACCGCGTCTTCGTGACCGACTACGCCGACGCGCGGCAGCTCGTCGCGTGGGTGCTCGGGCTCGGCGAGCACGCGCGCCTGCTGACGCCCACGGAGCTGGTCGACGAGCTCGACGCGCGACTGGCGCTGCTGATCGAGCGCCACGCCGACGGCCCCGAGCTGGCGCCGCCGATCGCGCCGGAGGAGCGCGTCGTCGAGCAGAACGGCAACGGCAACGGCCGCCGCGACGCCGCCGCGATCCGCCCGGAGCGGTTCGCGCGGCTCGTCACGCTCGCCTCGATCCTGATCACCGCCGGCCGCGCCGGCGAGCGGATCCCGGCCGCCGAGGTCTGCGAGCGGCTGCAGATCAGCGAGCAGGAGCTGCAGGAGGACATCGGCGTGCTGAACGTCGTCAACTTCGGCGCGGGCTCCTACGTGCTGTACGCCGAGGTGCAGGAGGACGGCATGATCGAGGCCGACCCGGAGGCGTACGGCGACTCGTTCGCGCGCCCGGCACGGCTGCTGCCGGTCGAGGCGAAGGCGCTCGTCGCCGCGATCGACCTGATCGGCGAGCACATCCCGGAGGACTCGCTCACGTCGGTGCGCAGAAAGGTCGTCGACGCGCTCGGTCACGACCCGATCCGTGAGGGGCTGCAGATCGTCACCGGCGGCGGCGGCGACGCCGACATCGCCCGCAGCGTGTCGACCGCGATCGTCAGCAACCGCCTGCTGACGATCGAGTACTACAAGGAGAACGAGGACGTCTTCTCCGAGCGCACGGTCGAGCCGTATGCGCTGATGAACGGGCGCGAGGGCTGGTACGTCGCCGCCTACGACCCGGCCAGAGGCGGCGTGCGGCACTTCCGCCTCGACCGCGTCAAGCGCGCCGCGATCGAGCAGACGAGATTCACGCCGCGTGCCGAGGTCGACCCGTCGCGCGATGTCGAGGGCTGGCCGCGCACCGGCGAGGTCGAGGCGTCGAGGCGAGCGCGTGTGTGGATCTCTCCGGAGCGCGCCCGCTGGGCGCGCGAGGAGCGCTCCGTCGTCGAGGAGCTGGCCGACGGCGCGGTCGTCGTCGAGCTGAGCTTCGCCGGCCTCGACTGGCTCGTGCGCGAGGTCCTCAAGGAAGCGGGCGACGCCGCCGTGCTGGAGCCCGACGACGCGCGCACGGCCGTGCGCGTCGCTGCGAACCGGCTCGTCCGCGTCTGAACGCGCCGTAGGATCGCCGGCCATGAGCCGCCGCGATCTGATCCGCATGGGCGAGCACGAGCTCGCCGACTTCCTCGACGAGCAGCGCACGGTGGTCGTCGCGACCAACGGCCCCGACGGCTGGCCGCACCTGATGCCGCTCTGGTACACGGTGCGCGACGGCGAGCTGTGGTCGTGGACGTACGCGAGATCACAGAAGGTCAAGAACCTGGAGCGCGACGATCGCGTCACGCTCCAGGTCGAGGACGGCACGGCCTACGACCAGCTGCGCGGCGTGATGGTCAAGGCGAACGTCCGCCTGCACCGCGACGCCGACGTCGTCACGGCCTTCGGGCTGGAGCTGTTCGCCCGCTACGGCGGAGGCGGCGACGCCGCCCCGGAGGTCGAGCAGATGGTGCGCGCGCAGGCGCCCAAGCGGGTCGCGCTGCAGTTCGTCGCCACCGAGCCGCCGGTGACGTGGGATCACCGCAAGCTCGGCGGGGTCTACTGACCGCCGGCGCACCCTTCCGCGGAACATCGGGCGCCCGCCGCCGTTACGCTGCCCTGAGATGAAGGATCTGCGAGGACTCATCCTGTCCGGGGGCAAGGGCACCCGGCTGCGGCCGATCACCCACACGAGCGCCAAGCAGCTCGTGCCGGTCGCGAACAAGCCCGTGCTCTTCTACGGCATCGAGGCGATGGCCGCCGCGGGCATCCGCGAGATCGGCATCATCATCGCGCCGGAGACCGGCGCGGAGATCCGCGAGATCGCGGGCGACGGCTCGCGCTTCGGCGTCGAGATCACGTACATCCTCCAGGACGAGCCGCTCGGGCTCGCGCACGCGGTCCTGACCGCCGAGCCGTTCCTGCAGGACGCCCCGTTCGTGATGTATCTCGGCGACAACCTGCTGCAGGGCGGCATCCAGGAGCTGGTCGACGCCTTCCGTAGCAGCGAGCCCGACGCGCTGATCCTGCTGACGCCCGTCGAGGACCCGGAGAACTACGGCGTCGCCGAGCTGAACGGCGACGGGACGGTCACCCGCCTGGTCGAGAAGCCGCCGGAGCCCGCGACCGACCTCGCGCTCGTCGGCGTCTACATGTTCACTGCCGGCATCCACGACGCCGCGCGCGCGATCGAGCCGTCCAGACGCGGCGAGCTGGAGATCACCGACGCGATCCAGCACCTCGTCGACGGCGGGCTGCGCGTCGAGCCGCACGTCGTGCGCGGCTGGTGGAAGGACACCGGCCGCCTCGACGACATGCTGGAGGCGAACCGCCTGATCCTCGACGCGATCGAGCCGCAGGTCGACGGCGAGCTGATCGACTCGACGGTCGACGGCCGCGTCGTCGTGGAGGCCGGCGCGACGCTGATCCGCGCGACCGTGCGCGGTCCCGCCGTGATCGCGGCGAACGCGAGGCTGACCGACTGTTACGTCGGCCCGTACACGGCGATCGGCGCCGGCTGCGAGGTGCAGAACGCCGAAGTCGAGCATTCGATCCTGCTCGCCGGCTCGTCCGTCCGCAACCTCGACGGGCGGATGGAGTCCTCGCTGCTCGGCCGCAACGTGAAGATCCGCCGCGACACGAGCCAGCCGCGCGCGTTCCGCTTCATGGTCGGCGACAACTCGGAGATCGGGATCCTGTGAAAGCCTGCGGCCGGAGGCCTTGGCTTCCACTGGGAGAACTCGCCTCGAGGCTCGTTCTCCCGCAGGCGGTGATCCTGTGAGCGGCAAGCTGCTCGTAACGGGTGCAGCCGGCATGCTCGGGCAGGACGTCGCGCGCGCGGCGCGCGCCGCCGGGCATGACGTGACCGCGCTCGCGCGCGCCGACCTCGACGTGACCGACGGGGCCGCGGTCGCCGCAGTGGTCACCGCGGCAGCGCCCGACGCCGTCGTCAACTGCGCCGCGTGGACGAACGTCGACGGCGCCGAGGACGCGCCCGAAGGTGCGCACGCCGTCAACGCGGACGCCGCCGGCCACCTCGCACGCGCCGCCACGAGCGCGGGGGCGCGACTCGTGCACGTCTCGACCGACTACGTCTTCGACGGGCAGCGCGCGGCCGGTGCCGCGCCGTACGTCGAGTCCGACGCGACGAACCCGCAGAGCGTCTACGGCCGCACGAAGCTCGCAGGCGAGCAGGCGGTCGCGGCCGCCGACGGCTCGCACGCGATCGTCCGCAGCTCGTGGCTGTTCGGCGTCAGCGGCGCGAACTTCGCCGCGACGATGCTGCGGCTCGGCGCGGAGCGCGACGAGGTCACCGTCGTCGAGGACCAGGTCGGCTGCCCGACCGCGACCGCCGACCTCGCCGAGGCGCTCGTCGCGCTGGCGGTCGGCGCAGCGCGCGAGGCGCAGGGCGTCTTCCACGTCGCGGGCGGCGGCGAGCCGGTCTCCTGGAACGCATTCGCGAGCGAGATCTTCCGGCAGGCCGGCGTCGACTGCCGCGTGCTGCCGTGCACGACGGCGGAGATGCCGCGGCCCGCGCCCCGACCTCCCTTCAGCGCGCTCACGACCGAGCGCGCCGATACGCCGCTCCTGCCGCCGTGGCAGGACGGCCTGACCCGCTTCCTCGACGCTCGAAAGGTCCTGCACGCATGAAGCTGCTCGTCTGCGGTGGAGCCGGCTTCATCGGCTCCAACTTCGTCCGGATCCGTGTGAAGGAGCACGGCGACGACGTCGTGGTGCTCGACAAGCTGACGTACGCGGGACGCCGAGAGAACCTCCACGACGTGCTCGACGACATCCGCTTCGTGCACGGCGCGATCGAGGATCCGGCCGCCGTCGCGGATGCGATCGCCGGCGTCGACGCGGTCGTCAACTTCGCCGCCGAGACGCACGTCGACCGCTCGATCGCCGAGCCGGACGCCTTCGTCGTCACCAACGGCCAGGGCACGTACGTGCTGCTGGAGGCCGCGCGCGCGGCCGGCGTCCGCTACGTCCAGATCTCGACCGACGAGGTCTACGGCTCGATCGAGGAAGGCTCCTTCACCGAGGAGTCGCCGCTGCAGCCGTCCTCCCCGTACAGCGCGACGAAGACCGGCGCGGACCTGCTCGTGACGAGCTACTTCCACACGTACGGGCTCGAGACGGTGATCTGCCGCGGTTCGAACAACTACGGGCCGTACCAGTACCCCGAGAAGCTGATCCCGCTGATGGTGCTCAACGCGCTGCACGGGGACAAGCTGCCGGTCTACGGCGACGGGATGCAGGTGCGCAACTGGCTCTACGTGACCGACTTCGGCCGCGGCATCGGCCACGTGCTCGAACACGGCAACCCGGGCGAGGTGTACAACGTCGGCGGCCCGGACGAGTGCCCGAACATCGAGGTCGTCAAGCGGATCGTCGCGGCGACCGGCAACGACGAGTCGCTGATCGAGTACGTCACCGACCGGCCCGGTCACGACCGCCGCTACTCGCTCGCGTCCGAGAAGCTGCGGGCGCTCGGCTGGGAGGCGCAGGTGCACTTCGCGGAGGGGCTGGAGCAGACGGTCGAGTGGTACCGCGAGAACACGTCGTGGTGGGAGCCGATCCGCTCCGGCGACTATCGCGAGTACTACGAGCGCCAGTACGGCCGCGCGCTCGGCGCCTAGCTCCGCCGCAGATCGGACATTCCAGCCGCACACCCCAGCTTTTGCCGGCGGAGTTAGACTGCGGTCGACTCGATGGCCAGTTCCGACCGCACCACTCCCCGCACCGCGGTCCCGCGCGGCCGGCACGCGCCCCCGCTGGAGGTTCGCCTCGGGCTGCAGCGCGAGCGGCTCTTCGAGGCCGCGGCGGCCGTCTTCTGCGAGACCGGCTACGCCGACGCCAGCGCCGAGTCGATCAGCCGCGCAGCCGGCATGTCGAAGGCGACGTTCTACGAGCACTTCGCCAACAAGGAGGAGTGCATCCTCGCGCTCTTCGACCATGCCTACGACGTCCTGCTGACGCGGATCGTGAAGGCCGCGACCGCCGCCGGCGACGAGCCGCTCGCGCGGATGCGCGAGGGGATGCGCGCCTTCCTCGTCGCGCTGGTCGAGTTCCCGAACGAGTCGCAGACGCTGCTGGTCGAGATCATCGGCGCCGGCCCCGCGGCGGCACAGCGGCGCGATGAGATCGTCGCGCGCTTCGCGAACGTGCTCGACAACGAGAACGAGCGGATGGCGCAGACGCACGACTTCCCCCGCTTCGCCTCGCCCGACGACGCGTTCGCCGTCATCGGCGCGATCGCCGAGCTGGCGTCGCGGCAGATCCGCCTCGGCCAGCCCGCGCACCCGCTCGACCTGCAGCCGGTGATCGAGCGCTTCGCGGTCGGCCTGCTCGGGCAGCGCACCCCGCCCGCGTGAGCGGCGACCGCGCCGGGCTTGCCGCTCTGACCGCGGAGGTCGTCGACTGCCGCAGATGCCCGCGGCTCGTCTCCTGGCGCGAGCAGGTCGCGACCGAGAAGCGGGCGGCGTTCGCCGACCAGGAGTATTGGGGTCGCCCCGCGCCGGGCTTTGGCGACCCGGACGCACGCCTGCTCGTGCTCGGCCTCGCGCCGGCCGCGCACGGCGCCAACCGCACCGGCCGCGTCTTCACCGGCGACCGCTCCGGCGACTGGCTGTACGCCGCGCTGTGGCGCTGCGGCATGGCGAACCAGCCGACCTCCGTCTCGCGCGACGACGGTCTCGAGCTGCATGGCGCCTACGTGACGGCGGCCGTCCGCTGTGCGCCGCCTGCGAACAAGCCGCTGCCGGCCGAGCGCGACACGTGCTTCCCCTACCTCGTGCGCGAACTGGAGCTGCTGCGCGAGGTGCGCGCGATCCTCTGCCTCGGCGGCTTCGCGTGGGACGCGGCGCTGCGCCTCCGCGCGGCGCTCGGCGACCCGGCGCCGCGGCCGAAGCCGAGATTCGGCCACGGCGCCGAACTGCCGGGCGCGCGCTGGGCGCTGATCGGCTGCTACCACCCGAGTCAGCAGAACACGTTCACCGGCCGGCTGACCGAGCCGATGACCGACGACGTGCTGCTGCGGGCGCGCGAGCTGGCGGGGATGGGCGCGCCGTAGCGAGCGTGCCGCAGCCGTGATCGCGTTCCGACACGAACGCGCGTTCGCCATGACGCCGGCCGCTCGCTAGGCTCGTACGCGAAACGATGGCCGTCGCCAGCCCCCTCGACTCCTTCACCCCCGCCGTCCGCGACTGGTTCACGCGCGCCTTCGACGCGCCGACCGAAGCGCAGGCGCAGGCGTGGCCGGCGATCGCTACCGGCGAGCACACGCTGATATCGGCGCCGACCGGCTCGGGCAAGACGCTCGCCGCGTTCCTGTGGGCGCTCGACCGGCTCGCGGCCGACCCACTGCCGGACAGAGAGAGACGCACCCGGCTCGTCTACGTCTCGCCCTTGAAGGCGCTCTCCTACGACATCGAGCGCAACCTGCGCGCGCCGCTGAAGGGGATCGCGCCGGAGGGCGGGATCTCGGTCGCGATCCGCACCGGCGACACGCCGCAGAGAGAGCGCGCGCAGATGCTGCGCACGCCGCCGGACGTGCTGATCACGACGCCCGAGTCGCTCTACCTGATGCTGACGAGCAGAGCGCGCGAGATCCTGACCGGCGCCGAGTGGGTGATCGTCGACGAGATCCACGCCGTCGCCGGCTCCAAGCGCGGCGCGCACATGGCGCTGACGCTGGAGCGCCTCGACGCCCTGGTCGGCGAGCACGAAGGGCGCGCGGGCGTCCAGCGGATCGGGCTGTCGGCGACGCAGAACCCTCTGGAGGAGGTCGGCCGCTTCATGGTCGGGCCGCGGCGCAGATGCCGCATCGTCGACACCGGCGTGCGCAAGCCGCTCGACCTCCAGATCCACGTGCCGGTCGAGTCGATGGTCGAGCCCGAGCAAGGCACCGACGTCGACCCGCTCGATCCGGTCGCCGGCGGCGAGGCGACGCGGCGCTCGATCTGGCCCGCGATCTACCCCGAGCTGCTGAGACTGGTGCAGGACCACCGCTCGACGATCGTCTTCGTCAACAACCGCCGCTCGGCGGAGCGGCTGGCGCTGCGGCTGAACGAGCTGGCGACGCCCGAGGGCGAGCCGGCGGTCGAGATCGCGCGCGCCCACCACGGCTCGCTCGCGCGCGAGGAGCGGATGGTCGTCGAGGAGCGGCTGAAGGCGGGCGAGATCCCCTGCATCGTCGCGACCTCGTCGCTGGAGCTGGGGATCGACATGGGCGCCGTCGACCTCGTGCTGCAGGTCGAGTCGCCGAAGTCGGTCGCCGCCGGCCTCCAGCGGATCGGCCGCGCCGGCCACAACGTCGGCGACACCTCCAAGGGCCGGATCTTCCCGAAGTTCCGCGCCGACCTGTTGGAGTGCGCGGTCGTCGCGCAGCGGATGCGGGAGGGGGCGATCGAGCCGACCGTCGTCCCGCGCAATCCGCTCGACGTGCTCTCCCAGCAGATCGTCGCGATGGCCGCGGCCGAGGAGGAGCTGAACGTCGACGAGCTGTTCGTGCGCGTCACGCGCACGCACTCCTACGCCGAGCTGTCGCGCCAGCAGCTTGAGAACGTGCTCGACATGCTCGACGGCCGCTACCCGTCGAGCGAGTTCGCCGAGCTGCGGCCGCGGATCGTATGGGACCGCATCGCGGGCGTGATCCGGCCGCGCAGAGGTGCGCGCCAGCTCGCCGTCACGAACGCCGGCACGATCCCCGACCGCGGGCTCTTCATGGTCACGCTGCCCGACGGCCGCCGCGTCGGCGAGCTCGACGAGGAGATGGTCTACGAGGCGCGCCCGGGGCAGACGTTCCTGCTCGGCGCGTCGAGCTGGCGGATCGAGGAGATCGGCCGCGACCGCGTGATCGTCACACCCGCGCCGGGCGCGCCGGGCGCGATCCCGTTCTGGAAGGGCGACTCCGTCGGGCGGCCGAAGGAGCTGGGCGAGGCGATCGGCGCGTTCGCGCGCTGGGCGGTCGACCAGCCGGCCGAGGCGCTCGTCGCCAGCCACGACCTCGACCCGAGAGCGGCGCGCAACCTGCTCGACTTCCTGCGCGAGCAGCAGGCCGCGACGCGCGTGATCCCGAGCGACCGGACGATCGTCGTCGAGCGCTTCCGCGACGAGATCGGCGACTGGCGGCTGTGCGTCCTGTCGCCGTACGGCGGTCGCATCCACGCCGCCTGGGGCCTGGCGCTGAGCGCGAAGATCCGCGACCAGCTGGGCCTGGAGGCGGACGCGATCTGGTCCGACGACGGGATCATCGTCCACCTGCCCGACGCGGACGAACCGCCGGGCGCGGAGTTCGCGCTGATCGAGCCCGACGAGCTGGAGGACGCAGTCGTCGCGGAGCTGGCATCGAGCGCGCTGTTCGGTGCGCGCTTCCGCGAGAACGCCGGACGTGCGCTGCTGATCCCGCGCGCGTACCCGGGGAAGCGGACCCCGCTGTGGCAGCAACGGCTCAAGTCGCAGACGCTGCTGGAGGTCGCCAAGCGCTACGGCGAGTTCCCGATCATCCTCGAGACCTACCGCGAATGCCTGCGCGACGTGCTCGATCTGCCGGGCCTGCACGAGCTGCTGACGCAGCTGCAGCGGCGCGAGCTGAGCATCGTCGAGGTCGAGACGGCGACCGCCTCGCCGTTCGCCTCCTCGCTGCTGTTCGACTACGTCGCGACGTACATGTACGAGGGCGACACCCCGAACGCCGAGCGGCGCGCGGCCGCGCTCTCGCTCGACCGCGACCTGCTGCGCGAGCTGCTCGGGCAGGAGGAGCTGCGCGACCTGATCGACGCCGACGCGCTCGACCAGGTCGAGGACGACCTCCAGCACCGCTCCGAGCGCACGCGCGCGAGCACGCGCGACGAGCTGCACGACGTGCTGCGGCGCGTCGGCGACCTGACCGCGGCGGAGGCCGCCCAGCGCGTCGTGCCCGGCGTCGACGCCGCTGCCGCGCTCGACGCGCTGGCGAGCGAGCGGCGCGCGGTGCTGCTGCGGATCGGCGGCGAGCAGCGCTGGGTCGACGCCGCCGACGCCGGCATGTACCGCGACGCGCTCGGCGTCGTCCCGCCGGGCGGACTGCCGGAGGCGTTCCTCGCCGACGTGCCGGACGCGCTCGTGCGGCTGCTGCGCCGCTATGCGCAGACGCACGGCCCGTTCACGACCGAGGAGCCGCGCCTGCGCTTCGGCGTCGATCCGACGCCCGCGCTGAGAGCGCTGGAGCGGGACGGCGAGCTGGTCCAAGGCGAGCTGCGGCCGGGCGGCGTCTCCGGCACGCGCGAGTGGTGCGAGACGAACGTGCTGCGACGGCTGCGGCGCGCGTCGCTGGCCGTCCTGCGCAGAGAGATCGAGCCGGCCGACCAGCGCGCGCTGGCGAGCTTCCTGCCGTCGTGGCAGGGCGTCGACAAGCATCCTCCGGGCGGCGCCGGCATCGACCGGCTGCGCGAGCAGCTCGTGCCGTTGCAGGGCTTGGCGCTGACGCCGTCGACGTGGGAGACGGAGGTGCTGCCACGTCGCGTCGGCGCGTACTCGGCGACGTGGATGGACCAGCTGTGCGCGAGCGGCGAGCTGGTGTGGGTCGGCGCCGGCGCGCTCGGCCGCCGCGACGGCCGCGTCGCGCTCTACTTCCGCGACGACGCGCCGCTGATCGGGCCGCCCCCGGGCGCGGGCAGAGCGCCCGCGCACGACACCCCCGACCACGAGGCCGTGCGCGCCCGGCTCGCGCAGGGCTCGTGCTTCTTCAGCGACCTGCTGGTCGACCTGTCGCTGGCGCCCGAGGCGATGCAGGACGCGCTGTGGGATCTCGCCTGGGCCGGCGAGGTGACCAACGACGCGTTCGCCCCGCTGCGCGCGCCGCGGCTGACGCTGGCACGCGCGCAGAGACGGGCGATGCAGCGCTCGGGCCGCTCGACCGGCCGCTTCTCCTCGCGCCGCGGCGCAGGCCGCGCAGAGGTCCAAGGCCGCTGGTCGCTGACCGCGCCGCTGTTCGACGCGGCGCCCGCCGATCCCTCCGCCCGCCGCCGAGCGCTCGCCGAGCTGCTGCTGGAGCGCTACGGCCTGCTGACGCGTGAGCTGGTGCTCGCCGAAGGGATCCCCGGCGGCTTCTCCGGCATCTACAGCGAGCTTTCGCAGTTGGAGACGCTCGGGATCGCACGCCGCGGCTACTTCGTCGAAGGGCTCGGTGGCGCGCAGTTCGCGCTGCCGGGCGCGGTCGAGCGGCTGCGCGCGCAGAGAGCACCGGAGGAAGCTCCGCCGCTCGTGCTGGCGGCGACCGACCCCGCGCAGCCGTTCGGCGCCGCGCTGCCGTGGCCCAAGCGCGAGGGCGAGACGCGCCGCCCGGCGCGCACGCCCGGCGCCAACGTCGTGATCGCCGGCTCCGAGCCGGTCCTCTACCTGGAGCGCGGGGGCAAGGCACTCCAGGTGCTCGTCGATCCCGAGGATCCGCGCGTCCGCCCTGCCTTCGACGCGCTCGCCGACCACACGCGCGCCGGCCGCATCAGACGGATCGCGCTGGAGAAGGTCAACGGCGAGCCGGTGATGGGGACCCGCTGGGAGGAGCTGCTCGCCGACGTCGGCTTCAGCGTCGGCCCGCGACGGCTCACGCTGACGGCGTAGCGCTCTAGGATCGCCGGCATGGACGACGGCATCAGCATCGGGCGCATCGACCCCGACTCGGGCGAGCGGTTCCAGCCGCTGCGCAGACAGCTCGGCGTGAGCGCATTCGGGATGAACCTGATCACCCTTCAGCCCGGCCAGTGCGGGCGGATCCACTCGCACGCAGAGCAGGAGGAGGTCTTCCTCGTGCTCGAAGGCGAGCTGTCGCTCGGCGTCGAGGGCGACGAGCATCGCCTCGGCGAGGGCGAGCTCGTGCGCGTCGCTCCCGGCGTCCGCCGGCAGCTCGTCAACCGCCGCCCGCAGCGGCTCGTGCTGCTCGCGCTCGGCGGCTCGGGCGAGCACACCGGCCGCGACGGCCAGGCCTGGGCCTCCTGGGACGCGACCGCGAGCACGCCGCCGCAGGAGACGCCGCTGCCCGACGACGTCCCGGTCGAGCAGGACTGACGCCTCAAGCCACTCGCGCTCGGCACGAAGGGCCTCGCACGCTGCCCCGAGCCCGACCGCAGCCGCCGCTTCGGCGGTCGCTTCGAACCGGTCGCGACGATCGATCGCACGGCCGGCACACAGCTCTCCGCACCGCGCTCGCGCTTCCTGCGCGTGCTCCTCCCCGCTCAGGCGGCCGCCGCCGGCTCGGCGGCGAGGTAGACGTCGATCGCCCAGGCGTACTCGGCGGCGATCCGGGCGACGGCCTGCTCGCGCGGGAAGCCGTCGTGGAGGAAGCCGGAGACGGCCTCCCACCAGATCGAGCGGCCGATCGCGAAGCCGGCCCAACCGGGCGTCGCGGCGGCGACGGAGAGCCAGTGCTCGACGCGCTCCCGCGGCGCGTTGCGGCCGAGCACGATGCACGGCGCGACCGCCTGCGCGGCGACGGCGGCCGACTGCTCGACCGTCTCGAAGCCCTCCAGCTTCCACAGGTCGGCCTCGACGCCGCCGCGCTGGAAGTCGTCGATCGCGGCGATCGTCAGCTCGGGTCGCAGCTCCACGTCGTAGCGGTCACGGTCGCCGCCGACCGCGTCGAGCTGCGCGGTCGTCGGCGGCACCAGCAGCTCGAAGAGGAAACCTGACGCGAGCGGCTTGACGAGCGCCGAGACCCGCGCGAGCGTCTCGCGCTGGCGCGCGTTGGCGGCCGCGTCGCCGCCGGGGTTGTAGCGCACGAGCACCTTCGCGTAGTTGGGCGCGAGCGCCTGCACGTGCGCGGCGGCGGCGTCGCCGTACTCCAGCTCGAACTCGTCCCGGCCGCTCGCCTCGATCGCGACGGCGGTCGTGAGACCGGCCGCCTTCGCGTCGCGCGCGACCTGCGCGCCGTACTGCTCATCGACGAGCACACCGGCGGTGCCGCGCGTGCGGTCGCTCCCGGCGGACCGTGCGAGGCCGGCGACGGCGCCGTCGAAGATCAGCTGCTTGGCGCCGGGCAGCTCGGCGGCGCGTTCCTCCTGGCCCGGCAGCATGCCGCGGACGAGGCCGGAGCGGTGATCGAAGGCCAGCAGGAACAGCGGGGAGTCGGTGGGCATGCGATCCCTTCTCGTTGCGCGGTTGCGCAGCGCTAGTCGCTCAGGATGATTGAAACTGCGTGTTTGAACGCTAGCCGATCACGAGTGCGCAGTGTAGGCTGTCCGCCATGGTCAAGATCACGTTCATCGGCGCGGGCAGCGTCACCTTCACGCGCGAGCTGCTCGGCGACCTGCTGGCGTTCGAAGAGCTCGCCGACACGCACATCGCCCTGCACGACATCGACGTCGAACGGCTCGCGACCGCGGAGGCGATGGCGCGCTGGACCGACGCGCAGCTCGGCGGCCGCGCCACGATCACGACCCACACCGACCGCCGCGAGGCGCTCGACGGAGCCGACTTCGCGATCAACATGGTCCAGGTCGGCATGCACGCATCGACCCTGCTCGACTTCGAGATCCCGGCCAGGTACGGCCTGCGCCAGACGATCGGCGACACGCTCGGGATCGGCGGCATCTTCCGCGCGCTGCGCACGATCCCCGTCCTGCTCGGGATCGGCGAAGACCTCGCCGCGGTGGCGCCGGACGCGTGGCTGCTCAACTACACCAACCCGATGTCGATCCTCTGCCAGGCGTACGCCGAGGGCTCGCCGCACAAGCAGGTCGTCGGGCTGTGCCACTCGATCCAGCACACGACCCATCAGCTCGCCGAGCTGGTCGACGTCCCGTTCGAGGAGGTCACGTTCCTCGGCGCCGGCGTCAACCACCAGGCGTTCATCCTCCGCTTCGAGCGCGACGGCGAGGACCTCTACCCGCGCCTGCGCGCGAAGGTCGCCGCCGACCCGGAGCTGAGACGGCGCGTGCGCGTCGCGCTCTACGAGCGGCTCGGCTACTACCCGACCGAGTCGAGCGAGCACGGCTCCGAGTACGTGCCGTGGTTCCTGCGCGACGACGAGCTGGTCGAGCGCTATCGCCTCGAGGTCGGCGACTACATCGAGCGCAGCGAGGAGAACCTCGTCGAGTACGACCGCATCAAGGCCGGGCTCGCGAGCGGGGAGCGGTTCCCGCTGGAGCGCAGCCTCGAGTACGCCTCGCTGATCGTCCACGCGATGGTGACCGGCCAGCCGCAGGTGATCTACGGCACGGTGCAGAACAACGGCCTGCTGGCGGACCTGCCGGCGCGGTCGGCCGTCGAGGTGCCCTGCCTCGTCGACAGAACCGGCGTGCGCCCGACGCCGGTGCACCACTACCCGTCGCAGCTCGCGGCGCTCAACCGCACCTTCCTCAACGTCGCCGACATGACGGTGCGCGCCGCGCTCGAGGGCCGCCGCGACCACGTGCTGCACGCCGCGATGCTCGACCCGGCGACGTCGGGCGCGCTGGGCCTCGACCAGATCGAGGCGCTTGTCGATGAGCTGCTGACCGCGCACGGAGACCGGCTGCCGGAGGGGCTGCGCGGGTGAGCGCAGCGCAGCTCGACGTACTGGTCGTCGGGGACCTCAACCCCGACCTGCTCGTCTCCGGCGAGGACCTCTCGCCGCGCTGGGGACAGACTGAGCGCGACGCCGAGATGCGGCTCGTGCTCGGCGGCTCGGCCGGCATCTGCGCCGCCGGGATGGCGCGCATCGGGCTGCGGACGGCGCTCGCCGCGACCGTCGCCGACGACGACTTCGGCGCCGCAGCGCAGCGGATGCTGGGCGAGCGCGGCGTGGCACTCGACGCGATCCGCGTCCTGCCCGGGCACCGCACGGGCCTCTCCGTCCACCTGCTGGCCGACCGGGACCGCGCGATCTACACCGAGAGAGGCGCGATGGTCGAGCTGACGGCTGACGACGCGGTCGCCGCGATCGCCGCCCGCACGCCGCGCCACGTCCACCTCGCGTCGATCTACCTGCTGCCGGCGCTCGCGCGCGACGGCGGGCGCGTGCTCGACGCCGCCCGCGCCGCCGGCGCGACCGTCTCGGTCGACACGAACTTCGATCCCGCCGAGCGGTTCGAGCGGCCGTCGTGGCTGACGCGCGCGGACGTGCTGCTGCCGAACGAGACCGAGGCGCTGCGGCTGACCGGGCGCGCCGCGGACGCTGCGGCGGGCGACGACGCCCTCGATGCCGCCGCCCGCGAGCTTGCGCGCGACGGGGCGCTCGTCGCCGTCAAGCGCGGCGCACGCGGGGCGTTCGCGATCCGCGGGGAGGAGCGCGCCGAGATCGCGGTCGCAGCCGACGGCGGAACGCCGCCCGCGGACGACGCGGCCGGCGCAGACGAAGACGGCGCGACGGTCGTCGACGCGGTCGGCGCCGGCGACAGCTTCGACGCGGGCGCCGTGCGCGGACTGCTCGACGGCCGTACTCTGCGTGAGCTGCTCGCGCTCGGTTGCGCGGCCGGCACCCTCTCCACCCGCGCCGCCGGCGGCACCGCCGCGCAGGCGACGCTGACCGAAGCCGACACGCTCGCGAAGGAACTGCTCGCACGATGATCGCCGCACTCGCTCCGAACCCCTCGATCGACCGCTTCTTCCTCGTCGCCGACGAGGTCCGCGTCGGCCAGATCCACCGTCCCTCCGAGCTGGTCGCGACGGCCGGCGGCAAGGGCCTCAACGTCGCGCGCGCCGCCAGCACGCTCGGCGGCGACGTGCGCGCGGTCGCGCTGCTCGCCGGCCACGCCGGCCGCTGGATCGCCGACGAGCTGCTCGACCACGCGATCCGCGCCGACGTCGTCTGGACGACGGGCGAGACGCGCACCTCGCTGTCGGCCGCCGACCCCTCCAGCGGCCGCCCGACCGAGTTCTACGAGCGCGGCGAATCGACCGACCCGGCCGCTTGGGAGCGCTTCGTCGAGCGCGTCGCGGCCGTGACGGGTGCCGGCTGGGCCGCCGTCTCGGGCTCGCTGCCGCCAGGTGTCGCCGCGCGCGGCTCGGCCGAGCTGATCGAACGCGCCCGCGCGGGCGGCGCCCGCGTCGCCGTCGACCAGCAGGGCCCCGCGCTCTCGGCGGCGCTGGAGGCCGCGCCCGACCTCGTCAAGGTCAACGCCAGCGAGGCGCGGGAGCTGACCGGTCAGCAGGATCCGCGCGCCGCCGCCAGATCGCTGCACGCGTCGCTGTCGGAGCGCCGCAGCGCGGCCGGCCTCGACGCGCCCGCCGCGATCGTCACCGCCGGCGAGGACGGCGCCTATCTCGTCGCCCCCGACGGCCGCATCCACCATGGCACGATCGACGTCCGCGGCCCGTTCCCGAACGGCTCCGGCGACTCGTTCCTCGGCGGCCTGCTGGTCGCGCTCGACGCGGGCGAGGACTACCCCGACGCGCTGCCGCTCGCGCTCGGCGCCGCGACCGCGAACGCCGAGCGCGCGGGCGCCGGCCGGCTCGACCCGCGGCGCGCGCGCACGCTCGCCGCGCAGGCGCTCGTGAGGCGGGCGTGACAGTAGGCTGCGCAGCATGAACCGCGCGGAACGCCTCGGCGGGATCCTCGAACAGCTCGCCGAGCGCGGCAGCGTCGACGTCGAGGACCTCGTCGACGCGCTCGGCGTCTCGCCCGCGACCGTGCGGCGCGACCTGCAGACGCTCCACGAGCAGCGGCTGCTGGAGCGCACCCACGGCGGCGCCGTCGCGATCAACGGCCTCTACGAGCTGCCGCTGCGCTACCGCGGCTCGCTCAACCGTGAGGAGAAGCTGCGGATCGCGCGGGCGGCCGTCGAGCACGTGCGCGACGGTGCGACGATCGCGCTGACCGGCGGCACGACGACGACCGAGGTCGGTCGCATGCTCGTGCAGCGCCAGGACCTGACGGTCGTCACGAACGCGATCAACATCGCCGCCGAGCTGGCGGTGCGCCCGAACATCCGCCTTATCGTCAGCGGCGGCGTCGCGCGCGCGGCCTCCTACGAGCTGGTCGGCCCGCTCGCGGACGACACGCTCTCGCAGCTGAACGTCGAGATCGCCTTCATCGGCGTCGACGGCATCAGCGCCGCCGCCGGCCTGACGACCCACCGCGAGGTCGAGGCGCGCACGAACAGGATGCTCGTCGAGCGCGCCTCGCGCGTGATCGTCGTCGCCGACGGCTCGAAGGTCGCGACCGCCGCGCTCGCGCGCATCTGCGCGCTGACCGACGTCGACACGCTGATCACGACAAGCGGCGCCGACGCGGACGAGCTGCGCGCGATCGCAGCCGCCGGCGTCAGCGTCGAAGCGGTCTGAGCGGGCGCTAGGCGGCCGCCGCGGCGCCGCTCGTCGCGACCGCCGGCGCCCCGACCGCGTCGCCGCTGACAGGATCGAAGAAGTAGAGCTGCGCGTGGTCGACGCGCAGGCCGACCGGCTCGCCGAGCACCGGCGCGCGGCGGCCGTCGAGCACGGCGACGAAGCGTGCGCGCTCGTCCTCGACGAGCAGGCGCGCGTCGGCGTGGGCCTCGTCGGCGGCGAGCACGGCGTCGGCCTGGACGGGTCGCGCGTCGACGGCGAACGTGACGTGGACCTCGTCGCCGAGGTGCTCGACAAGGTCCGGCGTCACCGTGATCAGCGGCAGCGCCTCGTCGGCGCGCGCGCCGTCGAGCGCGAACGCGGCGGGACGCACGCCGAGGACGACGTCGCGCGCGGCGCGCGCCAGCGGCGAGCCGCCGGGCAGCGGGATCGCGTGGCCGGCGAACCTGACGACGCCGCCCTCGACGCGCGCCTCGACGAGGTTCATCGACGGCGAGCCGATGAAGGCGGCGACGAACAGGTTGCGCGGGTGCCGGTACAGCTCCTGCGGCGAGGCGCACTGCTGGATCACGCCGCCGCGCAGCACCGCGACGCGCGTGCCGAGCGTCATCGCCTCGACCTGGTCGTGGGTGACGTAGACGGTCGTGATGCCGAGCCGCGCGTGCAGCCGCGCCAGCTCGCCGCGCATCGTCGTGCGCAGCTTCGCGTCGAGGTTGGAGAGCGGCTCGTCGAGCAGGAACGCGCTCGGCTCGCGCACGATCGCGCGGCCGATCGCGACGCGCTGGCGCTGGCCGCCGGACAGCTGCGAGGGCTTGCGCTGGAGCATCTCCTCCAGGCCCAGCATCCTCGCGGCGTCCGCGACGCGCGCGTCGATCGTCGCCTTGGCGACCTTGCGCTGCTTGAGCCCGAACGCGAGGTTCTCGCGCACCGACTTGTGCGGGTAGAGGGCGTAGTTCTGGAAGACCATCGCGATGTCGCGGTCGGGCGGCGCGACGTGCGTGACGTCGCGGCCGCCGATCACGACCTCCCCAGCCGAGACCCGCTCGAGCCCGGCGATCATCCGCAGCAGCGTCGACTTGCCGCAGCCCGACGGCCCGACGAGCACCATGAACTCGCCGTCCGCGACCTCCAGTGAGACGTCGTCGACGGCGACGACGTCGCCGTCGTAGACCTTCGAGACGCGGTTGAGGTGAATGGCACCCATCGTCAGTTCACTTCGCTTTCGGTCACAGGCACTATCCCTTCACCGCCCCCGAGGCGATCGAGCGCACGAACGTCTTCTGCGCCGCGAGGAACGCGAGCAGCACCGGCAGCGTCGCGATCACGTTCGCGGCCATGATCGCGGACGGATTCGTCTCCGAGCGGCTTCTGAAGCTCGCGACGCCGAGCGGGAGCGTGTTGTTGGCGTCGCTGGAGATCGCGATCGCCGGCCACGAGACGTCGTTCCAGGTCAGCAGGAACGTCACGACGGCGACCGTCGCGAGCGCCGGCCGCGCGAGCGGCAGCACGATCGTCCAGAGGATCTTCCAGCGCGAGCAGCCGTCCATGTAGGCCGCCTCCTCCAGCTCCGGCGGCAGCGAGAGGAAGAACTGGCGCAGCAGGAAGACGCCGAACGGCGTCACCAGCGACGGCACGATCAGCGCGCCGAGCGTGTCGATCAGCCCGAGCTTCTCCATGATGATGAAGGTCGGGATCAGCGTCAGCTGGAACGGGATGATCAGCGTCGCCAGCATGATCGTCAACATCACCTTCGAGCCGCGGAAGCGCATCCGCGCGAAGGCGTAGCCGGCCGTCGAGCAGAAGATCACGTTCGAGACGACGCAGACGCTCGAGACGATCAGCGAGTTCGTGAACCAGGTGCCGATCTCGACGTTGTCGAACAGGTACGTGTACCCCTCGAGGTGCAGCGAGCTGGGGATGATCGTCGGCGGGAAGCGGTTCAGCTGCGCGCTGCTCATGAACGACGCGATCAGCATCCACAGCAGCGGCAGTGCCAGCAGCAGCGTCGCGGGCAGCAGCGCGAGGTGCCACGGGTCGAACGGCAGCTTCAGCCGCCGCCTCACGCCGTCTTCTCCCGGCGCAGGCCGGCGAGCCGTCTGATCGCGATCACGGCGAGCGCGACCACGACGAGGCCGCCGACGACGAGGTAGGAGGCGGCGGCGCCGACGCCGTAGGCCGACTCGCGGATCGAGCGGTAGATGAAGTAGACGACCACGACCGTCGAGTCGCCGGGTCCGCCCGCGGTCGAGCCGTAGACGAGGTCGAACAGCTGGATCCCCTGCACGGTCTGCCACAGCAGCAGGAAGATCCCGACCGGCACGAGCGCCGGCAGCGTCACGTTGAGGAACGTGCCGAAGCTGCGGGCGCCGTCGATCGAGGCGGCCTCGGTCAGCTCTCGCGGGATGTCCTGCAGCGCCGCGAGGAAGATCACGGCGCAGAAGCTGATGCAGCTGGTGCCGGCCCACAGGCCGGCGAGCACGAGCAGCAGCAGCGCCTGTCTGCCATCGGCGAAGAACGGCTGCGGCGCGAGGCCGAACTTGTCGAGCAGGCCGTTGGCGACGCCGACCTGGTCGTCGAACATGACGGAGAAGAGGACGCCCTGGACGGTCGCCGAGACGATCACGGGGACGAACGCGAGCGTGCGGTAGATGCCGATGAAGCGGACGCGCTTGTTCAGCAGCAGCGCGAGACCGAGGCCGCCGAGGATCGACAGCGGCACGAACAGGCCGGTGTAGACGAGCGTGTGCTCGACAGCGCCGCGGAATCTGTCGTCGTCGAGCAGCTTGGAGTAGTTGTCGAGGCCAGCCCAGGAGGTCGTCTCGGCGATCGGGTCCTTGTCCTGGAAGGACAGCAGCAGCGACCAGAAGACCGGGACGATCGCGAGCCCGACGATGATCACGACCGCGGGCAGGATGTACAGCCAGGCGGTGGGCGTCTCGCCGAAGAACCGCTCGACGAGCCCGCGGCGGGGCGGCACGCCCGGTGGGCGTGCCGTCGCGCGGGGGCCTTGTGCGAAGACCGTGGCCACGGGTCAGTCGCCGGCGAGCGCCTCGTTCGCGCCGTCGACGGCCTTGTCGAGCGCCTCCTGCGGGTCGGCGGTGCCGAGCAGGACGTCGACGATCCCCGACCCGACCGCCTCGGACAGCTTCGGGTAGGCCTGGATCGTCGGGCGCACACGCGCCTGCTCGAGCGCAGCGGTGAAGACGTCGAGCCCGACGACCTCCTGCGCGTGTCTTCTCCATATCGGCTGCTGCGCGGTCGATCTGCGCAGCGGCAGCGAGCCGGCGTCCACGTCCCACACGGCGTCCTGCTCGGGCAGCGTCAGCCACTGCGCGAACTCCTGCGCCGCTCTGGCGCGCGCGTCGCCGTTGTCGAACAGCATCCACGCGTCCGGGCCCGAGATCGTCGTCGGTCTGTCCGAGTAGCTCGGCATCGGAACGACGCCGTAGTCGACTCTCGCCTTGACGAACTCGGGGACCTGCCACGGACCCGTCGGGACCATGCCGATGCGACCGGTGTTGAAGATGGCGTACATCTTCTCGCTGCCGGCAGTCTTGTCGATGTAGAGCGATCTGTCCGTGACCGCCATGTCGTTGATCGTCGTGAAGGAGGTCAGCCCGCTCTCGCCCTCGAAGCCGGCCTGCTCGCCGTCCGGCGAGGTGACGTCGCCGCCGAGCTGCCACACCATCGGCCACAGCCGCCAGACGGTGTCCTCGTCGCCGACGCCCGGCCACGCGCTGCCGAACTGCCCCTTGGAGGAGTCGGTCAGCTGTCTGGCGATCGCGCGGTAGTCGTCCCACGTCCAGCCGGCTCTCGGCGCCGGGATGCCCGCCTCTCTGAACAGTCTTCTGTTGTAGACGACGGCCAAGGAGTCGATCAGCGCGGGCACGGCGCGGACCTTGCCGTCGACCGTGACGGCCTCCCGCGCGGGCGGGTAGAAGTCGTCCCATCTCCACGCCGCGTCTCTGACGGCGTCGGTCAGGTCGAGCGCCTTCGGGCTGCGCGCGAGCGATGCGATGTTGGGGCCGAACTGGTAGACGACGTCGGGGTACTTGCCGCCGGCCAGCGCGGCCGTCGTCTTCTGGTAGAGGCTGTCGGCGAGCGCGCCGACCTCGGCCTTGACCTTCACGTCGGGATGCGAGGCGTTGAATCTGTCGACGAGCCCTTCGATCGTCTGCTGCGCGGTCTGGTTCTGGCCGTGCCAGAACGTGATCTCGACTGGGCCGTCACCACCATCGCCGCCGCTGTCGTCGTCGCCGCTGCCGCAGCCGGCGGCGACGAGTGCGAGCAGCGCCACCAGCAGGGCGGCGAGCGCGGCGCGTGTGAGCCCTCTGTTCCGTGTGCGCACTTCGTAGACCTCTCTCATCTCGTACCTCACGTCAGGACCTCGAGCTCCTCCTCGCTCAAGACCACCGACCGCGACAGGTTGCGGGGGACGTCGGGGTCGAGCCCGCGCCCCTCCGCGATTCGCAACATCGCTCGTTGGGCCAGCACCAGCGACGCCATCGGGTCGAGCGCCGGTTCCACCAGGGTGGCACCCGTCGCGCGGACCTGCTCGGCGCCCGGCCGGTGGAGCGGGCTGAGCGCCCACACGACCCGCCCCGGCGCCGCGATGCTGATGGGTCCGTGGCGGTACTCGAACGCCGGGTAGGACTCGGCCCACGCCTGCGCCCCCTCGCGCAGCTTGAGGGCGGCCTCGTGCGCGAGGCCGACAGCCCAGCCGCGCCCGAGGAACGTCCACTGCTCGACGCCGGCGGGGTCGAGCGGCAGCTCCTGCGCGAGCGCGCGCTCGGCGTCGTCGGCGGCGGCGAGCACGGCGGCGGAGTCGGTCTGCGCGCGCAGCAGCGCAAGCACCGTCGTCGCGAAGCGCGTCTGCACGACCGAGCGCTCGTCGGCGAAGGGCAGCTCGACCGTCGCACCCGCGGCGGCGGGGACGGGGCTGCCGGGGACGGCGGTGATCGCGACCGTGCGGGCGGCAGCGGAGCGCTTCACCACGCGCGTGACCTCGCTCGTGGTGCCGGAGCGGGAGATCGCGACGAGCACGTCGTAGCGGCGGTCCTCGGGCAGCTCCGAGGCGGCGAACGCGTCGGTCTCGCCATGGCCGGCGGTCTCGCGCAGGGCGGCGGCGGCCTGTGCCATGTACAGCGACGTCCCGCAGCCGACGATGCAGGCGCGCTCGCCCCGCGCGGGCAGCAGCTCGGCCGCCGGGCCGGCGAGCGAGACGGCCTGCCGCCAAAGCGCCGGCTGCGTCTCGATCTCGTCAGAAGTGATGCTCATTTGTGAATGAATACCCGACTAAACGATCAAATGCAAGCAGTTTGGGCCGATCGCCTGGCAGAACGGCACCATTCCTGCTCGTTCGTGCTCGCTCCAGCCGTTCGCAGGTCCTTCACCCGCGTGACGGCGCTGCTCGTACCCTTCATGGGATGCCCGAAGGCGACACGATCCTGCGTGCGGCGAACCGCATCCGCCCGATCCTCGAGGGCGCGGTGCCCGACGAGATCCGCATGCCGCAGCGGCGTCACGCCGCCGACCGCTGGCCGCAGCGGCTCGCCGGCCGGCGCGTGCGCAGCGTCGACCCGTACGGCAAGCATCTCTTCCTGCGCTTCGAGGGTGACCTGACGCTCCACTCGCACCTGCGCATGACCGGCGCGTGGGCGGTCTACCCCGACGGCGCGCGCTGGCGCCGCGCGCCGCGGCGCGCGTGGCTCGTGCTGCGCGCCCGTGGCAGCGAGGTCGTCGAGTTCGACGGGCCGGTGCTGGAGCTGATGACGGAGTCGCGCACGCGCTTCGACCAGCAGCTGCGCGCGCTCGGCCCAGACCTGCTCGCCGACGACTTCGACCCGGCCCGCTTCCTGCGCCGGCTGCGCGCCGACGATCCGACGCGCGGGATCGGCGACGCGCTGCTCGACCAGCGGATCGTCGCCGGGATCGGGAACATCTGGAAGGCCGAGGGCTGCTGGGGCGCGCAGATCGACCCGTGGCGGCCCCTGCGCGACGTGACCGACGCCGAGGCCGTCGCGATCGTCGAGAACGCGCGGCCGCGGATGCTCGCCGCGGCGGCGGCGCCGCGCGGGGCCGGCGGAGACGACCGGCACGTCTACAGGCGCGGTGGGATGCCGTGCCCGCGCTGCGGGACCGTGATCGCGTCGCGCGGCCAGGGCGACGACAACCGCACGACATGGTGGTGCCCCGGATGCCAGCGATGACCGTCAAGCGGATCGGCCACAAGGGCGCCGACCTGATCGCGCCCGGCAACACGCTCGCGAGCTTCGACGCGGCGCTCGCGGCCGGCGTCGACATGATCGAGTTCGACGTCCTGCCCGACCTCGGCCCGGACGGCCGCCCCGACACCGCCCGCGGATCGCTGCTGCTCGCGCACGACTACGGCGACCTGCACGCGCGTGAGCCGCTCGGCCTCGGCGACGGCCTCGCGCACCTCGCCGCGCCGCCGTTCGACGGGATCGAGCTCGACGTCGACCTGAAGATCCCGGGCTACGAGCTGCGCGTCGTCGACGCGCTGCGCGCCCACGGGCTCGTCGAGCGCTCGCTGATCTCCTCGACCTACCCGGAGAGCCTCGCGCGGATCCGCGCGTACGAGCCGAGGCTGCGGCTCGGCTGGTCGGTCCCCCGCGCGCGCCGCGACTACACGGCGTCGGCGCTGTACAAGCTGCCCGCATACGCGGCGGTGCAGGTGATCAGCCGCCGCCTGCCGGGCCGCGCGGCGCAGGCGCTGCGCGCGAGACGCTGCGACGCGCTGATGGTCCACTGGCGGCTCGTCACGCCGCGGCTCGTGCGGGAGGTCGATGCGGCCGGCGGCGAGCTGTACGTCTGGACGGTCGACGAGGCGCCGCGCATCCGCGCGCTGGCCGCGCTTGGCGTGACGGGCGTGATCACGAACGACCCCCGCCTCTTCACCGCCCCGGCCTGACGTGCGCATGCCGTCGCGATGCAGCGTCCTCGCTCGCTCACGGGCTGGCGCCCGCAGCACTCACTGCGTCCTTGCCTCGCTCGACCTGCGCACGTCAGGATGCGTGTGATGGTTCGCTGACCGGCGCGTAGTACCGGTGTGAACGCCACGATGACCGCCACGCCGACGGCCGTGGATTCCAGCTGGGAGCGCTTCGAGGCGCTCTACCGCTCCAGCCGCGACGACGTGTACGCGTACGTCGCGACGCTGCTGCGCGACCGGGCCGCCGCGGAGGACGTGGCGGCCCTCGCGTTCGAGCGCGCGTACCTCCGTCGGCGCTCGTTCGACCGCCGCCGCGGCGACGAGCGCGCCTGGCTGTTCGGGATCGCGCGCAACGCCGCGCTCGACGAGCTGCGGCGGCGCAAGCGCCACGCGCGGCTCGCCGCCGATCCCGCCGACCTCGACGCGACGCCGGTCGAGGACGGCGCCGACGCCGCGCTCGCCCGCACGACCGTCCGCGCCGCGCTCGACAGGCTCGACGCGCGCGAGCGCGAGCTGGTCGCGCTGAAGTTCCACGCCGGTCTCTCCAACGCCGAGATCGCGAAGGTGATCGGCGTCAGCGAGTCGAACGCCGGAACGCTCCTGCACCGCACGATGACGAAGCTGAGGAAGGCCTGCCATGCGCCGTCGTGAACGGACCGACCCCGCTGCCGCGCGCGAGCTGGCGGCGATCGACGCCGCGCTCGCCGGCGGCCCCGTCGGCGAGGAGGACGCCGAGCTGGCGCGGCTCGCGACGCTGCTCGTCGCCGAGCGCCCGCCGGCTCCGCCCGCCTTCAGAGCGGCGCTCGACGCGCGCGTGGCGGAGAGATTCCCGGCACCGGCACCGGCGCGGGCCGCGCCAGCCGTGGCCGGCGGCCGGTGGCGCCGGCTGCTGCAGCGCCCGCTGCTGCCCGCCGTCGGCGGCACGCTCGCCGTCGCGCTCGTCGCCCTCGCGATCGTGCTCGGCCAGGGCGGCGGGGGAACGGTCGGCGGTGGAGCGGGCACGCCCGCGGGCAGCGGCGCGTCGAGCGGCGCGGCGGCCGACGGCGCGGCGCCGGGAAGCGCGGCGCAAGGCGGCGCCGCGGCCGACGAGGCGGCGCCGGGAGGCGCACGGGCCGGCGCGACCGCCGGCGACGCCCCCGCGGCGAAGGCCGCGCCCGAGTCGGCCGGCACCGCGCCCGCCGACAGCGACGGCGCCGCCGCGCCCGCGAGCCCCGCGGCTCCCGGCGCGCAGCGGAAGGTCGAGCAGTCCTCCGCGATCGAGCTGGGCGCGCCAGCCGGCAAGGTCGACGACGTCGCACAGGACGTCCTCGGCGTCGTCGCGCGCCAGCAGGGGATCGTCGACCAGTCGAGCGTCGCGACCGGCGGCGCCGGCGGCGAGGCGCGGTTCGAGCTGCGGATCCCGGCGGCGAGACTCCAGGCGGCGCTCGCGCAGCTGTCCGGGCTGGCGGACGCGCAGGTGCTCGCGCGGACCGACGACACGCTCGACGTCAACCAGGCGTACGTCTCGGTGCGGCGGCGGCTCGCCGGTGCCGAGGCCGAGCGCGGCGCGCTGCTGCGCTCGCTCAGAGCGGCGGACACCGAGACCGAGACCAACCGCCTGCGCGCCCGCCTGGACGGCGTCGAGCGGGCGATCGCGGGGCTGCAGCGCAGCCAGCGCGCGCTCGACCGCCGCGTCGACTACAGCCGCGTCGCGCTGACCGTGCGCGCCGTGGAGGGCGGCGGCGAAGACGACGGCGCGGCGTTCACGCCCGGCAGCGCGCTCGACGACGCCGGGCGGGTGCTCGCCGTCACGGCGGGCGTCGCGGTGATCGCGCTCGCGGCGCTCGTGCCGCTCGCGCTGCTCGCCGCCTGCGCCTGGCCGCTCGCTCGCGCGGTGCGCCGGCGCCGGCGCGAGCAGGCGCTCGACGCGACCTGAGGACATGCGGGCAAGCCCTCGTCGAAAGGCGAAAATCACTGCATGGGGGCGTTCGCGCGCTCGCGCCTGGTCGCTGGTCTGATACATACCTGCGTGTGGCTACGAGCACCGAGGACACCGTCGCGCTGCTGGCGCGGGTGCCCACGTTCGAGGCGCTCGGCCCGGAGGAGCTGTCACGTGTGGCGGAGGTTGCCGTCCCGCGGCGCTACGAGCCGGGGCGAGTGATCTTTCGCGAGGGCGATGCAAGCGACACCTGCTACGTGCTCAAGAACGGGCACGTGCGCGTGATCCGCGAGCACGCGGACGGGCGCACGATCACGCTCGCGAACTTCGGCCCGGGCGACATCTTCGGCGAGCTGGCGATGTTCGAGGACGAGCGCCGCTCGGCGACGATCGAGACGCTCGACGACGTCGAGGCGATCGCGATCCTCGGCTCCGACATGCGGCGGCTGATGCGCGAGCACCCCGACATCGCGGTCAAGCTCGTCGTCTCGCTCGGCCGGCGGCTGCGCGCCGCCAACGAGCGGATCGCCAGCCAGTCGTTCCAGACCGTGCAGAGCCGCGTCGCGAACGTCGTGACGCAGCTCGTCAAGGAGGCGCAGGACGAGGGCGCCGGCGAGCGCGACGTGCTCGTCTCCGCGACGCAGGCCGACATCGCGAAGCTGGCCGGATCCTCGCGCGAGTCCGCCAGCCGCTTCCTCGCCGTGCTGGAGCGCGCCGGCGTGATCGAGCAGGGCCGCGGCAAGCTGACCGTCCACGATCCCTCCGCGCTCGAGCGCTATGTCTACTGACGACCGCGAGCTGTCGGCCGGCGGCGTCGTCGTCAGAGGCGACGACGTGATCGTGATCGTGCCGACCCGCCGCGGCGCGCAGGGCCAGCGCGTGCTCGGCCTGCCGAAGGGCCACGTCGATCCCGGCGAGAACGCCGAGCAGGCCGCACGCCGGGAGGTGCGCGAGGAGGCCGGCGTCGAGGCCGACATGGTCGAGAAGCTCGGCGACGTGCGCTACTTCTACCAACGCGACGGCCAGCGCATCTTCAAGATGGTGCGCTTCTTCCTCTTCAGATATCGCGCGGGCGCCCTCGAAGACCACGACGACGAGGTCGAGGAGGCGCGCTGGATGCCGCTCGCCGAGGCCGCGAGAGCGCTCAGCTACAGAGGCGAGCGCGAGATGGTCGGGCGCGCGCTGTCGGCGATCTCGAAACAGCGATAGGGTGGTCTCTCCGTGCGCGTCCTGAACTTCTACTCGGCGGTCTTCGCCGACCAGCTCCGGAACGGCCGCAAGACGGCGACGATCCGCCTCGGCGACAAGTCGCACAAGTACCGCAAGAACGAGTGCGTCCTCGTGACGATCGGGTACCAGTACTCGCCGCGCGAGCGGATCTTCAACGCCGTGATCGACTCGGTCGAGGTCAAGCGCGTGCGCGACCTCAGCCCGCGCGACATCGAGCACGACAACCCGGAGTTCCGCCGCACCGAGGAGATGCTGCACTTCCTCGAGCAGATCTACGACCGCAAGGTCGACCTCGAGGACACCGTCACCGTCGTGCGCTTCTCGCAGATCATCGAGCGTCCGCCGACGATCCGCGACCGCCTGCACGGCATCGGCGGCGCGCAGAACTAGTCGCGGCGTTCCGCCGCCTCTGATCGCACCGCTTCTCGGTGCGTGCATTCGCCGACCTCTTGGCACTCTCGGGGGGCGAGTGCCAAATTCGTCTTCCCATTCCATCCGGCAGTGGCTATAGTGGATGCCCGTTGGCACTCTCGTGCAGGGAGTGCCAAGCATTCACCGCACTCCCCATCCACTCGGAGGTTGCATCACATGACGCTCAAGCCCCTCGGCGATCGGCTGATCGTGCGGGCTGTCGAGGAGGAGGAGACCACCGCCAGCGGTCTCGTGCTTCCCGACACGGCCAAGGAGAAGCCCCAGAAGGGCAAGGTCATCGCCGTCGGTGACGGCAAGTGGGACGAGGACGGGGAGAAGCGCATCCCGCTCGACGTGAGCGAGGGCGACGAGGTCCTCTACAGCAAGTACGGCGGCACCGAGATCAAGGTCGACGGCGAGGACCTGCTGGTCCTGCGCGAGTCGGACGTGCTCGCCAAGGTCACGTCGTAAGCGCCGTCCCGCTTTCCACCCTCAGGAGAACGAACCACACATGGCTCACAAGGAACTGAAGTACGACGCGGACGCGCGCAAGGCCCTCGAGGCCGGCGTCGACGCCGTCGCCAACGCCGTCAAGGTGACGCTCGGCCCGAAGGGCCGCTACGTCGTCCTCGACAAGAAGTTCGGTGCTCCCACGATCACGAACGACGGCGTCACCATCGCCCGTGAGATCGAGGTCGAGGACGTCTTCCAGAACCAGGGCGCGCAGCTCGTCCGCGAGGTCGCCACCGCGACCAACGACATCGCCGGCGACGGTACGACCACCGCCACGGTGCTCGCGCAGGCGATCGTCCGCACGGGTCTGAAGAACGTCGCCGCCGGTGCCAACCCGCTTGGTCTCAAGCGCGGCATCGAGACGGCCGTCGAGCAGGTCGTCGCCGCCATCGGCAAGCTCTCGAAGGAGATCTCCGGTAAGGAGCAGATCGCTCGCGTCGCGGCGCTCTCCGCCGGCGACGAGGAGATCGGCGCGGTCATCGCCGACGCGATCGAGAAGGTCGGCAAGGACGGCGTCGTGAACGTCGAGGAGGGCCAGACGTTCGGCATGGACCTCGAGTTCACCGAGGGCATGCAGTTCGACAAGGGCTACATCTCGCCCTACATGGTCACCGACCAGGACCGCATGGAGGCCGTGCTCGAGGATCCGTACATCCTCATCGCGAACTCCAAGATCGGCTCCGTCCGCGACATCCTGCCGGTCCTCGAGGCCGTCATCCAGTCCGGCAAGCCGCTCCTGATCATCGCCGAGGACGTCGAGGGCGAGGCGCTCGCGACGCTCGTCGTCAACAAGCTCCGCGGCACCTTCACCGGCGTCGCTGTCAAGGCTCCGGGCTTCGGCGACCGCCGCAAGCGGATGCTCGAGGACATCGGCATCCTCTCCGGCGGCGAGGTCATCACCGAGGACCTCGGCCTCAAGCTCGAGAACACGCAGATCTCGCAGCTCGGCCGTGCGCGCCGTGTCGTCGTCGCGAAGGACAACACGACGATCATCGACGGTGCCGGCGACGGCGACGCGATCAAGGGCCGGATCAAGCAGATCAAGTCCGAGATCGAGACGACGGACAGCGATTTCGATCGCGAGAAGCTCCAGGAGCGCCTCGCCAAGCTCTCCGGCGGCGTTGCCGTCGTGAAGGTCGGCGCGGCCACCGAGACGGAGATGAAGGAGAAGAAGCACCGCGTCGAGGACGCGCTGCAGGCCACGCGCGCCGCGCTCGAGGAGGGCATCGTGCCCGGCGGCGGCGTCGCGCTGCTGCAGTCGGCCGACGCGATCGACCTCGACGCGATCATCGACGAGGACGAGAAGACGGGCGCGAGAATCATCCTGCGCTCGCTCGAGGAGCCGCTCCGTCAGATCTCGCACAACGCGGGTCTCGAGGGCTCGGTCGTCGTCAACGACGTCCGCAAGGCGAAGAAGGGCTTCGGCCTCAACGCCGCGACGGGCGAGATCGTCGACCTCGTCGCCGCGGGCGTGCTCGACCCGGCGATGGTGACGCGCTCCGCGCTCCAGAACGCCGCGTCGATCGCCAAGAACATCCTCACGACCGAGGCGATCGTCGCCGAGGTGCCGGAGAAGGACGGCGGCGGTGCCGGCGGCGGCATGCCCGACATGGGCGGCATGGGCGGCATGATGTAAGGAGGGCTCTGCCCTCGGAGCTCGTCCAGCTCCACCTGCTTCACCGAAGGGCCCGGCATCCGCCGGGCCCTTCGTCGTCTCGGACGAGTTTCAGAAATAGTTTTGGAACGTGCTGAGAGATAGAATCGTCAAAAACTAATTCTGAAACCTTTGCCCGACCACCTCTTCTCTCCCGACGCACTGGCGGCGCTGACGCAGATCGCGGCCGGCGCGCGGGCGTGTGACCTTGAATCCGAGACGCTGGATTTCAAGCAGGATGCGGGCAGCGACGGAGAGACGATCCGCGTCCTGCTTGACGCCGCCATCTGCTTCGCGAACCTCAAAGGCGGCTCGATCGTGGTCGGCGTCGCAGACGACGTGCCTGGCCCCGACGCCTTCCTCGGTACTGACATCTCGATCGAGCTCATACGGCAACGGATCTACGAACGCACACAGCCGGCGATGGTCGTGAGCGCGATCGAGCACGAGCACACGGGCAAGCGGCTCGTCATCGTGAACGTAGCCGAGGGCATGGAGATGGCCTCGGACACGAAAGGTCGTTCCTCACGCCGCCACGGATCCGCCTGCCTGCCGCTCAGCATCAGTCAGGCGGCCACCCTCAACGACGACCGGCGACGATTCGACTGGTCTGCCGAACCCAGCGACCTGACATTGGCTGACGTGTCCGAGACCGCGCTGGACGAGGCTCGCACTCGCCTCCGTCGCTACGACGATGAGCGTCGGCGCCTCGCCGAGGCGCCGACTCGCGATCTGCTGGGCGACCTCGGCCTCGTCCGTGACGGCCGCCTCACGCGTGCGGCGGAGGTGCTGTGCTGCGCCCGCGAGGCGCATCCGCCGTTCACCTACGTATTCCGAGAATCCGCGGGCGGCGAGGTCCGAAGCCAGTACCGCGAATCCGTCCCCGGCCTGATCGCATACCGAGACGTGTTGAGCCGGATCGTCGCGAGCACTTCGCCGACGCCAGTAGTGCTGCGCGACGGACAGCAGCTCGAGTTGCACGACTTCCCCCTCGTCGCCATCCGAGAGGCGCTCGGCAACGCCCTCCTCCATCGCGACTATCGCCAGCCGGAAGCGATCTACGTCGACCATTCGCCGCACGTTCTCTCGTTCGTGTCGCCAGGACCGCTCGTCGTGGGGGTCACACCCTCAAACATCCTCCACGTCTCCAGCAAGCCCCGCAATGCTCTCCTTGCCGGTGTCGCACGCACGCTCGGCCTCGCTGAGGAGCTGAGTCGCGGGATTGACCGCATGTACCGCGAGATGATCAAGCTCGGCAAGCGTCCTCCTGAGATCACAGACGAGGCGCCGTTCCGCGTACGCGTCGATCTGACCGGCGGCGCCCCGAATCAGATCGTCGCCAGGTTCACCGCTACGCTGCCGCATCACGTGCAGGACGACGTGGACACGATGCTCGTCCTCTTCACGCTGATGAATCGTCAGCAGATCACCGTACGCGAGCTGGCGCCCACGCTCCAGCGTGGGAACGCCGCAACCGAGGCGGTGCTCGAACGGCTCTCCGAGCCGGACATCGACGTGGTCACGCCGGTCAATCGCTCAGGCCAAGCCCGCTGGCAGCTCAGCTCACGCGTCTTGGCTGAGCTTCGCCCTGCGCTCGCCTATCGGACGATGAACGCTGACCAAATCGACCGCAAGATCGTCGAGTTCGTGCGCAAGAACGCCACGATCGACAACAAGACGCTTCAGATCTTCTTCGACCTCGACGTCAACGGCGCCGCCTATCGACTGCGCACGCTCGTCCAATCCGGAGTCCTCCAGAAGCTCGGCGAGCAGCGCCGAGGTCCCGGCATCCAGTACGGACCGGGCCCCGCGTTCCCGAAGCGCTGACCGCGACCCTCAGACCTCGCCGCGCGAGCGCGGAGCGGGCCCGACGTACTTGGCGGTCGGGCGGATCAGGCGGCCCTCACGCTTCTGCTCGAGGATGTGCGCCGACCAGCCGGCGGTGCGCGCGCAGGTGAACAGCGGCGTGAACAGCTCCGGCGGGACCTCGGCGTAGTCGAGCACGACCGCCGACCAGAACTCGACGTTGGTCGCCAGCACGCGGTCGGGCTTGCGCGCTCGCAGCTCCGCCAGCGCCGCCGACTCGAGCGCCTCGGCGACCTCCGCGCGGCGTGAGCCGAGCTGCATCGCCGTGCGCCGCAGCACGCGGGCGCGCGGATCCTCGGCGCGGTAGACGCGGTGGCCGAAGCCCATCAGCCGCTCGCCGCGGTCGAGCGCGTCCTTGACCCACTTCTCTGCGTCACCCAAGGCCTCGACCTCGTCGAGCATCGTCAGCACGCGCGAGGGTGCACCGCCGTGCAGCGGGCCCGACAGCGCGCCGACGGCCCCCGACAGCGCCGCGGCGGCGTCAGCGCCGGTCGAGGTGATCACGCGCGCGGTGAAGGTGGAGGCGTTCATGCCGTGCTCGGCGGCGGAGATCCAGTACGCGTCGATCGCCTTCGCGTGGTCGGGGTTCGCCTCGCCGCGCCAGCGCGTGAGGAACCGCTCCGGGATCGATCTCGCCCCGTCGATGACGCGCTGGGAGACCGGCGGGCGGCCGATCCCGCGAGCCGACTGCGCGACGAACGAGAGCGCCATCACCGACGCACGCGCGAGCTGGTCGCGCGCCTCCTCGTCGCTGACGTCCAGCAGCTGCCCGAAGCCCCACGCGGGCGCCAGCATCGCCAGCGCCGACTGCACGTCGACACGCGGATCGCCGGTGCGGATCGAGAGCGCATGCGGCTCGGCCGGCGGCAGGCCCGGCTGGAACGTGCCGTCGACGAGCAGGCCCCACACCTGCTCGAACGGGACCACGCCGACCAGCTCCTCGATGTCGACGCCGCGGTAGCGGAGTGCGCCGCCCGCCTTGTCAGGTTCGGCGATCTCGGTGGCGAAGGCGACGACGCCTTCGAGGCCGGACTGCACGTCGGACGTTGCGGACATCGAGTCTCCGTTCGCATCGGGGGCCTGGCGGGACGGGCGGGACCGATGCGTCACGTTACCGATCCGAGCCCGTAGGCTTGGCACGTCTGCCAGCCGCCGACGCCGAGGAGCCTGCCGTGCACGACCTGATGTTCCGCCCCGTGAGCGAGCTCGCCGCGCTCGTGCGCTCCGGCGAGCTGTCCGCGCGCGAGCTGGTGTCGGCGTCGCTGGAGCGGATCGACGCGCTCGACGGCCAGATCAACGCGTTCACGCACGTCGGCGCCGACGGCGCGCTCGCCGCGGCCGACGCGATCGGCGCCGACGACCCGCGGCCGTTCGCCGGCGTGCCGATCGCGATCAAGGACAACCGGCCGGTCGAGGGGATGCCGCTCACGATGGGGGCGAACGCGTTCGGCGACCTCGTGCCGCCGTTCGAGATGGCGTTCGTGCGCCGCCTGCGCGCCGCCGGCTTCGTGATCGTCGGCAAGACGGCGCTGCCGGAGTATGGGATCCAGCCGACGACCGAGTCGGTCCGCAACGGCCCGACGCGCAACCCGTGGGACCTCTCGCGCACGGCGGGCGGCTCCTCCGGCGGCGCCGCCGCGGCGGTCGCGGCCGGGATGGTCCCGATCGCGCACGGCAACGACGGCGGCGGCTCGATCCGCATCCCGGCGGCCTGCTGCGGGCTCGTCGGGCTCAAGCCCGCGCGCGGGCGGATCTCGCTCGCCCCGGTCGAGGGCGAGTCGTTCCTCGTCACCGACGGCGTGCTGACGCGCACCGTCGCCGAGAGCGCCGCACTGCTCGACCTGCTCGCCGGGCCGGAGGCGGGCGACACGTCGTGGGCGCCACCGCCGTCGGAGCCGTTCGCGCAGACGGCGGCGCGCACGCCCGGGAGGCTTCGGATCGGCTTCACGCTGCGGCCGCCGCTGACCGAGACGGCGATCGACCCGATCGCCGCGCAGGCCGTCTTCGACACGGTCGAGCTGCTGCGCGAGCTGGGCCACGAGGTCGAGGAGATCGACCCGCCGTGGGCGATCCCGGGCATGCTCGAGCTGTTCTCCGCGGCGTTCGGCCCGGCGGTCGGCTCGGCGATCGTGATCGCCGGCACGATCGCCGGCCGCGAGCTGACCGCGGACGACATGGAACCGCTCAGCTGGATGCTGTGGGAACGCTCGCGCAAGCTCGACGCGCCGCACTACCTCGCCGCGATCGGCCAGCTGCAGGCGCTCGCGCGCACGCTCGTGACCGCGACCGCCGCCTGCGACGCCGTGCTGACGCCGTCGCTCGCGCAGCGGCCGGTGCCGATCGGCGCGCTCAGCGGCGCGACCGACGACCCTGTCGGGACCTTCCGCCGCGGCGGCGAGTTCACGCCGTTCACCGCGATCGCGAACGTCACCGGGCAGCCCGCGATCTCTGTGCCGATCTCGCACGGCGACGACGGTCTGCCGGTCGGCGTCCACTTCTTCGGCCGTCCCGCACAGGAAGGTCCGTTGCTCGCCCTCGCCGCGCAGCTGGAGGCAGCGCGGCCGTGGGCCGGCCGGCGGCCGGAGCTGGTCGCGGCGAGCTGAGCGGGCGCGGGCGGCGCGGGCCGCGCGGCCCGGCGCCGCGCGGCATGGTTGAATCGCGCCCGTGTTCGGGCGCAGACGCGATGACGAGGATCCCTTCGCCGCGTTGCGCGACCAGGCGCCCGGCGCGACGACCCACGTCGGCGCGCCGCGGCCCGACCCGGCCTCGCTCGGCCATCCGGACGGCGGGAACGGCGGAACCGGCGGCGACCCGGAGCGGCGACGGCCGCGCAGCCGGCGCGTCAGCGACCGCTTCCTGATCCTGTTGACCGTCCTGCTCGCGCTCGGCGGCGCCGGTGCGCTCGTGTGGATGTCCGAGCGCGACGCAAACGAGCGCGGCGTCGGGGACGAGCGGGCAGGCGGCGGGGCGAGCGGACGGAGCGGAAGCGGGAGCGAGCGCGGCGGCGCGGGCGACAGCGACGAGACGCGCGGGGACGGCCGCGGCTCCAACCGCGCCGACTTCGTCCAGCCGGTCTGGATGGGCGACGCGATCGAGCGTGTCCAGAGCCAGCTGAAGCGCGGCGAGCGGATCGGGCTGTTGCGCGTCGCGCGGGACCGCGTCAACGCCTACACGGTGCTGCGCGACGGCAGACAGCGGCTGATCAGCGTCGACGACGAGCTCGAGGTCGACACGACGAGTGCCGGCTTCGCCGGCTCCCGCAGAGGCGTCCCGCTCGCGGCGATCGACCCGCAGGCGCCGTCGCGGGCCGTCCGCGGCGCGGCGCGCAAGGGCCGCTTCTCGCCGCGCAAACTCGACTACCTCGTGTTGGTCGCGCCGATCATCTCCGGCATGGAGACCAGTTGGTCGCTGTTCTTCACCGACGTCGCGCAGCGCAACCGCCAGTGGACGGCCGGCCGCTCCGGCGCGCCGGTCCTCCGGCTGGGCGAGCGGCCGCCCAGCGGCACGACGACGAGCAGCAACAGCACCTCGTCGCTGACGATCACGCGCAACGGCCGGACGATCAAGCTCGACGGCGCGGAGGCGCAGCGGATCTCCGCGTGCGTGCGACGCGCGGGCACCGACGCCGCGAAGATCCAGCGGTGCCTGCCGTGAGGTACTGGACCTTCTCGCTGCTCGGCGTCGCGATCTGCTCCGCAGCGGTGGCGGTCGTCGCCTGGTGCACGTACGCGGCGACGCGGATCAGCCTCTGCACCCCCGCCGACGACTCGCTCGCGTGCCGCATCGACGGCGGCCAGCTCGGGATCGCGATCGCCTGCGGGCTGCTCGTCGCGATCCCGATCGGCTCCGGGCTGTTCGCGCACCGCACGTCGCCGCCGAGCCGCCCGCTCGGCGGGATCGCGCTGAGCCTCGCGCTGACCGCCTCCGGCGGCGCCGCGCTCGCCTCCGCGCTCGGCACCGGAGCGTCAGGCGACGCGTCCGAAGCGATCGGCTTCGGCGTCGCGGCGCCGCTGCTGTCGTTCGGGCTGATCCTGCTGCTGATCGCGCTCGCCGCGGGGGTGAACGGCAGCGCGACGCGTGCGCGGTTCGAAGCGGCAAAGGCGCAGGCGGAAGCGAAGGCGCAGGCGAAACCCGCTGCGGCGGGTGGCGCCCATGCGAGAAGCGCGCATGCGGACGGCGCGCATGCGCGCCACGGCGACGGCGGTCCGGCGAACGACGGCACGCCGCTCGATCTGAGACTCGCCGGCATCGGCACGCTCGCGGCGCAGCTCGCGACCGTCGCGGCGGCGAGAGCGTGGACCGAGAGCGACGCGGTCGCCGCGAGCCTGCGCCAACTCGACGCGCTGCGCGCGTCGGGACTGCTGACCGCGGAGGAGCACGCGGAGCGGCGGCGAAAGATCCTCGACTCGATCTAGCGGGGGTCGCGGCAGCCTGCACCGAATCGCCGGTGCGGTCGTAGAATGCAGTGGCCCCATGCTTCAACCAACGCTGCAAAGAGGAAACCGCTCATGGCCTACGTGATCGCAGAGCCTTGCATCGGCGCGAAGGACAACTCCTGCGTCGAGGTCTGCCCGGTCGACTGCATCCACCCGACGCCCGACGAGCCCGACTACGACAGAGTCGAGATGCTCTACATCGACCCGGAGGAGTGCATCGACTGCGACGCGTGCGTCGAGGCGTGCCCGGTCGACGCGTGCTTCGCCGAGGACCAGCTGCCCGACGAGTGGTCGAAGTACGCCGAGATCAACGCGAACTACTACGCAGGCAAGTAGGACGAGTCCAGCCGTCGTCTCGCCGCGCCTGGCGGCAGCCATCTCGGCTTACGGGCTGGCGCCCGCGCGCCTCACCGGCTTGGCCAGGCACGACGATCCTTCCGGCTGATCCTCGCCCTACGGCGTGGGTGGCGAGGCGCCGTCAGGCCATCGGAAGCGACATGCCGGCCGGTCTCGGCGGGATCACGTCGAGGCTGGGCGGCGCCGGCGCGGCAGGGGCGGTCTGCATCACCGGCAGCGCGACGGGCGTCTGCGCGATCAGGCCGCGCGCCGTCTGACGGATCGCCTGGGCGGCGGGGTCGTCGGGGTTCGCGGCGACCAGCGGCGTGCCAGCGTCGGCCTGCTCGCGCAGCGGCATCGTGAGCGGCACGGTGCCGAGCAGCGGGACGCCGAGCTCGTCGGCGAGCAGCTGACCGCCGCCCTCGCCGAAGATCGCGAAGCGCTCGCCACCGGGGGTGACGAAGCCGGACATGTTCTCGACGACGCCGGCGATCTCGAGTCTGACCTTGGCGGCCATCTCAGCCGAGCGGCGCGCGACCTTCTGCGCGACCGGCTGCGGCGTCGTGACGAGCAGGAATCTCGCGTCCGGGAGCAGCTGCGCGAGCGTCATGCCGACGTCACCGGTGCCGGGCGGGAGGTCGACGAGCAGGTAGTCCAGCTCACCCCAGTCGACGTCCTCGAGGAACTGCTGGAGCGCCTTGTGCAGCATCGGGCCGCGCCAGACGACGGCGGCGTCCTCCTCGATGAAGAAGCCGATCGACATCACCTTGATGCCGTCCTGCGCCTCCGGCGGCACGATTCTGCGCTGCTCGTTGACCTTCGGGCGCTGGGCGCCGAGGCCGAACATGCGCGGCTGCGAGTAGCCCCACACGTCCGCGTCGAGCACGCCGACCTTCTTGCCCTCGGCCGACAGCGCGGCGGCGAGGTTGGCGGTCACCGACGACTTGCCGACGCCGCCCTTGCCGGAACCGACGCAGATCACGTTGGCGACCTGCGCGAGCGCGCCGGACGGCAGCGGGCCGCCGCGGCCGAGCTTGCGCTGCAGGTTGCCCTTCTCGTCATCGGACAGGACGTCGAAGCTGACGTTGACGCTGACGACGCCGTCGAGCGCCTTGACGGCGTTCGCGACGCCCGTCTGGAAGTGGCTGCGGATCGGACAGCCGGGAGTCGTCAGCGAGACCATCACGTCGACGACGCCGTTCTCGTGGACATCGATCGAACGGACCATTTCGAGCTCCACGATGTCCTTGCGCAGCTCTGGGTCGATGACGGCGCGAAGCGCCTCGCGGATCTCGTCTTGGTTCGGCATGACGTCCATTGTGGCAGGCGCAAACGGTCAGTTCGGCGACCGGCCCGCGAGCGTCTCGATCGCGTCGCCGAGCAGCGCGCCGACGCGGGCGCGCGTCGGCTCGTCGTCGGCGCTGTGGAACGCCGTCAGCTCGAATCCGACGACGGGCGCGTGGGCGCGCACCGCCCGCAGCAGCCCGAGCAGCGCCTCCGCGCCGAGCCCGCCCGGACGGCCGTAGTCGATCGGGTTGACGGAGGGGTCGAGCACGTCGGGGTCGAGGTGGACGTAGAGCGGACCGTCGCCGAGCGCGGCGAGCACGTCCGCGACCGGCGCCGTCGCCGGCAGCATCGCCCCCAGCTCGGCGCGTCCCTGCTCCTGGCCGGCGTAGTCGAAGTCGCCCTCGGGCGCGCGGGCGCCGACGTGCACGACCTGACGCGGGTCGATCGTGCCGAGGCCGGTCTCCCACGCGCCGCAGGCGCCGCCGAGGCTCATGCAGCCGAGGAAGTCGACCGTCTCGGTCTCCGGCGTGTCGTAGTCGGCGTGGGCGTCGAGCCACAGCACGCGCAGACCCTCGACCTCACGGGCGACCGCCGGCAGCGTGCCGATCGCCAGCGAGCAGTCCGACGCGATCGTCACCGGCACCGCGCCGGCGCGAACCGCATCCGCCGCGCGAGCGCCGGCCGCACGCAGGACCGCCTCCGACGCCGGCAGGTCCTCGCGCCACGGCGTCCGCCCGAACGGCGCCCGGCGGCCTTCGATCGCCGTGGGCTCCTGACCGAGCCGGGACGCGAGCTCGGCGGCGAGCAGGTCGACGCCGCGCAGGTCGCGGGAGGTCTCCTCGGAGATGCGAGCGCGGACGGCGGTGAGGGAGAGCGGAGCGAGGTCGGACATGCCGACACGGATATCAGGCGCCGCCGCTCGCCCGCAGAACGACCGAAGGGGCGCCCGGTGTGGGGCGCCCCGTCGGTTGAGGGAGGAGAGGGTGCTACCTGTCGCGAGAGCTGCTCAGACGACCTTCGCGATGCGGTCCTGAGCGTCCTCAACGAGCCTTCTGCCCGCGTTCACGCCGTTCTGAACCACATTCTCGAATCGGTTGCGGACCGGCTCGACGCGCTCGCGCACGGGCGCGACCCGGCTCTGCAGCGTCTCGACCGGGACGCCGAGCGCTCTGCGCGCCTCGGCGCGCTGCCGCTCGAAGCCGCGGCGGGCGTCTCTCGCCTGCCGCTCGGCGCGGACGCGGCCGTGGCGCACCTCGCGCTCGATCCGCGTGCGCGTCTTGCGCACCTCGCGCTCCAGCTCGGTGCGAGCCTTGCCGCCGCGGCGCTCGTAGCGCTTGAGCTGTCTGTCGAGCGCTCTGCGCGAGGTCGTCGTCGAGACCAGCGAGTCGACGGCGCCGGTGACGCGGTCGCGCGCTTCCAGCGCGACGCCGAGCGGGATCAGCACGACGCGCTCGGCGAGCTGCTGCGCCTGCGCGATCGGCGTGACGGCGACCGGCTCGCGGGTCGTGCCGACGGTCGTGCGCGGTCTCGTCGTCGTGCTGCGGGTCGTTCTGCGCGCTCTCGGTGCTCTGCGGGCTCTGGCCGCTCTGCGCGCTCTCGCGGCTCTGGCTCTCGCCCTGGAGGCTCTCGCGGCGGGTCTCGCAGCAGCGGCGGAAGCGGTGCTCGACGCGGCAGGAGCCGGCGTCGCGGGGGTGGTCGGTCTGGCGGTCGTGTCGTTCGAGGCCATCGAGGAAGGTGCTCCTTGTCAGCTGAGAGGATGCGGACGAACACCTGTTTGTAACCCGGCGGCCCGGGGGCGTTACACCAGCGCGCGGTGCGAACAGCCGTTCAGGCCGTCAGCGCGGGCGGAACGTCCGTTCGCCTCAGCCACGCGTGCGGATTCTCGATCTCGGCAAGCGTCGGCATCGACTCGGGGCCGCGCCAGACGCGGTTGAGCGCCTCGATCCCGCCGGCGCGCACGACGACGTCGCAGAAGACCTTCCCCTGCTGGTACTGGCGCATCTTCATCTCCATGCCGAGCAGCCGCATCATCAGGCGCGCCGGCGCCTTCTGCGAGCGGCGGCGCTGGTCGAGCGCGGCGCGCAGTCTCGGCAGCGACGGCAGCAGCGGCGTGCCGACGGCGTCCATCACGTGCTCGGCGTAGCCCTCGATAACGGCCATCGTCGCCTGCATCGTGTCGATCGTCGCCTTCTCGCCGGGGCTTGCGACGAGCGTGACGATGTCACCGCTGCGCACGACCGCGACGAGCTTCTTGACGTCGTCGGTGCGCGGCAGCCGCAGCGCCCGTCTCGCGTCGATCTTCAGCTGCGCGCCGTCGATCAGCTCGCGGACCATTCCCGCCATGTGTCTCTGCAGCCACGGGACGCCGGCGAACTGGACGGCGTGCGTGACCTCGTGCAGCGCGACCCAGTGGAGGAACTCGCGCTCGTCGGCTCTGAACGCTCTGACCGCGCCGCCGAGGTTCGGCACGACGTAGAGCAGCCGCGGCGGCCGGTCGTCCGGCGTCGTGTCGAGCAGCACCAGCTCGTACTGGCCGAGGACGCGCTGGGAGAGGAAGCCGAGCAGGACGCCGACCTCGGCGGTCATGATCACGCCGGCGGCGAGCTGCATCCCCTGTCTCGCGGGCTTCGCGACGTTTCTGCCGACCTTCTCCAGCGCGGGGTCGAGCATCGCGCTCATCGACGCGACGTTCGCGCGGATCCACTCCTGGCGCTGCACGCCTTCGGCCTCCGGGAGCGCCGAGAGCGGCTCCAGGCCGGTGTAGGCGATGACGCGCTCCGCGCTGTCGCGCGTCAGCTCCCCGAGGTCGGCCCTCGGAGGCGGTGCGTCGGACTGACCGGCGACGAAGCCGGCCAGCCGCTGGGCGAGCGGCCAGTCGATCATCAGACCCCCATCATGGCAGTGCTTCGCACCTGGCCGCTGGGGGAACCGTCAGCTGACGACGCTCGCGAGCGCCCGCAGCGTCTCCGGCGAGCGGGCGCAGACGATCGGCGAGTGCGGCTCGACGTCGAGCGGCGCGGCGAGCGGATCGCCGCCCGCGATCGCGGGGAAGGCGACGCAGCCGCCGGCCTCGCGCACGATCAGCTGCGCGGCGGCCGCGTCGACGGCGCGGCAGCGGCGCAGTGACGCCATCCCGTCCAGGCGCGCGGCGGCGACCTGGCAGATCGTCAGCGCCATCGCGCCCATCACGCGCAGCCGCTCGGTCTGCCGCTGCAGGCCGTCGATCGTCGCGGGCGTCAGGTTGAGCGGGTCGGCCTGCTCGATCCCCAGCAGCTCCAGCCGCCCGCTGCGCCCGCGCCGCTCCGGCAGAGCGGGATCGAGCAGGACGCCGTCGAGCCGGGCGCCGCCGCCGTCCGTCGCGGACCACTCCTCGCCGGTGCCGAAGTCGAACACGTAGCCGAAGCGGACGTCGGCCATCGTCGGGCCGTCGGCGACGGCGATCGAGAGCGCGCACGTCGGCATCAGCCGCTTCGCGTTGAGCGAGCCGTCGATCGGGTCGATCACGACGCGCACCGCCGCGTCGCCGTAGTCAGCGACGCCGCGCTCCTCCGAGACGGCGGTGAAGCGGTGGCCGGCGGCGTGGAGCGCGTCGAGCTGCGCGAAGACCGCGTCCTCCGCCGCCTGGTCGATCACGAGCGTGCGATCGCCACCCTCCCCGCGCACGCCCGTCTCGAGCGCGCGCTCGCGCGTGGCGGGCGCGGCGCGCAGGATCTCGCGCAGGTCGCCGACCGCGGCGCGGCAGGCACCGAGCCAGTCCGCGTCGAGCGCGGTTTCGGAGGAACGCATCGGCGGCATATCCTCCCAGGGTGTCCTCGACCATGCTGGATGGCCTCTCATCCGCGCAGCGCGCGGCCGTCACGCATCGCGGCGGTCCGCTGCTGATCGTCGGCGGCGCCGGCAGCGGCAAGACGCGGACGCTCGTGGCGCGGCTCGCGTGGCTGGTCGAGCAGGGCGAGGCGCCGGAGTCGCTGCTGGCGCTCGCGCTCTCCGAGCGCGCGGCCGACGCGCTGCGCCGCCACGTCGAGGACACCGTCGAGGGACCGTACGAGGAGCTGGCGGTGATGACCGTCCACGGCTTCTGCGCGCGGCTGCTGCGCGAGGAGGCACTGGAGGGCGGGATAGACCCGTTCGCGGTCGCGGTCGGCCGCGCCGACCGGCTCGCGATGCTGCTGGAGCGGATCGACGAGCTGACGATCCGTCGTCACGACTTCCGCGGCAACCCGGCCGCGCTGGTCGCGAGCTTCGTGCGCCGGATCGACCGGCTCAAGGACGAGCTGATCGGGCCGGAGGAGTACGCCGCGTGGGCGGAGTCGCTGGGCGCGGACGGCGACGACGCGAGCGACGCCGAGCGGGCGCGCGGCGCGCGGGAGCGCGAGTTCGCCGAGGTCTACCGCGCGCACGACCGGATGCTCGCCGAGCAGGGCGCGCTCGACAGCGGCGACCTCGTGATCGGCGCGCTGAGGCTGCTGCGCGACCACCCGCACGTGCGGGCGCGCGTCGCCGCCCGCTACCGCCACCTGCTCGTCGACGACGTGCAGGAGCCGAACTTCGCGCACGGGCTGCTGCTGCGGCTGCTCGCCTCCGAGCACGGCAACCTGACGGCGGCCGGTGACGACGACCAGGCGATCCAGCGCTTCCGCGCCGCCGCGACGAAGAACCTGCGCGACTTCCAGGCCGAGCTGCCGGACGCGACCGTCGTCCAGCTGGAGCACTCGTTCCGCTGCCCGCAGCGCGTGCTCGACGCCGCCAACGCCGTCGTCGCGCCGCTGGAGGACCGGATCGAGAAGCGGCTCGACGGCCCGCTCGGCGGCGAGGTCGCGTTCTGGCGCTCCGCGAACGAGCGCGCGCAGGCGCAGAGCGTCGCCGCCGACGTCGAGCGGTTGATCGGGCGCGAGGGCGTCCCGCCGGAGCGGATCGCCGTGCTCGTGCGCTCGATCGCGCGCGAGGGGCAGGCCGTCGCCGTCGCGCTGGAGGAGCGCGCGGTCGGCCACCGGCTGATCGGCGAGGCGGCGTTCTTCCAGCGCGCCGAGGTGCGCGACCTGCTGGCGTGGCTGCGGCTGCTGATCGACCCGGCCGACGCGCCCGCGGTCGTGCGCGCGCTGGCGCGTCCGCCGATCGAGCTGCGCTCGGTCGACCTCGCGCGCTGCACGCAGATCGCCCGCCGCCGCAAGCTCGACATGGTCGGCGCGCTGGGGGCGGCACTGGAATCGCCCCAGATCCCGCCGGAGGCGCGCGACCGCATCCGCATGTTCCTCGGCCTCTACAGATCGGCCGTCGGCGCGATCGACACGATGCGACCGGACCTGTTCGTCCACCGCCTGATCGAGCGACTCGGGCTGCGCCGCCAGCAGCTCTTCACCGCGCAGGCGGAGGTCGTCGAGCGGCTGCGCGGGCTGGCGCGCTTCGGCGAGCTGGCGACCGCATTCACGCAGCGCCAGCCACAGGCGACGCCGCGCGAGTTCGCGCGCTCGATCGCGGCCGCAGCGGAGGCCGGCCTGCGCGAGGAGGAGGAGCCGCCGCCCGCGACGACGCGCGGCGTTCAGGTGATGTCGATGCACGCGGCGCAGGGGCTCGAGTTCGACCACGTCTTCGTGCTCGGGCTGCACGCGGCGGGGCTGCCGGGCGCGCACACGCGCACGCTGGAGCCGATCGCGCCGGCGCTGATGAAGGAGACGCTGCCCGAGGACGACCACGAGGCGCACGTCGCCGAGATGCGGCGCCTGCTGCACGTCGCGATGACGCGCTCGCGCCAGCGGCTCGTGCTCGTCCACCCGCAGGCGAGCGACCGCGGCGCCGCGCAACCGCCGTCGCCGTTCGCCGAGGAGGCGCGCGCCGCGGTCGGCGGCGTCTGGGAGGAGCGCGCGGAGGAGCTGTTCGGCCCGGCCGAGTCGCTGCACTCGACCTACCGGATCCTGCGTGACGAGCTGCTGGAGACGATCAAGCGGACCGGCTCGCGGATCGGCGAGCTGCGCTTCGACACCGACCTCGACGTCTCGCACGCGATCGTGCGCTACCTGGAGGTCGTCAAGCTGGCGGCGCTGATCGAGCGCTCCGACGACCAGTCGGTGAAGGACGCGCTCGCGGAGGTCAACGCACGGCTGGCGTCGGCGATCACCTCCGAGCAGCGCGACATCCTCGCCACTTCACCGCTGGACGAGTACCTGCTCGACGCCGACCGCGACGACAGAACCCGCGCCGCCGCGATCGCCGCGCGCGAGGAGCCGTCGCTCGAACCGTTCCTGCCGCGCCGCGGCGACGGCGTCATGCTGAGCGCGTCCGACATCGACACGTACCGCACGTGTCCGCTGAAGTACAAGTTCGCGCGCGTCTTCCGGATCCCACAGGAGCCGACGCTCAACCAGCGCTTCGGCATCCTCGTCCACCAGGTGCTGGAGCGCTTCCACTCCGATCCGTCGCGTCCGAGCCAGTCGCTCGACGAGATGCTCGGCCTGCTGGAGTTCGGCTGGCGCCGCGGCGGCTTCGGCGGCACCGAGCAGGAGATCCAGCTGCGCGGGAAGGCGACGGCGGCGCTGACGCGCTACTTCGAGCGCTTCCAGGAGGAGCCGTCGCAGCCGGTCGCGTTCGAGAGATCGTTCTCGTTCAGACTCGGCCCGCACCTGCTGCGCGGCCGTGTCGACCGCGTCGACAAGCTGCCCGAGGGCGGCTTCGAGCTGATCGACTACAAGACCGGGCCGCCGAAGTCGCGCGCGCAGCTGGAGCAGGACGTGCAGCTGTCGCTGTACGCCGTCGCGGCGCGCGAGGCGTGGCAGTTCGAGTCCGCCCGCGGCGCCTACTACTACGTGCTCGACGACGCGAAGGTGCCGGTCGAGCGCTGCGCCGAGGACCGCGACTGGATCGAGGAGATCGCGATGGAGGTCGCGGAGGGGATCCTCTCGCAGGGCTTCGAGCCGACCCCCTCCTACGCCGCCTGCGCGATCTGCGACTACCGCCTCGTCTGCCCGGCGGCGGAGCGGTAGCGCGCATGCCCTGGCGCCAGCCGGGGCAGGTGTTGCGGTAGCAGCCGCAGCCCCGAGGTCCCGGAGGAGCCGATGCGCACGACACGTCCCGTCCAGCTCGTCGCAGCCGCCGCCGTGCTCGCCGGCGCCGCTGGAGGCGCCGCCGCGCCCGCCGGCGACGCGACCGTCACCGTCGCCGGCGATGACGGCAGACCGATCGCGATCAATCCGGCGGCGCCGCCCGCGATCCGCAACCTGCGCCCCGCCGTCGGCGTTACGGCCGACCCGGCGACGCGCTTCTCGGTCGTCGTGACCGACCCGGCCGGCAAGCCGGCCGCCGGGCCGATCGCCTGCCAGGACGCCGCGCAGCCGGCGGCGCTGCAGGTGCCGTTCCGCGGCAACGGCGCCTATGCGATCGCGGTGACGGCGTTCGCTCCGACCGACGCGAACTGCGCGGCGCCGGTCGGGCCGGCCGTCACCTACCCGTTCACGATCGCCGGCAAGGTCGTGCTCGGGAGCGTCGGGCGCTTCCAGCTGCGCGACGCCGGCAAGCCGGAGCGCAAGCCGCTGTCGCTGCCGGTCGACGCCGACCCCGGCTCGCAGACGCGCGAGATCCGCTTCGCGCCGAACGGCAGACTCAGACGCGACGGCTCGCTGCGCGGCAGATCGGCGCAGGCCCCGTTCGCGAACGGGGCGGCGTCGCTGCGGTTCCCCGGCCCGGGGAACTACACCGTCGTCGGTCGCGACGGAGCAGACGGCCACGACACACCGTGGAGCGATCCGCTCAGAATCCGCGTCGTCGCGCCGTTCGACCTCGGCGTCGTGCGCTTCACTGACAAGACCGGCCCGGACTTCCGCCTCTTCGCGCAGATCGGCGAGGGCGGCACCGCAAGCGGGGTCGTCAGCGTCGCGATCGCGCGCGGCAACGGTCCCTTCCGCCCGCTCGGCCGCGCCCGCATCGACGGCCGCGGCGCGTTCGGCGCGAAGTTCAGAGCGAGAACGGCCGGCCTCTACCGGCTGCGCTTCAGCTACCGCGGCAACGGCCTCGTGACGCCGGGCGTGTTCGTCAAGCGGCTGCGCGTGGGGACCGCGATCGTCGGCTGAGCCCGCCCGCCGCGGCGGCTGAGCGCCGCCCGGCCGCGCTCAGCGGCCGTCGGAGCCGCGCTGCCTGAGGAACTTCATGAAGTCGCTGGCGAGCCGGTCGCCCGTCGGCAGCTCGGTCGGGTCGAGCGGCTCGTCCTCCTCGTCGGCCGCTCTCTCCAGCCGCTCGACGAACGCCTGCACGTCGGGGTCGCTCTGGACCGCGAGGTTGACCTGGCGCTCGTAGTCGCTCGCCGCCGACTCGAGGTCCGAAGCATCGACCGAGACGCCGACGAGCCCCTCCAGCTTGCGCACGAGCGCGAGCGCGGCCTTCGGGTTCGGCGCCGAGGCGATGTAGTGCGGGACCGACGCCCACAGGCTCGCGGACGGCAGCGCCGCTCTCTGGCACGCCGCCTGCAGCACGCCGACGATGCCGGTCGGCCCCTCGTAGGAGGACGGCGTCATCTGCAGCCGCTCGACGAGCGCGGGATCGGAGGCGAGGCCGGTGATCCCGATCGGACGCGAGTGCGCCACGTCGGCGAGCAGCGCGCCGAGCGAGACGACCATCTGCACCCCGAGCGCCTCGGCAAGATCGAGCACGAGCTGGCAGAAGGTCCGCCAGCGCATCGACGGCTCGCTGCCCGTCAGCAGGATCAGGTCGCGCGGCGCGCGCGGCACGCGCGCCTCGTAGATCTCGACCTCGGGCCACTCGATCTCGCGCGTCACGCCCTCGACGAGCTTGACCTGCGGTCGCGTCGCCTGGAAGTCGAAGAACTCCTCGGGGTCGATGGTCGCGAAGCGCGTCGCGCCGAGCGAGGTGCCGATGAACTGGAGCGCGGTCGTGGCGGCGTCGCCGGCGTCGTTCCAGCCCTTGAACGCACAGACGAGCGCCGGGGCGCGGAGCCCGTCCGGTCGGCGTTCCCATTGCAATGGCTGCATCGGTTCAAAGTAGTACATGATGGGCCTGTGACCGCTCTCGTCACCGTCAGCGCGCTGCGCCCGGCCCAAGAGATCGACGCCGTCTTCGCCTGCACGCGCAAGGACCGGCTGCTGAGCCGTGCCGGCACGCCCTACCTCGCGCTGGAGCTGCGCGATCGCACCGGCGCGGTGCAGGCGCGCGCGTTCAGAGACGCCGACGTGCTCGCCGGCCGCTTCGAGCGCGGCGACCTGGTGCGCGTCGCGGGGCGCGTCGAGCGCTTCCGCGACGAGCTGCAGGTGGAGGTGCGGACGATCGCGAGAGCGAACGCCGCCGACGTCGACCCTGCCGCCTTCCTCCCGAGCGCCTACCGCGACCTCGACGAGCTGGATGGATTCCTCGAGCACCTCGCCGGCGAGGTCTACGAGCCGGGCTACAGAGCGCTGCTCGCCGACCTGCTCGGCGACGCCGAGCTGCGCGCCGCGTGGCGGCGCGCGCCGTGCACGCGCAACGGCCACCACGCCTACCTCGGCGGCCTGCTGGAGCACACCGTCGCGGTCGGCACGCTCGCGCAGGAGACGTGCCTGCTGCACGTCAAGCTCGACTCCGATCTGATGATCGCCGCGGCGCTCGTGCACGACCTCGGCAAGACGCGCGAGTTCACCTACGGCGCCGAGTTCGGCGTCAGCGAGGAGGGCCGGCTGCTCGGCCACGTGCAGCTCGGCGCGCGGCTGCTCGAGCAGCGCGCGGCGCGGATCCCGCAGCTGTCGCAGGAGCGGCTGCTGGCGCTGCTGCATTGCGTCCTCTGCCACCACGGGCCCGACGCCGCGCCCGGCCGCCGTTTCGGCTCCGCCGAGGCGCTCGCGCTCGCGCGCGTCAACTCGCTCGACGCGACCGTCAAGAACGCGCTGGAGCACGGGCTCAACCCGCACGGCTGATCAGCGGCGCAAGCCCTCGCCCTCTTCGTCCTCCTCGATGATGCCGACGCCGAGCACCGCCGCGAACGCCGCCGCCTGACCGACGACGTCGGGCCACGGCATCGAGACGCCGCGCAGCCGCTCGGCGCCGATCAGCCCGTCGAGCGTGCAGTCGCGCATCTGCGAGCGGCGGAAGGTCGCGTGGCCGAGGTCGGCGCCGCTGAGGTCGCAGCGGTCGAACACGACCGAGCTGAGCTGAGCCTCGACGAGGTCGAGCTCCTGCAGCTGGCAGTCGCGGAAGACGACGCGCTCGAATCTCGTCATGCGGAAGGCGGCGAGGTCGACGCGGCTGCCCTCGATCACGACGTCGCGGAGCGTCGACTCGGCGAGCTGGATGCCGGTCATGCGACAGCCCTTCAGCCGCACCCGCTGCACCAGCACGCGACGACCGCGGCGGTTGGCGAGATTGGCATGCTCGAGCACGACGTCCTGGAGCCCGTCGGCTTCCAGCGCGGCGTCGTCGAGCAGGTTCGGGTCGACCTCGGCGTGGGGTTGTCTCGGTGCACGGGGAGGAGCTGGAGTCGGAGCCATGCGCCGAGAGGCTAAAGGCATCCGGTCCGTGAGCTTGAAAGGGTTCCGGGCATGGAGGACGGCCACCTCATCCTGATCGCGGGTGCGCTGCTCGCTGCCGGCATCGCCGCCTCCCTGCTCGCCGGGCGCCTGCGCCTCCCGAGCCTCGTGCTGTTCCTCGGCGTCGGCATGGCCGTCGGCACCGACGGGCTCGGCTGGGTCGACTTCGCCGACTACGAGCTGGCGCGCGACATCGGCATCGTCGCGCTCGCGCTGATCCTCTTCGAGGGCGGCCTGACGGCCGGCTTCGGCGAGATCCGCCCGGTGCTGAAGAACGTCGTCAGCCTCGCGCTGTTCGGCACGTTGATCACCGCCGGCATCTGCGGCCTGGTCGCGACGTGGCTGTTCGACTTCTCGCTGCTGGAGGGCCTGCTGCTCGGCGCGATCATCTCCTCGACCGACGGCGCGGCGATCTTCGCGCTGCTGCGCGGCTCGTCCCTGAAGAAGAAGCTCGGCCGCACGCTGGAGGGCGAGGCCGGCATGAACGACCCGATCGCGGTGCTGCTCGTCGTCGGCTTCATCGACTGGATCGAGAAGCCCGACTACGGCCTGGTCGACATGGCGGGGCTGTTCGTGACCGAGGTCGGGATCGGCGCGGTCGTCGGCGTCGTCGTCGGCGTCGGCGCGGCGAGACTGTTCCAGCGCTTTCAGCTGGCGACGCCCGGCCTCTACCCCGTCGCCTCGATCGCGACCGCCGCGCTCGCGTTCGGCGCCGCCAGCTCGCTGCACGGCTCCGGCTTCCTCGCCGTCTACCTCGCCGGCCTCGCGCTCGGCAGCGCCCACATCCCCGGCAAGCAGACGATCACGACCTTCCACCAGGGGATGGCGTGGATCGCGCAGCTGACGATGTTCCTCGCGCTCGGCCTGCTCGTCTTCCCCAGCCACTTCGGCGAGGTCTGGCTCGAAGGCACGATCCTCGCGCTCGCGCTCTGCTTCATCGCGCGGCCGGTCGCGGCGTTCGTCGCGAGCGGGCCGGGCTTCGGCGTCGCCGACCGCGTCGTGCTCGGCTGGGCCGGATTGCGCGGGGCGGTGCCGGTCGTGCTGGCGACCTTCCCCGTGATCGCCGGCGTCGAGCACAGCAGCGAGTTCTTCGAGATCGTCTTCTTCGCCGTGCTGCTGTCGACCGTCCTGCAGGGGTCGACGTTCGAGGCGGTCGCCCGGCGGCTCGGCGCGACGACCGCGAGGTCGCCGCTGCTGACGAGCGCGCTGACGGAGACCGGCACGATCCGCCAGCTCGGGGCCGACTCGGTCGAGTACGAGGTCCTGCCCGACGACGCGATCGTCGGGCTGCGAATCCGCGACCTCGAACTGCCGCGCGAGGCGGTCGTCAACGTGATCGTCCGGCGCGGGCAGGCCGTGCCGCCGCGCGGCTCGACGAAGATCGCCGACGGCGACCGCCTGCACGTGCTGATCCGCCGCGAAGCGCTGCCCGTCATGCAGGAGCTGACCGAGCGCTGGCACAGTGGCCCGATCGGGCCGAGACCGCGCCCGCGGCGGATCCCCGAGGGCCACGCGCCGGTCTTCCACGTGCGGCCGTGGGAGGAGAGCTGGGGCAACCCGATGACGGTCACCGAGGTCGCCGGGCGCGAGGTCGTCGAGCGGCTGCGGACGCGGCGCGACGTGCCGGGGTCGCTCGTGCTGCTCGACGACGGCTACTTCGCCGTCACCGGCCCGGTGATGGCGCTCGGCCGCGAGCAGCTGCTGAGCCAATGGGTCCGCCGCCGCGCACGCGCCGCGCGCAGCGACTCCGAGCGCGCCTGGTGGGAGGAAGTGCTCGGCGCGCTCGCGCTCTGAGAGCTTCGCATTGGGTCGGCATCGGAATCCAGCTCCTTGCATTTTGCAACGACTCGGTCGCGCCGGACCGTAGCGCGACTACTTGCGGTTTGCAAGCGATCGGCTACGATCGATCCGCATGCCGTACCGCGCCTTCGACGACCAGAACTGCTCGATCGCCCGCACGCTCGCGATCGTCGGCGAGCGCTGGACGCTGCTCGTGCTGCGCGAGGTGCTGCTCGGCAGCCGCCGCTTCGAGGAGATCAGACGCCGCACCGGCGTCGCCAGCAACATCCTCAGCGACCGCCTCGCGACGCTCGTCGACCACGGCGTGCTGTCCCACGACGGCGACCCGCCCACCTACCGCGTGACGCCGAAGGGCCTCGACCTGCAGCCGGTGCTGCTGGCGCTGATGACGTGGGGCGACCGCTACACCGCCGGCGAGGCAGGGCCGCCGGTCGTGCCCGTGCACGCCGCCTGCGGCCACGACGCGAACGCGCGCCTGCACTGCAGCCACTGCCGCGAGCCGATCGAGCCGCGCGACGTGCGGATCCGGCCCGGCCCGGGCGCGAACGAGCGACAGCGCTCGATGGGCCTGCTGCCGCAAGACTGAGCCTGGCGCGCGGCCGGTCACCGTGAGCAGCGACGCGACGGCTTCCTGCGCTCAAACCGCAGGAAGCCGCTGCAAAGGCGCCCAGTCGTGTGATGCGCCTCCCCGCGCGGGCAGTCCCAATGCGGGGTGAGGGATCACAAGCAACCGCCTGGGGACCGGCGCGGACGGAGACGCGCTCGACCCGCTGCAGCCGCGCTGGCGGCCGCCGTCGCGCTGTGCGTCGCGGCGCTCGCCGGATCGCCGGCAGCCGCGCACGCCGCGAGCGAGCCGACGGCCTGTCCCGCAAGCCACGCGATCCCGTCCGCCGATGCCGGCGGTGCCCGCTCCGAGCACGCTCTGCTGTGCCTGCTCAACCGCGAGCGCGCACGCGCAGGCCTGCGGCAGCTGCAACCGAACCGCTGCCTCGCGCGTGCCGCCGCGGGCCATGCGCGCGACATGGTCGCGCGACGCTACTTCGCCCATCGCTCGCCCGACGGGCGCGACTTCGCCGACCGGATCCTCGCGACCGGCTACGCCCCGCGCGGCGCCCGCTGGACGGTCGGCGAGAACCTCGCCTGGGGCTCCGCGCCGGCCGGCGACCCGGCGTGGGTGATCGACGCGTGGATGGACAGTGCCGGACACCGCGAGAACGTGCTCCGCTCCAGCTTCCGCGACGTCGGCATCGCGGCCGTGCCCGGCGCGCCGGGCGCCGCGGTGAGCGGCTCCGCCCCACGCGCCACGTACGCTGCCGAGTTCGGCGCATACAGCGGCACGCGCGGCCGCTGCGGCTGACCGGCGGCTGACAGCGGCGTTGCAGGCATGACCCCCGGCGGGCGGCCACGATGCCGCATCGCCATACTAGTTCGATGACCCCCGCCAGACCGACGGCGGATGCATCCGACGCGCGGCTCGCCGAGGCGCTGGAGCCGCTGCGCACCGACCCGTCGCGCGCCGCCGTCCTGCTCGACATCGACGGCACGCTTGCGCCGATCGTGCGCTACGCCGACGACGCGCACGTGCCGGAGGCGACGCGCGCGCTGCTGATCGAGATCGCGCGGCGCTACAAGGTCGTCGCGTGCGTCAGCGGCCGGCGTGCCTCCGACGCGCGCCGCATCGTCTCGATCGGGACGATCTCGTACCTCGGCAGCCACGGCACCGAGCTGCTGCGCGCCGGTGGGATCGAGCCGGTGCTCGACCCGGCCGTGCGCGACTGGGGCAGGCGGATCCAGGCGTTCGGGCGGGAGGCGGACAACCCCGAGCTGCGCCGCCTGCGCGTGCGGATCGAGGACAAGGGCTCGATCGTCGCGTTCCACTGGCGCGGCGCGCCCGACGAGGAGGCCGCGCGCGCGGCGATCGACACGATCGCCGGCCGCGCCGAGCAGAGCGGGCTGCGCACGCACTGGGGCCGCAAGGTGCTGGAGGTCCGTCCTCCGGTGCGGATGGACAAGGGCGCCGGAATCCAGAGCTTCCTCGAGGACGCCGACCTCGACGCCGCGATGTACGTCGGCGACGACGTGACCGACCTCGACGCCTTCCGCGGCCTCGGCGAGATGCTCGCCGAGGGCAAGCTGCGCCACGCGCTGCGCGTCTGCGTCAGATCCGAGGAGGGACCGTCGGAGCTGGCCGACGAGGCCGACGTCGTCGTCGACGGGACCGACGGCGTCCGGCACCTGCTCGAGACGCTGCTGCACGACGACGCGCAGTAGGCCAGGAGCAGCCGCGCGATGCGCTTCACGGACTTCCTCAAGGCGACCGTGATGACGTCCGCCGCGGCGGCGACCGTGCTCGCCGCGCTGACCGCGTTCGCCGCCAGCCGCGCTGACGACCCGCTGCTGGTGCCGTTCGCGGCCGGCTGGTGGATCCTCGCCGGCTCGGTCGGCATCGTGCTCGGCAGACGCGCCGAGACGACGCCGCCGATCGCGCGGCTGCTGGCCGACGCGAGATCGACGCAGTCGCTGCCGGAGGTGCGTCCCGGCCGCGTCCTCTTCAACCGGCTGTGGCCGCTGCTCGTCTGCACGATCGCCGCCGGCGCGCTCGCGTTCCTCTACCCGCAGATCGCCGCGATCGCGACCGGCTTCGCGATCATCTGGGCGCTCTCGTGGCGGCGTCAGGACGCAGCCGTCACGGCGATCGAAGGACGCGACGGCGTCCGCTACTACGTCGAGAGCACCTCGCCGCTGAGAGCGATCCGGCTGATCCGCACGCCTGGCTTCCGCTCGAACATGTGGGAGATGGAGGAGGCGGCGCGCAGACCGGCCGCGGCCGGTCCACCCGACGCATGAGCGCCGACGTCCTGATCGTCTCGCTCGGCACGACGGCGGGCTGGCGCAACGCCGACCCGCTGCTCGCCGCCGCGATCGAACACGCGGGCGCGAGCGTCGCGATCGCCGCCGCCGGGCCGGTCCCGCGCGTGCGCACGTTCGCGCTGACCGACCTCGTGCAGGCCCGCGCGACGCGCGCGGCCGCGCTGCGCGGGATCCGCGAGCACGCGCCGCGCGCGCTGATCTACAGCTCGACGACGGCCGCCCTGCTGGCGCCGCGGCCCGGCGCGATCTGGTTCGACTCGCCCGCGCTCGACAACCGCCCCGGCCGCCACGGGCTGTGGCAGCGGCTGGTAGAGCCGCGGCGGATGTGCGCGGCGCCGCTGCTGCTGCCGATGAGCGAGGGCAGCCTCGCGCCGCTGCCGGCGGCGGTCCGCGCCGCGACGCCGGCGGTCCTGCTGCCGGTCCCGGTCGAGCCGTCGGGACCGTCCGGCGACGCGGCGGCCGGACCGTCAGGCAGCTCGGCCGCCGCCGGCACGCGCGACGTCGCCGCGATCGCGTACGCGGCCGACCCGGTCAAGAAGGGCCTCGACCGCATCCTCGCCGCGTGGCGTGCCGCGCGACGCGACGGCGAGCGGCTGCTCGTCGCCGGCCAGGACGGGCCGCTCGGCGACGGCGCGGAGGGCACCGGCCTGCTGGCGCCGGACGAGTACCGCGCGCTGCTGCGGCGGGCGCGCGTGTTCGTCGCGGCGCCGCTGCGCGAGGACCACGGGATCGCGCAACTGGAGGCGCTCGCGGACGGCTGCCGGCTGGTGACGGCACCGGCGCCCGGCGCCTATCCCGCGCTCGCGCTCGCGCGCACGCTCGACCCGCGCTACGTCGGCGACGACCTGGCGGGAGCGCTGCGCGCCGCGCTCGACGACGCCGCTGCCTCCGAAGCGGCGGCCGGTCCGCCGGACACCGCCGCCGCGGGCGCGGCGACGCCCGGCGCGCCCGACGACTACGCCGAGCGCGCCGCGGCGCTGCTCGCCCCCTACCGCCGGGCCTCCTTCGACGCGGCCGTGGCGCAGCGAGTCCTGCCCTTGCTGCTCCGCTGATCCACCACCCGGCGGCGTCCTGGATCGGTGTCGTCCTGCGACACCAATCCAGGACAACCTGCTCGGCTAGCGGACGGTCACCGCCACCTTCGACGCGCCGACCATCAGCGTGTAGCGCCCGCGCGCGACCTTGCGCGAGGCGTTCAGCGCACCCACGCGGCCGGTCGCGACCGAGCGGCCGCCGCGCGTCAGCCGCGCCTTCGCGCTGCGCGCGGCCTTCGCCCGCCGCGCGGCGCTTCTGCCCGTGTAGGTGACGCTGCACGTCACCTTCGTGCTGCCCCTGACCGTGCACGTGACGAGCGCGTCGCGTCCGACGAGGCCGCGGTCGCCCTTCGCGCCCGCGTCGCCCTTGTCGCCGCGGTCGCCCTTCGCTCCCGCCGCTCCCGGCGCGCCGGTCTCGCCCTTCGGGCCGCCCGGCCCGTCGGCGCCGACCGGGCCCGCCGGGCCCTGCCCGCCGACCGGTCCGGCAGGACCCTGCGCGCCGTCGCCGCCGGCCGGTCCCTGCCCGCCGTCAGCGCCGGCCGGGCCGCTCGGCCCCTGCGGACCCTCTCTGCCGGAGGGACCCTGCGGCCCCTGGTCGCCCTGCTCGCCTCTCGGGATCGTCGTGCTCGTCGCCGTCAGCGTCACCGTGTGGCGCCGCTCCGGCGTGTTGCCGGCGAGGACGACACGCGCCGTCGAGGTCGCGTCGGCCTGCGAGGGTGCGAAGCGGACGAGCAGCCTGCACGCCGCGCCCGGCGCGACCGGCGCCGTGCTGCAGCCGTCGGCGGCGAGCAGGAAGTCGCCCTTCGCGCCGGCGAGCGTCTCGATCCGGTCGAAGCCGATCTCGAGCGGCTCGTCGCCGGTGTTGGCGACGGTCAGCTCCTGCGCGGGACCGACCGTGCTCGCCGGCTGCGGCGCGAAGACCGGCGCGCTGATCCACGCGCGCGGTCCCGGTCCGACCGGCGCGGTCACCTGCACGGTCTTCTGCGCGCGGATCGGCGCGACGTCGTCGCCCGCCCGCATCGAGTCGGCCTCGGCGACGATCGCGACCTGGCCCTGCTTGAGCGCGGTCAGCCTGCCGGTCGCGGGGTCGAGGATCGCGACCTTGCCGGCCTCGCGAGCGGCGTCGACCGCCGCCTCGCCGCTGCCGAGCGCCAGCTCCTCCGAGCCCGACCAGCGGACCGAGGCCGGGTAGCGCAGCGGCACACGGCGACTGCCGTTGGAGACGCCAGCCGGCTGCACCAGCTCGCCGCCGAGCGGCGCGGCGTCGCCGACGCCGAGCGCCGCCGGCACGTCGAGGTCGATCTGCTGCGCGAACGGGCGCACGTCGGCGGCGAGCCAGTCGCCCGTCGCGTCCTCGCCGGGGTCGACGCTCCAGCGCACCCAGCCGGTCATCCCACCGCGGTCGGGCGTGCCGTAGGGCGACTTGCCCGAGGACGGCAGCACGACGTACGGGACTCCCTCGACGCGATCGACGTCGACGATCTGCGCGTGCGAGCCGACCATCGCGACGCCCTTGCCGCTGTCGGAGCGGAAGTCGCTCAGCAGCCGCTCGATCAGCGCGACCTCCTTGCGGTCGCCGAGCTGGCTGGCGTCGCCGGGGTCGGGGTCGTTCGTCGGGTGGTGGGCGAAGACCATCACGTTGTCGACCGCGGGATCGCTCGCCGCCGTCTCCAGCGCCTCCTGCAGCATCGGCAGCTGCGCGAAGTCCGAGCCGCGCAGCGAGCCGCGCGTCGAGTTCAGCAGCACGACGCGCGTGCCCTTGTGGTCGAAGACGCCGAACGGTCTGCCGAACTGCGCCGACCAGGCGTTGAGATTGTCGGTGCCGTACGACTCGTGGTTGCCCGGCACGTAGTAGCACGGGACGCTGCTCGCGGTCGGCTCCGGCGCCGGACGGCCGGCCTCGACCAGCTCGCAGCCGCCGTCGGTGAGGACTCTTCTGGCCAGCTCGACGTCGGCCGGGTAGCCGGTGTCGACGATGTCGCCGTTGAGCACGACGAAGTCCGGTCTCTGTGCGCGGATCCGCTTCAGCGCTTGGATCGCGACGGGCACCATCTCCTGGTTGGCCGCGGTGAACTGGACGTCGGAGAGGGTGGCGAACTGGAAGCGGTCGCCGCCGGCCGGCAGTCTGCCGTCGGCGTCGATCAGGCGGTCGCGCTGAAGCGGCGGCTCGGCCGGCGTCTCGATCGCGCTCGGCACGTCGACCTCGAGGTCGTCGATCGTCAGCGAGCCTCTGTACTGCCTCGCGGCCGCCGTCTCGATGAAGCGGACGTTGTCGAGCCGGACCGGGTAGACCACGCCGCTGCTCGGCAGCGACGCCGTCACCTTCGTCCAGCCCGGTCTCGTCAGGTAGTCGCCGCGCAGGTCGAGCGTTCTGCCCGCCGTCGAGGACGAGTCGCGCAGCGAGATCGTCGGCCACTGGCCGTTGCCGTCGCTCTTGACCCAGACGCTGACGCGCAGCGGCTGGCCCGGCAGCGGGATCTGCGTCAGCGCGCGGGCGCCGGCGCTGCGGGTCGCGGTCGCCTGCGTGAAGTCGTAGTCGATTCTCAGCCCCGTGCCGGTGCGGCCGCCGTCGACGACCGCGATCGCGCCCGTCGGCGAGCGGTCGTGGCGGAAGGTCCAGTTCGCGGTGCTGTCGAAGCCGTCGACCGGACGCGTCTCGAAGCCGACCGTGATCGGGATCGCGACGGTCTGCGCGCCGGAGCTGACGCGCAGCACGGTCGCGCCGTTGGCCTTCGGCGTGATCTTCAGGCCGCCGCCGGAGGGCGCGATCGCGACGACGCCGTCGTCGTACTCAAGCTCGGCGTCGAGCGGGTCGATCGCGGCCGCGAAGCCGTCGGCGTCGCGGCCGGTCAGCGCGAGCGTCGTCGCGGCGCTGGCGGTGTCGGTGAACGAGAGGCGGCGGCGCGAAGGCTCGAGCTCTGCCAGCTCGCCGAGCACGCGCACCGGCGCGTCCGCCTGGACGGCGTCGGTCGTCGCGCGCACGCGCAGCGTCGTGCCGGGCGCCTCGGGCGCCTGCAGCAGCCCGCCGGGAGCACGGCCCGCGGTCGTGCTCCAGCGCACGTCGCCGCGCGCCAGCGCGACGGCGCCGCCGTTCTCGTCGACGGCTCTGGCGCCGAACGTGCGATGCAGGCCTGGGAAGACGCGCGTCTCGCCCCCGGAGACGCCGCCTGCGCTCAGCAGCAGCCTGTCCGCGACGCCGCTGCCCGGCGCGAGGAAGATCCCGACGCCGTTGGGCGTCGCGCGCTCGCTGCCGTCCGACGGCGTGTTGCGAATCGTCGCGTCGGTCTGACCGAGCGGGCGCGCGACGAGCGTCGAGGAGCCGCCGCCGTCGAGGTTCACTGCGTCGTCGGCGCCGAGCGAGCGCATCAGCTCGCCCATCTCGCGCAGTCTCGGGCCGAGCACGCTCGTCTGCCGGCCGTCGGCGACCGCGAGGTACATCGTCGTGCGGTCCTCCGAGAAGCCGACCGCCGTGCGCGGCGCGGTCGAGACGTCGCCCTGCGGCTGCACGACGCCGTCGCTGACGAGCGGGTGCGCCGCGCCGATCGCGAAGCGCAGGTCGTCGACACCATCGCCGTTCAGCCTGTAGGCGAAGTCGACTCTGTCACCGGCTCTGAGCGTGCGGATCGCGGCCGCGCCGGCCTCACGGCCGACGAGCGCGATCGTGTTCGCCGGCAGCGTCCCTGCGCCGGCGCCGGCGGGATCGACGGAGACGACGACGCCGTCGGTGACGATCGCCTCGGCGCGGTCGGTCGCGGCCCCGGTCGCCGACGCGCGCGAGTACGGACCCCAGTTGGACGTGTACGCCGCGATCGTGTTCGCGCCGCGCCCGAGCGCGTCGAACGAGCGGACCGCGTGCGCGCCGTCGGGGAACGTCGCGGTCGCCTCCAGCGCGAGCGAGGTGAGCGAGCCGAGGCGGCCGTTCGTGACGCCGACGACGGTCTCCGGATCGCCCGACTTGACGACCCTGCCGCTTCTGATCGCGGGCCGGAGCGCCGCGCCGGAGTTGCCGATGTCGAAGAAGTCGCCGTTGACGCCGGCGATCGCGCCGGCCGCCTTCGCCTGCTGGGAGAGGCCCGTCGCCTGGCCGACGTGGTCGGCCATCAGCAGGTCGGTCGTGACCGCCTGCTCGGCGAGGTCGACGGTGAGGATCTGGGCGTCGGTCCAGCCCGAGGCGCTGAGCGTCTCGAGGTGGCGCAGCTCGATGCCGGGGCCGATCGGCTCGCTGCGGTCGGTCAGCGTCAGCTGGTCGGCCGCGCTCGCCGCGGCCGGCGCCGCGAGCGCGAGCGCGGCGCCGGCCGCGATCGTCGCGCGCAGCCGCCGGCGGCCGCCCGGGGAACTGAAGAGGGTCACGGGTGCTCCTGGAGTCGAAGAGGAAGGAGGGGAGCGCGGCCGGCCCGCCGCCGCGCGGGCGGCGGGCCGGCGACGCGCGTCTAGCGGACGGTCACGGCCACCTTCGCCGCGTTCTTGCCGCTGCCGACGAGCAGCGTGTAGCGCCCGCGGCTGACCGTGCGGCTCGCTCTGAGCGAGCCGACGCGGCCGCTGGCGTAGGTGCGCCCGGCGCGCGTCAGGCGCGCCTTCGACGTGCCCTTGACCTTCGCGTTGCGCAGCGCGCTTCTGCTCGAGTACGTCACGACGCACGTGACTCTCTGGTAGACGCCGCCTCTGACCGTGCACGTGACGAGCGCGTCCCGGCCGGCCGCGCCGCGGTCGCCCTTGGCGCCCTTCTCGCCGCGCTCGCCCGTCTCGCCCTTGGCGCCGGTCGCACCGGGCGCGCCGGTGTCGCCCTTGGCGCCGGCCGGGCCCTGCGCGCCGTCGCCGCCGGCCGGACCCTGCGGGCCGATCGGGCCGGACTCGCCTTGCGGCCCGTCTCTGCCGGCCGGACCCTGCGGCCCGTCTCTGCCGGCGGGGCCCTGCGGACCCTGCGGGCCGGCGGGACCGTCCTCGCCCGGGATGCCGGGCTGGCCCTGGTCGCCCTTGTCGCCTCTCGGCAGACCGGTCGAGGTCGCGTTGATCGTCACCGTGTGACGCTGCTCGGCGGTGTTGTCGCGGAAGACGAACCGCGCCGACGATCTCGCGTTCTCGCGCGACGGGGCGAAGCGCACGAGCACCGTGCACGACGCGCCCGGCGCGACGGGCGCCGCGCTGCAGCTGTCGTCGGCGACGACGAAGTCGCCCTGCGGGCCTTCGAGCGCGAGCACTCTGTCGAGCCCGACCTGGAGCGGCTCCTCACCGGTGTTGGCGACCGTCACCGGCTGCCCGGCGCCGATCGTCGTGGCAGCCTGGTCGGGAAAGACCGGCGCGCTGATCCACGCCTTCGGGCCGGGAGCGGTCGACGGCGCGACTGCGATCGTCTTCGTCGCCGTGATCGGCGCGAGGTCGTCTCCCTCGCGCATCGAGTCGGCCGCGACCGTGACCTCGACCGTGCCGGTCGAGAGCGCCGTCAGCGCGCCCGTCTGCGGGTCGAGGATCGCGGTCTTGTCGGCCTCGCGGGCCGCCTCGACCGCGTCGTCGCCGCTGCCGATCGCGAGCTGCTCGCTGCCGGACCAGCGCAGCGACAGCGGGTAGCGCAGCGGCACGGTGCGGCTGCCGTTTCTGACCCCGCTCGGCTGCACGAGCGAGCCGCCGAGCGGCGCACTGTTGCCGACCTCGAGCGTCGCCGGTGCCTGCAGGTCGATCGTCTGCGCGAACGGGCGCACGTCGCCTTCGAGCCAGTCGCCCGCGGCGTTCTCGTCGCTGTCGACGCCCCAGCGGACCCAGCCGGTGATGCCGCCGCGGTCGGGCGTGCCGTACGGCGCCTTGCCCGACGACGGGAGCACGACGTACGGGACGCCCTCCTCGCGGCGGACGTTCATGATCTGCGCGTGCGAGCCGACCATGGCGACGCCCTTGCCGCTGTCGTCGCGGAAGTCCGACAACAGCTTCTTGACGAGCTGGACCTCGGTGCGGTCGCCGAGCTGGCTCGACTTCGTCTCGGCGGGATCGTCGACCGGGTGGTGGGCGAAGACCATCACGTTGTCGATGCCGTCTTCGCCCGCCGCCTGCTCCAGCGCCTCCTGCAGCATCGGCAGCTGCGCGAAGTCCGAGCCGCGCAGCGACCCGTAGGAGCTGTTGAGCGTGATGAAGCGGGTGCCCTTGTGGTCGGTGTAGCCGTACGGTCTGCCGAACTCGGCCTTGAACGCGTCGAGCGTGCCCTGGCCGCCGGCGACGTACGACTCGTGGTTGCCGGGGACGTAGAGGCACGGAACCGTGTCTGCGGTCGGCGTGGGGACGTCCGGCGTGCCGAGCGGGACGAGCTGGCAGCCGCCTGCCTCCAGCGTTCTGCGCGCGAGCGTCATGTCCTCGGCGGCGCCGAGGTCGACGATGTCGCCGTTGAGCACGACGAGGTCGGGTCTCGTCGCGCGGATCCGCCGCAGCGCCTGGACCGCGACCGGGACCATCTCCTGGTTGACGTGCGTGAACTGGACGTCGGAGAGCGTCGCGAAGCTGAAGTCCGCGCCCTCCTGCAGGTCGCCGTCGGCGGACAGCAGCCGGTCGGAGCGCAGCGGCTCCTGCTCGGGCAGCTCGACCTCGCTCGGCACGTCGGCCGAGACCTCGCCGACGACGATCGAGCCGTCTCTCTGCGCAGCGACGGTCGTCTCGATCGCCTGGAAGGTGTCGAGCTTGATCGGGTACTTCGTGTCGGCCGGGAGCGCGAACTCGACGTCGTTCCAGCCCGGCTTCAGCGCCGCGCCGTAGAGGTTCTTGTAGGTGCCGTCCGCCTGCGCGAAGGCACCGTAGGTGAGGCTGACGTTCGCGCTCGACTTCACTCTCACGCGAACTCTCAGCGGCGCGCCCGGCAGCGCGAACTGCCCGACCGTGCCTCTGGAGGTGATCCCTATGTTGCGGCCGGCGGTGTAGTCGACTCTGACGCCCTCGGCGGTGTCGGTGAGCGTCCGTCTGATCGTCCCCGTGCCCGTCCACATCCAGTTGCCGCTGGCGATCGGGCTGGTCGTCAGGAAGTAGTCGTTGACGTGCGTCTGGACGCCGACGGAGATCGGCAGCTTGACCGACTGCGATCCGGCGGAGACGGTCAGCACCGTGCCGCCCGCCTGCAGCGGCGTGATCTTCAGCGCGTCGCCGGAGGGGGTGACCTTGACGACCGCGTCGTCGTAGTCGAGCTCCAGGTCGGCCGACTCGACCGGGGCGGTGAAGCCGTGCGCGTCGCGGCCGGTGACCTTCAGCGTCCGCGCCTGCTCGGCGCCGGTCGCCGAGAACGAGAGCCGCTGCGAGGACAGCTCGAGCGCGTGCAGCTCGCCGAGCACTCTGACGACGGCCTCCTCCTGCGCGGTGTCGGTCGTCGCCTTCACGCGGATCTGCCCGAAGACGTTCTCGGGCGCCCGCAGCAGGCCGCCGTCGACACTGCCCTCGTTGCTGCTCCAGCGGACATCGCCGCGCGCGAGCGCGACCGGCGTCTGGTGGTCGTCGACCGCCTTCACGCGCAGCGTGCGGTGCAGGCCCGGGAAGACGCGCGCCTGCTCGCCGGAGGGCGAGAGCACGAGCTGCTCGACCTGGCCGTTGCCGGCGCTGACGAACAGGCCGACGCCGTTGGGGTCGTGGCGCTCGGCGCCGTCGGAGGGCGTGTTGCGGACCGCCGCTCTGCTGTCGCCGAGCGGGCGGGCGACGAGTGTCGTCGAGCCGCCGCCGTCGAGGTTCATCGCGGTCTCGGCGCCCGCGTCGCGCAGCAGCTGCGCGACCTTCTGCGTCGTCATGCCGAGCACCTGCGTCTGGCGGCCGTCAGCGACGAACAGCAGCAGCGTTCTGCCGCCGTCCTTGAAGCCGATCGCCGTGCGCGGGTGGACCGACTGGTCGCTGCCGACGACCTGCCCGTCGCGGACGAGCACTTCGTTGCCGCCGATCGCGAACTGGAGCTGCTGCGCGACGTCGCCGCTGAGACCGTACGCGAGTCTGACCTCGTCGCCGGCTCTCAGCGCACGGATCGCGTCGGCGGCGCTCTCGCGGCCGACGAGGTAGAAGCTGCCGGCGGGGATCTCGCCCGCGCCCACGCCGTCGGAGACGGCGACGACTCTGCCGTCGGTGACGAGCGCCTCGGCGACGTTCGCCACGCCGGCGAGGCTGCGCGCGCGGCTGGATCTGCCCCACTTCGGGGTGAAGGCGACGTAGCCGTCGGCGGGAACGGCGCCGGCGGCGTTGAGGGCGGCGACGGGAAGGTCGGCGCCGCCGAACGTCGCCTTCGCGTCGAGCGTCGTGCTGAGCAGCTGGCCGATGCCGTCTCTCGTGACGCCGGTGGCCGGGGCGGTCAGCCCGAAGTTCGCGCTCTTGAGCAGCTCACCGCCTCTGACGGCGAGGTTCTGCGGCGCGTTGGAGTTGTTGATGTCGAAGAAGTCGCCGTTGACGCCCGCGACCGCGCCGGCTCTGTCGGCCTTCTTCGAGATCGGCCCGGCCTCGGTCACGCTGTCGCCGGAGAGCAGGTCGCTCGTGACGACGCCGCCCTGCAGTCTGGCCGTCAGCAGCTGGTAGTCGAACCAGCCGCCGGCTTCGAGCGTCTTGAGGTGGCGCATGCTGACGCCCGGCCCGATCTGCTCGGTCTCGTCGATCAGGTCGAGTCCGCCGGCGTGCGCGGCCGGCGGCAGCGCGACGATCAGCGCCGCCGCGGCGAGCGCCGCGGGCAGGCTCGACCAGCGCCGCTTGCGCGGCGCGGAGGAGGAGGTCAATTGAGTCCTTCGGGTGGAGGAAACGGGACGCGGACCCGCCTGCTCCGTGCGGCGAGTCACGGTGACTCTCACTCTCGTCACCCGTGTGCTCGTGACCGCCCCGTCATGAAGCTGTGGAGATTCTGTGAACCTCGCTCAAGGCCGGGATCGACCGGCTTCCGGGCTACTCGGCCGAGTGTTTCAACGCCGTCGCGGCGGAGATCGCGGCGAAGCCGAAGAAGAGGAAGTCGATCCCGACGAGCAGGCCGATCGCCCAGTCGGAGGACTCCGGCAGCTCCGCCCCGATCAGAACCGCGAGCAGCAGCGTCACGGCGCCGTTGAAGCCCATCAGGCCGGCGCCCGGCAGGCCGCGCTCGGCGATCGCGGCGGCGATCCGCACGACGCCGGCGAGCGCGAAGTAGAGCACCAGCAGCACGGTCAGCGTGTACGTCCCCTTCAGCGGCGCGACGAGCAGCGAGATGCCGGCGGCGCCGGTGATCAGCGCGATCAGCGCACGCAGCACGAGACGGCCGACGTCGCGCACGGCGAACGCGTCGACGAACAGGAAGATCGCGCCGAAGACGAGCATCCAGCCGATGAAGATCGCGACCGTGACGGAGGCGACGGCCGGCACGACGATCGCGATCGCCCCTGCGATCACGGCCAGCACGCCGGCGATCATCAGCCATCTGCGGCTCTGCTTCAGCTGCTCCAGCAGCGCTTCGTTCATGCCCGCCCCTTTCTCGGTGAGACGAGAATCTATCCCGGCGGGGAGACGGTGCCGGCGCGCTTGCGCAGCGGGGCGAACTGCGCCCAGCCGCGCGTGTTGGCGACCTGCTCGGCGGTCAGCCACGCGCGGCGCGCGGTCGCGATCCCGTAGCGCCGGCTGGATGCGAGCGTGCGGGTGCGGTGGGCATCGCTGTTGACGAGGATCCGCACCCCTGCCTGCGCCGCCGCGCGGGCGTGCACGTCGTTGAGGTCGCGGCGGTCGGGCGCGGCGTTGATCTCCAGCATCGTGCCGGTCCGCGCGGCCGCCTCGATCACGCGCTCGACGTCGATCGCGTACGGCGGGCGCGCCTCGATCTTGCGACCCGTCAGATGTCCGATCGCGTCGACCCACGGGTGCTCGATCGCGGCGACCACGCGCTCGGTCATCGCCCGCTCGTCGATGCGGAAGGAGGAGTGGACGCTGGCGATCACCCAGTCGAGCCGCGCGAGCAGCTCGTCGGGGTAGTCGAGCGAGCCGTCGGGCATGATGTTGACCTCGCTGCCGGCGAGCAGCTCGATCCCGGGAAACGCGGCGTTGGCGGCGTGGATCCGCTCGATCTGGATCTCCAGCTGCTCCGCCGAGACCTCGTCGCCGAAGCCGTGCGAGGCGGAGTGGTCGGTGATCGCGAGGTACTCGTAGCCGAGCGCCTGCGCCGCCTCCGCCATCTCCTCGATCTCGTTTCTCCCGTCCGACGCGGTCGTGTGGCTGTGCAGGTCGCCGCGCACGTCTTCTTCGCGGATCAGCTCCGGCAGGCCGCTGCCGCCGTCGAGCAGCGCCGCTCTCAGCTCGCCGCGGTTCTCGCGCAGCTCCGGCTCGATGTAAGCGTAGCCGAGCTCCGCGTAGACCTCCTGCTCGGTCGCGCAGCGCAGCGTCTCGCCGGTCGCGTCGTCCAGCACGCCGTACTCGGAGACGTGCAGCCCTCTCTTCACGGCCGCCTCGCGGAGCGCCATGTTGTGCTCCTTGGAGCCGCTGAAGTGCTGCAGCAGGTTGCCGAATTGGTCGGGCGCGACGACCTTCAGGTCGACGCCCATCCCGCTGTGGGTGCGCACGCGCGCGCCGGCGTCGCCGACGCCGGCGATCGACTCGACGAGGTCGGAGGCGGTCAGCGCCTCCGCGAGCGCGCGCGGGTCGTCCGCCGTCGCGATGATGTCGAGGTCCTTGACGCTGTCGGCCCAGCGTCGGGCCGAGCCGGCCAGCTCGACGCGGTGCGAGGTCGGATGGGCGCGCAGCAGCTCCAGCAGCGGCTCGGCGATCGCGAGCGCGCGGTCGAGCACGAAGCGGCCGCCGGTCTTGCCGTCCGCCGCGTCGGCGTTCGCGCGCGCGATCGCGGCGAGGAAGTTCTCCTCCGCTCTGACGCCGAAGCCCTTCAGGTCGCGGATCCGCTGCTGTCTGGCGGCGGTCTCGAGCGACTGGAGCGAGTCGACCCCAAGCTCCTCGTAGAGCCGCCGCGCGCGCTTGGGCCCGAGGCCCGGCAGCCGCGTCATCTCCAGCAGGCCGGCGGGGAACTTCGCCCGCAGTCTCGCGGCCTGCGGGATGTCGCCGGTCTCGACGAGCGCGACGAGCTTCGTCTCCAGCGTCGCGCCGATGCCCGGCAGCTCGGTGACGCGCCCGTCGCGCGTGAGCGCGGCGACCGAGACGGAGGCGTCGCGGACGACCTTGGCGGCGTTGCGATAGGCGACGACGCGGTGGATGATCGCGCCGTCGAGCTCGTAGAGGTCGCCCAGCTCGTCGAAGGCGGCGGCGATCTCGCTGTTGGTCGGGTCTGCCATGGATGAGAACCTACCCTGCGACACCCCACTACACTAAGTGAAGTAAGCAGCCGATTCCCGCAAGGAGCCCTCATGGCAGGCACCATCACCGAGGTGACCGACAACAACTTCCAGGCCGAGGTCATCGAGTCCGACGTCCCCGTCCTCGTCGACTTCTGGGCGCCGTGGTGCGGCCCGTGCCGGATGGTCGCGCCAGTGCTCGAGGAGATCGCCAGCGAGAAGGGCGAGGCGCTGAAGATCGTCAAGCTGAACGTCGACGACAACCAGCAGACGGCGATGAACTTCGAGGTCCTCTCGATCCCGACGCTGATCCTCTTCAAGAACGGCGCGGTCGCGAAGAAGGTCGTCGGCGCGTACCCCAAGCGCAAGCTCGAGGCCGAGCTGGAGCCCGCGCTGGCCTAGCAGGACCCGCGCGCGACCGCGACCGACGAGGTCAGCGGTCGCGCCGGCCCGTCGGGACGTGCAAAGCACCCTGTTATGGTCAGCTGCACACCGACGGAAGGGGCCACCGTGCCCTACATGAAGTGCACCCACTGCAGGATCCGATTCGCGCGCGGACACGTCGCACCAGACCCCGCGCTCACGGCCTGCCCACGCTGCGCCCGCCCGTTGGAGGCGGCCGCAGACCTCGCCTCGCTGATCGGCTTCCGCATGCCGGACGACGTGACGCCGCAGCCGCCGCCGACGCACATCTCGGCTGCCGGGCTGCGCCGCATCGGAGCGGCGCTCGCCGACGTCGACGCGTTCGTCGCCGCCGAGCGCGCGAGCGATCAGCTCGAAGGCTTCGCCGGGCCGCCGGCGGCGGCGCGCGCGAGGCGCGAGCTGTTGAGCACGCCGCCGAGCAGCAGCACGAACGCGACGACGTAGAACCACACGAGCACGATCAGCAGGAACCCGAGCCCGCTGCCGAGCGAGCCGATCGTCGAGACGTCGGTGAGGTAGAACGGGAACGCCCAATTGACGAGCGTGACGCCGAGCGTCGCGAGCAGCGCCCCGGGCCAGATCGCCCGCCACGGCAGCGCGCCGCTCGGCACCGCGACGTAGATCACGCACGTGACGGCGAACAGCACCGTGACGCCGCCCGCGATCCCGAGCCCGAGCGTGAACGCGTGCCAGTTCGCGAGGCCGAACGGCAGCACCTCCCCCGCGCCGACGAGCACCGCGGCCTGCAGCGCCGGCAGCGCCACGCTCGCGGCGAGGAACAGCGCGGCGACGACCAGCATCGCGAGCGCGAACAGCTTCTGCTTGACCCACGAGCGGCAGGGACTGTCGTAGATGCGGCAGAAGGCCGTGTCCATCGCGCCCCAGAACGACGTGCCGACCCAGATCCCGCCGACCAGGGCGACGATCCCGATGCTCGTCGCGTTGTCGCGCACGGTCGCGAGCGTGTTGCGCACGCTGCTCTCCGCCGCCTGCGGGAACAGCCGCTGGATCTCGTTGACGATGCTCGCCTCGGTCGCCTCGCTGCGCACGACCTGGCCGACGACGAACAGGACGAGCAGCACGAACGGGAAGATCGACAGCAGCAGGTTGTACGCGACCATGCCCGACAGGCCCGTCACGTTGGCCTCGTAGGCCATCCGCCACAGCAGCTTGAGATGCTGCAGCGGGTGGTGGTGCCACCGCTCGGTGCGCTTGGTCACACCTCCAGCATCGCCGCACCGTCTAAAGCCGAAGCGCTCCGCCGCGCTCCGCCGATCAGCCGCCGACGTGCCGGCGCAGCTGCTCGAGGCGGCGGTCCCACTGCCCGCCGACCTCAGCGATCCAGCGCATCGCGTCGTCGAGCGGGTCCGGCGTGAGGCGGTAGAGCGTCTCGCGCCCGGCTCTCGCGGACGTCACGAGCCCGGCGCCCGCGAGCAGCGCGAGGTGCTTGCTGACCGCCTGGCGCGAGATCGGCAGCTCGCCGGCGAGCGCCGAGGCGGTGACCGTCTCCTGCCGCGACAGCTCGCGCACGACGGCGCGCCGCGTCGGATCGGCGAGCGCGGCGAAGACCGCGCCAGCCTGCGCGTCGACGCCGCCTGAGGTCATCGCGCTCACGCCCAGACCGCGACCGAGCAGGCCGACAGCGCCGCCATCCGCTGCGTCCACGCCGTCGGCGCGCCCGCCGGCGCGAGCGGCACGTCGCCCGCGCGCAGGACGCGCGTGCGGACCTCGACGACCGAGACGCGCGTGCCGCCCTCGACGTCGTCCAGCGTCAGCTCGACGAGCGACTCCTCCAGCTCCTCGTCGTGCCAGCGGAACGCGATCCGCCGCTGCTCGGCCAGCTCGTCGACGACGCCGACGCGCGTCGTGCCGTCCTCCCAGGCGAACGTCGCGGCGCCGCCCTCGCGGGCGTCCAGCTCGACCTCGTCGGCGAGCCAACAGGCGAGCTGCGCGGGGTCGGTGACGGCCTCCCACGCCCGCTCGCGCGAGACGGGCAGCACGACGGCGCGGTGGACGGCGGCGGCGGGCTCGGCGGTCATCGGAGGCTCCTGACAGTTGCGCAACTCATGGGTTGCTAGTCTAGCGCCCACGCAATACGCAACTCAAAGGTTGCGCTTCGATCCAAAGGAGCCCACATGTCCCCGCTCGTCCCGATGGTCGTCGAGCAGAGCCCGCGCGGCGAGCGCTCGTTCGACATCTACTCGCGCCTGCTCAACGAGCGCGTGATCTTCCTCGGCCAGGAGGTCAACGACGACATCGCCAACCTCGTCGTCGCCCAGCTGCTGCACCTCGAGTCGGTCGATGCCGACAAGGACATCAACCTCTACATCAACTCGCCCGGCGGCTCGGTCTCGGCCGGCTTCGCGATCTACGACACGATGCAGCTGATCCGCCCCGACGTGGCGACGATCTGCGTCGGCATCGCGATGTCGATGGGCTCGTTCCTGCTGTGCGGCGGCGCGAGCGGCAAGCGCATGTCGCTGCCGAACAGCCGCATCCTCAACCACCAGCCCTCCGGCGGCTTCCAGGGCCAGGCGACCGACATCCAGATCCACGCCGAGGAGGCGCTCGCGGCGCGGCGGCGGCTCGAGGAGCTGTACGCGCTCCACACCGGGCAGCCGATCGAGCGGATCCACGACGACATGGAGCGCGACCGCTACTTCACGCCGGAGCAGGCGGTCGAGTACGGCCTGATCGACAAGATCTACGAGCGGCGCTGAGCGGCGGCGGCCGCGGTGGTCCCGCCGAGCACGAGCCGCGCGAGACCGGTCGGCGACAGCACGCTGCTGAAGGTCCCGAGCGCGTCGGCGCGCTGCCGGTCGCCGCGACCGCCGACGTCGAGGACCTCTTCGGCGGGGCCGGCGAGGTCCTCCAGCGCACGCACGCAGCGGTAGTAGGCGAGACGATCCGGATCGACGTCGACGGGCCCGTAGCCGTCGAAGAACCACGCCTGCTCCTGCGCGCCGACGGGCGCGAACGGCAGCACGCCGCCGAGCACGAACATCAGGTCCCGTTCGCGCGGGGCGAGCACCGCGTCGTCCCAGTCGATCAGCCAGACGTCCTCGTCGCCGCTGACGAGCACGTTGAGCAGATGCGGGTCGCCGTGGCAGACGACCTCCGTCGCCTGCTGCGCGCGCAGCACCCGCCCGAGCGCGTCCGCACGGTCGAGCAGCGCCGCGACGACCGCGGCCGCACCGCCGCGCCACTGCTCGGCGAGCGCGCGGACGAGGGGATCCGCCGTGGCACCGGCGTCGGCGGCAGCCGCCTCGACGGCGGGTCCGAGCGCGCGCGCGGGCGCCGCCCACCGCTCCGGATCGTGCGGCTCGCGCGGCAGCGTCCGCAGCACCGCGTCGCTCGGCGGGGTGGCGTGCACCTGCGCCAGCAGCGCCCCGTAGCGCCGCCAGCGCCGCGCGGTCAGCTCGCCGTCGAGCGCGCCGATTCCCGGCGCCCACGGCACGAGCGACAGCCGGCGGCCGTCGTGCTCGCTCCACAGCCGACCCGCGCGGGTCGCCACCGGCGCGAGCACGCCCGGCACCCCGCACTCGGCCAGGCGCGCCGCGACAAGCAGCGCGACCGGCGTCCCGCCGCCGCTCCACTTGACCGCGTAGCCCGCGCCGTCGGAGGCGAGGCCGCGGCGCACCTCGGCCGCCGCGTCGGCGCCGTGCTCGACCGGCTCGACGGACGTCAGCTCGACGCCGAAGTCCTCCCGGACCCAGGCGCGCAGGCGGTGGTCCACGTCCACGCTACGTGCGCGCGACGGCGATGCTGAGCGGCTCGCCGTCGATCCGGACCGCGCCGCCGTCGCCCGTCGCATCGCCCGCGACGACGAGCGTGTCGAACGACAGCGTCGTCGCTAGCGTCTCACGCGAGATGTAGTCGGCGTTCTCGTTGACGGCCGCTGCCAGCTCCTCGCCGCCGCCGAGCGTCAGCGCGATGCGGTCGGATATGTCGAGGCCGGCGTTCTTGCGCGCCGCCTGGATCGCGTGGACGATCTCGCGCGCGATCCCCTCGCGCCGCAGCGCGTCGTCGAGCGTCAGCTCCAGCGCGACGGCGTGCGATCCCTCGCGCTCCAGCTGGTAGCCGTCGAGCGGCTGCATCGCGGTGATCAGGTCCTCGGCGCCGAGCGAATGGTCTCTGCCGTCGATCGAGATGCCGACCGTCCGGCCCTCCCGCAGCGCCGTCGCGACGTGCGCGGGGTCGAGGCCGGCGACCGCGGCGGCCACCATCGGCATCGACTTGCCGAAGCGCGGCCCGAGCGCGCGGTAGTTCGGCTTGACCTCGATCCGGCCGAGCTCGTCGGCGGCGGCGGCGAAGCGCAGCTCCTTCACGTTCAGCTCGTCGCGGACGACGTCGGCGAGCCGCTCCAGCGCTGCGCGCTCTCTGCCGGTCGCGACGATCACCGCGGCGTGCAGCGGCTGGCGCAGCTTGATCTTCGACTGGCCGCGCGCGGCGAGCCCGAGCGTCACCGCCTCACGCGCGACGCCCATCGCGAACTCCAGCTCCTCGTCGCGCGGCGCGGCGACCGGGAAGTCGGTCAGGTGGACGCTGGACGGGCCGTCGGGATCGAGGTTGCGGTAGATCTCGTCGACGAAGAACGGCGTGAACGGCGCCAGCATCTGCGCGACCGCGACGAGGCAGTGGCGCAGCGTCGCGAACGCATCGGCGTCGCCGTCCCAGAAGCGGCGGCGGGAGCGGCGCACGTACCAGTTCGAGAGATCGTCCACGAACGCCTGGATCGCGCGGCCGGCGGTCGTCGCGTCGTAGTCGTCCATCCGCTCGCGGACCGTCTCGACGGTCGCCGACAGGCGCGAGAGCGCCCAGCGGTCGAGGTCGTTCGTGAGCGCGGAGGGGTCGGGCGCGGGCGGCGGCGCGACGTCGTTCGCGTTCGCGTACATGACGTAGAAGCCGTACGTGTTCCACAGCTGCAGCAGGAACTGCCGCACCATCTCGCCGATCGTCTCGTGCGAGAAGCGGTAGCCGTCCCACGGCTGCTTGGAGGTGAAGAAGTACCAGCGCAGCGCGTCGGCGCCGAATCTGTCGAGCACCTCGTCGGGGACGACGACGTTGCCTCTCGACTTCGACATCTTCTGACCCTCGCCGTCGAGGATCAGGCCGAGGCAGACGACGTTCTTGTACGACGACTGGTCGAACAGCAGGGTCGACACCGCCAACAGCGAGTAGAACCAGCCGCGCGTCTGGTCCAGCGCCTCGCAGACGTAGTCGGCCGGGAAGCGTTCTCTGAAGACTTCGGCGTTCTCGTGCGGCGCGTGCCACTGCGCGAACGGCATCGCGCCCGAGTCGAACCAGACGTCGATCACCTCGGGCACCCGTGTCATCCGCCCGTTGCACTGCGCACACGGGAACGAGACCTCGTCGACGTACGGCCGGTGCGCGTCGTCGAGCCGCACGCCGGAGCGCTCCTCCAGCTCGTCGAACGAGCCGATCGCGTGGACGTGGCCGTTCTCGCAGCGCCAGATCGGCAGCGGGGTGCCCCAGTAGCGCTCGCGCGAGAGCGCCCAGTCGACGTTGCCCTCCAGCCAGTTGCCGAAGCGGCCGTGCTTGACGTGCGGCGGGTGCCAGTTGACCGTCTCGTTGGACGCCAGCAGCCTGTCGCGGATCTGCGACGTGCGGATGTACCACGACGGCTTCGCGTAGTAGATCAGCGGCGTCCCGCAGCGCCAGCAGTGCGGGTAGGCGTGCTCGTACTCCTCGGCGCGCAGCAGACGGCCGCGGCCGCGCAGGTCCTCGACGAGGTCGCGGTCGGCGTCCTTGACGCCGCGACCGGCGTACGCGCCCATGCGGTCGTCGTAGGTGCCGTTCGGCTTGACCGGGTTGACGACCGTCAGCCCGTACTGCTCGCCGAGGCGGAAGTCGTCCTCGCCGAACGCGATCGCCGTGTGGACAATGCCGGTGCCGTCCACGGCGGTGACGAAGTCGCCGACGAGGACCGTGTGGCCGCGCTCGCCGTAGGCGGAGCCGGGGATGTAGCCGAACGGCGGCTCATAGCGCGCGCCTTCGATCGCGGCGCCCGGGAACCGCTCGACGACCTCGGCGCCTTCGCCGAGCACGCGCTCGACGAGCGCCTCGGCGAGCACGAAGACAGCGTCGTGCTCGGCGCTCCGCGCCCGCACGTAGGTCAGCTCCGGGTCGACCGCGACGGCCGCGTTGGACGGCAGCGTCCACGGCGTCGTCGTCCAGATCAGCAGCTCGTCGCCGGCGTGCAGCGGACCGGCCGGCTCGGTGACCGGGAAGCGCACGTAGACCGACGGGTCGACGACGTCGCGGTAGGCGCCCGGCTGGCCCAGCTCGTGCGAGGAGAGCGTCACCTGGTCGCGCGGGCAGTGCGGCACGACCTTGTAGCTCTCCGTCAGGAGGCCCTTCTCCCAGATCGTCTTCAGCGCCCACCAGACGGACTCGATGTAGGAGTTGTCGAGCGTCCGGTAGGCGTCGTCGAGGTCGACCCAGTAGCCGATCCGCTCGGTCAGGCGCGACCAGTCCTCGAGGTAGGTGAAGACCGACTCACGGCACTTCGCGTTGAATCTCGCGATGCCGTACTCCTCGATGTCCTCCTTCTTGTCGAAGCCCAGCTCGGCCTCGACCGCCAGCTCGACCGGCAGGCCGTGCGTGTCCCAGCCGCCCTTCCGCTCGACGCGGTAGCCGGTCATCGTGCGGTAGCGCGGGAAGATGTCCTTGAAGACGCGCGCCAGCACGTGGTGGACGCCGGGACGGCCGTTCGCCGTCGGCGGGCCCTCGTAGAAGACCCACGGCTCCGCGCCGGCGCGGTTGGCGACGGTGCGCGGGAAGACGTCCTCCGCCTTCCAGCGCGCGAGGACCTCGTCCTCCAGGGCGGGGAAGGACTGCTGCGGATCGACGGGGCGATGGGGCGATGACATCGAGCGACGATTGTAGGAGGACACCGCGAGCTGACGCGGCGTCCTCCGGCGGTCGCGCTAGATCCCGAGCAGCGCGCGCTGCGGCGCGGTCAGCTCGGGCGCCGGCTCCGGCGCGGCCGCGGGACGCGCCGTCAGGCGCTCCAGCAGCAGCTCGCCGGCGGCGAGCGGAGCGGAGCCGAGGCGGCGGACGGTGCTGGCGCCGGTGTCGGGCAGCGCACCGCCGAAGTCGAACACCTCGATCTCGCGCTCGGCGCTGCGGACGGCGTAGACGAGCCTGCCGATCGCGTCGAGCGAGGCGCGCCGGCCGCCGAGCACGAGCGCGTTCGGGCGCAGCGCGCGCAGGGCGCGGCCGAGGCGGGCCGGGTCGAGGCCGGACGTCAGCACGAGCGTGCGCAGCCCGACGCGCCGCAGCATCAGCTCGAGCGCCTGCACCTGCAGCGCCTCGACGTCGCACGGCGCGGAGGAGTCGAAGATCAGCACTGCCTCCTGACGCGAGGCCGGCGGCGCGACGCGGCGCAGCGCGGACATCCAGCCGGTCGCGAAGCGCCAGCCGAACTCGTACTCGGCCTGGCTCGCCTCGTCCTCGGCGCGCTCGGCGACGGCCGGCAGCAGGACCTCCTGGATCGTGCGCTCGAGCGAGCGCAGCGCGAGGCTCTCCTCCAGCAGCAGCGCGGCCTTGTCCTCGTCGAAGCGGCCGAGCGCCGCGCCGAGGCGGCCGGACGACGGCAGGCCGACCCCGCGCTGACGAGCGAGCGCGATCGCTGAGGAGACGTTGTGGGTCTCGTCGAACGCCTGCTTCAGCGCTTCGATCTCGTGCAGCTCGTACTGGCGGTGGCCGCCGGAGGTGCGGGCCGGCGTCGGGTAGCCGAAGCGCCGCTCCCAGCTCCGCAGCGTGTTGGGGCTGACCCCGAGCATCACGGCCGCCGCGTTGGTCCGAATTCCGCTCATCGCGGAGCGGTTATCCCCTTTTGCGCGTCTTCTTACAAGATCCGCAACGAAACGTGCACGAAAACGCTCGCGTTCACGGGTTGCGCGAGCGCGAAACGCGCGCTATTCGAGCACGAGCAGCGCGGCGCGCGGCGGCCCGCACGCGCCGACGCGCAGCGGCATCCGCACGCCGAAGACGTTCGCCGGGCGCACCATCACGCGGCGCGGCTCGTCCTCGCCGCGCGCGGCCCACATGATCGCGGCGGCGAGGTTCTCGGCGCCCGCGGCCTCGGCGTCGGCGGGCGTCAGCAGCTCGGTGACCGGGCGGTTGATGACGTCGGTCTCCGCGACGGCCAGCAGCCGCTCGCTCTCGGCCGACAGCGCGCAGACGGCGAGCGAGCCGTCGACGATCAGGAAGGGGTCGTTCTGCTTCGGCACGGCGTCGGCGCGCGCCTCCAGCAGCAGCCCGAGGCCGCACTCGCCGCAGACGCGCGCGGGCGGTGCGGGCGTCTCGTTGTTCGGCGGCGGCGACCCGCAGTGGCCGCAGAACCACTGGGACGGACAGGCGTCCTCAGCCGTCGACGGGACGAGCCGAAGCATTGCTCGCGCCGAGCGATCTGGGGAGCCGGTCATCTCAGTGGGCCTCCTTGCCGTGTGAGCGGGCGCTACGCGCCGTCCGCGAGCAGGCGCGGAGTCGACGTTCGAGTGGTGGACGGGTGGGAGATCGCGTGACTCGCCATCTCCATCAGGTGCCGAGCTGCCTCTCCTGGCGTGCTCGGAAGGATCGCCGCACCGGTCGTGCGCACGCGCTGGCGCTGCGACCCGCGGCGGTAGACGGCGACCGGCAGCGCGCCGGTCGCGAGCCGCACGGCGTACGCCCAGCGCGCGACCGCGTCGTCGGCGAGCGCGCCGCCGGCGATCACGACCGCGTCGGGACGGTGGGTGGCGAGCGCCTCGGACATGTTCGAGACGCCGCGCACAGACAGGCCGAGGACCGTCGCGCCCGAGCGCGCGAGCAGCAGCTCCAGCGCGCGGATGTAGGCGGCGTCGGGATCGAGGTCGTCACGCGAGGCGTCGCCCAGCACGACGGAGACCGACTGTATCGACGGCGTCACCAGCCGCTGCGCGCGGCGCAGCCAGCTGTTGCCCCAGCGTGCGCCGAACGCCCACTGGACGGAGTCGGTGCCGTGGCGGCGCGCGACCTCGTCAAGCGCGGTCAGCAGCACCTCTTGGACTGCGCGATCGAGCGAGCGCAGGGCGAGCGCGCCTTCCAGCGCGGCATCGGCACGCGAGCCGTCGAAGGCGTTGAGCGCGCCGACGAGCGCGTTCGTGTCAGCGCCGAGGCCCTCGCGTGCACGTGAGACGGCGGAGGAGATCGAGAGGCCGTCGAGCAGCGCGTCGCGCAGTGCCGCGATCTCCCCATGCGTGTAGAGGCGATGGCGCCCGGGCGAGCGCTGCGGACGCGGGAAGCCGAAGCGGCGCTCCCAAGCGCGCAGTGTGTTCGGACTGACGTTGAGCAACGCAGCCGCTTCGCTCGTCTTGAGGTAGCGCATCACAGACCACAGTCGGCGTCCGGGCCGTGTTTCAGGTGCGCTCCGCGCAACATTGCACAACTTTTGGCGCCCAAATGCTGCAAAAGCTCCATCGAGGGGCTATCGTTCTTCAGGCAATCGCAGCGGGGCCGGCGCCGAATCAGGGGCGCAACGGGGCCGAAAGCAGCAGTCCAGACGTGAAGGAGGGTCGCAATGATCTGGCGCAACAAGTAGTCCAAAGCTTGCAGTGACTCGTAATGGTCCGTGCGGACCGTTACCTTCCGGACATGCGTGTCACACGCGCGTGGCCGGAACGGGCCAGCCTTGTCAAGGGGATCGCCTTCGCCGGCACGCTCGCGTGCGTCGGGTGGGCAGTCGCGATCGCCGACACAGGTCGGTTGGACTGGCTCTTCTTGGTGCTTGCGCTCGGTGCGATCGGCGCGAACTTGTTCGACGCCCGCACCGAGGCGCAGCGCGTATCGATCTCAGGTCTCGCCCTCGCGGCGATACTCGTGATCGCCTTCTTCGGTCCGGCGTGGGCATTCGCCGTCGTCGTCACGGCCGAGCTGATCGACTGGTGCATCACGCGCTACCGGCCCGTGAGCATGCTGGTCAACATCTTCGGCGGCGGCGCGCCGATGCTGGTCGCCGGCACCGTCTTCGAAGCCGTCCGGCCCGCGGAGGACGGCTCCGTCGGCTTCTACCTCGCGCTCGCGCTCGCCGCGGTGCTCGTGCTGGTGCTGAACCTCGTGCTCGTCGCGTGGCTGACGTCGCTGCTCGACGGCTTCCCGTTCCTGCCGACGCTCGCCGGTGCTTCGCGGACGCTCGTCGTCTCGCTCGCGATCAACGTCCCGCTTGCGCTCGCCGCCGCCGGGCTGTGCCTGGAACTGGGCGTCGGGGGCTCCGCGTTCGCCGCCTTCACGCTGATCGCGTTCGGCTACATGGCGAACCTCGTCGCGACCGCGCGCCACAGAAGCCGCCAGTACGCGTCGCTCTCCTGGGGCGTCCTGTCCGGCCTGCTGCGGACGCTCGACGTCCGCGATCCGCGCGCGGCGCGCCACGCCGCCGCCGTCGCCGCCTTCTCACGTGACATCGCGCGCGCGTCCGGGATGGGAAGAGAGGAGTGCGAGCTCGTCCACACGGCCGGCCTGCTGCACGACATCGGCCACTTCGCGCTCTCCGACCGCGTCTCCGAGCGCGGCCGCGTCCTCAACGACGAGGACTGGACGGCGATCCGCCGCCACCCGGAGCTGGGCGCCGACATGCTGCGCGACCTCGGCCTCTACGGCCCGGTCGCCGAGATCGTCCACGCGCACCACGAGCGGATCGACGGGCGCGGCTACCCCGACCGGCTCAGCGCGGACAGAATCCCCGAGGCGGCGAAGATCATCGCCGTCGCCGAGGTCTACGACACGCTGACCGCGCACGACACCTACCGCACGCCCGTCAGCTCGTTCGAGGCGCTGACAGAGCTGCGGCGCGTCAGCGGCACGCAGCTCGACGGCAGATACGTCGAGATCCTGGCCGAGCTGCTCGCCGGCAGCGACATCACGTACCGGCACGCCGACGCAGCCGACTTCGGCCGCGAGCTCGACCTCGAGCGCCGCATCAACGACGCCGCGGCGAGCTGATCGAACCTATGGACCGGCGCCGCTGCCCTCCCGAGGCCGGCGCGACGGTGTGAACCCTGCCCGAGTTTCGTTCTACCCTGTGGCGCGCTGCTCGCCGGTCTGACCGCGCTCATCGCGAGCGGCCACGCCGGTCTGTTGCAGCGAACGCACGAACTGCTCGATGTGCTCGACGCTGAAGCGCCGCTGGCCACCGGGCGTACGGTAGGACTGGAGATATCCCATGTCCGACCAACGACGCACGGTTCCGAGCGAGACACCGAGCTCGCGCGCTGCCTGAGAGGTCGAAAGACCCAACGGACGCGAGTTCATCCCATGCATTTGCAGAGGCATGGATGCATTTGTCCCCCCTTCGCCCCCCGTGCGCAGCGATGCGGAGGTTTTGCACAACCTCGAGAGTGGAAGGTGATGCATCGCGTTCGACCTGAGAGGATGCGCCCAGTGCGACGGCTCGCCCTCGTCCGTGCGCGCCCCGCCGCGCTCGCCGCGCTTGCGGCGCTGACGCTGCTGGCGGCCTGCGGCGGGGAGGAGAGACTGCCGCAGGCGTGCATCACGGCGCGCGCAGCCGACGTGCTGAAGGTGCTGGAGCAGGCGCCGGAGCGGGCCACGCTGGCGGACGGGACGCCGCTGTCGGCCTGCATAGACCGCGCCGAGGACGACGCCCAGCTGCAGACGCTCGGGATCACCTTCGTGGCGGTCGCCGACCACCTCGCCGCGCGCGTCGAGCGGAGCCCGCGGGCCGCCTTCCAGCTCGGCTTCCTGATGGGCGCGGCCGAGCGCGGCGCCGGGCCGACCGGCGGAACGCAGGCGGAGCTGGTGCAGCGGCTGGAGCAGACCGTCTCGTTCCAGCTCGGATCGGCGGCGCGCGAACGGGAGCTGCTGCGCGGGATCGCCGCCGGCAGAAGCGACGGATGAGGCTCCGGCTCTACCACCACCGCGACGGCGCGCGCGTCGCCTACCGCGAGACCGGCTCCGGGCCCGGACTGGTGCTGCTGCACTCGCTCGGGCTGTCGCACCGCGAGTGGGAGCCGGTGATCGAGCCGCTCTCGACGCGCTTCCGCCTCGTGCTGCCCGACCTGCCGCTGCACGGCGACAGCGAGGACCGGCCGCGCCACCCCTATTCGCCCGACTGGCTGACCGAGGTGATCGCCGGCTTCTGTGCCGAGACGCTCGGGCCGCGCCCGCTCGTCGGCGGCCACGACCTCGGCGGCGAGCTGCTGCTGCGCGCGGTCTCCGGCGGCCTCCTCAGCCCGCGCCGGCTGGTGCTGATGCCCAACCGCCTCCACCGCCGTGACGAGCTGCGGACGCGCCGCGCGCTGTGGCGCGGCGCCTGCAAGGCGGCGGCGCTGCCCGGGGTCGACCGCGCGCTGGCGCGCGGCGCCACGTTCGTCTTCCGCCCCGCGATCGGCGAGCGGCTCTCGCATCAGCGCAACCCCGCCGCGCGCGACCTGATGCGGCACGCGTTCATGGACGTCGCCGGCAACGGCAACCGCGCCCGCTCGTGGGCGAAGTTCGTCCGCCGCTGGCCTGCCGAGCCGCAGCGCCAGCTGCTCGACGCCTACCCGGCGATCGCGGCGAGAACGCTGCTGCTGTGGGCCGACGCCGATCCCGCCCACCCGCTGGAGGCGGCGCGCGAGGCGCTCGACCTGCTGCCGGACGGACAGCTGCGCGTGCTGCCGGACACCGGCTTCCTGATGGCCTACGACGATCCGGTGGGCCTCGCGCGCGAGCTGATCTCGTTCTGTGGGTAGTTCACGTGCGCGCGTACCAGCGAGCGCGGACGGAGTAGCGTTGGGGTTTCCGAGATCGAGATCCAGAGGCGGAGGTTTCATGGGCGTGCAGGAGCAGGAGCAGCTGTGGGGCGGCGAGACGACGAAGGCGGTCGCGAACTTCCCGGTCTCCGGTGAGCGCGTGCCGGTGCCGGTCGTGCGCTGGCTCGGCCGCATCAAGGGCGCCGCGGCGCGCGTCAACGGCGAGCTGGGCCTGCTCGACGGGGAGATCGCCGAGCGGATCGCGGCGGCCGGCGACGAGATCGCCGCCGGCAAGCACGACGGGCAGTTCCCCGTCGACGTCTTCCAGACCGGCTCCGGCACGTCGTCGAACATGAACGCCAACGAGGTGATCGCGACCCTCTCCGGCGCGCACCAGAACGACCACGTCAACATGGGCCAGTCGTCGAACGACGTCTTCCCCTCCGCGGTCCACCTCGCCGCGCTCGACGAGGCGACGAACGACCTGCTGCCGGCGCTTGAGCGGCTCGAAGCGGCGTTCGCGGCGAAGGCCGCCGCGTTCGAGGACATCGTGAAGTCGGGCCGCACGCACCTGATGGACGCCGTCCCGGTCACGCTCGGCCAGGAGTTCTCCGGCTACGCCGCGCAGATCCGGCTCGGCGCCAAGCGCGTCCGCAACGCGCTGCCGCAGGTCGCGCAGATCCCGCTCGGCGGCACCGCGACCGGCACCGGCCTCAACACGCACCCCGAGTTCGCGGCGCGGGTGCGCGGCAAGCTGGCTGAGTCGAGCGGGCTGGAGATCCTGCCGCCCGAGGACCCGTTCGAGGCGCAGGGCAACCGCGACGCGCTCGTCGAGCTGTCCGGCGCGCTGAAGGTGATCGCCGTCTCGCTGACGAAGATCGCCAACGACCTCGCGCTGATGGGCTCGGGCCCGCGCGCCGGGATCGGCGAGCTGTTCCTGCCCGAGCTGCAGAAGGGCTCGTCGATCATGCCGGGCAAGGTCAACCCGGTGATCCCGGAGGTCGTCCTCCAGGTCAGCGCGCAGGTGATCGGCAACGACACCGCGATCACGGTCGGCGGCCTGCAGGGCCAGTTCGAGCTGAACGTGCGGATCCCGCTGATCGCGCGCAACCTGCTGCAGTCGATCTCGCTGCTGGCGAACACGTCGCGGCTGTTCGCCGAGAAGTGCGTCGAGGGCATCACCGCCAACGAGGCCGGCTGCGAGCGCTCCGCCGAGTCGACGCTTGCCGTCGCGACGGCGCTGAACCCGTTCATCGGCTACGACAAGGCGAGCGAGATCGTCAAGGAGGCGGCCAGCTCGGGTCGCACGCTGCGCGAGGTCGCGCTCGAGAAGGGCGTCTCGGAGGAGACCTACAACGAGGCGATCGACCTGCGCAGAATCGCGCGCGGAAGCGCGGCGTAGCGCTCGAACGCTCGGGCGCTCACGCGGTCAGTGTCGGCCACAGCGCGTAGGCCGGGTACGGCGGCTCCTGCGGGGCCGCCGTGCCGTCCGGCGCGGTGCGCAGCGGGCCGCGCAGGCTGCTCTGGAAGTGGACGTCGAAGTCGTTGACGAGGTACTGCGTCCACATCCGCACGGGCAGCGCGGCCATCGCGCGCCAGTTCCGCTCCAGCTTCGCCGCCTGCTCGGCGTAGGCGTCGGGGTACTGCGGGTCGGCGGTCTCCGTGGGATCGACGACGTAGTGGTTCGGTCTCGCCGACGCTCTTCTGACGTCGAACTGGTACCCGCCCTCGGTCAGCCAGACGGCGGGGTCGGGCCAGCCGGCCGCGCGCAGCAGCGCGACCGTCTCCTCCGCGCGCCAGCGGCCGCGCGCCGGGCCTTCAGTCTGCGGGCCGTACTTGACGTCGTAGTAGTTGTGCTGGGACCAGCCGACCGGCGTCTCGGGGACCCAGCCGCTCAGGTGGCGCAGGACGTCCGTGGTGAACGTCCGCCACGGGGTGCCGCGGTCGCTGCCGTCCTGCACGACGTCGGCCGTGTTCGGCATCAGCAGCTCCGGCCCGCGCGGCAGTGCGTCGCCGTTGCGGTAGCGCGCCGCGACCGTCGCCGCCGTCCGCATCATCCGCGCGACCGCGGAGGCGATCTCGCCGTCGGGGAGGGTCGTGGAGACCTGCGGCCACCAGGCGAGGTTCGGCTCGTTCATCGGCTGCAGCCAGTCGACGCGCGCGGCGGCCGGGTTGCCGACGGGCGAGCCGTCACGACCGGGTCCAGGCGTCTTCACGCCGCCGGCGTCGGCGTAGCGCGCGCACGTCCATGCGACGAACCACGCCCACGGCCCGTCTTCGCCGAGGTCGTCGGGCAGCCGCGCGTCGTCGGGCAGCCGGCCCTGACCGGGAAGGGCGGACGCCGCGTGGCTCCATGAAGGGAACGACTGGTAGGCGCAGAGCGCGACGCGCCGCCCGTCCGCGTTCGCCAGCGCGATCCGCGCGTCGAGCGCGGCGAGCGCCGCCGCCCCCGGTCCGGCGGGGTCGCCGAGGTCGCGGAACGACTGCGCGAGCGTGAACGGCTCCGGTCTGACCGGCTGCAGCTCGGCCCAGTTGATCCACATCGTGACGACGTCGGTCGGGTGGGCGCCGCCGAGCAGGTACGGCCGCACGCCGTAGCCGTCGTCGTACGGGTTCGCCAGCCCGATCAGCGAGACCGCCTTCAGCATCCGCGCCGGATCGGGCGGCGGGGGAACAGGCGACTGCGCACCCGCGGCGGCGGGCAGCAGCAGCGCGGCGCCGGCGGCACCGGCACCGCGCCGCAGCAGTTCACGCCGGGTGAGCGACGAGGACATCGCTACAGATATGCCCCGCTCGGCAGGAACGGCCGCAGCGTGCCGAGCCGTCCGCGCGTGAAGACCGGGCCGTCCGGCCCGACGGCGAGGCCGGCGCGCAGCAGCACCTCGATCGCCCAGTCCTGCCCGCCCGTGATCCGCTCCGCCATCGCGGTCCCGCGCGCGTCGGCGAGCAGCCGCCACAGCAGCGCCTGCGCCGCCGCCTCGTCGGTCGCGGCGACCGCGATGACGCGGCCCTCGCGGCCGATGGCGTAGCCGCGCTCCTCGCCCGCGCGGCCGGCGAGGTAGAGGCGCGTGTCGGGGACGTCGAGCAGCTGCACGATGTGCGCGGCGCGCGTGCCGCCGCGGACCGCGGCGTCGACCGGCTCCGTCCCCACGGCGTCACCGGGACCGGCCGCGCGCACGAGCGCGTCGAGCCCGGCCGGGATCGCTGCGCGGTCGACCGGGCCGGAGGCGGCCATCGCCGGCCGCAGGTCGAAGCCTGCGCCGGCGTAGACGCGGATCGCGCGCGGGTCGCTGGAGGAGGCGATCAGCGCGCCGCGACAACCGTCGGCGTGCGTCAGCGAGCGCTGCAGCAGACCGCGGCCGAGGCCTCCGCTCTGCGCCGCGGGCGAGACCGCGAGCAGCGAGAGGACCCAGACGCCGTCGCTGCGCAGCGCGAGCGCGAGGCCGACGACCTCGCCGTCCTCCCGCGCGACCCACGCGCCGCTTTGATCGGTCGCGCGCGCCCGCTCGATCCGCGCTCGCAGGCGCGCGAGACGGCCGTCGACCGACTCGGCGGGCGCCTCCGGCGACGGCGGGATCGTGCTGTTGGCGACCCGCGCGGCCGCGTCCACGTCGCTGGCGCCGAGCAGCGCGAAGCGGGCGTCGCCGGGCGGGGTCCGCCGGGCGCCCATCAGGTCGCGACGGTCTCGGTTCCCAGCTGCTCGGTCAGCGCGACGTCGGGCGAGTAGTCGATCGGCAGCACGATCAACGACGGGACGTCGAGCGTGAGCGCGTGCTGGAAGCGGGCGGCGAAGTCCTCGATCGACTCGGCTCTCCACGCCGGCAGGCCGAACGACTCGGCCAGCATGACGAAGTCCGGGTTGGTGAAGTCGACGCCGAAGTGGCGGCCGAACTTCTTGTCCTGCTTCCAGACGATCGAGCCGTATTGGCGGTTCTCCCAGATCACGTTGACGAACGGCGTTCTGAGCCGGACCGCGGTCTCCAGCTCCTGGCAGTTCATCAGGAAGCCGCCGTCGCCGCTGACCGTGACGACCTTGCGCTCGGGATGGACGAGCTTGGCGCCGATCGCGCTCGGGACGGCGAAGCCCATCCCCGCGAGGCCGTTGGCGATCATCACCGTGTTCGGCTCGTGCGCGGGGAACATCCGCCCGATCCACAGCTTGTGCAGCCCGACGTCGGAGATCAGGATGTCGTCGCGGCCCATCGCCTTGCGGATCTCCAGCAGCGCGCGCGGCGGATGGGCGGGGAAGGCGTCGTCGGTCGCGGCGTCGCCGAGGCGGCCGCGCACCAGCTCGCGCGGCTGCTGCGAGCCGCCGGTGTGGAGCGTGTCGCGGCACTCGTCCGCGAGCCGCGCCAGCACACCGTAGATGTCGCCGATCAGCTCGACGTCGGGCACGAAGTTGGCGTCGATCTCCGCCGGCACCGTGTCGATCACGACGATCTGCTTGTCGCGTCGCGGGTTCCAGTGCTTGGGCGCGTGCTCGACGAGGTCGTAGCCGATCGCGATCACGACGTCGGCGTCCTCGAAGCCGGCGAGCGCGTAGTCGCGCGCCTGCAGGCCGACGGTGCCGAGCGCGTTTGCGGAGTCGGCGTCGACGACGCCCTTCGCCATGAACGTCTCGGCGACCTTGATGCCGGTCGCGCGGCTGAACTCGCGCAGTGCCGGGGCGGCGCCGCCGCGCACGACGCCGTTGCCGGCGAGCGCGACCGGCTTCTTCGCGGCGCGGATGATCTCGGCGGCCCGCAGCAGGTCGCGAGCGCGCGGCTCGGTGCGGACCGGCTGCTGGCGCGGCAGCGGGCGCGAGGCGGCGACGTCGGCGTCGTCGACCGCCGCGGCCATCACGTCCTCGGGCAGCTCCAGGTGGGTCGCGCCCGGCTTCTCCGCCTCGGCGAGCTTGAACGCCTTGCGCACGACCTCCGGCACGATGTCGGGGCTCGACACGCGCGCGTTCCACTTCACGACCGGTCTGAGGATCTGAACCAGGTCGATGTACTGGTGCGACTCCTTGTGCATCCGCTCGACGTCGGCCTGGCCGGTCAGCGCGACGAGCGGCGCGCGGTCGAGGTAGGCGTCGGCGACGGCGGTGATCAGGTTCGTCGCACCGGGGCCGAGCGTGCCGAGGCAGACGCCGGCGCGGCCGGTGAGGCGGCCGTACATGTCGGCCATGTACGCGCCGCCCTGCTCGTGGCGGACCGGGACGAACTGCACGCTGGAGTCCTCCAGCGACTCGCTCAGGTCGAGCGTCTCCTCGCCGGGAATGCCGAAGACGTACTGGACGCCCTCCGCTTCGAGACACTCGACGAACAGGTCGGAGGCGCGGCGGCGGGCGGGCATCGAGTCAACCTAGCAGCGCCTCCGCCGCAGCCGGCCCGGGCGTTTTCAGCCCGCGTAGATGCGCACCAGCGTCTCCGCGACGCAGACCGGCTTGTCGCCGCCGTCGCGCTCGAACGTCAGCGCGGTTGCCATCTGGATCCCGCCCGGGATGTCGTCGACGGAGGCGATCGCGGCGCGCATGCGGACCCGGCTGCCGACGGGCAGCGGCGCGGGGAAGCGGACCTTGTTGAGGCCGTAGTTGAGCGCGAACGCGACGTTCTCGACCTGGTACAGCGCGTAGGAGAACTTCGGCGCGAGCGAGAGCGTGTAGTAGCCGTGCGCGATCGTGCCGCCGAACGGCGTCTGCGCCGCTCTCTCCGGGTCGACGTGGATCCACTGGTGGTCGCCGGTCGAGTCGGCGAACGCGTCGATCTTCTCCTGCGTGACGTCGTCCCAGTCGCTGACGCCGAGCTCCTGCCCGACCCGCGCCTTGATGTCGTCGATGCCGTTGAGCGTGATCACCGTCGTCGTCTCCTCGTACCCGGTCTGGACGAGCGCAAGGCTAGTTCGCGTCGCCGCATGGCCGCGCCGCTTGGGCGATAGGCTGCCGCGGATGACCGCTCCGCTGCTCGCCGTCGACGCGCCGTCGCTGCTCTACCGCGCGTGGTTCGCACTGCCGGACTCGATCAAGGGCGCCGGCGGGATGCCTGTCAACGCGCTGCTCGGCGCGACGAACGCGATCCTGCGGATCGTCGCCGACCGCGGCCCGCGCGCGGTCGTGATCTGCAACGGCGCGGAGGCGGCGAGATACCGCGTCGAGCGCTACGCCGGCTATCACGCCGACCGGCCGCCGGTCCCGGACGGGCTCGCGGCGCAGTTCGCCCGCGCGGGAGAGCTGTTCGAGGGCTTCGGCTGGACGCTCGCCGGCAGCGACGAGCTGGAGGCCGACGACCTGCTGCACTCGTTCTCGCTGGCAGAGGTCGAGGCGGGCGGCGGCGCGTTGCTGATGACGGGCGACCGCGACATGTTCCAGTGCGCGACCGACACGGTGACGGTGCTCTATCTCAAGACCGGCGTCAGAGGGTTCGAGGAGATGACGCCGGCGGCCGTGGAGCAGCGCTACGGCATCCCCCCGGCGCTGGTGCCCGACTTCATCGCGCTGCGTGGCGACCCGTCGGACGGGCTGCCGGGCGCGAGAGGGATCGGCGAGAAGGGCGCGGCCGACCTGCTGCGCCGCCACGGCTCGCTGGAGGCCGCGCTCGCCGCGCCTGACGGCGAGAAGCCGCGCGTCGCCACGGCGCTGCGCGAGCAGGCCGGCGAGCTGCGCGACTACCTCGCGATCGCGACGCTCCAGCGCGTCCCCGTCGCCCTCCCCGCCGACCGCCCGCTCGACCTCGCCGGCGGCGCCGACGAGGCCGAGGCGCTCGGCATGAACAGACTCGCCAGACGCCTGCGCGACGCAGGCGATCCGTCGCAGCTCTGACGCAGAGTCGACGTCCCTCCGAGCACAAAGGCGCGCTTTCGATCCGTAGCGTTCGGGGCGTGCCCGACACGACGCCCGACGAGTTCGTCTACACCGAAGCGATCCGCGCACTCGGACGTCAGCACGCGACGGCAGCCGAGTTGCGAAACGGCGCGAACCTGCTCATCGCGACCGCCGCGATCACCATCTCGCTGCTTGGTCCTGTGGACCAAGCGGGAACACTGTTCGGTTGGCTGGCGGTCGCAGCCTTCGTCGTGGTGTGTGTGATGGCGTTGGCGGTCATCTGGCCGCATCGCGGCGTCACGGCCATGCCGGAGATCGGGCCGATGGTCATGGATCTGACGCGGGGGTCGGAGGAAAGCGGATCGGTGACCACGAGCGGGATGCGGCGTGAACTCATCATGAGCATGGCATCGCACCAGCACCTGAATGCACAGCGCCTCACACGAGTGTCGCGTGCTTTCCGAACGGGCGCGCTCGTGCTCGTCGTGCAACTGCTGTCGACGGTTGCGGCGCGCGTTCTCGCCTCATAGCGTCCTTCGAATGAGCAGAAATCGCGATCCCGTCGACTGGCCTCCAGAAGCCGAGAAGTATCCGATGCTCGACTATGCCGGACGGCGGGTGACACCTGAGTACCCGTCGTTCTGGCGGTGGATCTGGTCGTTCATAGCCGGGTGACGCCGATGCGCGCGGACGGCGCCGGGCGCTACGGCGTGAACTTGACGGTGATCACGTCGCCGTCCTGCATCACGTAGTCGCGGCCCTCGACTCTGAGCGTGCCGCGCTCTCTCGCCGCGTTGTAGCCGCCGGCGTCGATCAGCTCTCTCCAGCCGATCACCTCGGCGCGGACGAAGCCTCTCTGGATGTCCGAGTGGATCTGGCCTGCGGCGTGCCAGGCGGTGAGCCCTCTGCGCAGGTGCCACGACTGCGCGCGGACGCCGGAGCCGACGGTGAAGAACGCGTTGAGGTTCAGCAGGTCGAACGCGCCGCGGACGATCCGCTGGAGGCCGGACTCGGCGATCCCCAGCTCCTCGCGCATCACGGCCGCTTCCTCGTCGTCGAGCTCGGACAGCTCGGCCTCGATGCGGGAGGAGATCGCGACCGCCTTGGCGGCGTGCGTCGCGGCGTGCTCGGCGATCGCGGCCGGAACCTCGTCGGTGCCCTCGTCGACGTTGGCGACGAACAGGACCGGCTTGGCGGTCAGCGGCTGCAGTTCGCGGATCGCGTTCGGCGCGTCGGCCGGCGGCTCGACGGTGCGCGCCGGTCTCCCGGCCTGGAGCGCCGCGACGAGCTCTCTCAGCCACGCCTCCTCGGCGATCGCGACCTTGTCGCCGCCACGCGCCGCGCGCACGACGCGCGCGTGCCGGCGCTCGGCCTGCTCGAGGTCGGCGAAGATCAGCTCGGTCTCGATCGTGTCGATGTCGGAGAGCGGGTCGACGCGGCCCTCGGGGTGGATCACGTTGTCGTCGTGGTGCGCGCGGACGACGTGGATGATCGCGTCGGTCTCGCGGATGTTCGCGAGGAACTGGTTGCCGAGGCCCTCGCCCTCGTGAGCGCCTCTGACGAGCCCGGCGATGTCGTGGAAGTCGATCGAGTCGGCGACGATCTCGGAGGCGCCGAGCAGCTCCGCGAGCGCGTCGATGCGCTCGTCCTCGACCGGGACGACCGCGACGTTCGGCTCGATCGTCGTGAACGGATAGTTGGCGGCCTCCGCCCCTGCGCGCGTGAGCGCGTTGAAGAGCGAGGACTTGCCCGCGTTCGGCATGCCGACGATCCCGACCTTCATGTGCGTGCTCCCTTGCCGATCGCCGTGCCGAGCGCGGCGCCTATGACGATGTCCGACGGCCAGTGCACGCCGAGGTACAGCCGCGAGCCCGCCATCGCCCACGCCGCGATCCGCAGCGGGCCGGCGGGCAGCAGGCCCGCGTACGCGTGAGCGGCCGCGAACGACGAGGTCGCGTGCGCGCTCGGGAAGCTGAGCTGCGTCGGCGTGTGCATCAGCTGCGGCAGGTCGTCGAGCTGCGGCCGCGGACGGCGGACGGCGAACTTGATCGTCTGGTTGGCGACGTAGGCGACGCCGACGCCGGCGAGCGCTCTGGCCCAGCGACCGCGCCGCGGCCGGTCGAGCACGACGCCGGCCGCGCCGATCGCCAGCCAGCCGGCGGAGTACTGACCCAGCAGGGAGTACGAGCGGACCGCGCGCTCCAGCGCCGGGGTGTGCCCTAGCGTGCGCGTCAGGCGCAGACCGGCGAGGTCGAGCGCCTGCAGCGGGGCCGGGAACCTCACCACGTCAGCACGGAGCGCAGCTCACAGCCCGAAGCCGACGCGCTGCTCGTGCGCGTCGATGCGCACGTACTCGACCTTGGAGAGGTCGAGGAAGATCGAGCCGTCGTCAGACTTCAGGTCGTACCAGCCGCCCTGTCTGTTGCCGAGCACGCCGATCAGGTCGGAGACCTGGTCGGGGGTCGTGCGGACGGGCAGCGTCTGCCCGCGGAAGCCGATCGTGATCCGTTGCTCGTCGCTGGCCATCAGTGTCCCTCCGCGGGTTGGACGATCTCTGTGAGCACGCCGCCGGTGGCCGCAGGGTGCACGAAGGCGACCTTCGAGCCGCGGATGCCGATCCGCGGCGTCTCGTCGATCAGCCGCATGCCCGACGCCTTCAGCGAGGCGAGCACCGCTTCGATGTCCTCCACCTGGTAGGCGACGTGGTGGAGACCGGGGCCCTTCTTCGCCAGGTACTTGCCGACGGGCGTGTCGGGACCGAGCGGGGCGAGCAGCTCGACGTGGCCCTCGCCGACGTCGAGCAGGATCGCCTCGACGCCCTGCTCCTCGACGGTCTCGCGATGGACGACCGGCATGGCCAGTCCGTCGGCGTAGGTCTTCAGCGCTTCGTCGAGGTCCTCGACGGCGACGCCGATGTGATCGATGCGGCCGAGCATGGGGGCGGGAGCATACCGAGCAGCGCCGGCCGGGCCGCCCGCCCCGTCGCGCTACTCGACGCGCTCCAGGCGCGGGTTCGGCGACTCGGCCCGCCCGACCTTCGCGCACGGCCGCCCGTCGACGCGCACGACGTCGCCGGTGTAGTCGTTGGAGCCGCGGATCAGCGACGAGCCGACGCCGTAGGCGTCGACCGGCACGCCGGCCGCCTCGAAGCGGCGGATCCGCTCGGCGTCGAAGCCGCCGGAGGCGACGATCCGCACGTCCGTGCGGCCGGCCGCGTCGAGCGCGGCGCGGACCTTCTCGACCAGACGCGGGTTGACGCCGGTCGGGACGAAGTCGCCCATCTCCTCCCACAGCGAGCGGTCGACGAGCTGCTCGCCGGTGTCGAGCCGCACACCCCAGAGGCGGTCGCCGAGCGCCTCTGCCACCGCCAGCGCGGTCGCGACGGAGTCGTTGTCCCAGTCGACCAGCACGGTCACGTTGACGTCGGGGTGGAAGCGGTCGGCGAACTTCGTCGCGGCGAGCACGGTGTCGCCGCCGTACGCGGCGACAAGGCCGTGCGGGACGGTGCCGATCCCGCGCCCGCCCCACCACGACGCCTGCGCCTCGGTCGAGACGCCGATCGCGCCGGCCACGTGCGCAGCCCAGCCGTCGCCGGTCTGCACGAGCCAGTGGTCGTGGCGGGCGGGGAAGTAGAAGATCTGCTTGCCGCGCGCCGCCTCGACGACCTCGCGGACGTTGCGCATCACGAGCGAGCGGCGCGCGAGCGTGCCGAGGTAGACGGTCTCCAGGTGGGCGAACAGCGTGTAGTCGCCCTCGATCGTCAGGACCGCCTCGCGCGGCGCGATGCGGTCGCCCTCGCGGAGCGCGCGCACCTCCAGCTCGTCCCAGCCGGGGATCCAGGCGCCGTCGGCGGCGCGACGGCCGGAGCAGAGCTTCAGCACCGCGATCGCCTCGTCGATCCCGCCGAGCAGCGAATCGCGCTTCTGGAACACCTGCAGCAGCACGCGCGGGTGCCGGCTGTCGTCTTCGAGCAACCGCTTGGTCGAGACGAAGTACGCGTCCGAGTACCAGCCGTCGCGGATCCGCTCGACCGGGAGCCTGAAGGTGTCCGGATCGAGCCGGTCGCGCATCTATCTCAGCAGTTCCCGTGCGACGTCCCGGTAGAACGTCGCCGCGAAGCCGAGATCGCGCACGTCGATCCGCTCGTTGGCGCTGTGGATCAGCGGCGCGGTCTCGAAACGGCTCTGGTGCATCTGCGGGAAGAAGCCGTAGGCGATGCAGTCGGGGAAGGCGGCGCGGAAGTGCCGCGAGTCGGTGAAGCCGGGCAGGATCAGCGGCACGGTCGCGGCGCCGGGGTCCTGGTTGAGGATCCAGCCGTTGATCGCCTCCCGCAGCCGCGAGCCGATCGGCGAGGCGTTGCCCTCGACCTGCTCGTCGAACGAGATGCGGAAGCCGTCCTCCGGTCCCAGCACCTCGGCGATCGCGCGGCGCACGGCCTGCTGGTCGAGCCCGGGCGGGACACGGCAGTCGACTCTCAGCCGCGCCTCGCTGGGGATCACGTTGACCTTCTCCGAGGCAGAGATGCGCGTCGGCGTGAACGTGACGCCGAACATCGGCTCGAACATCGGGATCAGGCGCGGGTCGACCTGCTCCATCCGCGCCAGCGCGGCGACCGGGTCGTCGGGGTTCTCGCCGAGGCCGCGCAGGAACGCGGCGGGCGCCTCGGTCAGCTCGTAGGACGGCTGGCGCGTCGCGAGCCGCTCCAGGAGCGGCGCCATCTTCAGCAGCGCGTTGTCGCCCATCTTCGGCTGCGACGCGTGGCCGGCGACGCCGTCCGTCGCGATCGTGAAGCGGAAGACGCCCTTCTCGGCGCAGCAGACCCCGTAGCGGCGCTTGCCGCGGTACTCGAAGTACTCGCCGCCACCTTCGTTGAGGAGGTAATCGCAGCGGACCTTGTCCGGGTGGTTCTCCGTCAGCCATTGCGCGCCGAGCGCGCCGCCGGTCTCCTCGTCGACGACGGCGACGACGAGCAGATCGCCCTTCTTCGGCCGCCAGCCGTCGCGCGCGAGCGACGTCGCGGCAGCGATCTCCGCCGCCACCTGCGACTTCATGTCGAGCGCGCCGCGCCCCCACAGGTAACCGTCGGCGACGTCGCCTGACCACGGGTCGTGCTCCCACTCCTCCGGCTTGGCGAGGACGGTGTCGACGTGGCCGAGCAGGCACAGCGTCGGCCCCTCCTGCTCCCCGCGCAGCCGCGCGACGAGGTTCGGCCGCTCCTCCACCGCGCCGAGCAGCTCGCACTCGAAGCCGGCTGCCGTCAGGTGCGCGGCGAGGTACTCCTGGCAGGCGCGCTCGTTGCCGGGCGGGTTGACCGTGTCGAACTGGACGAGCCGCTGCAGCAGCTCCGTGGTGTCGGATTGGAGGTCGGCGGGCATCCGGGGAGCCTATCCCTCGCCGGTTCGCGCGCCACGTCGAGCGCGTCCGCCAGACTGGGGGCATGAGCTCCCTCTTCGAGCCGCCCGACCCGAGCGAGGCGGAGCTGCGCGCGGGCGCGCCGCTGGCGGCGCGGATGCGGCCGCGGACGCTGGAGGAGTACGTCGGGCAGGAGCACCTGCTGCACGACGGCTCCGCGCTGCGGACCGCGATCGAGCAGGGCAGACCGCACTCGATGATCCTCTACGGCCCGCCGGGCGCGGGCAAGACGACGCTCGCGCGGATCGTCGCCTCCAGCGCCGACGCGGTCTTCGAGGAGCTGAGCGCGGTGCAGGTCGGCAGACCGGAGGTGCGCGCGGTGATCGAGCGCGCCGAGCAGCGCCGCCGGATGGGCCGCCAGACGATCTTCTTCCTCGACGAGATCCACCGCTTCAACAAGGCGCAGCAGGACGCGCTGCTGCCCGCCGTCGAGGACGGTCGCCTGACGCTGATCGGCGCGACGACCGAGAACCCCTCCTACGAGGTCAACGGCGCGCTGCTCTCGCGCGCCCGCCTCTACGCGCTGAGAGAGCTGACCGAGGACCATGTCCTGACGCTGCTGCGCCGCGCCGTCGAGCGCCGCGAGTGCGGGCTGGTGAGCGTCGACGACGACGCGCTGGAGCTGCTGGCGGCGCGTTCCGGCGGCGACGCGCGCACCGCGCTGGCGGCGCTGGAGCTGGCCTGCGACACCGCACCGGAGAGCAAGGTGACGCTGGAGCACGCCGAGGACGCGCTGCAGAGACGGATCCTCCACTACGACCGCGCCTCCGACCACCACTACGACACGATCTCGGCGTGGATCAAGGCGACGCGGGGTTCGGACCCCGACGCGTCGCTCTACTACCTCGCGGTGATGCTGGAGGGCGGCGAGGACCCGCGCTTCATCGCGCGGCGGATGGTGATCCTCGCCAGCGAGGACATCGGCAACGCCGACCCGCAGGCGCTCGTCGTCGCCGTCGCCGCGGCCGACGCGGTCCAGCTGATCGGCCTGCCGGAGGGCGCGCACGCGCTCGCGCAGGCGGCGGTGTACCTGTCGCTGGCGCCGAAGTCCAACGCCGCCTACAAGGCGCTCGGCGCGGCCCGCCAGCACGTGCGCGACCGCGGCGCCGCGCCGCCGCCGGTGCCGCTGCGGTCCGGCGGACGCGGCGACGGCTACGACTACCCGCACGACCGTCCCGGCCATGTCTCGCCACAGGAGCTGCTGCCCGACTCCGTCGCGGGGACGCGCTTCTGGAGACCGACCGCGACCGAGAGAGCGCTCGGCGAGCGGCTGGAGCGGATCCGCAGAGCGCGGGGCCGCCAGCCCTAGGCGCGGGCCGCCGCCGGCGACGCACGGCGCACGTAGCGGAAGCGGTGCGGCAGCAGCGGCACGAGCACGCGCTTGGCGTACTCGGCGCCGCCGCGCAGCGCGAGCCCGCGCGCCGGGTCCCACGAGAAGCCGTACTGGCGGCGGATCTGCCTCGGCAGCAGCCCGACCGTGACGAAGTTCGCCAGCTCCAGCAGCGGACGGGTGCGCAGCGGGACCGGCGGGCGCATCACGATCTCGACCGCGACCTCGCGCGCGTGCTCGCCGACGTGCAGGTCACCGCCCGCCAGCATCGCGCGCATGTACTGGTCGAACTCCTCGATCGTCTGCGGCATGTCGCGGTCGCGCAGCCCGAAGAGGCGGCCGAACTCGCGGTAATCGCGCCAGTAGGCGTCGCGCTCGTCACGCGTGAGCGCGCGCACGTAGCGCTGGTAGACGACGAGGCCGGAGTCGACGAGCGTCGCGAGGATCCACAGCAGCAGCGCCGGGTCGCCGGCGGCGTACGGCGTCCCGGCCGGGAAGCGGCCGGCCGGCTCGGTCAGCTTTCCGCGGATCCCGGCGTGGACGCCACGCACGATCGCCGTCACGCGCTCGGCCTCCGCCCGCGGGCCGAAGACGACGAGGTCAACCGCCTCGGCGGTGCGGTGAAGGCGCTCGTACGGCTCGTCCATCGCGCCGGTGTGAGCGAAGAAGCCGGCGAACGCGACCGGGTGCGCGGCCTGCATCAGCAGCGCGCGCGGGCCGGCGAGCGCGACGACCTGCTCGCGGTGCACGCGGCGGATCATCGCATCGTCGTCGAACACCCCGGGAGCAGTCATCCACCGAGAGTACGAAGCCGCGCCCGCTGCGGATGGTTCGGCGGCTGACGCGCCCCCGCTGCGCACGGCGCGTACCCTGTGATGCATGCCAGCACAGGCCTACAGCGGCAAGGAATGCGTCTGCCAGTACCGCAAGGGGATCTGCGACCAGACCTGCGTCCGCGACATGCTCGACACGCCGTTCTACATCGCGTGCCTGAAGTTGAGAGGGCGCCGCAGCCTCGTCGTCGGCGGCGGCGACGTCGGCCTCGAGAAGGTCGAGGGGCTGCTCGCCTGCGACGGCGACGTGACCGTCGTCGCGCCCGACCTCCAGCCCGAGCTGCGCCGGCTCGCGGACGAGGGCTCGATCGAATGGATCGCGCGGAAGTACGAGCCGAGCGATCTCGAGGGCACCTTCATGGTGATCGCGGCGACGAACGACTCCGAGGTCAACATCGGCGTCTACGACGACGCCGAGAAGCGCGCGATGCTCGTCAACGTCGTCGACGTGCCGCCGCTGTGCAACTTCATCCTGCCGGCGATCGTCCGCACCGGCCCGCTCGCGATCGCGATCTCGACGGCCGGCGCCTCGCCGGCGCTGGCGAAGCGGATGAAGCACGAGATCTCGCAGCTGTTCGGCGAGGAGTACGCGCGCCTGGCGATCATCCTCAACGACGCCCGCGGCTGGGCGAAGGCGACGCTGCCGACCTATCAGGACCGCAAGGAGTTCTTCGAGTCGATCGTCAACGGCGCGCCGGACCCGATCGAGCTGATCAGAGCCGGCGACGAGCGCGCCGTGCTCGACATCGTCGCGGCGGCACAGCGGACGCACGCGCCCGCCTGAGCGGGCGGTGTCCGCTTCGGGGGCGGAGATCCGTCTCTAGAGGTGACATGGATCTCGACCTCCTCATCGCCACCCACCGCCGCCCGATCGAGCGCCATCTGCGCCGCTACGTCGGCGATCCCGGGCTTGCCGAGGACCTCGCCCAGGAGGTCTTCCTGCGGGCCTGGCTGCACGCTCCCCGCGACGTGAGCGAGGAGCGCCAGCGCGCCTGGCTCTTCCGCGTCGCGCGCAATGCCGCGATCGACGCGCTGCGCGCCCGTCGTCCGCACGACGACACGTCACTGCTCGACGCCGTGGGCGGCGTCGCGGCGGCGGCTGCCGAGGACCACGACGAGCGGCTCGCGATCGAGGCCGCGCTCGCGCAGCTGCCGGCGCGCGACCGCGCGCTCGTGACGCTCCAGTTCGCCGGCTTCGGCCCGACCGACGCCGCGCGGCTGCTGCAGACGACGCCGGAGGCCGCGCGCAAGCGGCTGACGCGGGCGCGCGAGCGCTTTCGCGTCGTCTACACCGACCAACGCCCGGTCGGCGAGCCGCCGCTGGTGCTGCTCGTCGCGCGCGACACGGACACCGCGCTGTACGAGCGGTGGCTCGGCGCCGCGGAGCTGCGCGTGCGCGTCGTCGCGCCCGCGGACGCGGCGCGCCAGCTCGCGACCGCGCACGCGCTCGTGCTGTCCGGCAGCGAGCGCGACATCCACCCCGCGATGTACGGGCAGCCGGTGCGCAGCGCGACGGATCCCCGTCTCGACGTCGACCGCGCCGACGCCGCGGTGCTGCGCGACGCGCTCGCGACGCGGATGCCGGTGCTCGGGATCTGCCGCGGCCACCAGCTGCTCAACATCGTGCGCGGCGGCACGCTGCACCAGGACCTCAGCGAGCAGTCCAGCGCCGCGGACGGCCACGCGCAGGGGACGCACCGGATCGGCACGCGCGGCAGCACGCTCGCGCGGCGGATCCTCGGCGCGCAGGGCGCGGTGCCGAGCGTCCACCACCAGGCCGTCGCGCGGATCGGGCGCGGTCTCAACGTCGGCGCGATCTCGGCCGACGGCGTCGTCGAGACGATCGAGGATCCGCGGCTGCCGTTCGCGGTCGGCACGCAGTGGCACGCCGAGCTGCCTGAGGCCGGCGAGACCGGCCGGCGGCTGCGCGACGCACTCGCCCAGGCAGCGTTCCGCCATGCGGGCGCCGCGCCGCTGCCCGTCGCGGCCTGACGCAAGCCTGTCGCGGGCGCCGTGCGGCCGGCGGTGCGACACTTCGCCGCATGGGCGAGCTGACGCATCTCGACGAGCAGGGCCGGGCGCGGATGGTCGACGTCGGCGACAAGCCGGTCAGCGACCGTCGCGCCGTCGCGCGCGCGACCGTGCGGATGACGCCGGCGACGGCAGCCGCCGTGCGTGACGGCGACGCGCCGAAGGGCGACGTGATCTCGACCGCGCGGATCGCCGGCATCCAGGCCGCGAAGCGGACCTCCGAGCTGATCCCGCTGTGCCACGGTCTGCCGCTCTCCTCCGTCGACGTCGAGGCCGAGATCGACGCCGAAGCCGGCCGCGTGACGCTCACCGCGACCGCCCGCACCCGCGCCCAGACGGGCGTCGAGATGGAGGCGCTGACGGCCGCGTCGATCGCGGCGCTGACCGTCTACGACATGGTCAAGGCGCTGGAGAAGGGCGTCGAGATCGCCGAGGTCGTGCTGCTGGAGAAGTCCGGCGGCCGCTCCGGCGACTGGCGCCGCGGCGAGTAAGCTCGCCCGGTGCAGACCGCCGTCCTGACGATCTCGACGACGCTCGCCCGCGGCGAGGGCGAGGACCGCTCCGGCGCCGAGCTGGAGCGGCTGGCGGCCGCGGCCGGCTGCGAGGTCGTCGCACGCGACCGCGTCACCGACGACCGCTCCGCGATCGCCTCGGTCCTGCGCGGCTACGCCAGCGAGCGGCTGCCGCTCGTCTTCACGACCGGCGGGACCGGCCTGACGCCCGACGACCACACGCCCGAGGCGACGCGCGACGTGATCGAGCGCGAGGCGCCCGGCTTCGCGGAGGCGCTGCGCGCCGAGTCGCTCAAGCACACGCCGTACGCGATGGCGTCGCGCGGGGTAAGCGGGATCGCCGGGCGCACGCTGATCGTCAACCTGCCCGGCAGCCCGAAGGCGATCGCCGAGCTGTTTCCCGTGCTGGCGCCGGTGCTGGAGCACGTCGTCGCCCAGCTGAGCCGCGAGGGTGGACGCAGCGCCCGCCATTGAGCTGCGCGACGTGGGGCGCCGCTACGGCGAGCGCTACGCGCTGCGCGACGTGTCCGTGACGGTACAGACGGGCGCGACGCTCGTCGTCTTCGGCCCCAACGGCGCGGGCAAGTCGACGCTGCTGCGCGTGCTCGCGACGCTGCTGCGGCCGCACGGCGGCGAGGTGACCGTGCTCGGCGAGTCGCTGCCGAGAAGAGACTGGGCGGTGCGCGGCAAGGTCGGTCTGCTGGCGCACGACGCGCTGTTGTACAGAGACCTCAGCGCACGCGAGAACCTGCGCTTCCACGCCCGCCTGCACAAGGTCGACGAGGCGCGCGTCGAGGAGCTGCTGGAGCGCACGCGCCTGATCGGCCGCGCTGAGGACCCCGTCCGCACGCTCTCGCGCGGGCTGCTGCAGCGCGTCGCGGTCTGCCGCGCGATCCTGCACGACCCGCCGCTGCTGCTGCTCGACGAGCCGCGCGCGAACCTCGACCCGGCCGCCGCCGAGCTGATCGAGCCGCTGATCGGCCGCGCGAGCGGCCGTACGCGCGTGATCACCAGCCACGATCCGGCCGGCGGGCTGGCGGAGGCGGATGTCGCGCTCGGCCTGCGCGACGGCAGACCGGCGCTGCTGGCGGCGACCGGCGAAGTCGACGTGCGCGCCGTCGAGGAGCTGTACCGGTGAAGCCCACCATGGCGCTGCTGCGCAAGGATCTGCTGCTGGAGCGGCGCGCGCCGGAGTCGGTGCCCGCGATGCTGCTGTTCTCGATCACGACGTTCGTGCTGTTCCACTTCGGGCTCGGCAGAGACGCGGTCGAGGGCTCGCTGGCGGCCGGCGTGCTGCTCGTGACGATCCTCTTCGCCGCGGTCCTCGGCATCAACCGGCTGTTCGTCTCCGAGCAGGCGGAGGGTGGCTTCGACTCGGTCCTGCTGGCGCCGATCGACCGCACCGCGCTGTTCCTCGCGAAGGCGTGCGCGCTGTTCCTGTTCCTCGCGCTGGTCGAGCTGGTCGCCGTGCCGGCGTTCGCGATCCTGCTGCTCGGGCCGTCGCCGTGGGGCGCGCTGCCGGGCCTGATCGTCGTGCTGGCGCTCGTCAACGGGGCGCTCGCCGTCGTCGGCACGCTCGTCTCCGCGCTCGCGATTCGCACGCGCTCGCGCGACCTGATCGTGCCGATCGTCGCGCTGCCGCTGCTCGTCCCCGCCCTGATCGCGGCGGCGCGCTGCTGCGCGCCATTGCTGGCCGAGGGCGGCGCGTCGTGGCCCGCTGCGAAGTGGCTGTTGGTACTCGGGCTCTATGATCTCGTCTTCGGGCTCCTCGCCTACGCCGTCTTCGATTTCCTCATGGAGGACTGACCGCATGTACGGGAAGGGGCTGCGGGCGCTCACGCTCGCCGCCCTCGCCGCCCTCACCGTGACGTTCGCGCTCGTCGTCTTCTACGCGCCGAACGACGCCGACCAGGGCTTCATCCAGAAGATCTTCTACCTCCACGTCCCGGTCGCGATCATCACGCTGATCGCGTACGTGGTGGCCGGCGTGTTCGCGTTCAAGCACCTGCGCAGCGACGACCGGCGCTGGGACCTGCGCTCCTACGTGGTGATCCACATCGCGCTGATCTTCAACGTCATAGGCCTGATCAGCGGCGCGATCTGGGCGAAGGCGTCGTGGGGGCACTGGTGGGTCTGGGACGAGCCGACGCTCGTCTCGTTCCTGATCGTCTTCCTGCTCTACGCGACCTACCAGCCGCTGCGCTTCTCGATCGAGGATCCCGAGCGCCAGGCCCGCTACGCGTCGGTCTTCGCGATCATGGCCGGCGCCTTCGTGCCGCTCAACTTCATGGCCGTGCGGATGGCGTCGAGCCTCGTCCATCCGCGCACGTTCGCGACCGCCGACGGCGGCATGCCGGGGCAGATGATGTTCGTCTTCCTCGTCTCGCTCGTCGCGATGGGCCTGTTGTTCGTGCTGATGGTCAAGTACGAGATCACCCAGAAGAACGCCACCTGGCAGCTGCGCGCGCTCAGACGCCGGCTGCTCGGCGACGACGCCGTCGCCCCGCTCGGGCGCAGCGCCGCGCCGACGATCGCCCCCGACGACCAGCCGAACGGCCGCAGCGCACCCAAGGCACCTTCCCCCGGACGCGAGGAGATCGCGACGTGAACCCACTCGCCCTCCTCGCCGCCGCTCCCGCGGTGCCCTACGACAAGGCCGGCCGCTACGTCGCCGCCGCCTTCATCGTCTTCTTCGCGATCGTGCTGATCTACGTCGGGATCATGGCGACGAAGCTGCAACGGCTCGAGCGCGACCTCAGCGAGCTGAACGCCGCGCTCGACCGCCGCGACCACGAGCAGGACCCCGTCGCGTGAGCGAAGTGCTCGGCATCGGCGTCTCGCACAAGACCGCGCCGGTCGCGGTCCGCGAGCGGCTCGCGCTGACGCCCGGCAAGGTCGAGGCGTTCCTGCGCGACACGCTCGGCGTCGCCGACGTGCAGGAGGCCGTCGCGATATCGACCTGCAACCGCACCGAGGTCTACGTCGTCGCGAGCGACCCGGTCGAGGCCGAGACGCGCGTGCTGGGGATGCTCGCGCGCAAGGCCGGCATCCGCCCGACCGAGCTGGCCGGCTCGATCTACGCGCTGCGCAACTGCGACGCCGCCCGCCACCTCTACCGCGTCACGAGCGGGCTGGAGTCGATGATCGTCGGCGAGGCCGAGGTGCAGGGCCAGGTCAAGCGCGCCTACGACGACGCGCTCGCGGCGCAGTCGACCGGGCCGCTGACCAACCACCTCTTCCGCGCCGCGCTCGCGACCGGCAAGCGCGTCCGCAGCGAGACGCGCCTCGGCGAGCGGCGGCTCAGCGTCTCCTCGATCGCCGCGGCGCTCGCGGCCGAGCAGCTGTCCGGGCTGGAGCGGCGCGAGGTGCTGCTCGTCGGCGCCGGCGAGACGAGCGAGCTGGCGGCGCGCGCGCTCGCCGACCACGGCGTCGAGGCGATCTTCGTCGCCAACCGCCGCCGCGACCGCGCGATCAGCCTCGCGCAGCGCTTCGGCGGCCAGGCGACGAGCTTCGACGCGCTGCCGCAGGAGCTGGAGCGCGCCGACGCCGTCATCTGCACGACCTCCTCGCCGCACCCGATCCTCGAGGCCGAGGAGGTCGCGGCGGTGATGGACGCGCGCGACGGCCGCGCGCTGCTGATCATTGACCTCGCCGTCCCGCGCGACGTCGCCTCCGACGTGCGCCACGTGCCCGGCGTCGCGCTCTACAACGTCGACGACCTGCAGAGCGTCGTGCGGCGCAACCGCTCGGTCCGCCAGGTCGAGGCGCAGCACGCCGAGGGGATCGTCGAGGAGGAGATCCAGCGCTTCGCCGAGTGGCTCGGCTCGCTGGAGGTGCTGCCGACCGTCGGCGCGCTGCGGGCGCAGGGTCAGGCGATCGCGGAGCAGATCGTGCGCGAGAACGCCGGCCGCTGGGAGTCCGCCTCCGAGAAGGACCTCGAGCGCATCGAGGCGCTCGCGCAGGCGGTCGTCAACCGCATCCTGCACGAGCCGACCCTGCGGATGAAGGGCATGTCCGACGACCGCGTCCACCTGCGCATGCAGGTCGTGCGGGACCTGTTCGGGCTCGAGGACGTGCCGGAGGGGATCGAGGCGGAGCAGCCGCTCGCCGAGGTCCGCCAGCTGCGTCGTCGCGACGCGCCGCCGGCGTGAGCGTCCTGCGCATCGGCACGCGCGCCAGCGCGCTCGCGCTGGTGCAGGCCGAGCACGTCGCGAGCCTGCTGCGCGACGGCGGCGCGCAGGTCGAGGTCATCCCGATCACCACGAGCGGCGACCGCGGCAGACTGCTCGGCGACAAGTCGCGCTGGGTCAAGGAGCTGGAGGCGGCGCTGCTCGCCGACGAGGTCGACGTCGCGGTCCACTCGGCCAAGGACGTCCCGGCGGAGCTGCCGGACGGCTTCGTGCTCGCGGGCGTCCCGGCGCGCGCCGACGCGCGCGACGCGCTCTGCGGCGCCGCGTCGCTGGAGCAGCTGCCGGACGGCGCCGTCGTCGGCACGAGCAGCCTGCGCCGCGCCGCCGAGCTGCGGGCGCTGCGGCCGGACCTCGGCGTCGTCGCGCTGCGCGGCAACGTCGACACGCGCCTGCGCAAGCTCGCCGACGGCCAGGCCGCAGCGATCGTGCTCGCGGTCGCAGGGCTGGAGCGGCTCGATCGCGGCGCCGCGATCGGCGCCGTGCTCGACCAACTCGTGCCGGCGCCCGGCCAGGGCGCGCTCGCGCTGGAGACCCGTGCCGACGACGACCGCGCACGCGCGGCAGCCGCCGCGATCACCGACGCCGACGCAGCCGCGTGCCTCGCCGCCGAGCGCGCGCTCGTGCGCCGGCTCGGCGCCACCTGCCACACCCCGCTCGGCGCGCACGCCGTGCGGACCGCCGACGGCGGGCTGCGGCTGCGCTCGTTCGTCGGCCTGCCGGACGGCTCGGCGTGGCTGCGCGACGAGCTGAGCGCCGCCGCCGGGATCGACCCGGAGACGTTCGGCGTAGCCGCCGGGACGCGCTTGCTCGCGGCCGGCGCGGCCGAGCTGCTGGCGCGCGCCGAGCAGGCGGGGGCGGGCTCGCCGCCGCCCGCGAGCACGCCGGAAGGAGTGCCGCTGTGACCGTCCACCTCGTCGGCGCCGGTCCCGGCGACCCGGGTCTGCTGACGGCGCGCGCGCTGGAGCTGATCGCCGCCGCCGACACGATCCTCTACGACCGCCTGATCCCCGTGACCGCGCTCGACGGCGCCCGCGCGGACGCCGAGCTGATCTACGTCGGCAAGGAGGGACGCGGGCCGTCGATGCCGCAGGAGGAGATCGACCGGCTGCTGGTCGCGCACGGCTCGGCCGGCAAGCTCGTCGTGCGGCTGAAGGGCGGCGACCCGTTCGTGTTCGGACGCGGCGGCGAGGAGGCGCTCGTGCTGCGCGCCGCCGGGATCGCGTTCGAGGTCGTCCCGGGCGTCACGTCCGGGGTCGCGGCTCCCGCATACGCCGGCATCCCCGTCACCCACCGCGACCGCTCCAGCGCCGTCGCGCTGATCACCGGCCACGAGGACCCGGCGAAGCCGGAGTCGGCGATCGACTGGCCGGCCCTGGCCGGCTTCCCCGGCACGCTCGTCTTCTACATGGGCGTCAAGCAGCTGCCGCGGATCGCCGAGCAGCTGATCGCCGGCGGCCGTGCGCCGGACGAGCCCGCGGCCGTGATCGAGCGCGGCACACTGCCGCGCCAGCGGACCGTCGTCGCGACGCTCGCGACGATCGCCGAGACAGCCGCCGCGGAGGAGATCAGACCGCCGTCGATCACGCTCGTCGGCCCCGTCGCCGCGCTGCGCGGCGAGGGGCTGCGCTGGTTCGAGGAGCGGCCGCTGGCCGGTCGCACCGTCGCCGTCACGCGGGCGCGAGCGCAGGCCAGCGGGCTGGCGGCACGGCTGCGCGCGCTCGGCGCCGACGCGCTGGAGACGCCGGCGATTCGGATCGTCCCGGTCGACCCGGGCGTGGCGCTCGATCCCAGCGGCTACGACCTCGTCTGCCTGACGTCCCCCAACGGCGTCGCAAAGCTGTTCGAGCGGCTTGCGGCCGGCGGACGTGACGCGCGCGCGCTGGCCGGCGCGCGGATCGCCGCGATCGGCCCCGGCACGGCGCGGGCACTGCGCGAGCACGGCGTGATCGCCGACGTCGTGCCGGAGCGGTTCGTCGCCGAGGCGCTCGTCGAAGCGCTGGCGGACGTCCCGGTCAGCCGCGCGCTCGTCGCCCGCGCCCGCGTCGCCCGCGACGTGCTGCCGGACGCGCTGCGCGCTCGCGGCGCCGAGGTCGACGTCGTCGAGCTCTACGAGACGGTCGCGGAGCCGCTCGGCGACGACGCGCGCGGCGCGGCGCGCGCGGCCGACTACGTGACGTTCACCTCGTCCTCGACGGTGCGCTTCTTCCTCGACGCGCTCGGCGGCGCGGACGGGCTCGGCGAGCGGACACGAATCGTCTCGATCGGCCCGGTCACGAGCGCGACGCTGCGCGAGCTGGGGCTCGAGCCGCACGTCGAGGCGGCGCAGCACGACGTCGACGGCCTGGTGGCGGCGCTGCGAGCGGACGCGGCGTCGTGAGCGGCGCACTCGGCCATCCGCGCCTCCACCACCGCTCGATCGGCTCGACCAACGCCCGCGCGCAGGAGCTGGCAGTCACGGGAGCGCCGCACGGCACAGTCGTGACCGCGCGTGAGCAGACGGCCGGGCGCGGACGCCAGGGCCGCGCGTGGACGACCCCGCCCGGCACGGCACTGGCGGTCTCCGTCGTGCTGCGCGACCCGCCGCCGCTGCTGACGCTGGCAGCCGCGCTCGCCGTCGCCGACGTCGCCGTCGCGCTCGACCGCGAGCGGCGCGAGCCGGCGATCAAGTGGCCCAACGACGTCTTGCTCGACGGGCGCAAGGTCGCCGGGATCCTCGCCGAGGGAAGGCTCCAGGAAGGCTGGGCGGTGCTCGGGATCGGCCTCAACGTCGCGGTCGACCCGGCGGCGCTGCCACCGGAGGTGCGCGAGCGGGCGACGACGCTCAGCCGCGACCCGGCCGAGCTGGAGCGCGCGCTGGAGCTGCTGCTCGAAGCGCTGGGGCGCTGGCTCGACGTCGGCGACGAGGATCTGCTGGCCGCCTACCGCGCGCGCGACGCGCTGCTGGGCCGGCCGATCGACTGGAGCGGCGGACACGGCACCGCCGCGGGGATAGCCGACGACGGCCGCCTGCGGATCCGCACCGGCACGGGCGACGAGGTGCTGCTCGACGCCGGCGAGGTGCACCTCGGCGCACTGCCGCGCTGAAGCGACCGCGCACTCCGGCAGCCGCGCTGATCCGCGGCCGCGCTTCTCGCTTCCGCCGACCGCGCTCCTCGCGTCCACCGCGCGCGCTTGTGCGCGGCGGCGCTCCCGCTCCTGCCGCCGCGCTACTCCGCGGCGGCGGCGCTTCTGGCTCTCGCGGCTCTTCTCGCTCTGGCGGCGGGTCTTCTGGCTCTCGCCGCAGCTCTTCTGGCCGCTGCCGCAGGTCTTCTCGCCGCCGCGCCTCTCGCCGCGGCCGCTCTTCTAGCGGCGGCGGGTCTTCTCGCCGCCGCGTGTCTTCTCGCCGCCGGTCGTCTCGCTCTCGCCGCCGCACTTCTGGCAGCCGCCGAGGGTCTTCTCGCGCTCGCCGCCGCGGCTCTCGCGGCAACCGCTCTCCTGGCGACAGCCGCCGCTCTCGGCGCCGCCGCTCTTCTCGCGGCCGCCGCGCTTCTCGCGCCGACGGCTCTCGCTCTCGGCGCTCTCGCGGCTCTGGCCTGCGGCGCTCTTCTCGCTCTTCTCGCTCTCGGCGGCGGTATCGCCGGCCTCGCCGTGCCGTTGTCGCCGGCGGCGGCGCGCACAGCGTCGGCGGCAGCCGTGACCGCGTCGATCGCCGTCGCGGCGGTGCGGCGCCCGCGCGGGCGCTGCAGCTCCTCGACAACCGACGGCACCAGCTCCAGCTGGTGATCGGCAGCGTCGGCGGCAGCGCTGCGCGCTCTCGCCGCTCTCCTGCCCCTCGCGCCCCTGCCGGCGGCGGCAGCTCTCGTGCCCGTGGCGGATCTTCTGGCGGCGGCCGATCTCCTGCCCGCGGCGCGTCTCGCCCGCGAGGCGGCGACCGGCGCGACCGCGACGAGCGGCGCCGGTTCCGGCTCCGTCTGCAGCGTCGGCACGGCTTCCGCCTGCTCGACCACGGCCGCCGCGAGTATCTCGTTTCTCGGTGTCTCGGCACCGGCGACCTCGTCGCCGTCCGTCGCGGCCGCACTTGCGTCGCGCGAGGAGCGCTGCGACCCAGCCGCGTCCTGCGCTTGCGCCGTCGCGCCGTCCGCGGCCGCACGGCGGCCGCGGCCGCCGCGGCGTCTGCGTGAGCCGCGTCTGGAGCGGGCAGGGGCCTCGTCGCCGCTCGTCGGCGCGCCCAGCGCCTCGTCGAGCACCGCGGAGTCCGGCCCGTCCCCGTCGACGGCCTCGGTCGCCGCCGCGGTCGCGGCGAGCTGCTCCTCAGGCGCGGCGCCCTCCTTCGCACCCTTGCGGCGGCGGCGCGCGCCGCGCGAGCGACGGCCTCTGGGGAAGTTCCTCAACAGCTCGCGGGCGAGCGCGGACGGCTTGCGGGCCATCCTCGTGCGCGCGCCGCGGAGCGCCTCCTCCGCCTCCGGCGTGTGCGCCAGCGCGGCGGCGAGCAGCGCGGCGGAGAGGCGGCGGTCCTGTCTGCGCGAGGCGTGCACCAGCCTACGGGCGTTGCGCGCGTGCGCCCCGCCGGAGGAGTTGACGAGCAGGCCGAGCAGGCGCTTGGTCTCGGGCCAGCGCTGCACGGCGTACTCCTCGTGCACCTCACGCGTGTACTCGGCCATCCGCCAGATCCACGCGTTCGCTTGGTCCCTACGGCCAATCCTCTTCTCGGCGAGCGCCTGAAGCATGATCTTGACGCCCTCGCGCCGCTCGTCGCGGGGCCACGTCGCCATCAGGTCGATCGCCTGGTCGAACGCCTCCGCATCCCTCGCGGCGGCGATCTCCTGGAGCGCCCTCAGTCGCAGCTGCGCGTTGCGGTTGCGCTCGACCGCCGTGATCAGGAAGCGCCGCTTGAGGTCGCCCTGGCGGTCGAAGTGGAGCATCGCTTTCGCGCGGCGCCAGCCGTTGGGCGCGACGCGCGCGCCCGCGAGCGCGGACCAGACGTGCTGCTCGCCGTAGTCGAGGTGGTCGACGGCGATCCGCCACAGCTCGCGCTCGAAGACCTCGGCGCGGCGGTCGGGATCGGGCGTCACCGGCAGCACGCGGCGCTCGACGCGCACGCGCCGGCCGCGCCCGCGGCGGACCGGGCCGACGACGATCGCGCCACCGCGGTAGACGTCGCGGTCGAGCAGCGAGTGAAGCGTGACGACAGCCTCGTCGTGCTTGGTCGCAGGGTGGACGAAGTCGACGACGATGCCGGCCTCCTTCCCCTGCTGCCGGCGCGTGACGCGGCCGACGCGCTGCTGGTAGATGCGCTTGGAGGCCGTCGGCGCGAGGTGCATGCAGACCGTCGCGCGCGGGGAGTTCCAGCCCTCCGCGAGCAGCTGCGCGTTGATCAGCACGTCGATCCGGCCGCGCTCGTAGTCGGCGAGGATCCGCGCCAGCTCGCGCTTGGGCGTCTCGCCCGAGACCGCCTGCGCCTTCATGCCGACGTCGCGGAACGCCTGCGCGACGTTGTAGGCGTGGCGCACGCCGGCGGTGTAGACGACGCCCGGGACGTTGTTGAAGCGCGATCTGTAGAGGTCGGCGATCGCGAGGTTGAACGGCAGCTGATCGAGCAGCTCGGCCAGCATCTCCTGATCGAACTCGGTGTCGACCTCGCCGCGCCGCAGCGGCACCTTCGCGATCGTGCGGACGCCCGGACCGGGCGGGATGCGGATGCAGCGCAGCGGCGAGATGACGCCGCGGCGGGCGGCCTGCGCGAGGTCGAAGCGCGACGTCTGCGTCGGGAACAGGTCGGTGACGTGGCGGGCGATCAGCGCGCCCGTCGCGGTCATGCCGACGAAGACCGGGCCGGCCCACTTGCGGATCGACGCGCTCGTCTTCTCGCCAAGCGCCGTGTGCGCCTCGTCGCAGATGACGATCGTGTAGGCGTCAGAGATCTTGCCGGCGTTGCGGACGAACCACTGGTAGGTCTCGACCGTGACCGGGCCCCTCGCGCTGTCCTGGCCCGCGAGCAGCGGCGCCGATATGCGGTTGGCGTAGCCGCGCTCTCTCAGCTCGCCGTGGAACTGGTCGACGAGGTTGCGGCGGTGGGTCAGGATCAGCACGCCGCCGGTGCGCGACGCCTCGACGAAGCCGAGTGCGGCGACCGTCTTGCCGGCACCGGTCGCGTGCTCGAACCAGAAGCGGCGGGCGGCGTTGGGATCCTCCGGCTGCTCGGCCAGCTGGACCTCGTCGTCGCCCTCCTCGGCCTCGTCCTGCCAGTCCTGCGGCTCCTCGTCGGGCTCGCCCTCCTCGAGGTCGATCTCCTCCTCGCCGGGGATCGCGGAGGAGGCCAGCTCGACCGGCTCCTCTTCGGGCGGCGCCGGCACGTGCGCCACGCCGCTGCCGTTCCCGTTGGACCCGTTCCCGGTGCGCTGAACCTCCGCCATCAGGGCGGTCAGGGTTCCGGAGAGCGCGTCGACCTGGTGCGGGTTGAGCAGCGTCCCGTCGGCGAGATGGGCCTCCTCCTCGCTCAGCAGGCGCTCGAGGCCGACCAGCAGCGAGTACTCGCGCCGCCATTCGATCGACGGCACCTTCGCGCCCGCCTCGATCTCGGCGAGCGCAGCGTCGAGCGCGCGGCGCCGGGCACTGCCGGGCGCGAGCGCGTCCGCGGCGTCTTCGCCCTCGTGGACGAAGCGCTCGCGTGTGAAGCGCTCAGCGGCCGCGATGGCGCGGGCGTCGGGAATTGGCGTCGATTCAGCCATGAACGGCATAGAGGCGGAGTGCCTCGCGATGTACGTTGCCTTTGGGATGAGGGACGAGCCGCGGTGCGTCTGTCGGCGGCTCAGAAGACCGGCGCGAGCCGGTGCACGGAAGGGTTCCTCACCAGCGCTCCCCCGTGCAATGCAGCAGGATATCCGTATTGAAGCAGATAGGGCGTCCTGATCGCCTGATGTGCCAAGCTTTTCGCGATGCGCGCCCCCGTCGTCCTGATCGCCTGCTGTGCGCTCGCGGCGGCTGTGCTGGCGGGCTGCGGCGGCGACGAGCCGTCCGCGAAGGTCCCCACGCCGGCCGAGGCGAGAGCCGCGCTGGCCGACGCGCCGCCCGCCCTGGCCTCGCTCCACGCCGACGCGAACGAGCTGCTGCCCGGTGGAAAGCCGGCGTTCGACAGACGCTTCGCAGCGCTCAGAGGGCACCCGTTCGTCGTCAACGTCTGGGCGTCGTGGTGCGGACCGTGCAAGGAGGAGTTCCCGGTCCTGCAACGCGCGGCTGTCAGATATGGAACGACGATCGGGTTCCTCGGCGTCGACACGAGAGACGTCGCGGAAGATGCGCAGGGGTGGCTGAGAAGACACTGGCTCGCGTACCCGAGCTACGTCGACGCCGACGGCAAGATCACCGACGCGGTCGGGATCCGCGTCGGCATCCCCGGGACCGTCTTCTACGACAGAGACGGCGAGCGGGCCTACATGCACCAGGGCCCCTACCGCGAGGACGCGGACTTCGAGCGGGACCTCCAGCGCTATCTCGGTGCGAAGCCGAGCTCGTGAGCGTCGAGATCCGCCGTGTCGCCAGCCGCAAGGAGCTGGACGCTGCGATGGAGGTCCGCGATCGGGTCTTCTGCGTCGAGCAGGGCGTGCCCAAGCGTGAGGAGATCGACGGCCGCGACGGTGAGGCGCTCCACCTCGTCGCGGTCGAGGACGGCGTCGTCCTCGGCACCTGCCGGCTGCTGTTCGTCGACCGCACGGTCCAGTTCAGCCGGCTCGCGGTCGACGTCGCGGCCCGCCGCCGCGGGATCGCTACGCGGCTGCTGCAGGCCGCCGACGCCGAGGCGCTCGACGCCGGCGCGAGGCGGATCGTCCTGCACGCGCAGACGTACGCGCGCGACCTTTACCTCGCCGACGGCTACGAGCCGCGCGGACATGTCTTCGTCGAAGCCGGGATAGAGCACATCGCAATGGAGAAGCGCCTTGCCTGAGGTCCGCGTCGACCCGCTCACGGGTCTCAAGACGATCGTCGCCGCCGAGCGCGCGGGTCGCCCCGGCGCGGGGCTCAGAGCCGAGCCCGGGCCGCCATTGGACCGTGAGAGCGATCCGTTCGCCGAGGGCCACGAGGACCGCACCCCGCCTGAGGTGTTCGCGGTCCGGCCGGGCGACGGCCCCGCCGACACGCCCGGCTGGACGGTGCGGGTCGTGCCGAACCTCTATCCGGCGCTGGCGCCGGAGCCGGCCGAGCCGCCGCCGCTCGAGCGCGACGCCCAGCCCGACCTCTTCACGACCGCACCTGCCTACGGCGCCCACGAGGTGATCGTCAACGCACCGCAGTCGGTCACGTCGCTCGCGGCGCTCGAGCCGGACCAGGTCGCGGCGGCGATGGAGGTCTGGCGCGAGCGGATGCGCGTGCACGCGCCGGGCGCCTCCTACACCCACCTGATCGTCAACGAGCGGCGAGAGGCCGGTGCGTCGCTGCCGCACACGCACGCCCAGCTCTACGCGCTCGGCTTCGTGCCGGCGGCGGTCGCCCGCGAGCGCGAGCGCTTCGGCGCCTACGCGGTGCGGACGATGGGCGGCAACCTGCTCGCCGACCTCGTCCAGGAGGAGGTCCGCCGCCGCGACCGGATCGTCGCGATCGACGACGAGGCGGTCGCGATGGCGCCGTTCGGCAGCCGGCTGCCGTACCAGCTGATGATCGTGCCGCGCCAAGCGCGCGCCCACTTCGAGGACGACGGGCCGACCGCCGCCGCGCTGCTGCACGACGTGCTCAACCGGCTCGGCCGCCGGCTCGGCGCGCCGCCGCCGCTGAACCTCTGGATCCGCACGGCGCCGCGCGGCGCCGACCACTTCTGCTGGCGGATCGACGTGATGCCGCGGCTGACCCACCTCGCCGGCCTGGAGCTGGGGACCGGCCTGCACCTCAACATCGTGGCGCCCGAGCAGGCCGCCGCCGAGCTGCGCGAGGCGTAGGGCCGCGGGGTGCGAGCGCTCGTCCAACGCGTCGCGCGCGCGAGCGTGCGCGTGGACGGCGAGACCGTCGGCGAGATCGGCGCCGGGCTGCTCGTGCTGCTCGGCGTGACGCACGGCGACGGCGAGCGCGAGGCGCTGCGACTCGCCGAGAAGGTGCGCGCGCTGCGCGTCTTCCCGGACGCCGACGGCCGCATGAACGAGCCGCTCGGCCCGCGGCGCGAGGTCCTCTGCATCAGCCAGTTCACGCTCTACGGCGACGCGCGCAAGGGCACGCGGCCGAGCTACGTCGCAGCCGCGCCGCCGGACGTCGCGGCGCCGCTGTACGAGCGCGTCTGCGAGCTGCTGGACGCGCGCCGCGGCGTCTTCGGCGCCCACATGGAGGTCGAGCTGGTCAACGACGGACCGGTCACGCTGCTTGTCGAGGTGGCGCCGCAGTAGGCTCCGCAGCTATGCCGCCGACCGATCGCTACGTCATCCGCTTCGCCGCCGAGCCGCCGCAGGAGACGCTCCCGTACGGGCGCTGGGCGGACACGCTCGCCGGCTGGTTCAAGGCCGCCGTCGCCGAGATCGACCCGGGCGACGAGGAGCTCGGCAACGCCGGCGAGATCGTCTGGTACCCCGACCGCACGTACGGAACGCGCACCTACGTCCCCGCGACCGCCCGCACGACCGAGGGCTACGAGCTGTTCGGCTACGTCTCCTTCGGCGTCGGCGACAACGGCGCGCCGGACGACTTCGCGGCCCACGCGGACTTCACGAGCGAGACGGCGGACGCGAACCCCGACTGGCAGATCGACCTCAACGAGGAGGTCATCGGCAGCTGGCGCGGCGAGGGCGGCAGAACGGCCGACATCACGCTGATCTGGGGCGTCCCGCTCGTCAAGAACGGCGCGATCGTGACCGCCGAGCTGGCCGACCTCTCCGTCGACCAGTGCGAGCTGGTCGACTACCGCTTCACACTCATTGCGCCGGACGCGTACCGCTCCGACTTCCTCGACGTGAAGCTGTTCTCGGCCGCCGGCGACGAGCTTGCGCGCGAGTCGCTCTACGTCGAGGACGACGACGAGGACGAGGACGACTCCACCGAGGAGTAGCGCTCAGCGGGCGTCGTAGCGCACGCGCGGGTCCAGCAGCGCGTAGACGAGGTCGACGACGAGGTTCGCGACGACGACGCAGAGCGCCGCGAGCAGCACCGTCCCCTGGATCACCGGGAAGTCGGCGTGGTCGATCGCGTCGAAGCCGAGCCGCCCGATGCCGGGGATGTTGAAGACCGTCTCGACGAGGATCGCGCCGCCGAGCAGAACGCCGATGTCGACGCCGAGCAGCGTCACGACGGGCGTGATCGCGACGCGCACGCCGTGGCGCAGCACCACGCGGCGCTCGGAGATCCCCTTCGCGCGCGCGGTCCGGACGAAGTCCAGCGACATCGTCTCGATCAGGCTGCCGCGCAGCATCCGCGCGTAGACCGCGGCGAACGCGCCGGCGAGCACCAGCCACGGCAGCAGCAGCGCGCCGAACCAAGCGCCGGGGTCATCGGTCAGCGCAACGTAGGAGTTGGCGCCGGGCAGCAGCGGGAACTGGCCGATGTCGTCGGCGAACAGGTACAGCGCGACGAGGCCGACCCAGTAGACGGGCGCGGAGACCGCGATCAGTGCGCCGCCCATGAAGAGCCGGTCGGCCCACGTCCGGCGGTGCAGCGCGGAGACGATCCCGATCGGGATCGCGATCGCCAGCCACAGCACCACCGCGCCGAGCGTGAGCGAGATCGTCGCCGGCAGCCGGTCGGCGATCAGCGACTTCACCGGCGCGTCGTTGTACCAGCTGTAGCCGAGGTCGAAGTGCAGCACCAGCGCCTTCAGGAAGGTCCAGTACTGCACCGGCAGCGGCTCGTCGAGTCCGAGCTGGCGGCGGATCTGCGCAAGCGCCTCGGGCGAGGCGTTTCTGCCGGCCCGCAGCAGCGCGGGATCGCCCGACGGCAGCACGTAGAACAGCACGAACGTGAGCAGGCTCACGAACAGCAGCAGCACCAGGCTCCACAGCGCCCGGCGCACGACGTAGCGGATCATCGCCGCCGCGCCCCGGAGGCGCCGCGGCGGCGATGCCCGGCCTGACGCGGCGCTATCTCAGGGAGCTGTAGGCGAAGTCGCAGTGCCCCTGGTTCCACAGCTGGTTGGCGCAGCGGACGTCCTTTGAGGAGATGACCGGCTGCTTGTCCCACAGCCATGGGATCGCGGCACCGGTCTCGGTGATCATGCGATCGATGTTCGCCCACGCCTCGGCACGTTCCTGCTTGTCGACGACCAACTCCGCTCTCGCCATCGCCGCATTGATTCTCGGATCGTTCAGCTGCGGCCAGTTCGAGTTGGTGCCGTCCTCCTGCGAGATCGTCGTGCCGTTGAAGGCGGCGTCGAGCACCGTCTGCGGATCGGCGAAGTCGCGTATCCACCCGAGGATCGGGCAGACCTCGGCTCTCGCCTTCGGCGACGCGCAGAATCTGCCGTACATCGTGTCCGAGTCGACGAGCCGCAGCTTCGTTCTGAAGCCGAGCTGTCTGAGCGCCTCGTCGACCAGCTGCGAGTCCTTGTCGGCCGGGTCGCCGGAGACGCCGACGACCTCGACCGTCTCTCTGCCGGTGTATCTGCCGTCGGGGTAGCCGGCCGCCGCCATGTACTTTCTCGCGATCGCCGGGTCGCCGGCGGGGTTCGCGAGGAAGTCGAGCTCCGGGCCTCTCATCCCGCCGGCCTCCTCGAAGCCGGCGACGCCGGGGTAGAGGAGGTGCGTCGCTATGTCGCCGATCGAGGCGCCGCCGCGGACGAGCCGCATCTGCTCGCGGTCGAGCTGCGCGGCGACCGCCTTGCGCAGGTCGGGATCGTCGAACGGCGGGATCGCGGTGTTGAGCGCGGCGTAGCGGTTGCCGGCGCCGGGGCTGAAGAAGATCTGCTCCGGGTAGCGCTGGACCGCGCGCTTGACCGTCTCGGCGGTCGGCGTGTCGCCGAGCGTCAGGCCGCTGCCGTCGAGCACCTGCCGGCCGGCGACGTTCGGCTCGTTGCCGACCGACCAGTCGATGCCGTCGAGGTAGGCGGGCCGCCCGTCGGTCGCGGCGTCCCAGTTCGGGTTGCGCACGAGCTCGAGTCTGCGACCGGGCACGATCCCGTTGCCGAGCGCTCTGCCGTTCGCGTCGGCGGCGAACATGTACGGCCCCGACGAGATCTGCCAGTTGCCGTAGTCGGTCAGCTCGCCCTCCGGCTTGTCGTCGAATCTGCTCGCGTACTCCTGCGGCACGGGAGCCGACAGCGGCAGCGTCGTCGCCTGCGCGAGGACGCCGCCTGTCGGTCTCGTGAGGCGGAAGACGATCGTCTGCTCGTCGGGCGTCTCGATCCCGGCGATCGGGCCGCCGTCAGCTCTGTCGACGCCGACGAGGTCGCCGTAGTACGTCGGCGCGTAGGGGTTGCCGACGCTCGGATTGAAGCCGCGCTCGATCGCGTACTTGACGTCTCTCGACGTCACCTCCCGGTTCACCGGCGGGCCGAATCTCACCCCTCTGCGGATTCTCACCGTGACGGTTCTGCCGTCCGCCGAGATCTGCGGCTGGGAGGCGGCGAGGTCGGGCTCGATGTCGGTCGGGTTCTCGGGCGCGTAACGGTAGAGCGGGCGGACCGTCCCGGAGAGCAGGTTGAACGCGGCGCTCGAGTAGGTCACGCCCGGGTCGAGCCCGCTGACGTCCTCCTCGGTGAGGACTCTCAGCGTCCCCCCTCTTCTGCCGCCGGCGCCGCTGTCCGCTCTCGCGGTCGTGCGGGCGTTCCCGCCGCCACCGTCGTCGTCGCCGGACCCGCACGCGGCGATCGTCGAGGCGAGGGTCATGCAGAGGAGGCTCGCGATGAGCGTCCGCACGACGAGTCGCGGCATGGTCGGTCCTTTCATCTTCAATGTCGGGGGGAGCGTCACTGTGAAGTCTTCGGGTCGAGTGCGTCTTGGAGGCCGTCACCAAGCAGGTTGAATGCCAGCACGGTCACGAGCAGGGCCGCGCCGGGGAACACCATGTACCACCATTGCGTATCGAAGTTGGGTGCTGCGTCAGCAATCATCGAGCCCCAGCTCGGTGTTGACGGTGACACCCCGACGCCCAGGAACGACAGCGCCGCTTCGAACAGGATCGTCTGCGGGACCATCAGACTTGAGTAGACGATGATCGGGACGACGAGATTCGGAAGGATCTCACGCAGCAGGATGTAGCGATCCGAGGCGCCCATCGCCCGCGCGGCGTCGACGAACTCGCGCTCGCGCAGCGACAGCACCTGCCCGCGCACGAGGCGCGCCGTCATCGTCCAGCCGACCACGACGATCACCAGCATCACCGTCCGCAGGCCGGGCTCGATCACGCCGCCGGCGCAGCCGTCGCCGAACGAGCAGGCGGAGGCGATCCCGAGCCCGAGCAGGAGGACCGGGAACGCGAGCATCACGTCGACCAGCCCCGACAGGAGCGTGTCGACCCAGCCGCTGAACCAGCCGGCGACGAGGCCGAGCGCGACACCGAGCGCGACCGCGATCGCCGTCCCGACGATCCCGACGAAGAGCGAGACGCGCGCGCCGTAGACGGTGCGAGAGAAGACGTCGCGGCCGAAGTCGTCGACGCCGAAGAGGTGCTCGGCGCTCGGTCCGGCCGGCGCGCCGAACTCGTCGAGCGCGCCGCTGTCGCGCACGTTCGGACCGGGGGCGCCCGCGAGCTTCACGACCAGCGGCGCGAACAGCGCCACGAGCACGAGCAGCACGACGACGACGAGCGCCGCCATCGCGACGCGGTCGCGACGCAGCCGGCGCCAGAACAGCTGCCGCGGCGAGCGCTCGACGAAGGTCCCGCCCAGCTCCGCGCGGGGGTCCTGCAGCAGCCCGGGGGCGCCGAGACTCATCCGGCGTCCACCGCCGGCCCCATGCCTCCCGATTGAGTAGCTCGTGTCATCGCAGTCATCCCGAACCGACCGACCGCGTTTCCAGTTCGCCCGCGCTGGCCCAACTCCTGTCTACCCCATCCCTGGCCCATAGCACAGGCTTGCAGCGTATTCCTGAACCATTACGCTGTTCCACGCGCCCCGGTAGCTCAGCTGGATAGAGCGACTCCCTCCTAAGGAGTAGGCCGCAGGTTCGACTCCTGCTCGGGGCATCCGAGCTTTTTCAAGTAGTCAGAGGGCGCATTCCACCACCCCGAACGACGCGGTTCGCGCGCTCCGGGCATGCTCTGAACGTGTTCCTTCCGCCGAACCGCCAGATGCGGATCCAGAGCCGTCTGGACGACGTCCGCCGCGCCGCGCTGCCGATCGCGCAGGCGTCGCTGGCGGCAGGCGTCGCGTGGCTGATCGCGACCGACGTGTTCGGGCATCAGCGGCCGTTCTTCGCACCGATCTCGGCGATCATCTGCCTCGGCGCGACGTACGTCGAGCGCGGTCGCCGCACGGTCGAGCTGATGATCGGCGTGACGCTCGGGATCGCCGTCGGCGACCTGTTGATCGCCGGCATCGGCGTCGGCACGTGGCAGCTGATGCTGGTGATCGCGCTCGCGATGGCGACCGCGGTGTTCGTCGGCGGAGGCCCGATCCTCGTCACGCAGGCGGCCGTCTCCGCGATCCTCGTCGTGACGCTGCAGCCGCCCGACCAGGGGATCTACTGGGGACGGATGATCGACGCGTTCACCGGCGGGCTGCTGGGGATCGCGGTGTCGATCCTGCTCCCCGTCGACCCGCTCGCGCTCGCTCGCCGCACGGTGCGACCGCTGTTGGACGAGCTTGCCGGCGCGCTCGACGACGTCGCCGACGCGCTCGACGCGAACGACGCCACGGGAGCTGAGCGGGCGCTCGCACGCGCTCGCGCGCTCGACGACAAGGCCGGCGCGTTCCACCACGCGGTCCTCGCCGCCGGCGAGACGGCGCGGATCGCGCCGCCCCGCTGGCGCACGCGCGGCCAGCTGGCGCAGTATGCGCACGCCGACCCGCAGCTCGACAACGCTGTCCGCAACACGCGCGTGCTGGCGCGCGGCGCGCTGCGCGCGCTCCAGCTCGGCGACCACGTCCCGCCCGGGATCGGCCACGCGCTGCGCGACCTCGCGACCGCCGTCCGCGACTTCGACGCCGCGCTCGCGACCTCGCCGGACGACCGCAGCGGCGTGGCCCGCACGGCGGCCGTGCGCGCCGCCGCACGCGCCACGCTCGTGCTGGAGCGGACCGGCAACCTCTCCGTCAGCGTGCTCGTCGGACAGGTCCGCTCGACCGCCGTCGACCTGCTGCGGGGACTCGGTCTCGACGGCGACGACGCGCGCGCCGCCGTGCGCGCCGCGGCGCGCGAAGTCGCGACGGAAGAGCTCGCAGCGCCGCCGGAGCGCGTAGGGTGAAGGGATGTCGAGGTCAGGGCGACGTGCCGTGCTGCTCGCCGGCTGCGCGCTCTCCGCGGGCGTGCTGACGGCGACGGTCTTCAGCAGCCGCAACGAGAGCGGGCAGGCGAAGACGATCACGGTGCCACCGACCGCGTCGACCGCGAACGTGCCGGTCGCACCCGCCGGTCCGCAGCCGGAGATGCCCGCCGGCTGGCGTCGCGTGCGCGACGCCAAGGCCGGCTTCAGCGTCGGCCTGCCGCCGGGCTGGTCGTCGCGTCGCAGCGGCGGGACGCTCGTGCTCAGCTCACGCGACCGTACGCTCGCGATCGCGGTCGGCGCCGACCGCAGCGAGCCGGGCAGGCTCGCCGCCCCGCGCCGCTACGCGGGCGAGGCGATCGAGAGCCTGCGCGGGTACAGAGGGCTGCGCGCGACGCCGGCGCGGACGCTGGAGGAGACGCCGTACCCGGCCGCGCAGGCGACGGCGACCGGCACCTACGCGCAGACGGGCGTCAGACAGGCGATCACGCTGGTCGCGCTCCAGCGCCGCGGCGACGCGACCTTCACGCTGCTCGCCTTCCGCAGCGCGCACTCGCCCGGCAGACCGGCGGGTCGCGTCGTCGACCGCGTCGTCGACACGCTGCACGCCGAGCGGCCGGCGTGAGCTGAGCCCGGCGGCGCCGGGCTCAGGCACTCAGGCTCTGTCGGGCCGCTCGGGGTAGACGTCGTCGATCGTCGCGAGCGCGACGTACGGCGCCTGCGCAGCGTCCTCGATCGCGGCGGCGCCGCCGGCGAGGCGGTCGCAGATCGCGACGACGCCGCAGATCTCATGGCCCTCGGCGCGCACCGCTTCGATCGCGCGGATCGTCGAGCCGCCTGTCGTGACGACGTCCTCGACGATCAGGCAGCGGTCATCGGCGGTCAGCAGCGGCCCTTCGACGCGGCGGGCGAGCCCGTGGTCCTTCGTCTCCTTGCGAACGAAGAACGCCTTCACGTCGGCGCCGCCGGCGAGCGCGGCGCAGGCGAGCGGGTCGGCGCCCATCGTCATCCCGCCGACGGCGGTCGCGCCGAGCGCGGCGGCCTGGTCGGCGATCAGCACGCCGGCGGCGAAGAACGCCTCCGGCAGCAGGACCGCCCGCTTCGCGTCGATCAGGTACTGGGCGACGATGCCGCTGGTGAGCGTGACCTCGCCGATCACGAGCGCGTGCTCACGCAGCGCGGCGACCAGGCGCGTGCGCGCCTCGTCGGCTCCGAAGGGTCGTTCGACGAAGGCCACTAGTAGTAGACGTCGATCTGATCGCCGAGCCGGACCCAGTTGTAGACGAACAGCGCGTCCGGAATCGGGATCCGCAGGCAGCCGTGGCTGGCGGGGTAGGTCGGAACCGACTTGTAGCCGTGTATCGCGTAGCCGCGGATGAAGTAGCTGGAGTGGACCATCTCTCTGTTGTTCACGCCGGGCTGCTTCCAGTAGAAGCGGAAGTTGCCGAGCACCGTCGGCGTGACCGACGCGCCAGAGCTGGTCGTGTACGCGCGGTAGACCTTGCCGTTCTCGATCAGCGCGAGCACCTGCTGGCCGAGGTGGGCCTCGACGTGGCGGCCGTGCTGCGGATAGCGGACCTTGAAGCCGCCGACGCCGCGCAGCAGCTTGTCGACGACGGCCGCGTCGAGCGTCTGCAGACGGGACATCCCGTTGACCTTGCGGTACGCCTCGATCGCGCGGCCGGTGCCGCCGTCGTAGACGCCGTTGCGCGGGACCGCGTAGCCGAGCTTGGCGAGCTTCTGCTGGAGGATCCCGACGAACGCGCTGCGCGTTCCGAAGCCGGCGACCGGCGCGACGACGTCGACGGCGGCGGCCTTGGAGGCCAGCTCGCGCTGCTCCGGCGTTCTCGCGTGGGTGGCGAAGACTCTGAACTCGCCCGGCTTGCCGGCCGTGAATCTGGCGCTGAACGTCGCCGTCTGCTTCGTCTTGGACGGCTTCGGCGTCACCGTCACCTGCTTGGCGAGTCTGCTGCCGTTCCAGACTCTGATCGTGACCTTCTGGTTCGGCACGTACGGCACGATCCGCCCGCCGATCTCGACGTCCTTGCCGGGCACGGTCACCGTCTCTCTGCCGAGTCGGTACACCTCGCCGTCGAGCCACACGCCGATGCGCCCGCCGGCCTGGGGCGCGGCCGCTCTTCTTCTGTCGCCCGGCTGCGGCTCCCCCTTCGCCTTCGGCTCCGGCGGCGCGTCGGCGTCCGATCTCGGAGCCGCCGCGACGGCGGCGGGGTCGGCGGGGACGGTGGCGGTGGTGGCGGCCGGCACGACCGGCTCGACGGGCGCGTCCTGGGCGGACGCGACGGCCGGAGTCGCGGCAAGCGCGAGCGTCGCGGCGAGGGCGGAGACGGCAGTACGACCGGTCATATGCCGCGGAATCCTAGAGGAGCGGGCAGCCATCAGGGCGCCGCCGCGGCGGCGCGACGCTCGCCGCGGCCGAGCAGCGGCCAGCAGATCAGCAGGCAGGCCGCGTTCGCGCCGATGATCAGCAGGATGACCTGCCAGGCGTTCCAGTCGGCCTGGTTGACGCCGAACGCGATCGAGTTGTTGATCGCGTGCACGGCGATGCACGGCAGCAGCGAGCCGGTCCTCCAGCGCAGCACGCAGAGCAGGAAGCCGAGCAGCGCGAGCGGGACGAGGAACTCGGCGTCGGCGGAGCCGGCGTGGATGCCGCCGAAGACGAGGCCGGTGATGACCGCCGCCGGCCAGACGCCCCGCCAGTTGCGCAGCGCGCCGAAGAAGAAGCCGCGGAAGAGGACCTCCTCCGCGATCGGCGCGATCACCGTCACGAGTATGCAGACCGCGACGAGCGCGACCGTGCTCTCGTCGACGCCGAAGGAGTCGGGCAGCTCGTCCGTGTCGGAGATGTCCAGCAGCGCCGCCCACAAGCCGCTCAGCAGGTAGAACGCCAGCATCATCAGCGCCATCGCGCCGATCGCCGGCCACAGCCGCGTGCGCTTGATCCCGAACTGCGCGGCGCTGACCGGCCCCACCGTCTTGGCGAAGAAGATCGCCGCGCCGACGAACGCGAAGTCCTGGAAGAGCGTCGCGAGGATGTTCACCGCCGGCGTCGGATCCTCGAGTCTCATCCCGAACGCGGTGCCGATCGCGGCGATCACGAGCTGGCCGAACAGCGCGATCATGAACGCGACGACGAGCGCGGCTGGCGCCATCCACGGACGCCACGCGGTCTCCGCCTCCGGGTCGGAGACCGGCTCCGAGCGCGGCGCGACGAAGCGCGGTCCGGTCGCGTCGCCGGCGTCCGCGGAGGTCGGCGGCGGCGGGGTCGGGGCGATGCCCTCGGGACGCTCCGGATGTTCGGGCAGGCCGGACGAGCCGGGCGTTGGGGTGCTGCTCACCCCTGACAGATTACGGGCCGGCGAGCCCCGGCAGCTCGCGCAGCGAGCCGACGGTCGCGATCCCGAGGTCCGGAGCGGGCGGCGGGGCGCCGTCGCGCACGACGAGCCGCACGTCGATCCCTGCCGCGCGCGCCCCGGCGACGTCGTGCTCGACGCTGTCGCCGACGTGCAGCGCGTCCGCGGCGCCGACACCGGCGAGCGCCAGCGCGCGAGCGAAGATCTCTCCGCCGGGCTTGCCGCTGCCGACCTCGGCCGACGTCAGCGCGCCGTTGAGCAGCGGCGTCAGGCCGGTGTCGTCGAGCGCGTCGTGCAGCGAGACGTCCCAGTTGGAGACGACGACGAGGCCGATCCCGCGCTTCCGCGCCCGTCGCAGCACGTCCGCGACCTCGGGGAACGGGCGAAAGCGCAGCGCCGCCAGCAGCGCGTCGGTCAGCGGCTCGATCGGCAGCCGCTCGGCGCCTCGCCCCGCCGGCAGGGCGGCGCGCAGCGCCTCCGCCGAGCCGCGCCGCAGCACGGCGAGCGCGGCGCGGTCGGACGCCTCGTCGTGGTGGGCGCGGTAGTACTCGATCTCCGCCTTGATCGCCGCGCGCGCCTCCTGCGCGCTCAGCTCGAAGCCGAAGCGCACGCGCAGCTCGCGCCGCAGCGGCTCGGCCGGCGGCTCCAGCTCCAGCAGCGTCCCGAGCGCGTCCAGCAGCCACACGCGCGGCGGCCTGCCGCTCACGGGAGACCTCCGTCCCGGGAAGGCGAGCCCCTGGGCGAGCGTTCCCAATGGAAACCAAGCCCTCTGGGCGCAGGTTTCCACCTCATGCCACAAACCCCCAGCGCGCGAACTGCGCCGTCATCAGCCCGAGCAGCACGGCGCTGATCGCGATCGCGCGCTCGCTACCGCGGTCGCCGCGCTCGCCGAGCCAGCGCGCCAGCCACATCTGCAGCGGGAACAGCACGAGCACGAAGCGCGGCAGCGACATCAGCGGCTGCGCGTCGACCGGGTAGGAGAGCGTCGTGACGAGCGCGACGAGGGCGTAGGCGCCGTACGCGAGCGGCAGCCGGCGCAGCGCGCCGACGAGCGCCACCAGCGCGAAGACGAGGAAGCCGAACAACATCAGGTTCTGCCCCGCGACGGAGAACGGGTCGCCGCCCGCCTCGCCGAAGTAGACCGGCGTCGATTCGCCGTGGACGATCTGGCGCAGCCCCAGCCACGCCGCGCGCGCGCCGTCCCAGATCCCGCCGAGCGGGACGAGGTGACGGCCCCACAGCTCCTGCGCGCTGAACGGCGCGAACGGGTCGCCGAGCACGATCCCGATGTAGACGAGGAACGCGACCAGCCCGAGCGGTATCAGGGCGAGCCAGAGGATCTGCGGCGTGATCGCGTAGCGCGGCTTCCACCACGGGCCACCGCCCGCCGCCTCGCGGTCCGCCCGCGGCCCATAGAGGAACAGCAGCAGCACCGGCAGCAGCAGGATCACGCCGCTGTTGCGCGTCAGCGCCGCCAGCGCCCCGACCGCGCCGGCCGCCGCCCAACGCCCCTGCCGCGCCGCCAGGAGGGTCCCGACCGACAGCAGCAGGAAGAGCGACTCGGCGTAGACGGCGGAGAAGAAGAACGCCGACGGGAAGAAGGCGACGAGCAGGATCGTCGTGCGCGCGTCGCGCTCGCCCAGCTCGATCCGCGCGAGCTTGTGCAGCAGCACGAGCGCACCGAAGAAGCAGGCGAGCGAGACGACGAGGCCGCCGAGCAGCGCCGAGCCGAACAGCCAGCCGACGACCTTCGCCAGCAGCGGGTAGAGGGGGTAGAACGCGGCCTTCGCATGGTCGGCGGCGCTGCTGTAGCCGTCGTCGGCGATCGACAGGTACCAGACCGCGTCCCAGCGCGCGGCCGGCGCCAGCAGCAGATCGGCGAAGCGCGAGAACGGACGCGTCACGCCGGTCGGGTCGAACGTCTCCGCGCCGGGTGCCTGGCCGAGCCAGAGCACGCCGAGCAGGCCGGCGGCCCAGACCGCGACGCGCGAGGTCCAGAACGCGCGCCACGCCTCGCCGATGCTGCCGTTACCCTCGCGGTCCATGGTCGGTCCCGATGTTCCCATCCCGCTCGCCGCGACGTTCCTGCAAGACAACCCCTGGGTCGGCGCGGTCGTCGCGATAGCGGTCTCGGTCGCGGTCGCGTGGGTCGTCGACAGGGCGATCCTGCACCGCGGCCAGCGGCTCGCGGCGGCGGTGATGCGCGACGACGTGACCGCCGCGGTCGACACGCGCATGCGCTTCCTGCGGCGGCTGCTGACGCTCGTGATCCTCGTCGTCGGCGTGATGACGGCGGTGGCGCAGTTCGACGGTCTCAACAAGCTCGCGACGACGGTGCTCGCCTCCAGCGCCCTGCTCGCCGCCGTGATCGGCTTCGCGGCGCGGCAGACGCTGGCGAACCTGATCGCCGGCGTGATGCTGACGATCGCGCAGCCGCTGCGGATCGGCGACAGCGTCACCGTCGAGGACGAGAGCGGCACGGTCGAGGACGTGCGCCTCAACTACACCGTCGTGCGCGGCGGCGACGGCCACCGCCTCTTCATCCCGAACGAGCGGCTCGCCTCCGGCGTCCTGCGCAACGACACGATCGTCGAGCCGCTGGTCGGGCTCGAAGTCGAGCTGTGGCTGCCGCTCGACAGCGACGCCGACCGCGTGCTGAGCGCGCTCGCGGCGCTGGAGGGGACGCCGGTCGCGCGGATCTCGGAGGTCACGCCCGACGGCGTCCGCTACACGATCTCGCGCGGCTCGGTGCCGCCGCGCGAGCGCCCGCAGCACGCGTCGCGGCTGCGCGCCGACGCCCTGCGCGCGCTGCGCGGCGACGGGCTGCTCGCACCGTCCGCTGCAGCCTGAGCGCCGCGGCAGGAGGCGAGGCCGGCAGGCCGAAATCCGCGTCTGGCTATCCTTTTTCGACCGGCGCCGCCATTCGCGGCGTCTCGTCTTCCCTGGACCCGTGAGTCGTCGAGAGCGACAGAAGCGCCGCAAGCGCAACCACGGCCGCCCGCTGCGGCGCGCCATCATCGCCATCGTCACGGTGGCGTTCGTCGGCCTGGTCGCCGGCGGGATCGCCGCTGCCAGCTGGGTGATGAGCGTCGTCAACGACACGCCGGACATCCAGACGCTGCGAGCGAAGCCGGCGGGCGCGATCTCGACCGTCTACGCCGCCGACGGCACGCGCCTCGGCTTCATCGCCGGCGACATATTGCGGACGCCGATCGACAGCGGAGAGATCCCGCTGTCGATGAAGCGCGCGACGGTCGCGATCGAGGACCGCCGCTTCTACAAGCACAGCGGCGTCGACTACGTCGGCGTCGTGCGCGCCGCCGTCAAGAACGTCACCGAGGACCGCACGCAGCAGGGCGGATCGACGCTGACGATGCAGCTGGTGCGCAACCTCTACATCCCAGAGAACAGATTCAGAAAGACGCTCGAGCGCAAGATCCGCGAGGCGAAGCTCGCCGATGAGCTGGAGAAGCAGCACTCGAAGGAGTGGATCCTCACCTCCTACCTCAACAACGTCCCGTTCGGGACCGTCGGAGGCCAGGAGGCGATCGGGATCCAGGCCGCCGCGCGCGTCTTCTTCGACAAGCCCGCGTCGAAGCTGACGCTGGCCGAGTCGGCGCTGCTCGCCGGCCTGCCGCAGGCGCCGTCGGACTACAACCCGTTCCTCAACCCGAGAGGCGCGGAGAAGCGTCGCGCCGACGTGCTCAAGGCGATGGTCGACGCGAGATACGTCACCCAGAGCGAGGCGGACGAGGCGGCGGCATCGCCGCTCGGCGTCAAGAGAAACGGCTTCTACCAGGCGCGTAAGGAGCCGTTCGTCTTCGACTGGGTCAGAAGAGAGCTGATCAGAAAGTACGGCCCCGAGGTGGTGCGGGCCGGCGGCCTGAGGGTCTACACCTCGATCGACCTGCGCAAGCAGGAGGCGGCGCGCGCCGCGATCGCCGGCAGACTGTACGACCCGGGCGACCCGTCGGCGGCGATCGTCACCGTCGATCCGGCGAACGGCCACATCCTCGCGATGGCGTCGTCGGCCAAGTACGGCGACGACTCCGACGGCGGCACGAACTACAACTACGCCGCCCAGGCGCAGCGCCAGCCCGGCTCGACCTTCAAGACGATGGTGCTGATGGCCGCGCTGAGGAAGGGGATCGACCCTGACTCGACCTCGTACGTGTCGAGACTGCTGACGCCGGGCTGGAACTCGCAGTACCCCGACTACGAGGTCAAGACGTTCGGCAACACCTACAGCGGCTCGATGAGCATCACGAAGGCGACGCTGACGTCCGACAACACCGTCTACGCGCAGCTCGCCGCCGACATCGGGCCCGACGCGGTCCGTCAGGCCGCCTACGACATGGGCGTCACGTCGAGACTGAACGGCTACCTCGCCGAGGCGCTCGGCGGCCTGGAGACCGGCGTCTCCCCGCTGGAGATGGCGAGCGCCTACGCGACGATCGCGAACGGCGGGATCCGCATGTCGCCGACGGTCATCCTCAGAGTCAAGAAGCCCAACGGCCAGGTCGACGAGCTCGGCAGAGTCAAGCGCAAGCGCACCTTCAGCGAGGCCGAGACGGCCGAGGCGCGCCGTGTGCTGGAGATGAACGCGACCTCCGGCACCGGCACGAACGCGAACGTCGGCTGCGCGATGGGCGGCAAGACCGGCACGACCAGCGACAGCAAGGACGCCTGGTTCGTCGGCTTCACGCCGAGACTGTCGACCGCCGTCTGGATCGGCTACCCGCAGCCGACGCCGATGTACTCGGTCCACGGCTACGGCGTCCAGGGCGGCACGATACCCGCGATGATCTGGCACGACTACATGGCGGTCGCGAAGGGCGACTACTGCGGCGCGGACTGGCCCAACTCGCCCGCGTTCAGCGGCAGCTCCTTCTTCGGCAGATACTCGAGCACCGGCTCGGACGACGACGAGGACTACTCGTACGACGGCGCGTCGGACGGCGGCTCGACCGACGGCACGACCGGCACCGACACCGGCGGGACGGACACCGGCGGCACCGGCGAGGGCAACCCGAACCCCGATGCCTATGCCAGGCCGCCCCAGGGCGACCCGGACATACAGACGCCGAGCGGCGGCGGGACAGAGGGCGGCGGCGCGGGCGCGCCAGGCTGATCCCCCGCCCGCCGGCCCCCACGGGGCTGGTACCGTTCATGAGTGGGCGCCAACAGCGCTGCATGCGCCTGCCCACATTCCACCCACGCCAGATAGGACACGGTTTGCCGAAGGAAGAAAAGGTCGAGCTCGAAGGCGAGGTCGTCGAGGCCCTGCCGAACGCAATGTTCCGCGTGAGACTCGACAACGGCCATCTCGTCCTCGGCCACGTGGCCGGCAAGATGCGCCGCTTCCGGATCCGCATCCTGCCGGGCGACCGCGTGCGCTGCGAGCTGTCGCCGTACGACCTCGACCGCGCGCGCATCGTCTACCGCCACCGTTGAGTGGCGGCGCGGCCGCTGCGCCTGCCGGAGCCTCCTGAACGATGCGAGAGCTCGCGCTGATCGAAGCGCTGAGCGAGATCCTCGCCGATGAACACGACCGCGTCGTCCGCTGGATCGGGGACGACGCCGCCGTCGTGCGCGCCCGTCCCTACGCCGTCACGTCCGTCGACACGATGGTCGACGGCGTCCACTTCCGCTTCGACGGCGGCGACGGCACCGCCTCGCTCGCCGACGTCGGCCACCGCGCCCTCGCCGGCGCACTCTCCGACGTCGCTGCGATGGGCGCCGAGGCCGGTGAGGCGTACCTCGCGCTCGTGCTTCCGCCGGGCCTCGACGACGCCGCGCTGCGCGAGTTGTTCGCGGCGGCGCAGCAGCTCGCCGCCGCGACCGGCACGACGATCGCCGGCGGCGATCTCGCGCGCGGCCCCGCGCTCGTCGCGTCGGTCACCGTCGTCGGCTGGGCCGACGCAGAGCACGAGCTGATCGGCCGCGACGGAGCCCGCCCGGGCGACCTCGTCGGCGTGACCGGCGCGCTCGGCGGTTCGGGCGCCGGGCTGGAGTTGCTGGAGGGACGCGTCGGCCCGGCGCGGCTCGACCCTGACGTCGCACGCGCGCTGATCCGCCGCCACCTGCGCCCGCAGCCGCGGATCGCGGAGGGACGCGCCCTCGCCGCCGCCGGCGCCCGCGCGATGATCGACATCTCCGACGGCATCGCGACCGACGCCGGCCACATCGCCCGCCGCAGCGGTGGACGGCTCGTGCTGGCGCTCGACCGGCTGCCGCTCGCGGACGGCGTCGCGGAGGTCGCGGCCGCGCTCGGGCAGCCGCCCGCCGCGCTCGCCGCGACCGCCGGCGAGGACTACGAGCTGTGCGTCTGCGTCCCGCCGGAGCGGCGCGCCGCGGCGGAGGCGGCCGCGGCGGTCACGTGGATCGGGACCGTCGAGGCGGCGGAGGGGGACGGCGCCGGGGTCGACTTCGGCTCAGACGCCGCGCTGCTGCGCGGCTACGAGCACGACTTCTGACCGCTGCCGCCGATCTCCTCGTAGGCGTCGCCGAGCAGCTCCTTCACGTCCGCGCGGCGCAGCGCGCCGTGCGCGGCGAGCATGCGCGTGACGAACGCGTCGGCGACGGCGACGACGTCCACGTCGTAGTCGGCCCGTGCGATGCGGGCTCTCAAGTCGTTGATCTTCACTGTCCTGATGTCTTCCATGGGGGCTTCGGAGCAGGGCGCGGCCCACCGCATGCGGTCCGTACACGGCGCCGCCTGCCGAAGGGTTGCCCGTCCTTGGCAGCGGTATCGGGAGGCACGGCTCGGCACATGAGCAACACCGGACGAGGTTGGACATCCGGCCAGCCACGTCCGCCCGATCTCCTGATACCCACTTTTTCAGGAACCGACAGCACCGTCGCGAGACGGTGCCTCGAGCGCGGCGCCGCGCTCCTGCACTGAGCGCAGCTTCGCGAACACGATGATGCGCTGAGCGGCGCTGTAGAGCGGGTGGCAGGCGGACAGCACGAGCCGCTCGTAGCCGACGTCTCTGGTGACCCAGGTGTCGGTCGGCTCGACGATCTCCGTCTTCTGGACCGCATAGGTGAAGCGGGCGTACGGCATCTCCAGCACGATCTCGTCGCCGGCCGAGAGCTCGTCGACCTTCCGGAACGGCGCGCCGTACGTCGTGCGGTGCCCTGCGATCGCGACGGTCCCGCCGAGGCCGGGGAAGGTCGTGTCGGGATAGTGGCCCGGACCCTTGCGCAGGTCGTCCGACGCGGTCCCGTTGACGACGACATCGTCGGCGCCGATCTGCGGGATCTGCAGCCGGCCGAACGGCTCGCCCTCCTGCGCCTCGCGCCGCGCGACCCGCGCGAGGAAGGCGATCCGGCGTCTGTCCGTGCCGAGTCTGGCGAGCGCCCGTCTCTGCACCGGCGTCGGCGCCTGCTGCTCGATCTGCTGCAGCTTGTCCGACAGCTTGTCCTGCTGGATCCGCGCCATCACCGCGGAGACCGGCTCCTGCCACGCGAGCGTCACCGCGGCGTCGGCGATCAACAGCAGGCCGGCCACGATCAGCACGGTGGAGAGTGCCCGCAGGGCGCGCCGCATCGCTTCAGTATGCCCGTCGTCTCACAGCGCCTGCCTCAACGGCGCAGCGCCGACTCGGTGCCGCCGAGCGAACCCGGCCCGGCGTAGGTCTTCGGCCCGCGCACGGTGACGTGCTGCTCCGCCGCCGGGCCGCCGCCGGACGCGCGCACGATGATCGCGAGCACGGCGCCGGCGCAGCCGAGCACGATCGCCCAGCCGAGCGCGGCGACGAGGCCGACCGACCCTCCGCCGACGAGCAGCAGCCCCATCCACGCCAGCTCGAGCGGGTCGAGGCCGAACTGGCGCGCGTAGGCGAACGCGACGAGCAGCGGCGGCACCAGGCCGAGCGCGAACAGCGCCAGCGCGGCGAGCGGGTGCAGACGCACCTCGGGCGCGATCGCGAGCAGCCACAGGTGGAGCGCGGGGATCAACACGAGCGCGGCGTACGGGTTCGCGATCCAGACCGCGATCGCGACGGCGCACAACACGAGCAGCACGGCGGCGGCCGCCCCCGGCGAGGCGGGATCGCCGACGGCGCCGAGCAGCCGCGCGACGAGCGGGCGCAGCACGAACCAGCCGAGCACGAGCAGCACGAACACGGCCGCGAGCGCGGCGAGCGCCGTGCCGTCCCGCGGGATCGCGTCCGGCGCGAAAGCGGTCCCGCCGACGGACGGCGCGGCGTCGAGCAGGCCGGTCAGCTTCATCACGCGGACCAGCAGGACGGCGAGCACGAACGGCAGCGCGCACACCCCGACCCACCGCAGCCAGCGGCCGACGGGCTCGTGGCGGCGACGCACGCGCGCGAAGCCGTCGACGGCCGCGAGCAGCACCGGCAGCAGCAGCGCGATCGCGAGCAGCCGGATCGGGCCGGCGGGCAGCAGCTTTCTCTCGATCGTGATGTAGGCCTCCGGCGCCGGCAGCTCTCTGGCGCCGTCGAGCGCGCTGACGCTGCGCAGCGCGGCGCGGCCGAACGTCGTCAGCCGCTCGGCCGAGACGGGCTGGTCGGCCGCCGGCGGCCGCTCGCCGCCGACCGACAGCAGCACCGCCGGCAGGCCGGCGCCGTTGAACGGCCCCTGGAGCCCGAGCGTGAGCGGGAAGGCGAGCCGCGTGAACTGGTGGAACGGCCGCGTTCTGCCGGCGCCGGCGCCGGTCTCCGCGGCGACGGCGGTCTCGACCGTGCGGCGCAGCTCCAGCGGCGCGACCGCCTCACCGTCGGCCCACGGCACGACCACCGGCCGCACGGTCCGGGTGCCGGCGAGATCGCCCAGCACGATCACCGCGTCGACCTCGCCGCCGGCGTGCTCGGCCAGCTCCTTCGCCGCCGCCGGACCGCCGCTGACGGACGCGAGCACGAGCGTGCGGTTGAGCGTGCGGGAGCCGAGCACCCGCGCCAGCTCCAGCAGCGCGGCCGTGCCCGACAGCTGCGCGCGCGCGCCGGTGCCGATCGCGTCGCGCTGCGCGACGACAAGGATCCGCTGGCTGGAGAAGCCGGTCCGCTCGCCGATCACCGTCTCGACCGTGCGCTTGCCGACGCTCGTCTGCGCGTCGAAGCGCCGCACGCTGACGTCGAAGCCGCTCGTTCTCAGCCCTTGCTCGACGGTGCGCGCCACGGCCTCGTCGCCGGCGGAGCCGGGCTCGCGCTGCGGCGCCGCGGTCGCGAGCCGGTCGAGCTGCCTGAAGGCGGCGTCGCCGTCGAACGCCTCGGGGGCGAGCGTCGTCGTCACACCGCGCGGCTGATCGCGCAGCGAGAAGCCGACGAGCACCAGAGCGAAGAGGACCGGGAGGAACGCCGCGCGGTAGATCCGCGGATCGAGCACACCGGCAGGTTATCCACCCGTTCCCGCTCACCCGCTTCCCGCCGGTGCGTCACCCCACTAACCTTCCCGCTGGACGATGACCGAGCGATCGACCCGCATCCTGCTGGTGGACGACGAGCAGTCGATCCAGGCGCTGCTGTCGTACCCGCTGCGCAGAGACGGCTACGAAGTCGTGCAGGCGACCGACGGGCGTGAGGCGCTGGCGCGCTTCGAGGAACGCCCGTTCGACCTCGTCGTGCTCGACGTGATGCTGCCACAGCTGGACGGGCTGGAGGTCTGCCGGCGCCTGCGCAGCCGCAGCTCGGTGCCGATCATCATGCTGACGGCGAAGTCCGAGGAGATCGACAAGGTCGTCGGGCTGGAGATCGGCGCCGACGACTACATCACCAAGCCGTTCTCGATGCGCGAGTTCCGCAGCCGCGTGAAGGCGGCGCTGCGGCGCTCGGAGCTGTCGCGCTCGGCCGAGCGCGACGGCGGCTCGCTCGACGTGCACGAGCTGCGGATCGACCCCGACAAGCGGACCGTCAGCCTCCGCGGCGAGGCGATCACGACGACGTTCGTCGAGTTCGAGATCCTGCTCACGCTCGCCCGCAGCCCCGGTCGCGTCTTCACGCGCGACATGCTGCTCGCTCGCGTCTGGGGCGACTCCGCCTACCGTGACCCGCGCACGATCGACGTCCACATCCGCCACCTGCGCGAGAAGATCGAGCGCGACGCGAAGGAGCCCGAATACCTCTTCACCGTGCGCGGCGTCGGCTACCGCTTCCGCGACACGGACGCCTCCTCCTAGCGCCGCCGCGCCGCACCGCCTCCCATGCGCTCGCTCCGGAACCGCCTCGCGTTCCTCTTCTTCGCGATCACGCTCGCCGCGATCGCCGTCCTCTACCTCTACATCGCGCCGCAGCTGGAGTCGCGCCTGCGCGACGAGAAGGTCACGCAGCTGCGTGACGTAGCGCAGCAGACGGCCGGCGAGATCAGCGACGTGGCGGCCGACCCGGCGGCCACCGACAAGGAACTTCAGCGGTACGTGCGGAGAGCCGGGGTGCGCGCGAACGCGCGCGTCGCGCTGATGCGGATCGGCTCCTTCGACGGCGAGCCGCGCCCCGAGCTGGTCGCCGACTCGGTCGACGGAGACACGAGCCTGCCGGTCACCGAGATAGCCAGCCGCGCGGCTCGCAGCGGCGACACCGAGACCGCGACCGAGAGCCTGACCGACGGTCCCGTCGCGCTCGCCGCGGTGCCGATCAGAACCGCGGACGGCGCGGTCGGCTACGTCGCCGTCTACTCGACGCCGATGAGCGACGTCGAGGGCAACGTCGACGTCGTGCGCGGCCAGATCCTCGTCGCCGGCGCGATCGCGCTCGCGCTCGCGGTGCTCGCCGGCTGGCTGATCGCGCGTGCGCTGGCGCTGCGCGTCAAGCGGTTGGAGGAGGCCGCCGAGCAGGTCGCCGCCGGCGACTTCTCGCGGCCGATCCCGGTCGACTCCGACGACGAGCTGGGCCAGCTCGCCCGCGCCTTCAACGACATGCAGCGCCAGCTCGCGCAGCTCGACCGCGCCCGCAAGCAGTTCATCGCGACCGCCTCGCACGAGCTGCGCACGCCGCTCTTCTCGCTCGGCGGCTTCGTCGAGCTGCTGGAGGACGAGGAGCTCGACGAAGAGACGCGCAGACGCTTCCTCGCGCAGGTGCGGATGCAGGTCGAGCGGCTGCGCAAGCTGTCCGTCGACCTGCTCGACCTGTCGCGCCTGGAGGCCGGCTCGCTGGAGCTGCGACCCGAGCCCGTCGACCTGTCGGAGCTGGCGCGATCGGTCAGCTCCGAGTTCGAGCCGGTGCTCGCGCAGCGCGACGCGCACCTGGAGGTGCGCCTCACGGGCAAGCCGGTCGAAGCGCTCTGCGATCCTGTCCGCGTCGCCCAGATCATGCGCATCCTCATCGACAATGCACTGACCCACGCCGAGGCGGGGACCGACATCGTCGTCTCGGCGACGCGCGACGACGGCTTCGCGCGCCTGGCGGTGCGCGACCACGGCCGCGGCATCGAGCGCCAGGCGCTGTCGCAGATCTTCGAGCCGTTCTACACCTCCGACGACAAGCAGGGCTCCGGGCTCGGGCTCGCGATCGCGAGCGAGCTGGCCGAGCGCATGCGCGGCCGCCTCGGCGTCGAGTCGCGCCCCGGCCGCACCGTCTTCACGCTGGAGCTGCCGGCATGAATGCGAAAACCCGCGGCCTGCGGCCTTGGTTTCCGCTGGCGAACTCGCCAGGGGCTCCTTCGCCGGTGCGACGCTGCGCAGCCGTGCTCGCCGCGCTCGCGCTCGCCGGCGGTCTCACCGCCTGCGGAGGAGGCGACGACGGCGACCGCGGTCTCGGCTCGGCCGGCGGCGACGCCGGTGACAGCGTGCCCACGCGCGTCGCGACGACGCGCGTGGAGGTGCTGCGGCAGCTGTCGGGCGGCCGCTTCGACCCGAGCGCGATCTACGCGCGTGAGGCGCCGGGCGTCGTCACCGTCATCAGCCTCTTCGAGGGCGACAGAGAGGACGCCACGCCGACCGGTGCGGAGGGTCTCGGCTCAGGCTTCGTGATCGACGCCGCCGGGCGGATCGCGACGAACGCCCACGTCGTCACGAACGGGACCGGCGGGTCGGTCAGAGCGGCGAAGACGGTCTACGTCCAGTTCGCCGACGGCAACCAGGTGCCGGCTGAGATCGTCGGCACCGACCTCAACTCCGACGTCGCGCTGATCCAAGTCGACCCGCGCGACCTGACGCTGCGCCCGCTGCCGCTCGGCAGCAGCAGAGCGCTGACCGTCGGTGCGCCGGTCGCGGCGATCGGCAGCCCGTTCGGCGAGCCGCAGTCGCTGTCGGTCGGCGTCATCTCCGGCACGAACCGCACGATCGACTCGCTCAACTCGGGCGAGACCGGCGCCGGGCGCTTCGCGATCGGCGGCGCGATCCAGACCGACGCCGCGATCAACCACGGCAACTCCGGCGGGCCGCTCGTCGACGCCGACGGCCGCGTGATCGGCATCAACGCCCAGATCCAGACGACGGGCGGCGGCGGCGAGGGCGTCGGCTTCGCGATCCCGGTCGACACCGTCCGCCGCTCGCTGGAGCAGCTGCGCGCGAAGGGCTCGGTCGACTACGCCTGGATCGGCGTCTCGACGGTCCCGGTCTTCCCGCAGCTCGCGCGCCGCTTCGAGCTGCCGTCCGAGCAGGGCGCGCTGGTGCAGTCGGTGACCGAGGACGGGCCGGCCGCGGACGCCGGCCTGACCGCCGGCGACGGCGGCGACGAGGCGTTCCAGGCGTCCCGCTTCAGAGTCGACGGCGACGTCATCACGCGGCTCGACGGCAGAGCGATCACGCAGCACTACGACCTCGCGACGGCGATCGCCGATCGCGCGCCGGGCGAGGTCGTCTCGCTGGAGGTTTGGCGCGACGGCGAACGGCGCACGGTGCAGGTGACGCTCGGCACGCGTCCGGGCTGAACCCCTTCCGGCGGTGCCGTGCCATTCGGTACGCTCCGCGCGCCCGTCCACTCCGAGCCAAAGCGTCCATGCTTCAACCCGTTGCCGTCGGCCACAAGACCCTCGCGGACTACGCCAGCATCGTCGGACGCACGCTCGTGGAGGAGATTCGCGAGCTCGCCGAGCCGTTGCGGGGCAAGCGCATCCTGCATCTCTCCGCGACCGCGTTCGGCGGCGGCGTGTCGGAGATCCTGTACACGATGGTGCCGCTGATGAAGGACGTCGGGCTCGACGTCGAGTGGCACGTGATCTACGGCCGCGAGGAGTTCTTCAACGCGACGAAGGTCATGCACAACGCGTTGCAGGGCAACCCGCAGGACCTGACCGAGGACCAGTGGGAGTCGTGGCGGCGCTACAACGAGATGAACGCGCGCGAGCTGTCGCGCGGCTGGGACGTCGCGATCGCGCACGACCCGCAGCCGGCGGCGATGCACACGCTGGCGCCCGAGAAGGCCCGCCACTGGATCTGGCGCTGCCACATCGACCTCTCGACGCCGAACCCGCAGACGATCGAGCGGCTCCTGCCGTACATCCAGACGTATCCCGACTCGGTCTTCCACATGCAGCAGTACGTGCCGCCCGGGATGGAGGGACGGATCCACATCGTGCCGCCGGCGATCGACCCGCTCGCGCCGAAGAACATGGCGTTCTCGCCGGAGGACTCGGTCTACATCGCCGAGCAGTTCGGCATCGACGTCGACCGTCCGCTGCTGTGCCAGGTGTCGCGCTTCGACCCGTGGAAGGACCCGCTCGGCGTGATCGACGCCTACCGGATCGTCAAGGAGTCGGTGCCGGACGTGCAGCTCGCGCTCGTCGGCTCGATGGCGACCGACGACCCGGAGGGCTGGGACTTCTTCAACGCGACCGTCGCCCACGCCAACGGCGACCCGGACATCCACATCCTCAACAACTTCAACAACGTCGGCGCGATCGAGGTCAACGCGTTCCAGTCGCACGCCGACGTGCTGATCCAGAAGTCGACGCGCGAGGGCTTCGGGCTGACCGTCTCGGAGGCGATCTGGAAGGCGCGGCCGTTCATCGGCGGCGACGTCGGGGGGATCCCGCTGCAGGTGCACGACGGCGTCACCGGCTATCTCGTCTCCAGCGTCGAGGAGTGCGCCGCGCGCGCGCAGGCGATCCTCCAGGACCCGGGCCTCGGGCGCAGACTCGGCCTCGCCGGCAAGGAGCACATCCGCAAGCACTTCCTGATGCCGCGGCTGCTGCGCGACTGGCTGCGAATAATGTCCGACCTGAAGGGCTAGCCGTTGAGCTCTGCCGAAGGCGCACCCCTCGTCCTCGTCTCCAACCGAGGGCCCGTCACGTTCCAGGAGGACGGCGAGGTCAAGCGCGGCGGCGGCGGCCTCGTCACCGCGCTCACGGGCCTCGCATCGCACCGCGACGCGATCTGGATCGCGTCCGCGATGACCGAGCAGGACATCGCGGTCTCCGATGAGCACGGCGGGCGCCCGTTCACCGCCGAGCTGCCCGACGGCGGCAGCTACAAGGTGCGGCTCGTCGCCTCCGATCCGGGCGCGTACGACCGCTTCTACAACGTCTTCGCGAACCCGATGCTGTGGTTCATCCAGCACTACCTGTGGGACCTGTCGAACGCGCCGGACATCCGCCGCGAGGAGGTCGAGGCGTTCGAGTTCGGCTACAACGTCGTCAACGAGGACCTCGCGCGCGCCGTGCTGGAGGAGATCGACGGGCAGGAGGAGCCGGTCGTGATGGCGCACGACTACCACCTCTACACGCTCCCCGGACTGGTCCGGCGCGAGCGGCCCGACGCGTTCCTGCACCACTTCATCCACATCCCCTGGACGCAGCCGGACACCTGGCGCGTGCTGCCGACCCGGATCCGCCGCGAGATCTACGAGGGGCTGCTGGCGAACGACATCATCGGCTTCCACACCCGCTCCTACCAGCGCAACTTCCTCCAGTGCTGCCGCGACCTGATGGACCTGGAGGTCGACTTCGAGCGCGGCATCGTCTTCTGGCACGAGCACGAGGTGTGGGTGCGCGCCTACCCGCTGCCGATCGACGCCGACGCGACGCGCGCGGTCGCACGGCGGCCGCGCACGGCCGAGTTCGAAGGCGAGCTGCTGCGGCGCCGCCGCGAGCACCTGATCCTGCGCGTCGACCGCGCCGACCTGTCGAAGAACGTGCTGCGCGGCTTCACCGCGTTCGACGTCTTCCTCGAGCAGCACCCGGAGTTCCGCGAGCGCGTGACGTTCGTGGCCCAGTTGATGCCGTCGCGCACCGACGTGCCCGAGTACGCCGAGTACCTGGAGCGGATCGAGGCGGTCGTCGCGGTCGTCAACCATCGCCACGGCACGCCCGACTGGATGCCGATCCACCTGAAGCTGCGCGACGACCTCGAAGAGGCGGTCGCGGCGTACAAGAACTACGACGTGCTGCTCGTCAACGCGATGTTCGACGGCATGAACCTGGTCGCGAAGGAGGGCCCGCTCGTGAACGAGCGCGCGGGCGTCTCGATTCTGTCGGAGAACACCGGCGCGCACGAGGAGCTGGGCGAGTTCGCGCTGTCGGTCAACCCGTTCGACATCCAGGAGCTGGCCGACTCGATCCACGCCGCCCTGACGATGTCGCCGGAGGAGCGCAAGCGCCGCCTGGAGGGCTTGAAGGGCATCGTCACCCAGCGCGATCCGGGCGACTGGATCGACGAGCAGCTGGCCGACATCCGCAAGAAGGAGCGCGGGGACGGCACCTGAGCCGCACCCGCGCGCGATCCCTCACTCGAACGCGAACTCGCTCCCGCTGGCCGGCGGCGGCCGACCGGCCGGCGCAGGCGTCGGCGGGGCGGATGGCGCGGGCGCGAGCGGTGGGTGCGGCGCCGCCGGCGCAGGTGGTGCCGTCACCGTCGCCGGTGCGCGCGAGGTGCGCGGCCCGGATGGTGACCGCTTCGCCGATCTCAGCCGGCGCGGCGAGCGGTCACGGCGCGGCGACCTGCCCTCCCCTCTGCGCCGCACCCGACCCCGGCGTCCCCGGTTCGGCTCCGGCGACCGCTGCGGTGGGGGCTCAGCCGTTGGCCGCCCGGCCGTCGGCGGCTCTGAGACGGGCCGCTCGATCGCGGGCGGCGCGTCGGCGCTCTCCGCTCCGGCGACCGGCGGCGGGACGGTCGGTGGCGCAGACCCGCGGCTCCAGACGACGGCCAGCGCGATCGTCGCGACCACGGCGACGGCACGCGCGACGTTGCCCCACCGGATCCGCGGCGAGGCACCGTGTTCGGGATCGTCGGGCGACGGTCGGTCGGCGGCGCGCATTCCATACAGAGCGGGTCGGACGCCAGATTTCGCCCCCCGTGCGCTATAGTGCTCCGCCGCTGTCCAGCAGACGAAAGCCCATGGCCGAACTCACTCCCATTTACGACCTCATGCTCCTGCTCCGCACGTCCGTGGAGGACGAGCGTCGAGCGCAGATCCGTGCCGACGTGGAGCAGACGATCGCCGACAACGGCGGTCAGATCGAGCTGACGCAGGAGTGGGGCGTGCGCAACCTCGCGTACGAGATCGACCACGTCAGAGACGCCGAGTACCACCTGCTGCAGTTCAGCGGGCCGGCCGAGCTGGTGGAGACGCTCTCCTACAACCTGAAGATCGCCGACGGCGTCCTGCGCCATCGCATCATCAAGGTCACGCCGGGCACGCCCGCGCCGCTCGATCCCCCGGTCGGCGCCATCGGCGCTCCGCCGGTCGAGACGGTCGAACCCGCCGCTTGATCCGCGGCGGGACCTCGTTCTCTCACACGACACCCACAAGGCTGTGACGTTTCAGCGCAGTTTCCGGGGTCAGGTCGGTTCGACCCCCCGGAACGCGGTCTAGACTCGAACGCCGCTGGTATCTGCCGCCGAAAGGAGCCTCATGGCCGCCACCAACATCAACCGTGTCGTGATGACCGGGAACCTCACTCGCGATCCCGAGCTGCGCTCGACGCCGAGCGGCATGTCCGTCTGCAGCCTGCGCATCGCGTGCAACACGCGCCGCAAGGGCGCGGGTGGCGAGTGGGAGGACAAGCCCAACTTCTTCGATGTCACGGTCTGGGGCGCACAGGGCGAGAACTGCGCCCGCTACCTGGCGAAGGGCCGTCCGATCGCACTCGACGGCCGGCTCGAATGGCGCGAGTACGTGACGCAAGAAGGGCAGAGACGGCAGGCAATCGATATCATCGCCGATTCCGTGCAGTTTCTCGGCGGCCGCGACGAAGCCGGTACCGGGAACGGATTCGCAAGCCCGCGCCCCGATGTGGCGGGCGGGAGCGATGTTCCGATCGACTCCCAGGACTTCCGTTCCGCGCCTGCGCCGTCCGCTCCCGCCGACGACGACATCCCGTTCTGATCAGAACACTTTCAACGAGGTAAGGGCCAAGAGTGGCGAAGCAACGTAGGCGCCCCACGAGGCGGCGTGACAAGAAGGGCGGTACCGGGTCCAGCCGGCGCAAGCCGTGCCCGTACTGCAAGGAGAAGGTCGACCAGGTCGACTGGAAGGACATCGGCTCGCTGAGAAAGTTCGTGTCCGAGCGCGGCAAGATCCGCTCGCGGCGCATCACCGGCGCCTGCCGTCGTCACCAGAACCAGGTCTCCCGCGCCGTCAAGCGGGCGCGTGAGCTGGCGCTGCTGCCGTACGTCGCCGAGGCTGCGCCCGAGCGCGCCGGCGGCCGTCGCGACCGCGGCGATCGCGACCGCGAGGATCGCTGAGCCATGCCCCAGGCGATCCTCCTCCAGGACGTCGAGCAGCTCGGTGAGAGAGGCGCGGTCGTCGACGTCTCGCCGGGCTACCTGCGCAACTTCCTGATCCCGCGCAAGCTCGCCCAGCCGGCGACGAAGGGCGCCCTCGAGGTCGCCGAGCAGCGTCAGGCAGCTGCCGAGCGCGCCGCCAGAGAGGCGAAGGACCGCGCGCAGGAGAACGCTGCGATGCTCGGTCGCACGGTCCTCACGATCGCCCAGCAGGCCGGCGACGACGGTCGCCTGTTCGGCTCGGTCACCTCGCAGGACATCGCCGACGCGATCCGCGAGGCACGCGGCATCAGAGTCGACAAGCGCAAGATCCAGCTCGAAGAGCCCATTCGCAACATCGGCACCCACATGGTGGTCGTCGAGATCGAAGAGGGCGTGCACGCGACCGTCAAGACGATGGTCGTCGAGCAGAAGTAGCACTCAGCACGGAGCCTTATCTCGTCCACGGGCCGCGGTCTCACCGCGGCCCGTCGTCGTTCCGGGCGCACGGCACGCGCCCGCGAGAAGTCCTGCGGTGATAGCGGGTTCTTCGCTGCTTCCGCCTCCCGCCCGACCTACACTCGTCCCTTCCCCATGGCCGCCATCGAGCAGCATCAGCATCCCCTCGCCCCGCCGCACAACCTCGAAGCCGAGCAGTCGGTGCTCGGGGCGATCCTGCTCGCGGACACGACCCTCTACGGCCTCGTCATCAACGAGGGGCTGAAGCCCGACCACTTCTACCGGACCGAGTACGCGACGGTCTACCAGGCGATGCTCGACCTCTACGGCGAGAGTCGCGAGATCGACGTGCTGACGGTGACCGAGCAGCTGCGCTCGGTCGGCAGAATCGACGAGGTCGGCGGCCCGGCGGCGGTCGACGCGCTCGCCGGCGCGGCGCCGGCGGCCGGCAACGTGCGCGAGTACGCGCGCATCGTCCACAACAACGCGCTCCTGCGGCGGCTGCTGAGAACGACGCAGGAGATCCAGGCCAACGTCTACGGACACGCCGCTCCGGCGCGCGAGGTCGTCGAATGGGCCGAGCGCGACATCCTCGACGTCGCCCACGATGACCGCCAGAAGGACTTCCGCTCCGTCGGGGCAGTGCTCGACGACGAGATCGACAAGCTGCACCGGCTGTCGGTCCAGCACACGTCGCTGACGGGCACGCCCTCCGGCTTCAAGGACCTCGACGAGGTGACCGGCGGCTTCCAGCCCGGCAACCTCATCATCCTCGCCGCGCGTCCCTCGATGGGCAAGTCGGCGTTCGTCACGAACATCGCCGAGAACGCCGCGATCGAGCACAGAAAGCCCGTCGCGCTGTTCTCGCTGGAGATGTCCGAGGCCGAGCTCGCGCAGCGCTTCGTCGCCTCCCAGGCCCGCATCAAGGGCGAGGACCTGCGCAAGGGCAGAGTCGCCGAGAATCGCTGGCCGAAGATCCTCGAGGCCTCGCAGCGGCTCGCCGACTCGCCGCTCTACGTCGACGACTCCTCCGACATGAGCATGCTGGAGGTGCGCGCGAAGGCCCGCCGCCTGCACCAGCAGAACCCCGGCGGCCTCGGCATGATCATCGTCGACTACCTTCAGCTGCTGCGCCCGGACGGCCGCGTCGAGAGCCGCGTCGAGCAGGTCGGCCAGATGAGCCGCGGGCTGAAGATCCTCGCGCGTGAGCTGCAGGTGCCGGTGATCGCGCTCTCGCAGCTGTCCCGCGCGGTCGAGACGCGCACGGACAAGAGACCGATCCTCTCCGACCTGCGTGAGTCCGGCCAGATCGAGCAGGACGCCGACCTCGTGATGTTCATCTTCCGCGAGGAGTACTACGACAGAGAGTCCGAGCGCGAGGGCGAGGCCGACATCATCATCGCCAAGCACCGCAACGGCGGGCTCGCCGACATCGTGCTGACGTTCCAGAAGGAGTACCCCAAGTTCATGAACTTCGCCGGGGACCGCTTCGGGTAGGCAGGCTGGGGGCGAAAGCTCCTCTTCCCTACACTGTCCATCGCTATGTCAGGCATCGTGATCGTCGGCGCCCAGTGGGGCGATGAAGGCAAGGGCAAGATCACCGACCTGCTCGCCGAGCGGGCCGATGCGGTGATCCGCTTCCAGGGCGGCAACAACGCCGGCCATACGATCGTCCGCCACGGCGAGACGTGGAAGCTGCACCTGATGCCGTCGGGCATCCTCTACCCGGGCAAGACCTGCGTCATCGGCAACGGCGTCGTGATCGACCCGAAGGTGCTGACCGACGAGCTGGACGAGCTGCGCGGCCGGGGCGTCGACACGAGCGGGCTGCGGATCTCCGCCAACGCCCACATGATCATGCCGTACCACATGATGCTCGACGACGCCGGCGAAGCGAGACTCGGGAAGCTGAAGATCGGCACGACGCGCCGCGGCATCGGCCCGGCCTACGCCGACAAGGCGTCGCGCATCGGCATCCGCGTGCAGGACCTGCTCGACGAGAAGATCCTGAAGAAGAAGATCGTCGCCGCGCTCGAGCCCAAGCGGCTCGCGCTGCGCCCCTTCGCACGCGACCCGAGGCTCGACCTGCAGGCGATCACCGAGGAGTACCTCGCCTACGGGCGGCGCCTGTCCGAGTACATCGCCGACACGACGAGCCTCGTGTGGGACAAGCTCGACAAGGGCGACATGGTGATCTTCGAGGGCGCCCAGGGCGCGCTGCTCGACATCGACCACGGCACCTATCCGTTCGTCACCTCCTCGAACCCGATCGCCGCCTCGGCGTGCATCGGCAGCGGCGCCGGTCCGAAGGACATCGACGAGATCTGGGGCATCGCGAAGGCGTACAGCACCCGCGTCGGCTCCGGCCCGTTCCCGACCGAGCTGCACGACGCGCTCGGCGACGACCTGCGCAGAAGAGGCGGCGAGTTCGGTACGACGACCGGCCGCTCGCGCCGGATCGGCTGGCTCGACCTCGTCGCGCTGCGCTACGCGGCGCGGCTCAACTCGCTCACCGCGCTCGTCGTGACGAAGCTCGACGTGCTCTCCGGCCTCGACACGATCAAGGTGTGCACCCGCTACCGCGGCGAGGACGGCGCGGAGTTCGACACGTTCCCGTACCACCAGACGGTGCTTCACCACGCGACCGGCGACTACGTCGAGCTGCCGGGCTGGAGCGAGGACATCAGCGAGGCGCGCAGCGAAGAGGAGCTGCCGGAGAACGCCCGCGCCTACCTCCGCTTCATGGAGGAGTTCATCGGCGTGCCGATCGTCCTGGTCAGCGTCGGCCCCGGCCGCGAGCAGACGATGTGGACCGCAGCCGGCCGCGCGACCGCTCCGGGGCAAGCCGTTCCCGCCGGCTGAGCCCGCGATGAACGTCGTCGTCGTCGCGCTCGGCAAGATCGGGCTGCCGCTGGCAGTGCACGTCGCGCGCGCCGGCCACCACGTCGTCGGCTGCGACGTCGACGCGCGTGTGTGCGAGCAGGTCAACCGCGCCGAGGAGCCGTTCCCCGGCGAGGCGGGGTTGAAGGAGGCGCTGGCCGAGGTCGTCGGAGACGGCCGGCTGCGCGCGCAGACCGACACGACGGCCGCGGTCGCCGAGGGACCGGATCTCGTGATCGCGGTACCGCCGCTCGTCGTCGACGACCGCGCGCGGCCCGTCTGGACGATCCTCGACAGCGTCGTCGCGGACATCGCCGCGGGGCTGAGAGCCGGCACCACCGTGAGTGTCGAGACGACCGTCCCGGCCGGGACGACGAGAGAGCGCATCTCGCCCGCGCTGGCGGCCGGCAGCGGACTCGTCGCCGAGCAGGAGTTCTTCACCGTCTTCAGCCCGGAGCGGGTCTACAGCGGGCGGATCTTCAGAGACCTCGACACGTATCCGAAGCTGCTCGGCGGCCTCAGCGCCGCCGGCGAGGCGCGCGGCGTCGAGCTGTACGGCTCGTTCATCGGCGGCGACGCCGAGGTCTGGCCGATGGGGACCGCGGAGGCGGCGGAGCTGACGAAACTGGCGGAGACGACCTACCGCGACGTCAACATCGCGCTCGCGAACGAGTTCGCGCAGCATGCGGACGTGCTCGGGATCGACGTCGGCCGCGTGATCGACGCCGCCAACAGCCAGCCGTTCAGCCACATCCACCGCCCCGGCGTCGCCGTCGGCGGGCACTGCATCCCGGTCTACCCCCACTTCTATCTCCAGGGCGACAGCGGCGCACAGCTGCCGGCGACGGCGCGCAGAATCAACGGCCGGATGCCGTCCTACGCGATCGACCTGCTCGCGGCGGCGCTCGGCGGCACACTCGCCGGCGCCCGCGTGCTGATCCTCGGCGTCGCCTACCGCGGCGGCGTGCGCGAGACGGCGTTCTCCGGCGCGTTCGGCCTCCGCGACGCGCTCGTGGCCGCCGGCGCCGAGGCGGTCGCTGCCGATCCGCTGTACAGCGACGAGGAGCTGATCGAGCTCGGCTTCGCGCCGTGGAACGGAGGCGCCGTCGACGGCGCGGTGCTGCAGGCCGACCATCCCGAGTACCGCGGCCTGACGCCGTCCGACCTGCCCGGCCTGCGCGCGCTGGTGGACGGCCGCGACGCGCTCCAGCTCGAGCCGTTCCGTGCCGCCGGCGTCGCCGTGCGGCGCATCGGGCGGCCGTAGCCACCTAGCAAGCGTTAGGTCAAGAGCGCGACGGCGGTCGCGACGCGCTCTCCCGCCTCGCCGTCGCCGTACAGCTGCGGACGCTCCGGTGGCGGTATCCGCTCCAGGGCGACGGCGGCAGCGGCGGCGTCGAGGTCGACGAGCACGTTCCAGCCGGCCTCGACCGTCTCGACCCACTCAGTGTTGGGGCGCATCGTCACGCACGGCACGCCGGCGAGGTACGCCTCCTTCTGGACCCCGCCGGAGTCGGTCAGGACGGCGTGGGCGTTGCACAGCAGCGCCGTGAAGTCGAGGTAGCCGAGCGGCTTCGCCAGCCGCATGTGGTCCGCCTGCTCCAGCGCCGCGAGCAGACCAGCGTCGACGAGGCGCGCACGCGTGCGCGGGTGCAGCGGGAAGACGGTCGGGCGGTCGAGCGACAGCAGCAGCGCGACGAGCTGCGCGAGGCGCGCCGGGTCGTCGACGTTGCCGGCCCGGTGGGCCGTCGCGAGCACGTAGCCGCCCTGCTCCACTCCGTAGGGCGCCAGTGTGTCGGTTCGGGCGCGCGCGCCCGGCTGCAGCAGCAGCGCGACGTCGACCATCACGTCACCGACCAGCTCGACGGTCCCGTCGACCGACTCGCGCCGCAGGTTCTCGACGGCCGTCTGCGACGGCACCAGCAGCAGACGCGAGAGGTGGTCGGTGACGACGCGGTTGACCTCCTCGGGCATCGAACGGTCGAACGAGCGCATGCCGGCCTCGACGTGCGCCACCGGCACGCCGGCCTGCACCGCCGCCAACGCGCCGGCGAGCGTCGAATTCGTGTCGCCGTAGACGAGAACCGCGTCGGGCCGCACGTCCGCGAGCAGCGGCTCCAGCGCAGCGAGCATCCTGGCGGTCTGGCCCGTGTTGGTCCCGCCGCCGATCCCGAGCAAGTGCTCGGGCGGGGGCAGCTTCAGCTCGTCGAAGAAGACCTGCGACAGCTCGCGGTCGTAGTGCTGGCCGGTGTGAACGGTGATCTCCTCTGCCCGCGAGCGCAGACGCGAGGAGACGGCCGACGCCTTGATGAACTGCGGGCGGTTCCCGATGACGGTGAGGATGCGCATCTCTTCGGTCCCGGTCAGCGCAGCTCGGCGAGGATCCGCTCGTGCAGCCGCGCCGCGACGTCGCGCGTGACCGGGCCGACGGCGAAGGCGGCGGCGTCGATCGCGACGACGGGCTGGACCTCGCGTGTGGTGGAGGCCAGGAACGCCTCGTCGGCGCGCGCGATCTCCTCACGCGTCACCGGCCGCTCGTCCGCGCCCGCCACCTCGATGACGCGGGCGCGCGTGATCGAGGCGAGCACGTGGTCCTCCAGCGGCGTCGTCGCGAGCCGGCCGTCGGCGACCCAGAAGATCGACGCGGTCGGGGCTTCCAGCACGCGCCCGTGCGGCGTGACCAGCAGCGCCTCGTCGAAGCCTCGTTCGCGCGCGATCCGCGTCGCCAGCATGTTCGGCGCGTACGACAGCGACTTGATCCCGTCCAGCAGCCGCGGCGGCGCATACGTGACGGACGACAGCCGGATCGTCGGCGGGTTGGCAGGCAGCTCCTCGGTCGTCAGCACGCGGCGCCCGCCGCGCGTCAGGACGATCCGCAGGCAGCCGTGCTCGGGCCCGGTCCCGGCCGCCGTCAGCAGCGTCGCGACGTCGGCGTGGACGGCGTCGAGATCGATCGGCAGTCTGAGGTTGGCGGCGGAGCGTTCGAGCCGCGCGAGATGGTCGGCGAGCGCGAACGGACGCCCGCCGTAGAGCCGCAGGACCTCGAAGACGCCGTCACCGCGGATCAGGCCTTCGTCGGTGACCGGGATGCGGGCCTCGGCGGCCGGCAGCACGACGCCGTCGAGGCAGGCGAGGTGAGCAGTGGCCATCGGCCCAGGACTCTAGTGGGTTGCGTCCCGCGCTGGTTCGGGGGAGACTGGCCGGACAGCCAGTATCCGTCCAGCCACAGGAGGATCGCCCCGATGGCCAAGCAACCCCGCTCGCTCACCGGCAAGGTCGTCGCCATCACCGGCGGCGCACGCGGCATCGGCCGTGCGACGGCGGCGGCGCTCGTCGCGAAGGGCGCCAGAGTGGCGATCGGCGACCTCGACCTCGCCGTCACCGAACGCACGGCGCAGGAGCTGGGAGGCGACGTCGTCGCGCTGCGGCTCGACGTGACCGACCGCGCGTCGTTCGCGCAGTTCCTGGAGCAGACGGAGCAGCGCCTCGGCCCGCTCGACGTGCTCGTCAACAACGCGGGGATCATGCACCTCGGCGTGTTCGCGGAGGAGTCCGACGGCGCCGCGACGCGGCAGATCGACATCAATCTGCACGGCGTGATCACCGGCTCCAAGCTCGCGCTCGCTCGCTTCCTGCCCCGCCGCACCGGACACCTCGTCAACGTCGCGTCGACGGCGGGGAAGACCGGGATCCCGGGCGGAGCGACCTACTCGGCGACGAAGCACGCCGTCGTCGGCCTGACCGACGCGATTCGCGCGGAGCTGCGCGGCAGCGGCGTCGAGACGAGCGTCGTGATGCCGGTGCCGGTCAACACCGAGCTCGCGGCCGGGCTGCAGCAGGGCCGGGGGATCGAGGTCGTCGAGCCGGAGGACGTCGCGAACGAGATCGTCGCCGCGCTCGAGTTCCCCCGTCACGACGTCTTCGTCCCGCGCTCGGTCGGGCCGCTCACGAGATTCGCGCTCCTGCTGCCGCGCGGCGTCGCCGAGCGCATCGGACGGCTGATGAGAACCGACAAGATCCTCGCCGGAGCGGACCCGGCCGCGCGAGCGGCGTACGAGCAGCGCGCCGCGGAGAGCGAACCCGCGGCGCATCCGGAGAGGGAGGAAGCGGCGGCCGAGGCCGCCGGCTGAGGGGTGCTGCGAGTGGGCCGTGAAGGAATCGAACCTTCAACCTTGGGATTAAGAGTCCCCTGCTCTGCCAATTGAGCTAACGGCCCGGGACGGTCGGCGAACCAGCAGACCGGCAGAGAATCTTAGAGGGTCCAGCGCCAGCGTGCGTGTCGGGCGGATGGCACAACGCCGGCGCCGCCCGGCGCGGCTCATCTGGTTCTGATCTCGCCTCTCTCGATGGCCTCTCTCAGCTGCTGCTCCTGGATGTCTCTCTTCGCTCTGTCGAGCGACGTTCTGACAAGTCTGCGCTGTGCCTCGGGCGCAAGCTCGACCGCCTTGGCCGCCGCGAGGTCGCCTCTGCGTTCCTGCCCCGCGAGATAGGCGAACTGCGCCAGCTGGCTGAACGCCGCGGACGATGGCTCCTGCTCGGTGACGATCTCGAGCGCGGAGGCCGCTTCGTCTGGTTCGTTGAGCGCGCCGGGAGCGAACGCCTGCGCCATCAGGCGGGCCACGTTGGCGTCGGGTCTGGCGGGGTCGAGCGCGAGGTATCTGTCCCACGCTCTCTGGGCCGAGCGGAGCTTCTCCTGCCCCGAGGCGGTGAAGCTCTGCTCGGTGGCGTTGAAGTTGTCGCCCTGGCCGGCCGTGAGGTACCGGGCGCGTGCGAGGGTGGCCCACGCCGCCGCGTCCTGCGGATTGGCTCTGACGGCTCTATCCGCTCTCTTCTCAGCGTCGCTCACCTGCGAGCTGACGTCGGAAGAACCGTCGTTGAAGACGTCGAGCAGGCCGCCGCCACCGGTCCCGGTGCCGACGCCGAACAGCACCAGACCCCCGCCGATCAGGACGGCGAGGCTGAGATAGACGATCTTGACGGCGGTTCTCCGCCCTCTGCTCTGCAGGTCGAACAGCATGGCTCAGCTTCCCTCGTGATCCTCGCCGTCCAGCGGCTCCAGCGCCGCGAGCTCGTCGCGGTCCCCCCGCCGCCGGTCGGCAATCGTGAGGAGAACGATACTGAGCCCGTAGAGCAAGAGCAGCGGAACCATCAGGATCACGGTTGTGACGGGATCGACGCCGGGCAGAACCGCCGCCACCACGGCGATCGCGACGATCGCGTAGCGCCAGCTGCCGCGCAGCTGGCGGGCGCTGAGGATCCCGACGCGGTTCACCGCCAGCAGTCCGACCGGCAACTGGAAGATCAGGCCGGTCGAGAGCAGCGCCATCGCCGCGAAGCTGTAGTAGTCCTTCGCCCGCAGCAGCACGTCGAAGTTCTCGTCGTTGAAGTTCTGCAGGAACGAGATCGCCGGCGGCATCACGAGGTAGTAGCCGAACGCGACGCCGGCGATGAAGAGGAACGGGACCATCATCATCATCGGCAGCGCGACTCTGCGCTCGGTCGGGCTGAACGCGGGCAGGATGAACGCGTACGCCTGGTAGAGCAGGATCGGCAGCGAGAACAGCAGCGCGAAGTAGGCGACGACGGTCAGCGTCGCCGTGAACGGCTCGCCGACGCCCGTCGTGATCGGGACGCGCGGCGGCGTGATTCTCGGCAGCGCGTCGGCCGCCTGTCTGATTCTCGGCAGCGCGGCGCCGAGCGCGGCCTTCGTCGCCGGCGAGATGCCGGGGTCTCTCTGGATCGCGTCGAAGCCGTCCGCGATCGCGCTCAGGCCGGTGCCGACGCTTCTCTGCGCGGCGGCGGCCTGCCCGAGGCGGCCGTTGTTCATCGGGTCCTGCGCGGTCGGCGTGCTCTCCTTCAGCGGGACGTTGATGAAGTCGAGCAGCGCGCGGTTCTGCCAGAAGCAGATCGCGAAGATGACGACGAACGCGATCGCACACGTGACGAGCCGCGAGCGCAGCTCGTCGAGGTGATCGACGATCGTCAGCCGATCGTCATGCGCGATCGGCTTGAGGGCAGTCGCCATCGACGTTGCCGCGGTTGGCTCAGCCGCGCTGCTCAGGCGCTGCGTCGGCGGGTGCGGCGGGCGCCGCCGGAGCGGCGGGCGCGGCGTGCTGCTCGACCGGCGCGGCCGTGGCGGCCGCGGGCGGCTCGTCAGCCTGCGACTTCGTCAGCGCGGGGCGCCCGGTGGCGTCGGTCGCCTCGTCGTCGTCCTTCCCGGTGAGGGAGTCCTTGAACTCGCGCATCCCGCCGCCGAGCTGCTTCCCGAGCGAGGGCAGGCGCTTGGGCCCGAAGATGACGAGCACGATGACGAGGACGACGATGAGTTCGAGCGGGCCGATGTTTGGCATGTGATCCCTCCGGTGGAGTCCTACGAAGCGTACCGAGTCCGCGATCACCGACATACGGAAATCTCACTCAAGTAACTGCCGGCAGCGGCCGATCCTGTGATCAAGCCATGAGCCGCTCCGCAGACCATCACTCCGTCCGCCGCATCGTCCTCCCGAGCGGGAGAACGATCGAAGTGCTCTACTTCGCGGACCATCCAGCGGAGACGGGCGGTTCCGCCCCCGCTGAGCCGTCTGAGGGGCTCCACGTCTGCCCCGCCTGCGCGTCACGGCTCGTGAGCCCCGTGGCGTGGGAGGAGGCCGGTCCGTCACACTGGGACGTCACCCTTCATTGTCCGAACTGTGACTGGCTCGGCAATGGTGTGTTCGTCGAGGAGCTGGTCGAGCGGTTCGACGAAGAGCTCGATCGCGGCACGGAGGCGCTCGTGAGCGACCTCCAACGTCTGATGCGCGCCAACATGGAAGACGAGATCGACCGTTTCGTCACCGCGCTCGACGCGGACCAGATCTGGCCGATGGACTTCTAGGGCGCGCTCGGCGCCCTACGAGTAGCGCTCGACGACTCCGTCGGCGACAAGTTCGAGCGTCGCCTGCTGACGCAGCGGCAGCGCCGGCAGGCCCGCCTTCGCCTCCGCGACGACGGCGAGTGCCCGCTCCTTCGCATCGCTCAGCGCACCAGTCGCCGCGATCCGGTCGCAGATCGACTCGGCCTGCTCAGCCGTCGCGAGCGCCCGCAGGTCGGTCGCGGCGAGCGCCGGGTCGCGTTCCCGGGCGATGATCAGCGGCAACGTGACCGTGCCGTCGAGCAGGTCCGTCCCTCGCGCCTTTCCGGTGCGGCTCGCCGGTCCCGAGACGTCGAGCACGTCGTCGAGCAGTTGGAACGCGAGGCCGATCCGCCGGCCGAACGCCGCGAGCGCCTCATCGGGACCCGCGGTCGCGAGCGCGCCGAGGCGGCACGCGGCCTCGAACAGCGCACCCGTCTTCAGCTCGCACCGTTCGAGATAGCGATCGAGCGAGACGCCGACGTCCCATGCGTCGGCGCGCTGCATCAGCTCGCCGGCGGCGAGCGCCGAGCTGGCGCCCGAGAGGGCACGCACGTCGGCCGCCTCGCCGCTGGCGGCGAGCTCGGCGAACGCGCGCGAGAACAGCAGGTCGCCCGTCGCGGTCGCGACCGTGCGTCCCGCGGCGGCGAAGACGGTCGGGCGGCCGCGGCGCACCGGCGCTCTGTCGAGCACGTCGTCGTGGACGAGGCTCGCGCTGTGGATCAGCTCGACGGCGACGGCAGAGCGGATGAGGCGGTCGGTCGGAGCGGCCGACTCTCCCGCGGCGAGCAGCACGAGCAACGGCCGCAGGCGCTTGCCGCCCGCGGCGATCGTCGTTCCGGCGTGCTCGGCGAGGAGCTGGCCGTGCCCGGCCGTCAGCTCCGTGAGACGCTGCTCGACCCGCTCCATCAGAGAGCCGAGCTGGGGCCCGGCGGCGCGTACGACGGCGTCGAGCGTCGCCGCGGTGGCCATCAGTGCCCGGTCCGGTGACGTGCGCATCGTTCTGGCGCCGTCATCGTCGTGTCTGGCAAGGACGCAGACCCGAAGGAAGGCCGCCAGGCCTTTCGAGGGTCGAGGACGCCGCCAGTCGCGGCGAGGGCAAGCCAGAGCGAGCGCACGTTGCCGGACCGGGCACTAGCCCGGGACCTCGCCGACGTGCATCGCGATGATGCCTCCCGCCGTGAGGACGTAGCGGACGTTCGTCAGACCGCTGCGCGCGAGCGCGGCCGCCAGCTCATGCGGCCCCGGGAAGCGGCGGACGGAGCTGGGCAGGTAGGTGTAGGCGTCGCTGTCGCCGGCGAAGCGGCCGAGACCCGGCACGACGCGGTCGAACCAGAGGCGGTAGAAGGTCGACAGCGGCGGGCGCGTCGGCGTCGTTATCTCCAGCACGACGACCTTTCCGCCGGGGCGCACGACGCGGCGCATCTCCCGCAGGCCCTGCTCGAGGTCGGAGAAGTTGCGCGCGCCGAAGCCGACGGTCGCCGCGGCGAACTCACCGTCGCCGTAGGGCAGCTCCAGCGCGTTGGCCCACTCGAAGCGGATCGGCGCGTGAGGCACGGCCGGCGTGCGAGCACCCTTCTCGCGCGCCAGCTCGAGCATCTGCTCGGAGAAGTCGCAGCCGACCACCTCGCCGCCGGGGGCGACGCGACGGGCGAGCTCGAGCGAGAGGTCGCCGGTCCCGCAGGCGACGTCGACGACACGGTCACCCGGCGTGACCGCCGCGAGGTCGACGGCGCGTGCGCGCCACTTGTGATGGAGCCCCGCCGTCATGACGGAGTTCATGCGGTCGTAGACGCGCGCGATGCGATCGAACATCGCGCGCACCTGCGGCTCCTCGAGCCGGCCGTCCGCGGGACTCAGCTGTCCGCTGCCGCCGCTCATCGGCGGGCGCCTACTTGAGCGATCCGAGGAAGGCGACCATCGCTCTGAACTTCTCGGGCTCTGTCTCCGAGAGGCTCTGGAACGACGGCATCGGCGCGGTCGGGTTGCGCAGGGTCTGCGCGATCGCGGCCGCGGGCAGATCTCTCGCGATGTGCGTCAGTCTCGGTCCCGGGCCGTGGTTGCCGTTCTCGCCGATCTGGTGGCAGGCGAGGCAGCCGGACTGGGCCACGACCATGCGGCCCTGGTTCCACTCCGTCAGCGCGGCACCCTGGAGATCGGACGGCGGCGCCATGTCGATCTCGTTCGGGGAGCCGGCGTTGGCGCCGAGGAACGTCAGGTAGGCCATCGCGAAGATCGTCAGGATGCCGGCGGCCGTCGCGATCGGCCGGCGCTCGGGCCGGCGTTCCGCGCCGCGGTCGTAGAACGGCAGCAGGAACAGCAGGATCATCGCCAGCGTCGGGATGCCGATGGTCGCCATCGGCACGTACTCCGGCGGCTTGATGATCCGCAGCACCTCGAAGAGGAAGAAGAAGTACCACTCCGGGCGGGGAACGTAGGTCGTCGTCGTCGGATCGGCCTTCGGGCCGAGCTCGGCGCCGAGGACGATCGACATCACGATGATGACGACGAGGACGATCGCCGCCATCGCCGAGTCCTTCGCGATCGCGTAGGGGAAGAACGGCTTGCCCTTCGCCTTCAGCTGTCCGTACTCGCGGAGGTACTGTTCCTTCTCGAGCTGGTTCATCGCGGAATCAGACCTCGTCCTCGTTCTGGCCCGTGTCGGACTCCGCTCTCATCCACGGCGGAGCCGTCGTTCCCAGCTTCGCCACCAGGTAGAGGTGGGCGCCGATCAGCGCGGCGATGAGGCCTGGGACGAGCATCATGTGGATCGCGTAGAAGCGCGAGAGCGTGGTGGCGCCGAACTCCGGGCCGGCACGCAGGAAGTCGGACAGGTACGGGCCCACGAGCGGACCGGTGCCATTGATGTTCACGCCGACGATCGTCGCCCAGTAGGAGCGCTGGTCGAACGGCAGCAGGTAGCCCGTGAAGGACATCGCCATCGTCAGGATCAGCAGTGCGACGCCGATCACCCAGTTCAGCTCGCGCGGATACTTGTAGGCGCCGAAGAAGAACGTTCGCGCCATGTGCAGGAAGACGAGGATGACCATCACGGTCGAGCCCCATCTGTGCATGCCGCGGACGAACTCGCCGAGGAACGCGTCGTTGACGATGTAGCGGACCGACTCGTACGCGCGCGTCGGCGACGGGTCGTAGTACATCGCCAGGAAGACGCCCGTGACGGCCTGGGAGAGGAAGGCGAACATCGTCGCCGACCCCAGCGTGTAGAACCAGTTGGTCCCCTTCGGGACCTTGCGGAACATCATCCAGCGCAGGCCGCCCGAGAGGGAGGTGCGCTCGTCGATCCAGTCGACGACGTGGATGCCGCCCTCGGCCGCCTGCTCGACCGGCGTGGCCGGGCCGTCGGCGGAACCGGGGCGCTTCGGCTTCGGCTGGAGCGCCGTCGGCAGCGGAGGAGTGGGAAGTCTGAACTTGGGCATGGACTACTTCTCCGGCGTCGAGAAGCGGGCCGGGTACAGGTACTGGCCGATGCCGTCGAGCGGCTGGCCGGGGTCACGCGGCGAGAAGCGGCGCAGCTCGCTGTTGACGCTGTAACGGGCGCCGACGAGCACCTTGCCGTCCTCGATTCTCGTGTAGAAGCGATCGAGCGGGCGGACCGGCGGACCGCCCTCGCGAAGGCCGCGGAAGTCGTAGACGCCGCCATGACACGGGCAGAGGAACTTGCCGGCGGCGGGCGTGAAGCGGACCGGGCAGCCGAGGTGGTTGCAGCGCGTCGAGATCGCGATGACCCGGTTGTACTGATCCTCGGTCTCGGTGTCGATCTGCGGGTTGCGGAGGCGGACGTACGCCGTCGTCTTGCCGGCCTCGCCGATCCCGTTCACGATCGTGAAGACGCGCGGGATGTAGTCCTCTTCGTTGAAGTCGCCCAGCGCGCCGATGTCCTGCCACTGCATCTTCGTGCGCTCGAAGACCGGTCCTATGGCGAAGCCGAGGGCCGGGAGCGCGAAGGCGGCGACGGCGACGCCGCCGAGACCCTGGGCGGTCACGTTCATGAACCGGCGGCGGGTGACGGTCTCTCCCTCGAACGCCCCGGGCATGCCCCGATCGGCGGTGTAGGGAGAGGATTTCTTGTGCTTGTCGCTCACGATGAGAGTCCGTATTGGCGAGCCGGATGGATCGCGGCGGGAACCATAGCGACAACGACACCCCGTGCGTCGCACGGGTGGCGTCCGCCCCAGCAGCTATGGGCGATCCGGGACTCCCGCAGCGTCGCGCAGAGCGGCGGCCGCGTCCACCTCCCCGGCGCGTGCGCGCTCCTTCGCGCGCGCGTGCGCGTCGGTGGAGCCGTCGCCGATCGCGGCGGCGGCGCTCGCCCAGGCGGCGTCAGCCAGCTCAGCGGCGTCCGTGCGGCCATCCGCGGCGTCAGCGTGAGCCTGCGCGCAGAGCGAGATCAGGTCGGCCAGCTCGGCGACCGCGTCGAGGTCCCCCAGCGCCGCGAGGCGGGCGAGCCCGAGCGCGTAGAGACGGTCGCCGCCGAGCAGCGCGAGGTCGGGGTCGTCCGGCTGCACGACGCGACCCTCGCCGTAGTGCAGGAGATAGCCCTCGCGGACCGCGGCGAGTACGAGTGCGTACTCCTCGGGCGCGCGTCGCGCGCGCGAGCCGGCGGCGGCCCGCGTCGTGTGCGGCTCGTCGGCCGGCGGCGCGACGAGCGCGTCCGCGAGCAGGCTGCGCTCGGCGCGCAGCTCGTCGGCGAGCCGTGCGAGCGCGCTCACGGTCCGACCTCGGCGAACGCCGCGGCCGCCGCGGCGAGCGTGCGCTCGATCGCGTCGTCGTCGTGGGCGAGCGACGGGAACCATGCCTCGAACTGCGACGGCGGCGGGTAGACACCGCGCTTCAGCAGCGCACGGCACCAGGCCGCGTGCGCGTCGCGGTCGCAGGCGACGGCGCCGGCGTAGTCGCGGACCGGGTCGGCGGAGAAGAAGACGGTCAGCAGGCCAGGAACGGAGACGACCTGAACTGCGCGGCCGGCGGACGCGGCGGCGTCGTGCAGCCCGGCGGCGAGCCGTTCGGTGGTCGCCCCCAGCCGGGCGTAGGCGTCGTCGTCGAGCAGGCGCAGCGTCGCCAGGCCGGCCGCGACCGCGAGCGGGTTCCCGGACAGCGTCCCGGCCTGGTAGACGTCGCCGGCCGGCGCGATCCGCTCCATCAGCGCGCGCGGACCGGCGTAGGCGGCGGCGGGGACGCCGCCGCCAAGCACCTTGCCCATGATCGTCAGGTCGGCGCGCACGCCCGCACGCTCCTGCGCGCCGCCGCGCGCGACGCGGAAGCCGGTGATCACCTCATCGAGCACGAGCAGTGCGCCGGTGGCGTCGGCGCGCGCGCGCAGCAGCTCCAGGAAGCCGTCCGCGGGCGGGACCAGGCCCATGTTCGCCGGATAGGGCTCGGCGACGATCGCCGCCAGCTCGTGCGCCTCGGTCGCGGCGAGCAGCGCATCGGGGTCGTTCCACGGCACGATCACCGTCGCCGCGGTCGCCGCGGCGGGGACGCCGGGGCTCGCGGGAATGCCCTGCGTCGCGAGGCCGGAGCCGGCCTCCGCCAGCAGCCCGTCGACGTGCCCGTGGTAGGCACCTGAGAACTTGAGGATCGTCTCGCGGCCGGTCGCGGCACGCGCGAGCCGCAGCGCGCTCATCGACGCCTCGGTCCCCGACGACGTCATCCGCACCATCTCGACGGACGCGAAGCGCGCGACGACCTCCTCCGCCAGCTCGACCTCGCCGGCCGTCGGCGCGCCGAAGCTCGTCCCGCGCGCGGCGGCCTCGCCGACCGCCGCGACGACCTGCGGGTGCGCGTGGCCGTGGATCAGCGGACCCCACGAGCAGACGTAGTCGACGTAGCGGTTGCCGTCGGCGTCGACGATCTCGGGTCCCTCGCCGCGCGCGACGAAGATCGGGTCGCGGCCGATCGCACGCATCGCGCGCACCGGCGAGTTGACGCCTCCGGGCAGGACCCTCAGCGCCTCGGCGTACAGCGCGCTCGAGCGCGCGTCGTTCAGCGTCGGTTCGGACATCGGCGCGTCAGCGTCTCACACGCCGCCGTGCTCGCGCTCCCACGCCTTGAACTCGTCGGTGAAGTAGAGCAGCCGGATCTTCTTGAACTCCGTCGAGGAGTACAGCGTCGCGCGCTCCTCGATCGCGTGCGTCTCGGCGATCGAGTCGAGGATCGCGTCGCACTCCTCCTTCGAGCGGCCGTGGGCCATCGTGAAGACGGAGTAGGGCCAGTCCGCGTACGTCGGACGCTGATAGCAGTGGGAGATGCCGCGTACGGCGGCCATCTGGCGGCCGACGTCGAGGATCTGCTCCTCAGGCACCTTCCAGACGCCCATGCCGTTCGCCGAGAAGCCGGCGCGGCGGTGGTAGAGGATCGCGGCGACGCGGCGCAGCAGCCCGCGCTCCTGCATCCCGGCGAGGTGGTCGAGCAGTCTCGCCTGGTCGATCCCGAGCGCCGCGGCAGCCGGCGCGTACGGCTCCTCGACGACGGGCAGGTCGCCCTGCAGCGTGCGGATCACGGCGACGTCGAAGTCGTCGTAGGGCTGCGGGTCGAGCTCGACCGGGTCGGCGGCGACGGCGGCGGTCGAGAGCGCTCTCGTGTCGCCCTCCATCTCGAGGTCCATGCGGATCTTGAACAGCTTCAGCGTCGGCAGCTGCCGGACCGACTCGGCGCCCGCCTCGCGCGCCAGCACGTCGAGCGTGCCCTCCAGGCCGAGCTTCGAGTCCGGCTCGGTCGCGATCGTGAACCAGAGGTTGAAGTCGTGGTTGCGCAGGTAGTTGTGCGAGACGCCGGGGTGCGCGTTGATCACTCTCGCCGCGCGATGGGGGTTCTCGGCGTCGACCTTGGCGGCGACGAGCATCGACTCGTAGCCGAGCGCGCGCGTGTCGAAGATCGGCGTGACCTGGCGGATGATGCGCTGGTCGAGCAGGTGCTGGACGCGCTCCATCACGGTCGTCTCGTCGACCTCCGCCAGCTCGGCGACGTGCCGGTACGGGCGCGGCTGGAGCGGGAACTTGCCCTGCATCAGGTTGAGCAGCCGCTTGTCGAGCTCGTCGAGCGGGATCGCCGCGCCGTATCTGCGGCTGCGGAGCTTGGGGGTCGCCTGGCCGGCTTTGGTCATGTCGCCTCCTGGAGCCAGCGGGCGGCGTCCTTGGCGTGGTAGGTGATGACGATGTCCGCGCCGGCCCGGCGGATCGCGGTGAGGGTCTCGAGCACGGTGGCGCGCTCGTCGAGATGGCCGGCGGCAGCTGCCGCCTTGACCATCGCGTACTCGCCGCTGACGTTGTAGGCGACGAGCGGAAGGTTGTGGGCGTCCTTGACGCGGCGGATCACGTCGAGATAGGCGAGCGCGGGTTTGACCATCAACAGGTCGGCGCCCTCCTCGACGTCGAGCGCGACCTCGCGCAGCGCCTCGTCGCCGTTGGCGGGATCCATCTGGTAGCTGCGGCGGTCGCCGAACGACGGCGTCGAGTCGGCCGCCTCGCGGAACGGCCCGTAGTACGCCGAGGCGAACTTGGCCGAGTAGGCGAGGATCGGCAGATCGCTGAAGCCGGCCTCGTCGAGCGCGCCGCGCAGCACCCCGACGCGCCCGTCCATCATGTCGCTCGGCGCGATCACGTCGGCGCCGGCGCGCGCGTGCGAGACGGCGGTGCGCGCGAGCAGCTCGAGCGACGCGTCGTTGTCGACGCGTCCGTCGTCGCGCACCACGCCGCAGTGGCCGTGGCTGGTGTACTCGCAGAGGCAGAGGTCGGGGATCACGAGCAGGTCCGGGTGGGCGTCCTTGATCGCGCGGATCGCGAGCTGGACGACGCCCTCGTCGTCCCAGGCGCCGGAGCCCTCCTCGTCCTTCTGGTCCGGGATGCCGAACAGCATCACGGCCGGGATCCCGAGCGCGGCCGCCTCGCCGGCCTCGGTGACGGCGTGGTCGATCGACAGCCGTGCGACGCCGGGCATCGCGGCGATCGGCTCGCGGCGGTCGCTGCCGTGCGTGACGAACAGCGGGAGCACGAAGTCGCCGGCGTCGAGCTGCGTCTCGCGCACCAGCCCCCGCAGCGCTCCCGTGCGCCGCAGCCGGCGCAGGCGGGTGAGGGGAAAGGCCATCCCGGACCAGGATAACGGCGCGCTCTTGCGGCCCCGCGCCGAGCCGCTTTTCGGCCGGCTACGCGAAGCGCCGCAGCGCGACCCGCGCGATCACGGTGTACGCGACCGCGAGCGCGGCGAGGTGCAGCAGCGACGTGACGAGCGTGCCGGGCGCGTCGTTGACCGCGATGTCGAGCGCCTCGACCGTAGCCTTGAACGGGAAGATCGCGCAGATCACCGTTATGACGTCGTAGGCCCAGCCTGAGACCGAGCCGCTCGGCACGAGCGCGAAGAAGGCGATCGGGAGCGACATCGTGAACGCGAGCAGCGACGCGGCGCGCACCTCGCGCGCGAGCCCGCCGACGGCGACCCCGAGCGCCGCGAACGCGATCCCTCCGAGCGCGAGCGCGGGCAGCCACAGCGGCATCCGCGCGAAGTCCAGCTCGACCCAGAAGAGGCCGAGGCCGAGCAGCAGCGCGAACGTCACGAGGAACGAGCAGCCCGCCGCGAGCCCGATCTTCTCCAGCAGCAGGCCGGCGCGCGAGACGAGCCCGCGCACGAGGCGTGTGAACGCATGTTCCTCACGTTCGAGCGCGAGCAGCCCGGACGCGAGCAGGACCGTCAGGAACATCAGCGAGACGGTCACGGCGACCGCGATCGCGTACCGGTCCAGCGGCGTGCGTCTGCCGCCGATCACCGTCTGTCTGACGGCGATCGGCTCGCCGACCGAGCGGAGGACCTGGGTCGAGACGCCGAGGTTGTTGATCGCGAGCGTCGCGAAGCGGTCGACCTGCTCCAGCGCCGCGCGCGACGGCGACCCTCTCGGCAGCGTGGAGATGACGCCGTCGATGATCCGCTCGGAGTTGCGCAGGCCGAGGATCGGCACCTTGCGGCCGAGGATTCTGATCGACCCGCCGTCGAGCAGCATGTCGATGTAGCCGACCGTGACCTCCTCGTATTTCTTCGCGAGCGCGTCGTTCGCGTCCGCCATCCGCGCCTTGATCACCGACTCGACGAACTGCTGCTTGACCGGGTCCTGGCCGTTGTAGGCGACCTCGATCGTCGGCTGCTGGCGGCCCGTCGCCAGCTGGTCGGCGATGCCGGGCGGGAGGATCACCGCTGCCAGCACCTTGCCGTCCCTCGCCAGCTGCAGCGCCTCCGCGCGCGAGTCGGCATGGATCACGTCGACCGATCTGGTCAGCTCCGGCAGGTACTCGTCGGCGTTGACCGACGAGCCGCCGACGTCGAACGTGCGCTGCTCCTTCGGGACCTCGTTGTAGAGCGCTATCGACGGATTGCCCGGGCCGCGCGAGAGCGCGGCGCCGATCAGCAGCGCGATCACGATCGGGTAGATCACGAGCAGCGCGACGAGCAGCGGCGAGCGCCGCAGGATCTGGAGGTCCTTCAGCAGCAGCCAGCGCACCGTCAGTGCCCGCGCTCGTGCAGGAAGCGGACGAACGCGGCCTCGAAGTCGCGCGGGCCGGCGGCGGCGCCGCCGACCATCTCCTCCAGCTGCTTCGGCGTGCCGCCGAACAGCAGCTCGCCGTCGGCGAGCACGAGCACGCGGTCGGCGTAGCGCTCGGCCTCCTGCACGTTGTGCGTCGAGTAGACGACCGTCGTCCCACCTGCGGCGAGGCGCCCGACGAACTCCCACAGCCGCTCGCGCTGGCGCGGGTCCAGCGACGAGGAGGGCTCGTCGAGCAGCAGGACCGGCGGCGCGGCGAGCAGGCCGACCGCGATGTTGACGCGCTGCTGGTTGCCGCCCGAGAGGCGGCCGACCTCGTCGTCGGCGCGATCCTCCAGCGCGGTCTGCTCCAGCATCCGCGTGACCGCTGCGTTGGCGTCGGGCACGCGCTCCAACCGGGCGAACAGCCGCAGGTTCTCCGCCACCGACAGCTTCGAGTAGACCGCCGGCTGCTGCGGCACCCAGCCGATCTCGCGCGGCGGGCGGGAGACGCTGCCGCTGTCGGGCGACTGGATGCCGGCGAGGATCGACAGCATCGTCGTCTTGCCGGCACCGTTGGGCCCGATCAGCGCGACGAGCTCCCCGGCCGCGGCGTCGAAGCTCACGTCGTGCAGCGCGACGCGCTCGCCGTAGCGCTTCGTCAGGGCCGCGACCGTCAATGCGGGCGGAGCGTCGATCGCGACGTCAGGCATCCGCGAAGGCTAACCGCGCGTCGCATTGCGAGTTCCACATCCGCCGCGACGGCTCCGGCCGCACGGGGAGCTCGCGGTCGCGCACTGGTATACACGCCGGATGAACATCCTCTTCGTCGGCGACGTCGTCGGCAGCACAGGACGGCGGCTGCTGCTGCACCTGTTGCCCGAGCTGCGCGAGCGACACGACGCGACGTTCGTCGTCGTCAACGGCGAGAACGTCGCCGGCGGCGTCGGGATCACCCCCAAGAACGCTGACGAGCTGTTCGACGCCGGCGTCGACGTGATCACGCTCGGCAACCACACCTACCGGCAGCGCGCGATCTATCCGTACCTCGACGCGCAGGAGCGGATCCTGCGACCGGCGAACTTCCTCAAGAGCCAGCCGGGCCACGGCAGCTGCGTCGTCGAGCGCGCGGGGATCCGGCTCGGCGTCGTCAACCTCTCCGGCAACCTCTTCCTGAGAGCGGGCCGGCCGGCCTTCTCCGAGGCCGACGCGGCACTGCACGGGCTGCGCGGCAAGGTCGACCACGTGCTCGTCGACATGCACGCCGAGGCGACGAGCGAGAAGGTCGCGATGGGCTGGCACCTCGACGGCCGCGTCACCGCCGTCGTCGGCACCCACACGCACGTGCCGACGGCCGACGCGCGCGTGCTGCCCGGGGGTACCGCCTACATCACCGACGTCGGCATGACGGGCGCGCGCGGCGGCGTGATCGGCGTCAAGCGCGAGCAGGCGGTCGAGGCGCTCGTGACGCAGATGCCGACGCGCTTCGAGCCGTCCGACGACGATCCGTGGCTGATGGGCGTCGTCGTGAAGGCGACGTCGTCAGCGCTGCGCGCCGACGGGATCGAGCAGCTGCTCGTTCCCGCCCCCGCCGGCTTCCGCTGAGGCGGCAGGGCCGGCGCCCGCGGCGCTCGACCCGGCGCCGGCCGCCGGCTCGCCGTAGCGGCCGAGCAGCGCGACCATCACGAGCGGGAAGAACCATGCGATGTAGAGGTAGAACCAGTAGGTCAGGCTGAGCTGGAGCGCGATCAGGACCGCCGCTCCGAACGCCGCGACCTGGATCAGCGTGCGCCGCCGCGGGACGAACGCGAGCGCCAGCGCGAACGCGATCGCCGCAAGCTGCACCGCCGTCTGGAGCGTGTCGAGCCCGCCCCACAGGCCCCATATCGAGAACGGCGAGCCGCGATCGCGCTGGAACCCGAGCGTGTGGTCCCAGAACGTGCGCCAGTTGCCCTCCAGGATCACCGGCAGCATCGCGAGCGCCCCGACGACGAGGAAGCCGGCGGCGTAGGCGAGCAGCGCGCGCGGGCCGCGGCGCGGCGCCTGCTCGCCGGCCGGGATCGCGTCGACCGGCGTGCGAGCGAGCAGCGGCGCGAGCGCCAACGGGGCGAACTTCGTCAGGCCCGCGAGCACCGCGAGCGCGCCGCGCGCCGCCGGCCGCGCCGCGACGAGCAGCGTGCAGACAACCAGCAGCGAGACGAGCGCGTCGTTGCCGTTCGTGTTCGAGACGTAGAGCGTGAACGGGAACGCCGCCCACACGTAGGCGAGCACGATCCCGAGCGACGGACCGCGGATCCGCCGGCCGAGCAGGAACAGCGCGGCCATCGTGAGCAGGTCGAAGACGACGGCGGCGGCGTGCGCGGCCGGCAGGTCGTCCCATCTGCCGCTCCAGCCGAAGACGCGCTCGAACGGGATGTACGCGACGTAGTTGACCGGACCGTACGTGTCGCCGTGGGCGTTGTCCTTCGGCCACGTCCCGTACAGCGACTCGCCTTCGACGAGCCGGTTCGCGCCGATCACGCCGGAGTAGCCGACGTCGATCACGTTCGAGTTCGTCACGTTGAGGCCGACGCGGAAGCCGACCAGGAAGACGAGCGCGACCGCCAGCCACGAGACGGGCACGAGCAGCTTCAGCGGTTCCGGTCGCCCGCCGCGGCGGGCGACGATCAGCATTCGCAGCAGCAGGTAGAGCAGCGGCGGATAGACGAGCGGCGCCGACAGCCCGATCCGCGCGTCGTTGAAGAACGCGAGCGAGACGGAGAAGCTCAGCAGCACGAGCAGGTCGACGTGCAGCCACGACGGTCGCCGCCGCCACGGCACGAACGGCAGCACGAACAGGACGCACATCGGGATCCACACGTACCACGCGTTCACGCGCCGGCCGAACGCGCCCTCGTAGCCGCGGGCCATCGTCCACGGCACCTGGTAGCCGGTCCACGCCTCCTGGACGCCGCCGGTCAGGTCGTCGAGCGTCACCTGGCCGATCTCGATCCGCTCGCCGCGCGAGAAGTAGCTCACCTGCCACTGCGTCGCACCCTTCGTGTACGCCGTCGAGTAGGAGCCGGGATGCTCTCGCACCGTCTTTCTGATTTTCGCGACGGCGTCGGCGATCGCGGTCGCCTGTCTGGCGGTGAGGCGGTGACCGGGCGGCGGGATCGACGGGCTCGGCGGCGTCGCGAGCGCGTTCGGGTCGGTCGCGGTCGGCGTCGATCTCGGCGCCGTCGTCGCGCTCGTCGCACCGGAGCTGCCGACGGCGGCCGGCTTGACGAGCGGCGGCGGGGGTGCGGCGGACGTCAGCGTGCTCGTCGTCTGAGCGGGGGCGGCTGCGGCTGTCGCGAGCAGCACGACCGCGGCGATGAGCGCCGCGGCCCACCTCATCTGCGGAAGCTCCAGAGCTTCTGCCCGAGGAAGTTCAGCGGCGTGGCGGCGGCGATCGCGATCGCCTGCGCGGCCACCTTCGGCACGTCGGCCAACTCGACGAGCGCGACGAGGATCGCGTAGTTGAACGCGAACGCGACGATGCTGACGAGGAAGAAGCGCGCCGCCTGGAAGCCGGCGTGGCCGCCGCGGCCGTCGAACGTCCAGTGGCGGTTCCACCAGAAGTTGTTCGTCACCGAGACGAGGAACGCGAGCACGGCGGCGACGCGATAGCCGATGTCGAGCGGATGGACGGCGATCGTGAAGACCGCGAGGTTCACGGCGTAGCCGCTCGCGCCGACGAGGCCGAAGCGCACCAGCTGAAACCAGTTGTGCGGGTGGCGGAGGCCGTGTCGCACGCGGCGATGCAACGGCAGCGCGGCGACGCTCGCGTCCTTCATGAGCAACAGCGTACCCCCCGAAGGCCCCGACGTCCGCCGTGAACGCGCCCGGTCAGCCGGCCGCAGGGGTCGGCAGGCCGAAGTGCTCGGTCACGATCGGCAGCACGTCGCGCAGCGTCCACTGCTCATGGGCGTCGCGGTTCGCCGGCCCGGTGCCGCACCACAGCAACGCGCCAAGCGAGTCGCTGCGATGCAGCGATCCGTGGCTGCCGCCGCCGATGTGCGCGGCGCCGCCCCAGTCGACGAACTCGTACGCCGGCCCGGCGGAGAGCAGCACGTCGCCGGCCGTCGGGCAGGTCAGCGCCGACCAGACGCGCCCGAGCGCGTCGGGGTAGTCCGGCGTCAGCAGGCGACCGTCCTCGATCCGCCCGCCGAGCGTCTCCAGCTCGCCGTCGACGCTCCATCTGCGCCCGCGCAGGTCGACGAGGTCGCCGCCCGGCGCGAAGTGCAGCTCGCCGCGCTCGCTCGCGATCACGCCCTCGCGCGGTGCCGCGCGGCGCATCGCGAGGTCGACGCCCGGCAGCGCGAGCGCGAGCGCGGCGGCATCCGCCGCGCGCTGCGAGCGGCGCTCCTCCGGCAGCACGTAGATCATCGCCGAGCGCTGCGCGGGGCTGATCGCTATCTCGCCGTCGGTCGCGCCGGCGCCGTTCGGGCGCGCGATCGCCCAGTCGGCGAACGCCGTGTCGAGCCGGATCTTCTGCTCGACGTGCGTGTGCGAGTGGTCGGCCATCACGATCATCGCGTGCTCTTCGAGGAAGCGGTCGAGCCCGCCGCCAGCGTGCACGAGCCGTTCCAGCTGGCGATCGGCCGCGGCGATCGAGGTGACCTGCGCGTGCGGCCCGTTGCGATGCGACCAGGTGTCGTTGTCGGGCAGCGAGAAGAGCAGGAAGTCGAACAGGTCGTGCTCGACGAGGTAGGAGCCGACGCAGCCGGTGTGCGCGTCGCGCGCGCCGGGCATGCCGAACTGGCCGCGGCAGCCGGTCCGCCGGCTCGCGAAGAGGTCGGCGTAGAACAGCTCGCGGGGGCCGTTGACCGGCTCGCGGAAGACCGTCGCGTTGGCGATGCGCGCCAGCGGCGTGTCCGTCGTGACGTGGTGCTCGTGGCGACCGCGGTACATCAGGTACGTCGTCCCGGCCGTCCGCACGTCGGCGTCGTCGAGCAGCTCGAAGACGGTCGGGGTGTCCGCCGCGAGGTGCTTGGCGTTCATGTTGTAGACGGTGTCCGTCAGCGACCGCAGCACCCCGAACTTGCGCGAGGCGGAGAAGCTGGAGCCGTACTCGACGTAGCGCTCCTCCTCGCGCGAGAACCAGTTCATGCTCGGGATCCGGTGCCGGTCTGGCGAGGTCCCGGTGGCGATGCTCGCGGCGCAGACCGGTGTGACGGAGGGGAAGGCGGCGACGCAGTCGTCGACGTAGGCGCCGCGCTCCTGGATCGCCTTCAGCGTCGGCGCGCGGCCGAGCGCGATCGCGCGCTCGAGCATCGCCGGCTTCATGCCGTCGAGGACGGTGAGGACGAGCTTGGGCGGCAAGGTCAGCTCGCCGGCCGGCTCATCGCAGCACGCGGAGGCCGGCGTACTTCTGGCCCTCGCGACGGCGCTGGCCGAGCAGCAGCCAGGCCAGGAACGCGAGCGCGACGAGCGCGAGCGGCGGGAACAGGATCGCCAGCCCGGCGACGACGACGCCGGCCGCCTCGGCGTAGACCGGCAGCGCGACGGCGGCGTCTCTGTCGAGCCGCGCGCGCGTGCGGCGGAAGAACAGCCGCGCGGTCGCGGCGGCGAGGCCCGCGAAGGCGATGCCGGCTATCAGGCCCGGCCACCAGCTGTAGTCCTCCTCGGCGAGCGCGCCGGCGAAGTAGAGCGCTCCGAGCCCCAGCGCGATCCCGCCGACCGCCGCGCCGATCGGACCGGCCTCGACTCTGTCCGGGCCCAGCCGCCGCTCCGCGCCGATCAGCGCGATCACGCCGATCAGCAGCGCCAGCAGGAAGACCGGCTGTTCCAGGAAGGAGAGGTCGGTGCCGTTGAAGTCGATGCCGATGTCGCCGCGCGCGAGCGCGCCGATCAGCAGAGCAGGGAGGAACGGGCGCAGTCCGACGCCGAGCGCGAGGCCGATTCCGAGGCAGAGAGCGAGGAAGAGTGTCATCTGGTCCGGTAGCTTGAGGAAGGCATGACGATAGTCGACGGGCCGAGGTGTTCGGTCCGTTGCGGCGAAGTCCACACGGAGAGGACCGGCAAGGCCCGCCATGACCCGCAGAGAACCGCCCCGTTCCAACGCCCGCGACATCGAGCGCTATGCGGCGCTCTTCTCGTCGCGCACGCAGGTCATGAAGTCCTCCGCGATGCGCGACATGATGGCGCTCACGCAACGGCCCGAGGTGATCTCGCTCGCTGGCGGCCTGCCCGACACGTCGACGTTCCCGCCCGAGACGTACGCGAGCGTGATGCAGACGGTCGCCGCTGAGGCGTGCGCTCAGGCGCTCCAGTACGGGCCGACCGAGGGCATGGCGGCGGTCAACGACTGCATCCACCAGGTGATGGCGGCCGAGGGGATGTCGGTCTCCGACGAGGAGCTGCTCGTCACGACGGGCGGTCAGCAGGTGATCGACCTCGTCTGCAAGACGCTGATCGACCCGGGCGACGTGATCGTCGCGGAGGCGCCGACCTATCCGGGCGCCGTCCCGACCTTCTGCTCCTATCAGGCCGACGTCGTGCAGATCCCGATGGACGCCGACGGGATGCGCGTCGACGAGCTGGAGGAGACGCTCGACCGCTTGGAGCGGGAGGGGCGGCGCCCGAAGTTCATCTACACGATCCCGACGTTCCAGAACCCGGGCGGCGTGACGATGTCGCTGGCGCGGCGCCGGCGGCTGGTGCGAATCGCCCACGAGCGCGAGCTGCTCGTGCTGGAGGACAACCCCTACGGCATGCTGCGCTACGAGGGCGAGCCGCTGCCGCCGCTCTACGCGCTCGACGGCGGCGAGTTCGTGATCTACCTCGGGACCTTCTCGAAGATCCTCTCGCCGGGGATCCGCCTCGGCTGGGCGGCGGCGCCCCGGCCGGTGCTGCAGAAGATGAACATCGGCAAGCAGGCGGCCGATCTCTGCTCGTCCTCGATGACGCAGCTGTTCGTCAGCGCCTACTTCGCCTCCGGCGACTGGCAGAGATACGTCCGCTCCCTGCGCGACGTCTACCGCCGCCGGCGCGACGCGATGTTCGACGCGCTCGCCGAGCACTTCCCGCGCGAGGCGCAGTGGACGAGACCCGAGGGCGGCATGTTCATCTGGGCGACGCTGCCGGACTACATCGACACGACCGACCTGCTCGCGCGCGCGCTGCGGGAGAACGTCGCGTTCGTGCCCGGGCGCGGCGCCTACCTCGACGGCCGCGGCGGCTCCTCGATGCGGCTGAACTTCTCCGGCGTCGGCGAGGACGACATCCGCGAGGGGATCCGCCGGATCGGCGCGGTCGTCGCGGAGCAGGTCGCGCTCTACGGCACGCTGACCGGGGCCGAGGCGGTCACGGCCGCGCCGACCGCGACAGACGACGCGACGGAGACTGCGGACGAGCAGCTCGCGCGCGTCGTCGAGCTGCCGCGGCGCGACGCCCAGCAGGCGCGCGCCGAGCGCGACCGCTAGCTGCCGCGCAGCGCGATCCGGCGCCGACCGGCCGGCCGCGTCAGCTCTCGCCGCCGGCGAAGTCCTCGGGCGTGACGCGGTCGAGGAAGTCCTTGAACTTCTCGACGACCTCTTCGGTGTCTTCGACCTCGTGCTCGAACTCGATCGCGGACTCCGCGATGACGTCCTCGGCAGCGAAGATCGGCGCGCCGGCGCGGACGGCAAGCGCAAGCGCGTCGCTCGGGCGGGAGTCGATCTCCAGCTCCCTGCCGTTCACCGTCAGCGTGATCGACGCGTAGAAGGTGTTCTCCTTCAGCTCGGTGACGGAGACGCGCGTGCAGTTGACCTCCAGCTCGGAGAGCATCTCCGAGAGCAGGTCGTGCGTCATCGGACGCGGCGTCGTCGCCCCCTGCAGCTTCATCAGGATCGCGGCGGCCTCGGGATGTCCGATCCAGATCGGCAGGAACTTGTTGCTGTCGACGGTCTTCAGCAACACGATCGGCTGCTTGCCGACCATGTCGAAGCTGACGCCGTAGATGACCATCTCCTGCACTTCCATGCTCCTAGGCCTGGGGTGAGGACCAAGTATAGGCAGCGGCCAGAGAAGCTCGAATCGCGCGCCGAGCGCCTTGCGGCCGGCGCGCAGAAGCTGGCCGTTTGCAGGGATTTCCTGGCAGCCGTCGCCAGAACGAGGCGAGGCCCGCAGATTGCGGGCCTCGGTGCAGTGGGCGATCCTGGATTCGAACCAGGGACCTCTTCCTTATCAGAGAAGCGCTCTAACCGACTGAGCTAATCGCCCCACGGAGACGCGATTCTAGCGATACGAGCGGGTCGCGTGCGTGGTGCCGTCATGCGACGGCTCTGACACCCAGCCTGCGCGCGAGATCGAGCGCGTCGTCGAGCGAATCGAACTCCAACAGGACACGATATCCCGGCCCCTTCGCGCTCACCTCGACATCGGTCCCGAAGGCGCTGCCGAAGACATCGGACAGCTGGCCGATCGCCTCCTGCTGATCGGGATGGACCCGCGGCGCGCGCGGACGCGCACGCACAGCCGGCCCGGTCTCGCGATCGGCGGCGGCTCGCGCGCGGCGCTCCAGCTCACGGACCGACCAGCCGGCGGCTGCCGCGTCGCGCGCGAGCTGACGGCGGTCGCCATGGTCGGGAGCGAGCAGCAACGCGCGGCCGTGACCCTCGGTGAGGTCACCGCGCTCCAACAGCGTCAGCGCCTCGTCGGGCAGGTCGAGCAGACGGATCAGGTTCGAGACCGCGACGCGGCTGCGGCCGACGCGGCGGCCGACGTCCTCGCGCGTGAGACTCAGCTCCTCGACCAACGCCGCGCAGGCGCGTGCCTCTTCGACCGGGCTGAGGTCCTCGCGGGCCATGTTCTCGATCACAGCCAGCTCGAGCGACGCCGCGTCATCGTGATGCCGGACGATCGCAGGAATCTCAGCGATCCCGGCGATCCCGGCGGCGCGCCAGCGGCGCTCGCCGGCGATCAGCTCGTAGCTGCCGTCGGCCAACGGGCGGACCAGCACCGGCTGGAGCAGGCCGCGCGCCTTCAACGACTCGGCGAGCGCGACCAGGGCCTCTTCCTCGAAGTGGCTGCGGGGCTGGTGCGGGTTGGGCGCGATCAGGTCGATCGGGAGCGTCCGCAGCTCCTCGGCTTCGTCTCTGGGAGCGGCAGACAGGATCGCGGACAGACCCCGGCCCATCCCGCGCGACTTGTCAGCCACGGGCAGCGACCTCCTTGGCAAGCTCGAAGTACGCGTCTGAGCCAGCGCAGTGGGGATCGTGGTGAATCACCGGGCGGCCGAAGCTCGGCGCCTCGCCGACGCGGATGTTGCGGGGGATGACGGTGTCGAAGACCAGCGTCGGGAAGTGCTCCCGCACCTCGCGCTCGACGTCCTGGGCGAGTCGCGTGCGGCTGTCGTGCATCGTCAGCAGCATGCCGGCGATCGTCAGGCGCGGATTCAGCTCGCGCTGGATCAATCCGAGCGTGTCGAGCAGGCCCGCGAGGCCTTCGAGCGCGAAGTACTCCGCCTGGACAGGGACGATCACACGATCGGCCGCGACGAGCGCGTTGACCGTCAGCGGCCCGAGCGACGGCGGACAGTCGAGGATCGTGAAGGCGTACCGCTCCCGGACGGTGACGAGCGCATCCCGCAGCCGGCCCTCGGACGCCTCGATCCGCGGCAGCTCGACGGAGGCACCGGCGAGATCGGGGCTTGCCGGGACGAGCGACAGATGCTCGATGCCGGTCGGCCGGATCGCCTCGTCCATCGTCGCGTCGCCGGAGAGGACGTCGTAGACGCTCGGCGCGGCGTCCTTCGGGATCCCGAGCCCGACCGTTGCGTTCGCCTGCGCGTCCATGTCGATCAGCAGCGCGTCGTAGCCGGCCTCGGCGATGCACGCCGCGAGATTGACGGCGGTCGTGGTCTTGCCGACCCCGCCCTTCTGATTTGCGATCGCGTAGACGGTTCCCATCAATGGTTCCTTCGTGGATCGGGCTGACGCGCCAGCCTTGAGGCAGCCGGCCGAACAGTCGATGGTGTCCCACCTGACGGGACTCGTGAGAGGTTCCGCGGGCCGTTTTCCTGCCGCCGCGGACCTGACTGGAGAGGACCTTAGCGCTGGCGACGGTCGGACGAGGAGGCGGCGTCCGCTCCGAGCGGCCGTTTCCGCGCCATGCCCGGGCGGCGTGGGAAGCGATCGGGCGTCGGAGCGATCTTTCGCAGGACGTGCAGATGCCGATGATCGGCGCCCTTGTACGGAGCGACCGGCCGCACCTCCTCAACCGCCAAGCCGAGCTGATTCGCCGCCGCAGCGGCGATTCGCTCCTCGTCGGCGTCACGGCGCCCCTTCCAAGCGACGAGCACGCCGCCCTCGCGCAGCAGCGGCGCCGCGTACTCCGCGATCACCCCGAGCGGAGCCAGCGCGCGGGCGGTGACGACGTCGATCCGGCCCATCCCGTCGGCCCACGCCTCGGCGCGCTCGGCGACGACGTCCACGTTCGTCAAGCCGGCGGACGCGGCGGCGGCAGCGATGAAGCCGCACTTGCGGGCGATGCTCTCTACCAGCGCGATATTGGCCTCAGGCAATGCGACGGCGAGCGGGAGACCCGGGAATCCGGCGCCCGCACCGAGATCGGCGATCATTCTCGCGTCGCTGACGTCTGACAGCGCGAGTGCGACGAGCGAGTCGGCGAGATGGACGCCGACTGCATCGCGCGGGTCGCGGACCGTCGTCGGCGCGTGCTCATCGTCGGCGAGCGCCGCGAGGAGCGCGCCCAACTGCGCTCGGGCCGCGGCGGGCAAGCCGTGTTCAGCTACAAGGTCTGCGATGACGTCGTCGACAGCGGCCATAGGGCTCTCAGATCGTCGCTCGTGCGCGGACGCGCGCGATGTAGTCGGCGTACTTGCCCTTCATCGCCTCGAAGCGGGTAGCCGCGTGCGCGTCGAGCTCGGGGACGATCGCCTCGTCCAGAACCGGCAGGACGTCCTCGACCAACGCCTGTCCGCGTGCCATCCACTGATAGTACGAGCGCTCCCCGTGGTGATAGGGACCGTAGAGCTTCGTTCTCGGGAACCGCTCCATCAACCAGTGGAAGAGCGCTTCGTGGCGGGTGTGCATGCGCAGAGTGATCTGCGGCTGCTTCCCGTCGCCGCCGAACGATCCCTCGCCGACCAGGATCCCGACGAGCAGACCCCGATCAAACGGTGTCAGTTCGCTCATCTCAGAGAATCTGTTTCACCGTCATGAAAAACGTGAAACATCGGTCGCGCTCAAGCGCAGGTAAGCGGCGGGCTAGCGCTTGCTCGGCGCGACGACGAGGTGACGGTCGGGCTCGACGCCCTCGCTGTACGTCTCGATCCCGTCGCGATCGCGCAGGTACTCGTGGACGACCCGCCGCTCGACCGCGTTCATCGCGTCGAGCGCGACGGGCACGCCAATCCGGAGCGCCTCCTCGACTGCCTCGTCGGCGTCGTGCTGGAGCAACGACGCGCGCCGCTCGCGATAGCCGGCAGCGTCGACCGTCACGCGCTTGCGCGACTCGGCGCCACGGAACGCCGCGCGGTAGGCGAGGTGCTGTATCGCGTCGATCGTCTGGCCGTGACGGCCGATCAACAGGCCCAGATCCTCGCCGTCGAGGATCGCGGTCACCGCGTCGTCGTCCTCTCTGATCGAGACCTCGGCCTCGATGCCGACGGCCTCGAGGATCCGCGCAAGCAGCTCCTCGACCCGCTCGGCCGCCTCACTTCTCACGGATGTCACCGGCGCCTCCCCGATCGCTTCTTCTTTCTGCGCGCCGACGGCGGCGGACCACTCACGGCGCGCTTCGCCGTGTCGTCGTCCGACGACGACTCGTCGGCCTTCGAAGACACCTTGCCGGCCTTCGGGCGGCCGCTCTTCCCGCCGCCCCCTCTTGCCAACGCCGCGGCTCCGGCCGGCGCACCCTCCAACGCTGGTCTCTGTGGCAACCCGACCGTCTTCCTAACGATCAGCTGCTGCACGATCGTCCAGCAGTTCGTCGTGATCCAGTACAGCATCAGGCCGGCGGGGAAGTTGATTATGAACGCGACGAAGACGATCGGCAGGCCCAGCATGATCATCCGCTGGTTTCTGTCCATCGACGCCGTGCTCAACAGGCCCGAGGCGATCTGCGTCCCGACGTAGAGGACGATCAGCACGACCAGCACGGCGCCGGTCGCTCTGCCCGTCAGATCCGGGATGAAGAGGAAGCTCTCGCTGCCCGGCTTGGCGCCGACGCTCGCGAAGTTCGCCGCGGTCGCGTCCGCGCACGCCTTCGCCGTCTGCCCGCAGATGTCGAACCGGAGGTCCGTGCGGAGCATGTAGTAGAGGCCGATGAAGAACGGCAGCTGGAAGAGCAGCGGGAAACAGGAGGCGAGCGGATTGACTCTGTTCTCCTGGTAGAACTTCATCATCTCCTGCTGCTGACGCTGCTTGTCGCTTCTGTACTTCGCCTGGATTCTTCTCAGCTCAGGCGCGAGCAGCTGGAGACGCTGCATCGACTTGACCTGCTTCAAGGTCAGCGGCAGCAGGATCACGCGGACCGTGATCGTGAGGAGGATGATCGAGAGGCCCCAACCGGTCCCGACCGTGTCGTGGAAGAACAGGAGGACCTGTTCCAGCACGTCGATCAGCGGCTGGAGTATGTTCGCGAAGACGACAGGGGGCATGGGGGAGTCCGTCAGGCGCTGGGGGCGGTCGGTCGGCGGGAGGTGAAGAGCCGCTGGTCGTGGACGGGGTCATAGCCCCCGTGACTCCACGGATTGCAGCGCATCAGCCGCCAGCCCGCGAGCACCAGCCCGCGCAGTATGCCGTACTCCTGAACCGACTGCGCGGCGTAGCGCGAGCAGGTCGGTTCGTACTTGCAGCGCCGGGGCAGCCCGGGCGACACGAAGCGCTGGTAGAAGCGGATCGGGGCGATCGCCACACGCCGCAGGAAGGTCATCTTCTGCGCTCTCCGTCGGCACGTTCTCTCGCGCGCGCGATCAACTCGGCGAGCGCGGCTTGGATGCCGGCGAGGCCCTCGCGCTCCGCGACGGCACGGGCCTCCGGCCGCGCGACGACGACCACGTCGTGGCCGTCCGGCAGACCTCTGGACTCCTGCTCGAACGCCTCTCGCAGGAGGCGTTTCACGTGGTTGCGCTCGACCGCCCCGCCGACCTTGCGCGAAACGGATACGCCCAAGCGCGGCTCACCCTCCTCGGCACGAGGAAAGGCATAGAGGACGAGGACGCGATTCGCAAGCGAGCGTCCCTGTCGAAACACCCGGTCGAACTCGGCGCTGCGGGAGAGACGACCCCGCTTGCTCCGCCGGGCTGCGACGCCCGGGCGCGCGCTCATCAGACGGTGAGGCGCTTGCGCCCCTTGTCGCGGCGACGCTTCAGCGTCGCACGACCGGCACGAGTCTGCATCCGCTCACGGAATCCGTGGGTGCGGGCGCGCTTGCGCTTCTTGGGCTGGTAGGTGCGTTTCATGGCTCACAGTTTCCCGTTGAGGGGGGCACGACAGTATACGCGCGGCGGCCGTCGGCGCCTTGCGGCCCGATTCGCCCGTCCGGCGGATGCTGTCCGGAGACATCCTCGCACGCTCCGCCGTCGAGAGTTGTCCACACGTCCGCGCACCGGTTGTCGACACCTGTGGACAACCGCGCGGCGGCCCTCGCCCCGGGGCCTCCGCGACCTTTTTCCCGCGATTTGCGCACTCGCCCAAGCGGACCGATCCGAGCGGCGCGGCATGCCGTCCGGCCACTGCTA